>NZ_JBFAJV010000001.1:0-990493 GCF_040655415.1 Actinosynnema sp. NPDC050436 | reverse complement strand
CGGCCGCGCGCCCCGGCCGCGCGCCCCGGCCGCGCGCCCCGACCGCGCGCCCCACGAGCCCCCGGCCCCGGCCGCGCTCCTGGGCCTCCGACCTCTGACCCAACCCCGTCCCCGGCCCGACCCGTCTCCGGCCCAACCGCTTCCCCGGACCCTGCGCAAACCCTTGCCCCTGAGCACCTGACCCCGGCCTCCCATCACGGCCCGGCCCGAGGCGGCGAGTGCCCGCCGATGCGGGGCGGGCACGGCGAGAGAGGGCCGGCCCCCGAAGGCGTCTCGCAGGGTGGTCGTCGACCCCCGCCCGAGGACCGTCGCCGGTCGGACCGTCGTTCTGTGATCGGCCGGCGGTTATGGTTGCCCGGATCGGGTGACAGCTAGACGGAGGAGTGGCCGACGGTGCGCAGGCGGTCGATGCTCGCGGGGGTTTTTTCTACAGTGGGCGGCATGGTTGCCGGAGCGGGTGCCGCGCAGGCCGGGGAACCGGTGTCGCCGTTGCGGGGCTACCGGTTGGTGAACCTCGCGCACGTCAACGACCCGGCGCGGACCAACGTCTACCCGGGCGACCCTGAGTTCACCCTGGAGACGGTGACCACCGTGCCCGACGACGGGTTCTACCTCCAGTACGTGCGGCAGGGCGAGCACACCGGGACGCACTGGGGTGCGCCGGCGCACTTCAACGAGGACCAGCCGTACGCGGACGAGTTGGACGCGGAGGACCTGTTCCTCCCGGCGGTGAAGATCGACGTGCGGGAGCAGGCGCGGCGGGACGCCGACTACGAGGTGAGCGTCGCCGACCTCCAGCGGTGGGAGCGGCGGCACGGGCGGATCCCGCAGGAGGCCGCCGTGGTGCTGTGGACCGGGTGGGAGGACCGGTGGGGGACCCCCGCCTTCTTCAACTACGACTCCGCCGGCCGGATGCACCAGCCCGGGTTCTCCCTGGACGCCGTGCGGTGGCTGGTCCGCACCGGCCGGCTCGGGCGTCGCGGCGCGCTCGGCACCGACACCTTCAGCCCCGAATCGGCGTTGGACACCTCCTATTCGGTGTCCAAGCTGCTCTACCGGGAGCACCGGATCAGCCTGGAGATCCTGGCCAACCTCGGGAAGCTGCCGGAAACCGGCGCGTACGTGATGGTCGGGGGCACGGTGAACCGGCGCGGGTCGGGCTCACCGGCCAGCGTCTACGCTTTCGTGCCCCGGCGCTGAGACCGCCGCCGACCGTTCCGGCCGGCTCGAAGACGAAAATCGCCGGACGTGCCGCCGGAGAACCACGGGAAATCACCGGACGCGTCGCGCAGCACCCCGGCCGGCGGCTCAGCGGTGTATCACCAGGCCCCGGCCGCCGTCCCGCTTCGCCTCGTACATCGCCTTGTCGGCTCGTTTCAGGACCGACTGGGCGGTGTCCTCGGGGTCGGGGTCCGCGCACACCACCACGCCCACGCTCGCGCTGATGTCCTCGCCCAGCGCGTCGAGGATGCGGAAAGCCACCTTCTCCGGTTCTTCCACGCCTTTCACCAGGACGCCGAATTCGTCCCCGCCCAGGCGCGCGACGACGTCGGTGTCCCGTATGCACGCCCGCAGGCGATGAGCCACCTGTTCCAGCACCGCGTCGCCCCGGGCGTGCCCGGACCGGTCGTTGACCGATTTGAAGTCGTCCAAATCCACGAACAGCAGGCCGAAAGGCGTGCCGTCCTCGTGGTGGGCGGCCATCGCGCTGTCGAGGCGGTTCTCGAACAACGCCCGGTTGGCCAGTCCCGTCAACGGGTCGTGGTGCGCCTGGTGCGCGAGCGTCTGTTCGGATTCCCGCAGCAGGGCGGCCAGCCTGGTGTTGTCGACGATGGTCGTCAGCTGGCGGAGGATCACCGCCACGAACACCGTGAAGCCGCACGCGATCTCCACGCCGTCCAGCGGCGCCAGGTCGCCGATGACCGTCCGGCGCAGCACCAGCACGCTGCTGACCAGCAGCGGCACGTACGGCATGAGCAGGTGGGCCCACTGCCGGCGCACGGCGGTCCGGCCGGGGGCGGTGTGCTGCGCGGGCGGGGCCAGGGCCGCGAGCGCGATCAGCGCCGGGCCGAGCACGAAACCCGCGTTGGCCAGCGGCGGCACCTCCGGGGCCTGCACGCTGACCAGGTACGCGAACGCGCTGTCCGAGGCCGCCAGCCCCACCAGGCCCAGGCCGAGCAGGCGCAGCTGCGGGCGCAGCACGACCTTCCGGTCCGCGCTGAGCACCACCACGATGACCAGCAGGACCAGGTCCGTCAGCGGGTAGGCGATGGCCACCAGGAACGCCGCCGTGCTCGGGTTGCCCACCGCCACCAGGCCGCCCAGCGACGTCGTCCAGGTGAGCAGGAACAGCGAGCCGACCACGATCAGGCCGTCCAGCAGCAGCACCAGCCGGGCGCTGCGCGACCTGCGGTCCAGCAGCGCGTCCGGGTTCTCCGAGCGCCGGTGGCTGCCGATGACCAGCAGCGCGACGAAGGCGAACGGCACGATGCTCAGGTAGCCGGCGTCCGCCGGGGACGGTGACGGCACCGCGCGCTGCTCGACCAGCTGGTACCACGTCCACAGCGACTGGCCGACCGACCAGCCCAGCATCCCGAAGCCCATGACCACCCGCCACACCCGGTCCGGGCCCCGGGCCCCGCGCGCGGTCCACCAGCACGCGGCGGTGGCGAACAGGCCGGTGGCGAGCTGCGCCAGGTCGTCCAGCGCGACCGCCGCGTCGCCGGTGACCACGTCGAAGCTGGCCGCCACGGACGCGGCGGTGGCCACAGCGAGCACCAGCGCCGCCGTGATGCCGAACCGCTTCGTCGCCAGCACGTCGGTAAGTGTGCCCCATTCGCGTTCCACGGACCGGGTCGCCCTGCGAGGATGCGCAGGTGGCAGAGCACGAGGTCCCTCTCGCCGAGGACGTGGCGACGGAGCAGGATTACGAACGGTTCGCGCGGCACCGGATCGCGGAGAACGGCGGCGACGCGGAGGCGTTCGGCCTGTCGTACAACGTGCTGCACCTCGCGTACATGATGATCACCGACTACGAGGCGCTGGTGCACCGGGAGCAGGGGTGGACCATGCCCGGGTTCCGGTTGATGTTCAAGCTGTGGATCCTGGGGCCGACCCAGCCCGCCCGGCTGGCCGACCTCTCCGGCACCACCCGGTCGGCCATGTCGAACCTGATCAACACGCTGGAGCGCGCCGGTCTCGTGGAGCGCACGCGGGACGACCAGGACCGCCGGGTGGTGTTCGTCGCGCTGACCGAGGAGGGCCGCACGGCGGTCTCCGGGGTGTTCCCCCGGCAGAACGGGCGCGAGGCGCGGTGGTTCGAGGTGTTGGACTCCGGTGAGCGCACCCAGATGGTGGAATTGATCCGGCGAGTGGTGGCGGCCCGTCCGGATTGAGTGCGGTGTCGGTGGGTTTCGGCGTTCCGTCGATTTTCGACCGGTCGGGTCCGAACGGGAGAGACAGTATTACCGGAAAAGTGTTGTTGCGGGTGTGACGATTTCCTCGCGGTGTGGTCATCCGACCTTGTGGGGAATTTCCGCCGGTGGCCGGATTATGTTTGAAAGAAGGTCGCCACCCGGTTGGCGGAACGAGGGTCTCGTTTACTGCGCTACATTTCGACCGCCGCCGCGTCACCACGCAGCAGAAAGGCCCTTCATGCTGACCACATTGGCAGCGGCCGCCCTCGCATTGACCGCGATCGTGCCCACCGGCGGCGTTGTGCAGGAGGAGGCCCCTCCCGAGTACGTGACGGTCGACCTGGTCACGATCAACGGTTCCGGTTGCCCGGCGGGCACGACGGCGGTCGCCGCGTCCCCCGACCGGACCTCGTTCACCGTCACCTACAGCAACTACCTCGCGCAGGCCGGCGCGGACACGGAGCCGACCGACTTCCGGAAGAACTGCCAGCTCGCGCTCCGGGTCAACTACCCGCAGGGCTTCACCTACGGCGTGGCCCAGGCCGACTACCGGGGTTTCGCGCACCTCCAGCCCGGCGCGACCGCGATGGAGCAGGCCGGCTACTACTTCCAGGGCCAGTCCGGGACCGCGCGCAAGAGCCACACGTTCCGGGGCCCGCAGAGCGACAACTGGCAGGCCACGGACAGCACGGAGTGGGGCTCGATCGTGTTCGCCCCGTGCGGCGAGCGCAAGATCCTCAACGTGAACACCGAGCTGCGGGTCAACGCGGGCAGTTCGCGCGGGACGAGCTTCATCGTCATGGACTCGACCGACGGCAACGCCAGCACCCGCTACCACTTCTCCTGGAAGCGCTGCAGCTAGCTCTTTCCGGACTGGCCGCCGCCGCGAGCCCAGCGTCATTCCATGCCGCCGCCGCGCGCAACTAGTCGGAAGGTGCATTCATGCTCAACTTCGTGGCTGCGGCCGCCCTGGCTTCGACAGCGATCATCTTTCCCCCCGGAGGTGCGCCCGGCGACGACGCGCCGCCTCCCGGCGTGATCTACGTGAAGCTGCTGACGGTGAACGGCTCGGGCTGCAAGCCCGGCACGGCCGCCGTGGCGGTGTCGGACGACCGCCAGGCGTTCACCGTGTCCTACAGCGACTACACGGCCAAGGTCGGGCCGGGGTCCGGGACGTCGGACTTCCGGAAGAACTGCCAGCTCAACCTGGAGGTGCACGTCCCGCAGGGCTTCACCTACGGCATCGCCAAGGCCGACTACCGGGGCTACGGCAAGCTCGAGCGGGGCGCGTCCGGTACCGAGAAGGCGAACTACTACTTCCAGGGCATGTCGGAGACGACGTACAAGTCGCACACCTGGAACGGGCCGCTCGACGACAACTGGGAGGCCAACGACGAGGTCCCCGTCGGAGCGGTCGCCTACGCGCCGTGTGGTGAGAAGCGCAACTTCAACATCAACACCGAGCTGAGAGTCAACGCCGGCACGTCCGGCACGAGGGCCACCAGCTTCATGGTGATGGACTCGACCGATGCCAGCCTGAAGACGACCTACCACTTCGCGTGGAAGGTCTGCCCGGGCGGCGGGGGCCGGTAGCGGCGAGCGCGAGCGGGTCGGGCAGGCGCGCGGCTGCCCGACCTGCCGTTCCCTCGGACGAGTGGAATACCGGCGTGTGATCCGGCCGGTCCGAGCACCGCTGTGCAGGCTTGTGGGGCCACGGTGGCACGACACGAGTGCGGGGGCGCGATGAGCACTTCCCAGGACCGGACGGGACGGGCGCCCCGGTCACCCCGCGAGCCGCCCTGGCAGCCGCTGCGGGAGCGGCACCGCGGCGAGTCGAGGGGCTCGTACGGCGGTTCGTTCCGCGAGCCGCGTCGTGAGCCGCGTCGCGACCCGTACCGCGACGCGTACCAGGACGCCTATCGCGCCACGTACCGCCAGGCCCGGCACGAGCCGGTGCGGGAGCCGAGGCGGGCGGAGGCCCGGCGCACGGGGCCGCCCCCTCGGCGGCGTCGGCGGTTCCTGACGCCGGGGCGGGTGGCGCTGTGCCTGCTGCTGGCCCTGGTGGTGACGGCGGTGGTCAAGGTCGTCGAGCCGACCATGACGCCGTTGATGACGGCGGGAATGGCCAGCGCGCTCGGGGCCCTGCCGCTGATCGTGCACCTGTTGCGCGAGCTGCCCGAGGTGCGCGCCCGGGGCACCGGGCCGGGTCCGCTGGTGCGGGCGGCGTTCGTGCTCATCGTGGTCGGGGGCTCGGTCGGCTACCTGATCGCGGCGGCGATCGACCGGGTCACCGCGCACGAGGCCGTGCTCGCCGACCGGCTCGCCGCGCCGGCGTCGGGCCGGGTGGGGCCGCTGGAGGCGAGCGTCGAGCGGGTGGAGGTGACCGACAACTTCACCAGGGTGACGGTCACGGCCGTGAACCGGAGCGCGCTGGCGGCGAAGGTGAGCGTGGTCGACTCGTGCCGGCTGGTCGGCGCGGACGGCCTGGACCTGCGGCTGGACGGGCTGTTCGAGGTGGTGCGGGAGCGGTTCTTCCTGGACGTGCCGGGCGGTGGCGCGGCGGTGCGGCAGACCCTGTCGTTCCCCGGCACGCCGGCGGCGGGGGAGACGACGGTGGCGCTGGGCTGCGGCTCGGTGTCGTGGAGCGGGTCCGACCCGGGGTGGGTCGGCGGCGAGTTCGCCGGCCGGCCGCTGCGGGTGGCGGACATCAGGCTGGACGCGGTGCGGTGACCGGGGCGTCGCGCGTTCGACGGGGGACGCGCGGCGGTCCGGGCGAGGGCTCGTGATCACGCGGGCCGCCGCTGGTGGCGGCGGAACTCTGCGGCGACCCGTGTGGTGGGAAGCCCCCGGTGGGCGGACGACGTTGTCCGCCCACCGGGGGCCGTCCGGTGGGGCAGCGCACCCGGCGCGGCTCGCCGGCCGGGTGCCCGGGGATCAGGTGAGCGGTCGGTCGGTCGGCTCGATCGGCCGGGGCAGGACCTGCCGGCCGGTCAGGTACGCGTCGACGCCCGCCGCCGCCGAGCGGCCCTCGGCGATCGCCCACACGATCAGCGACTGGCCCCGGCCCATGTCGCCGGCCACGAACACCCCGTCCACCGACGTCGCGTAGTCGCGGTCGCGCGCCACGTTGCCGCGCGCGTCCAGGTCGACGCCCAGGGGGTCGAGCAGGTCGCCCCTCTCCGGCCCGACGAAACCCATGGCCAGGGTCACCAGCTGCGCCGGCAGCTCCCGCGCGGTGCCGGGCACCGGCTCGAAGCGGCCGTCCGCCGCGCGCACCTCGACCAGCTCGACGGCCCGCACCGCGCCGTCCGGGTCGCCGAGGAACTTCACGGTGGACACCGCGTAGAGCCGTTCGCCGCCCTCCTCGTGCGCGGAGGTGACCCGGTAGAGCATCGGGTAGGTCGGCCACGGGTGGGCCTCGGCCCGCTGCTCCGGCGGCCGGGGCATGATCTCCAGCTGGGTGACCGACAGCGCGCCCTGGCGGTGGGCTGTGCCGACGCAGTCCGCGCCGGTGTCACCGCCACCGATGACCACGACGTGCTTGCCCTCGGCGGTGATCGGCGGCGCGGCCAGCTCGCCGCGCGCCACCCGGTTCGCGCCCGGCAGGTACTCCATCGCCTGGTGCACGCCGGCCAGCTCGCGGCCGGGCACCGGCAGGTCGCGCCACGCGGTCGCGCCGCCCGCCAGCACGACGGCGTCGTAGGACGCGCGCAGCTCCTCGACCGTGACGTCCACGCCGACGTTGACGTTCGTCCGGAACTGCGTGCCCTCGGCGCGCATCTGGTCCAGCCGGCGGTCCAGCCGCCACTTCTCCATCTTGAACTCGGGGATGCCGTAGCGCAGCAGGCCGCCGATCGCGTCCGCCCGCTCCAGCACCACGACGTCGTGGCCGGCGCGGGTGAGCTGCTGCGCCGCCGCGAGGCCGGCGGGCCCCGAACCCACCACGGCGACCCGCTTGCCGGTGCGCGTCCGGGGCTCCTGCGGCGTGACCCAGCCCTCGTCCCAGGCGCGGTCGACGATCGAGATCTCGACCCGCTTGATGGTGACGGGGTCGCCGTTGATCCCGACCACGCAGGCGGCCTCGCACGGGGCGGGGCACAGCGTCCCGGTGAACTCCGGGAAGTTGTTGGTGGCGTGCAGGCGTTCCGCCGCCTCGCGCCAGTCCTGCCGCCACACCAGGGTGTTCCACTCCGGGATCAGGTTGCCCAGCGGGCAGCCCTGGTGGCAGAACGGGATGCCGCAGTCCATGCAGCGCCCGGCCTGCTTCTCCAGCCTGGGGCGCTCGAACTCCTCGTACACCTCGCGCCAGTCCCGCAGCCGCAGGAACACCGGCCTGCTGCGCGGGGTCTCGCGCTCGGTGGTGAGAAAACCGCGCGGGTCAGCCATGTGCGGCCTCCATGATCGCCTGGTCGACGTCGCGGCCCTCCAGCTCGGCCCGCGCCTGTGCCGCCAACACCCTCTTGTAGTCCTTCGGCATGACCTTGGCGAACCGGTCGACCGCGAGGTCCCAGTCCGCCAGGAGGCCGTGCGCCACGGCGGAACCCGTCTCGGCGTAGTGCCGCTCCACCGCCGACCGCAGGAACTCGCGGTCGGCCCCGTCCAGCGGGTCGAGGTCCACCATCTCCGGGTTGACCCGCCGCTCGGCCGCGTCGAGCAGGTAGGCGATGCCGCCGGACATGCCCGCCGCGAAGTTGCGGCCGGTCCGACCGAGCACGACCACCCGGCCGCCGGTCATGTACTCGCAGCCGTGGTCGCCCACGCCCTCCACGACGGCCAGCGCGCCCGAGTTGCGCACGCAGAACCGCTCGCCGACCCGGCCGCGCAGGAAGATCTCGCCGCCGGTCGCGCCGTAGCCGATCACGTTGCCCGCGATCACGTGCTGCTCGGCCGGGAAGCGCGCGCCGGGTACCGGGCGGACGGTGATCCGCCCGCCGGACAGGCCCTTGCCGACGTAGTCGTTGGCGTCGCCGACCAGCCGCAGCGTGATGCCGCGCGGCAGGAACGCGCCGAACGACTGCCCGGCGGTGCCGGTGAACGTGATGTCGATGGTGTCGTCCGGCAGGCCCGCGCCGCCCCACCGCCTGGTGACGGCGGACCCGAGCATGGTGCCGACCGTCCGGTTCACGTTGCGCACCGGCAGTTCCAGCCGCACCCGGTCGCCGGAGGCGATCGCGCCCTCGGCGAGCTGGATCAGCGTGTTGTCCAGCGCCTTGTCCAGCCCGTGCTCCTGGGTCGTGGTCTGCCGCCGCGCCGCCCCCTCGGGCAGCTCGGGCACGTGGAAGATCGGCGACAGGTCGAGCCCGGCCGCCTTCCAGTGGTCGACGGCGGCCCGGGTGTCCAGCAGCTCGGCGTGGCCGACGGCCTCCGCGAGCGTGCGGAAACCGAGCTGCGCCAACAACTCCCGCACTTCCTGGGCGATGAACTCGAAGAAGTTCACCACGTGCTCGGCCTTGCCCGCGAACTTGGCGCGCAGCACCGGGTTCTGCGTCGCCACGCCCACCGGGCACGTGTCGAGGTGGCAGACCCGCATCATCACGCAGCCCGACACCACCAGCGGCGCGGTGGCGAAGCCGAACTCCTCCGCGCCCAGCAGCGCCGCGATGACGACGTCCCGGCCGGTCTTGAGCTGGCCGTCGGTCTGCACCACGATCCGGTCGCGCAACCTGTTGAGCAGCAACGTCTGCTGCGTCTCGGCGAGCCCCAGCTCCCACGGGCCGCCCGCGTGCTTGATGGACGACAGCGGTGACGCGCCGGTGCCGCCGTCGTGGCCGGAGATCAGCACGACGTCGGCGTGCGCCTTGGACACCCCCGCCGCGACCGTGCCCACGCCGACCTCGGAGACGAGCTTGACGTGCACGCGCGCCGCCGGGTTGGCGTTCTTCAGGTCGTGGACGAGCTGCGCCAGGTCCTCGATGGAGTAGATGTCGTGGTGCGGCGGCGGCGAGATCAGGCCGACGCCGGGCGTGGAGTGCCGGGTCTTGGCGATCCACGGGTACACCTTGGCGCCGGGGAGCTGGCCGCCCTCGCCGGGCTTCGCGCCCTGCGCCATCTTGATCTGGATGTCGTCGGCGTTCACCAGGTACTCGCTGGTCACGCCGAAGCGCCCGGACGCCACCTGCTTGATCGCCGACCGGCGCAGGTCGCCGTCGGCGTCGCGGACGAACCGGTCGGCGTCCTCGCCGCCCTCGCCGGTGTTGGACTTGGCGCCCAGCCGGTTCATGGCGATCGCCAGGACCTCGTGCATCTCCTTGGAGATCGAGCCGTAGGAGATCGCGCCCGTGGCGAACCGCTTCACGATCTCGGAGACCGGTTCCACCTCGTCCAGCGGGACGGGTGTGGTGTCCTTGAAGGCGAACAGGCCGCGCAGCGTCATCAGTCGCCGGGACTGGTCGTCCACGGCCCGGGTGTACTCCTTGAACACGTCGTAGCGCCCGGCGCGGGTGGAGTGCTGGAGCTTGAACACGGTCTGCGGGTTGAACAGGTGCGCTTCGCCCTCGCGCCGCCACTGGTACTCGCCGCCGGTCTCCAGCTCGCGGTGGTGCGCCCGCACCCCGTCGACCGGGAACGCGACCCGGTGCCGCCGTGCGACCTCCTCGGCGAGCACGTCGAAGCCGACGCCGCCCAGGCGCGAGGTCGTCCCGGTGAAGCAGGGGTCGACGACCTCCGCGCCCAGCCCGATCGCCTCGAAGATCTGCGCGCCGGTGTAGGAGGCGACGGTCGAGACGCCCATCTTGGACATCGTCTTGCGCACGCCCTTGCCCAGCGCCTTGATCAGGTTGGCGGTGGCGGACTTCGCGTCCAGGTCGGGCAGCTCCTCGACCGAGGCCATGGCCAGGTACGGGTTGACGGCCTTCGCGCCGTAGCCGACGAGCAGCGCGATGTGGTGCACCTCGCGGGCGTCGCCCGCCTCCACGATGAGGTCGACCTGGGTGCGGGTCTTCTCCCGCACCAGGTGGTGGTGCACCGCGCCGGTCAGCAGCAGCGACGGGATCGGCGCGCGCTCGGCGTCCACGCCCCGGTCGGACAGCACGACCAGCCGCGCGCCGTCCCGGATCGCCGCCGACACCTCGACCTTGATCTCGGCCAGCCGGCCGACCAGGGCCGCGCCGCCGCCGGCGACCTCGTAGGTGCCGTGGACGGTGCAGGTGCGGAACTCCGGCAGGTCGCCGTCGTCGTCCACGTGCACCAGCTTGGCCAGCTCGTCGTTGTCCAGCACCGGGAACGGCAGCGAGATCCGCCGGCACGAGCTCGCGTCCGCCGCGAGCAGGTTGGGCTCCGCGCCCAGCGTGGCGTGCAGGCTGGTCACCAGCTCCTCGCGGATCGCGTCCAGCGGCGGGTTGGTGACCTGGGCGAAGAGCTGCGTGAAGTAGTCGAAGAGCTGGCGCGGGCGGTCCGACAGCGGCGCGAACGGGGCGTCGTTGCCCATCGAGCCGATCGGTTCCGCGCCGGTCCGCGCCATCGGGCGCAGCAGCAGCGCGAGCTCCTCCTCGGTGTAGCCGAACACCTGCTGGCGGCGCACGAGCGACGCGTGCGACGGCACCTCGCGCTCGCGGGCCGGCAGGTCGGCCAGGTGCAGGACGCCGTCCGCCACCCACTCCCGGTACGGGTGCGCGGCGGCCAGCTCGCCCTTGATCTCCTCGTCGTCGACGATCCGGCCCTGCGCGGTGTCCACCAGGAACATCCGGCCCGGCTCCAACCGGCCCTTGCGGACGATCGTGGCCTGGTCGAACTCCAGCACGCCCGCCTCGGAGCCCAGCACCACGAGGCCGTCCTCGGTGACCCAGTAGCGCGCCGGGCGCAGGCCGTTGCGGTCGAGCACCGCGCCGATCAGCGTGCCGTCGGTGAACGACACCAGCGCCGGGCCGTCCCACGGCTCCATCAGCGTGGAGTGGAACTCGTAGAACGCGCGCCGGTCCGGGTCCATCTCGGCGTGGTTCTCCCACGCCTCCGGGATCATCATCAGCACCGCGTGCGGCAGCGACCGGCCGCCCAGGTGCAGCAGCTCCAGCACCTCGTCGAACGACGCCGAGTCGCTCGCGCCCCGGGTGATCACCGGGAACACCCGCTCCAGGTCGCCCGGGATCAGGTCGGTGGCCAGCACGGACTCCCGGGCGTCCATCCAGTTCCGGTTGCCGCGCAGCGTGTTGATCTCGCCGTTGTGCGCCACGTACCGGTACGGGTGGGCCAGCGGCCACGACGGGAACGTGTTGGTGGAGAACCGGGAGTGCACCAGGCCGATCGAGCTGGTGACCCGCTCGTCGGTGAGGTCCGGGAAGAACTTCTCCACCTGGGGCTCGGTGAGCATCCCCTTGTAGACGATGGTCCGGCCGGACAGCGACGGGAAGTACACGTCGGCCGCGTGCTCGGCGCGCTTGCGCACCACGAACGCCAGCCGCTCCAGCTCCAGCCCCTCCGGCGCACGGCCGCCCGGCAGCGCGAGGAAGAGCTGGCTGAAGGCGGGCATGGTGGTGCGGGCGGTGGGTCCGACGTGGTCGGTGTCCACCGGCAGGTCGCGCCAGCCCAGGACGGTCGCGCCCTCTTCCGCCGCGATGCGCTCGACCTCGGCCCGGACGTGCGCGCCGTCGTGCGGGAGGAACGCCGTGCCGACCGCGTAGCGGCCCGGCTCGGGCAGCGCGAAGTCGACCACCTCGCGGAAGAACGCGTCGGGCACCTGGATCAGGATGCCCGCGCCGTCTCCGGTCTCCGGTTCCGCGCCCCGCGCGCCCCGGTGCTCCAGGTTGCGCAACGCGACCAGCGCCTTGGCGACGATCGAGTGGTTGCGCCGACCGGCCAGGTCTGCGACGAACGCGACGCCGCACGCGTCGCGCTCGAACTGCGGGTCGTACAGGCCCTGCTGGTGCTGCTCGGGCAGCATGGGGTGGTGGTGGGTCACGACGGGCCCTCCCGTGGCGTCGCCTGTACCAGGCGTTCTGGGCATACGGAGGCAGGCCGGCCGCTCGAACGCGCTTCGTTGACGCGTGGCGGCTCGGCCTGTGGCTGGCTCTGGAGCCCGCGCCGGGGAGATCGGCGGCGCGGGGTCCGCACTCCGTTGTGCGGGAAACTGCACTTCCTTGCGCGCGGGTCCCGTGGGGGCCGGATGGGGCCGCGGGGACACGCGGGGCGGTGCACCGGGGTTGCCGGGGTCCTGTGACGATAGTGTGAATTCGCGGGAAACGCTCTAGTCCGTCAGGGCGTCGTGGGGAATCCCACCGGCGGTTGACATCCAAACGCCGGCGGGTTACGCCCGGTCGGACCAGTGCGCACGTCACACGGTGACGGCCGGGGAGCCGGAAGTCAACGCCGGGTGGTCCGGGCGACCTTCCCGCAGCCGGCGGCGGCCAGCACCGCCACGCCTGCCACAGCGCCCTGCCACCACTCCGCCTCGCTCAGGGCGAGGATCGCGTTGACCCCGGCGACCAGGACGAACAGCGCGGCCAGCAGCGCCCAGAGCCGGCGTTCGGCACGCAGGGTGCGCGGGGCGTAGAGCGCGGTCCAGGGGTGGGTCACGGCGGCACCTCCGCTGCGGGTCTCGACGCGCCCGTCGGCGTCCAGTCCGCTGCACGTACCCGAACGGGCGGGCTTTGAAACCGGTGTGCGCACAACTTCTCCTCGGAATGCGCCGACCGGCGGGCGCCGGGCGGTGAAAGCCGAGGGGCACGACCCGTTGTGCGCCGGGTCGTGCCCCTCGGGACGGCGCGTGCCGGCCGCGTGGCTCCGGACCTACCAGCCGAAGTTCTGCGTCCAGTACGTGCCGTAGGAACCGCCGTGCGCCATGCCGACGCCCAGCGACGTGAGCTTGCAGTTGAGGATGTTCGCGCGGTGGCCGGGGGACTCCATCCAGCCCTTCACGACCTCCTCGGGGGTGCGCTGGCCGGCGGCGATGTTCTCCGCGCCGGGCGAGGGGTGGCCGGCGGCCTTGATCCGGTCGGCGAACGTGCGGCCGTCCTTGGACCGGTGGTCGAAGTAGTTCTGCGCGGCCATGTCCTCGCTGTGCCCGCGCGCGGCCCGGTCCAGGCGCTCGTCGACGGCCAGCGCGGGGCAGCCGTTCGCCGCGCGCTCGCCGTTGGTCAGGTTGAACACCCTCGC
The DNA here is from genome assembly GCF_040655415.1 of Actinosynnema sp. NPDC050436. NCBI lineage: Bacteria > Bacillati > Actinomycetota > Actinomycetes > Pseudonocardiales > Pseudonocardiaceae > Actinosynnema > Actinosynnema sp. NPDC050436. The sequence goes on along the minus strand of NZ_JBFAJV010000001.1, from coordinate 976,991 downwards.
CTCGGCGACCTCGACGTCGCTGCGGGCGGGCGCGACCGGTTCGGGCGCGGGTTCAGGCGCCGGCGCGGGGGCCGGCAGGTCGACCGGGGTGGCGACGGCCGGCGCGGTGGCGCTCGCGGAGTCGGCCGGTGCCTCCGCCGGGACCCCGGCCGGGGTGGCGGCGGGTGCGGCGGACGGGGTCGCGGAGTCGGGCGTGGTGGTGCGGACGTCGGTGGTGGCCGAGGCGGCCACCTGCTCGACGCCCCGGGCGGCGTCCCGGCCCTCGCCGCACCCGGCCAGGACGAGCCCGGCGAGGGTGACGACGACCGGCAGTGCGGTGCTGGTGCGGAACATGAGGAAAACCTCATCTGCAATAGGCGGCTTTACGGGCGCGGCGACCGCGCGGCGCTTGTTCGCAGGGCAAGCGCGCAGCGGTCGCCGCACCGAACGGAGAACCGGGCGGACCGGGCAAGGGGGAGAGCGCTGCGGTCGGCCTCAATTCCGGAAATGACCTTATCGGCCGATCCGGTATTGTCAACCACGATTTATTTAAGGAACATTTAAAGGTTGTATGAGGTGACGGAAAGAATCGGCCGGCTAACCTTGGTGCTCGGGTACCCGGGTGAGGCGGAGCTGAACCCGGGTACCACCGAGCGGCCCGCGGTCCACGACCAGCGAGCCTCCGGTGGACTCGGCCGCGCGGCGGGCGATGTCGAGTCCGAGACCGGTGGAGCCGGCGCTGCTGCTTCCACGGCGCAGCGCCGACTCCAGGTCCTCGATGCCGGGTCCGGCGTCCTCGATGACGATCACCACCAGGTCCGGCCGGTGGAACAGCGCCACGACGAAACCCACACCTTCGGGTGTGTGCCGGAAGATGTTGCCCAGCACCACGTCCATCGCGGCGGCCAGGTCGGTGCGGGTCAGCGGCACGAACGCGCTGCGCTCGGTGCCCCGCATGTTCCACCGCCGCTGCTGGTCGTCGGCCAGCGCCGACCAGAACACCAGCCGGTCGTGCACGACCTGCGCGGCGTCGCACTGGCCGCCGTCGGGGTCGTCCAGCTCCCGGCGCGCGGCCCGGATCAGCTCGTTGACCTCGCGCTCCAGCGCGTGCACGGCCTGCCGGACGCGGTTCGCGCCCGGGTCGGCGCCGAGCGTCTCGGAGTCCAGCCGCAACGCGGTCAGCGGCGTCCGCAGCCGGTGCGACAGGTCCGCCAGCACCTCCCGCTCGGCGGCCATGAGCTGGCCGATCCGGTCGGCCATCCGGTTGAACGCGCCGCCCGCGTCGGCCAGCTCGGGCGGGCCGGTGGGCACCACGCGGGTGGACAGGTCGCCCTGCTCCATCCGCTGCGCGCCCTCGGCGAGGTCCTTGGCCGAGCGCACGACGCGCGCCCCCAGCCGGTCCGCGACCAGCACGGACGCCAGCACCAGCGACACCGCGACACCGCTGAGCGCGAGCCAGGCCGCCGTGACGCCCTGGGACAGCTCGTCCTCGGGCACGAACGCCTCGACCACCGCCACCCGGTCCTTGCCCAGCAGGATCGGCTGCATCCGCACCCAGCCGCCGGCCACCGGCTCGGTGAACGCCAGGCCCCGTTCCCGCGCCTTGCCGAGCTGGGCGTCCGTGGCCTTGGCGGTGCCGATCGTCTGTCCCCCGACCAGGTGAACGGCGACGCGCCCGCCGGTCGTCACCAGGGCCCGTTCGACGTCGGTCGGCTCGGCGGTGATGGCCAGCACCGGGGTCAGCGCGATGGCCTGCCGCTCGGCCTCGGCCATGGCCTGGTTCTCGGCCAGTTGGCTGACCACCAGGGCGAGGGGGATGAGGAAGGCGAGCGCCACCATGGAGGTGACGGCCAGCGAGACCAGCGCGAGCGACTTCCTCACTCGACGGCCGTCAGCTTGAACCCGACACCGCGCACGGTGTGCAGGTAGCGGGGCTGCGCGGCCCGTTCGCCGAGCTTGCGGCGCAACCACGAGAGGTGGACGTCCAGCGTCTGGTCGTCGTGCCGGCCGGGCAGGTTCCACAGGTTGGCCAGCAGCTCGCCGCGCGGCACCACCTTGCCCTCCCGTGCGGCCAGGTAGGCGAGCAGGTCGAACTCCTTGCGGGTGAGGTTCAGCTCGCGGCCGGCCAGCCGGGCCTCCCGCCGGTCGAGGTCGACGGTGAGCTGCCCGATCCGCAGCGGCTCGGGTGCCTCCTCCTTGCGGGCCCGCCGCAGCACGGCCGACAGCCGCGCGGCCAGGTGCTCGCTGGAGAACGGCTTGACCAGGTAGTCGTCCGCGCCGGCGTTGAGCAGGCGGACGATCTCCGCCTCCTCGTCGCGCGCGGTGGCGACGATGACCGGGACGTCGCACAGGCCGCGCATCATCCGCAGGGCGTCCGCGCCGTCCATGTCGGGCAGCCCGAGGTCGAGCACGACGAGGTCGAACGGGGTGGGGCCCGCGATCTCCCGGAGGGCTTCCAGCGCCGTGCCGACCGGAAGCACGGCGTGACCCAGCCCGGTGAGCGCGCGGGTCACCGCCGACCGCACCACCGGGTCGTCCTCGACCAGCAACACCGAAACCATGGCGCGCACCGTAACGCCCGAAGACACGAACGGGTGAACAACACCCACCTGCTGGACCTACCGGCCGCACCGCTACCCACCATCCGCAGCCGGTCGGACCCCGCCCGACGGCGCAGCCGCCGACCGGCAGGCGGGAAATCACCCCGCGCGTGATCGAAACCCTTCCGGCGAATTCAACCCATCTGTGTGGACGGAGCCCGGAACCGATTCCGAAACGCATTTCCGGTCGCCGCAGCACCCGGTGAGCGCGTCCCATTACAGGGGTTGCCGCAGGCGACCTTCCCGCGATCGGCCGCCTTGGGTCGGCCCTCGCCAGGGGGCCGCCGCGCTCGCCGTGGGTTCCGCGCAGGTCAGCGACTTCATGGGCGGTCAGGGATTGGTCGGGTGGGAGCCGCCGGCAGGATGAGGCGCGTGCACAGGGGCTTGCAGTACCTCGCGGCGTGGTCGGCCTCCACCGCCGTCGCCGTGGCCCTGTCCTGGTTGGGCATCCGGTTCGTGCTGGACGCGGGCCTGCCCGAACGACCCCAGCTCGTCGCCGGCCCCGTGGAGTCGACCGAGGCACCCGCCACCACGGCGACCACCACGACCACCGCCGTCCCGACCACCACCACGCCGGCCCCGGCGCCGGTCGTGACGACCGAGCCGGCCGAGACCACGACGACCACCACGACCACGACCACCACGACGACCACGCCGGCCCTGCCCTCCGAGGCCGGCACCTGGGCCGTCCAGGACGGTGAACGGGTCTACCTGCGCAGCTTCCGGCTCCAGGGCGGCACCGCGTCGATCAAGTTCTCCCCCACGAAGATGGACCCCATCTCGGCCACGCCGAAGCAGGACTTCGCGGTGAGCATCGAGCAGCCGGCCAGCGCCGTGGTGGTCGTCTTCGACGGCCCCGACCACCGCTCCACCCTGGAAGCGAGCTGGATCAGCACCGGACCCCACTGGCGGGTCCTCGAACAGGGCTGACGCGGAACCGGGCGCGGACGGGCCGCCGGTGGTTCGATCACGCCCATGACGCACCCCGGCGAACCCCACCACGACGACCTGTCCGAGCGCTTGAACCGGCTGCGCGCCGGCGTGCTCGGCGCGAACGACGGCATCGTCTCGACGGCCGGCCTGGTGGTCGGCGTCGCCGGGGCGTCGGCCGACCGCACCGCGATCTTCGCGGCCGGCGTCGCGGGGCTGGTCGCGGGCGCGCTGTCCATGGCGGGCGGCGAGTACGTCTCGGTGAGCACCCAGCGCGACACCGAGCGGGCCGCGCTGGCGCTGGAGGAGCGCGAGCTGCGCGACATGCCCGAGGAGGAGGAGCGCGAGCTGGCCCTGCTCTACCAGGACAAGGGCCTGTCGCCGGAACTGGCCGCCCGGGTGGCCGGCGAGCTGACCGAGCACAACGCGCTGCGCGCCCACGCCGAGGCGGAACTCCAGATCGACCCGGACAGCCTGACCAGCCCGTGGCAGGCCGCGTGGGCGTCGCTGGTCTCGTTCGCGCTCGGCGCGCTGGTCCCGCTGGTCGCGATCCTGCTGCCGCCCGTCGCCTGGCGGGTGTGGGCGTGCGCGGCGGCCGTGCTGGTCGGGCTGGTGCTGACCGGCGTGATCAGCGCACGGCTCGGTGCCGGCCCGGTGTGGCGGGCGGTGCGGCGCAACGTCGTCGTGGGCACGTCGACCATGGCGGTTACCTACGGCGTCGGCGTGCTGTTCGGCGTCACGGTGCAGTAGGGAGGTCCCCGCTCCCGGACGCTGCTCCGGGGTCAGAACTTCGGCTGGTGGCCGTCGGTGGGCAGCTCGTCCAGGATCAGCACGGTGTGGCTGGAGGTCACGTCCGGCATCGTCTGGAGCCGGCTGAGCACCAGGTCGCGCAGGCTGTGCGCGTCCGGCGCGCGCACCAGCAGCACCAGGTCGTAGTCGCCGGACACCAGCGCGCCGTGCCACACCTCCGGGATCTCCAGCACCCGCTGCCGGACCGCCTTCCACGAGTGCTGGCTGATCTTGAGGTAGACGTACGCCGAGATGCCGAAGCCGTACCGCTCCGGGTCGACCACCGCCGTGTAGCCGGTCACCACGCCGTCCCGGTGCAGCCGCTCCACCCGGGAGTACGCGCTCGCCCGGGAGATGTGCAGCTTCTCCGCGAGCGCCCGCATCGACAGCCGGCCGTCCGCGCGCAGCTCCTCCACGATCCGCCGGTCGGTGGCGTCCAACGGTGCCGAGTGTCCAGGGCCGGGCGTCATACGGCCGACGATAACCCGTCCGCACGGCCATTCGTCCGGAATTCCACGTCGGATCTGGAACTTTGGCCGCTGTGACCTGGACCATGCGCTTGTCCGGACCCCACGAGCGTCGGAGGAGCCCATGGTCGCCACCACGGAGCGGTCGCTGCTGCCCACCGAGCAGCCGCTGTCGCTGCTGCGCAAGGACGGCGTGCCGGTCGCGGACTCGCCGCTGGCCATGCCGGACGACGACGTGCTGCTGGAGCTGCACCGCCGGATGGTCGTCGGCCGGCGCTTCGACACCCAGGCCACCGCGCTCACCAAGCAGGGCCGGCTCGCGGTCTACCCGTCGTCGCGCGGGCAGGAAGCGTGCGAGGTCGGCTCGGTGCTCGCCCTGCGCGCCCAGGACTGGCTGTTCCCCACCTACCGCGACTCGGTCGCGCTGGTCACCCGGGGCGTCGACCCGGGCGAGACGCTGACGCTGCTGCAAGGCGGCTGGCACCTGGGCTACGACCCCTACGAGCACCGGGTCGGGCCGCAGTGCACCCCGCTGGCCACCAACACGCTGCACGCCGTCGGGTTCGCGCACGCCGCGCGCGTCAAGGGCGAGGACACCGCCGCCCTGGTGCTGCTCGGCGACGGCGCGACCTCCGAAGGCGACACGCACGAAGCGCTCAACTACGCCGGCGTGTGGCGCGCGCCCGTCGTGTTCCTGGTGCAGAACAACGGGTACGCCATCAGCGTGCCGCTGTCCAAGCAGACCGCCGCGCCCACGCTGGCCGCCAAGGGCGTCGGCTACGGCGTGCCGTCCGTGCTGGTCGACGGCAACGACGTGGCCGCCGTCTACGCCGTCGTCCGGGAGGCCCTGGAGTCCGGCGGGCCCACCTTGATCGAGGCGCTGACCTACCGCATCGAGGCGCACACCAACGCCGACGACGCCACCCGCTACCGCACCTCCGACGAGGTCGCCGCGTGGCTGGACCGCGACCCCGTCGACCGGATCGACGCCTACCTCACCTCGCGCGGCCTGCTCGACGCCGCCCGCAAGGCCGAGATCGCGGCCGAGGCCGAGGACTTCGCCGCGTCCGTGCGCGCGAAGCTCAACGTGGACCACGAGTACGACCCGGCCGTGCTGTTCGAGCACGTGTACGCCACCCCCACCACCCACCTGCGCGAGCAGGCGGCGGCCCTCGCGGAGGAACTGGCATGACGGCGTCGGTGGCGGGCACCGGCCTGTCGATGGCGGCGGCGCTCAACCGGGCGCTGTCCGACGCGCTGGAGGACGACCCGAGCGTCCTGGTGTTCGGCGAGGACGTCGGCCCGCTCGGCGGCGTCTTCCGGGTGACCGACGGGCTCGCCGCCCGGTTCGGCGAGACGCGGGTGTTCGACACGCCGCTGGCCGAGTCCGGCATCGTCGGCACCGCGATCGGCATGGCCATGAACGGGCTGCGGCCCGTGGTGGAGATGCAGTTCGACGCGTTCGCGTACCCGGCGTTCGAGCAGATCACCAGCCACCTGGCCAAGTTGCGCAACCGGACGCGCGGGAGCGTGTCGCTGCCCGTCGTGATCCGGGTGCCCTACGGCGGCGGCATCGGCGGCGTCGAGCACCACTGCGACTCGTCCGAGGCGTACTACACGCACACGCCGGGCCTCACCGTCGTCACGCCCGGCACCCCGGACGACGCCTACCGGCTGCTGCGCGACTCGATCGCGTCGCCGGACCCGGTGATCTTCCTGGAGCCCAAGCGGCGGTACTGGGCCAAGGGCGAGCTGTCCGACGTGGCCGTCCCGATGGACCGGGCGCTCGTGCGGCGCACCGGCTCGGACGTCACGCTGATCGCGTACGGGCCGATGGTGGCCACCGCGCTGGAGACCGCCGAAGCGGCCGTCGAGGAGGGCTGGGACGTCGAGGTCGTCGACCTGCGGACGCTGTCGCCCTTCGACGACGCGACGGTGTGCGCGTCGGTGCGCAAGACCGGCCGCGCCGTCGTGGTGCACGAGGCATCCGGGTTCGGCGGGTACGGCGCGGAGGTCGTGGCGCGGGTGACCGAGCGGTGCTTCCACCACCTGCACGCGCCCGTGCTGCGGGTGACCGGGTTCGACATCCCGTACCCGCCGCCGAAGCTGGAGGAGCACCACCTGCCCGGCGTGGACCGCATCCTGGACGCGGTCGCGCGCCTCCAGTGGGACGACGAGGTCGTGGGGGTTCGCGGTGCCTGACTTCCGGCTGCCCGACCTGGGCGAGGGGCTGACCGAGGGCGAGATCGTCACCTGGCTGGTGGCGGTGGGCGACCACGTGTCGATCGACCAGCCCGTGGTGGAGGTCGAGACGGCGAAGGCCGTGGTCGAGGTGCCGTGCCCGTTCGAGGGCGTGGTCCGGGCCCGGTTCGGCGAGGCGGGGGAGAAGCTGGCGGTCGGCTCCGTGCTGCTGTCGGTGGGGGAGCCCGCAGGGGAGTCGGCGGGGCAGGCGGCCGGTGCCCCGGCGGCGGGAGCCGGTTCGGGCAACGTGCTGATCGGCTACGGCACCTCGGACGCGCCGCGCCGCCGCCGCGCCAACCGCCGTGGCCCCGGCCGCGCACCCGCCGCGCAGCCCGCGCCGGTCGTCCCGGCCCAAGCCGCTCCCGGCCACGCCACTCCGGCCGACGCTCGCCCGGCCCGGCCCGGCTCCGCCCAAGCCGGCTCCGCTGACGCCGCCCTTCCCGCTCCGGCGCGGCCCGCTCCGGGCGAGGTCGCGCCTGACCGGCCCGTCCTGGCCCCGGCGGTCATCTCGCCGCTGGTCCGGCGGTTGGCGCGGGAGAACGGCCTGGCGTTGGAGCACATCGCCGGCACCGGTCCCGGCGGCGTGATCCGCCGCGTCGACGTGGAGCGCGAGCTGTCCGCCCGGTCCGCCGGGAGCCCGGTCGAGAACCCGGCGGAGCGGGCCGGCGCGGGTCGGCGCATCCCGTTGAAGGGCCTGCGCGGCCTGGTCGCGGAGAAGCTCGCCACCTCCCGCCGGGAGATCCCCGAGGCCACCGTGTGGGTGGACGTCGACGCGACCGGCCTGCTGGCCGCCCGCGCCGCGCTGCCGTCCGCGTCGCTGCTCGCGCTGCTGGCCCGGTTCACCGTGCTGGGCCTGAAGAAGTTCCCCGAGCTGAACTCGCGGGTCGAGGGCGACGAGATCGTGGTGCTGGACGAGGTCCACCTCGGGTTCGCCGCGCAGACCGACCGGGGGCTGGTGGTGCCGGTGGTCCGCGACGCGCACACCCTCACCACGTCCGGCCTGGCCGCCGCGATCACCGGGCTGGCCACGTCCGCGCGCGAGGGCCGCATCGCCCCGGCGTCGCTGACCGGCGGGACGTTCACGGTCAACAACTACGGCGTGTTCGGCGTCGACGGGTCGGCCGCGATCATCAACCACCCGGAGGCGGCGATCCTCGGCATCGGCCGCATCATCGACCGGCCGTGGGCGGTCGACGGGCAGTTGGCGGTCCGCAAGGTCGCCCAGCTCACGCTGGCCTTCGACCACCGGGTGTGCGACGGCGGCACGGCGGGCGGGTTCCTGCGGTTCGTGGCCGACTGCGTGGAGTCCCCGATCACCGCGCTGGCCGACCTGTGAGCCGGGTTCTCCGTAGATTGGACGGGTGACCGCACCCGCCTAACCGGTCCGCACCGAACGCCTGCTGCTGCGCCCGTTCACGCACGCCGACCACGCGGCGCTGCACTCGTGGCAGTCCCGCCCCGACGTGGTCCGCTACCTGTACGGCGGGGCGAGGACGCCGGAGGAGACCACGGAGAGCCTGGCGCTGAAGACGTCGGTCACCTGGCCCGCGAAGGAGGGCGAGCACCTGGCGCTGGCCGTCGAGCACGACGGCCGGGTGATCGGCGAGACCGTCCTGAAGTACCTCAGCGAGGAGCACCGCCAAGGCGAGATCGGCTACATCTTCCACCCCGACCACCACGGCCGGGGCTACGCGACTGAGGCGTCCCGCGCCATGCTCCGGCTGGGCTTCGACAACCTGGGCCTGCACCGGATCGTGGCGTCCTGCGACGCGTTCAACGAGCCGTCGTGGCGGGTGATGGAGCGCCTGGGGATGCGCCGCGAAGCCCACTTCCGCCACGCCGAGATCTTCAAGGGCGCGTGGGGCGAGGAGTTCGTCTACGCGCTGCTGGAAGACGAGTGGCGGACGAGCGCGCGGTGAGGTGAGCGGGCGGTCGCGGTGATCCCGGTCCGCCCCTCACGGACTCGCGGGGCGCGCTCCGCCGGCGAGGTGCTCGGCCACCGTGCGACGGCACTTCCCCGCCCGCCAGGCGCTGCTGGAAGCGGTGTCCCGCAACCGGGTCGAGGCGCGGTGCGACCGGGCCGAGGAGCTGGCCGGCCACGACGACGCGCGGGCGGCGCTGCCGGCTGGGCGAGGTCGTCGCCTGCTCGGCCTCGGCACGGGGGTCGGCCGCCGAGCACCACCCGGACCCCGCCGGGCGGGCGGACCACCTGTTCCGCCTGGCCGTGGCCGGCCTGAGCCCCGGGTAGCGGCTGCCGGAGCCGCCGTTCAGAGCCCCTCGATCTCCGGACCGGTCCAGAACGGGGTGCGCTTGGCCAGGTACGCGGCGGCGCGCGCGGTGGTCCAGGGGTGGGCTTCGCACAGCCCGTCGCGCAGCACCTTCAGGTACGGGCCGGACGGGGCGGTGTGCTCGACCTCGGCGGACGTCCAGGGCGCGGTGAACGTCAGCGCCGGGCAGCCGTCGACGTCGCCGAGGTGCAGCAGGGTGTCGTACCGGCCGGGTCCGCGCTGCTCCCGGCCGTGCGCGAGCACGGCGGCCAGGTCGATCTCCGGACCCGGTTCGCGGTACATCTCCTGCTCGACCACGTCGGAGAACTGGGCGGCGGTGACCAGGTAGCCGCGCACGGCAGCCGTGCCCGGCAGATCGGGGTCGTAGAACGCCCGGCCGCCACCCCACACCGGCGAGTGCGTGGCGAAGTAGATCCCGCCCGGCACCCCCAGCCCGCGCACGGCCCGGGGAGGGCTGCGGTCACGGCACCCCGGGTAGCCGCGCGCCGCGCCCCCGGGCGTGCCGCCGGCCAGGTAGCAGGCGAACCGGGCGGCGTGCAGGTTGGACCCGTAGCTGACGTACCAGACGTGGCTCACGAGCGGACCTCCCGTGTCGATGATGCCGGTCCGCCGGCCGTGTTGGGCCGGTCGGCTGAACCCGCCCCGACCCGACCCCGTCCGGCCGCCCGGTGCGCCAGGGTGTCCCGCGACCGGTCCCACGACCCCGGGAGGCAACCGCCCCATGGCACGCCCCGACGAAGTCCACGACGGCCACGTCTACGAGCTCCAGTTCCCCGGCAACGGTTTCAGCAGCGGCAGCAGCGGCAAGCACAAGGTGGTCGTGCTGGTCGGCGAGTACGCCGGCACCGGCCGCGCCACCCGGGCGCTCATCGCGCGCGCCAAGGTGAGCGGCTCGAAGGTGGAACCCGACCTGGCCGAGCTGTACACCGTGCCGCACGAGAAGCTGGAGGTGCTCCTCCCCGTCCTGAGCGACAAGGAGCTGAAGGCGGTGAAGGACCAGCTCGTCAAGAAGATCACCGGCTAGCGCCCCGGCCTCGCGCGACCCCCGGCCTGCCGGCCCGTCGACGCCGATCGCGGCACGGCCGGGGCGGCGGGTCAGTCGCGGTTCGTCACGGGGGTCAGGTTGCCGTCGCGGTCGGCCACGCAGGACGCCTCGCGGGACTGGGTGGCGAGGAACTCGGTCATGCAGCGGCCGAACTGGGCGTGGCCCCGGGCGTTGGGGTGGAACGACTCCTGGAGCGCGTGGCGGGCGCGGACCTCGTCGCGCAGGCCGTCGAAGTCGACAGTCAGCCGGGTGAACCACTCGCTGTCCTGGTTCTTGCCGCCCGCGCACGCCTCGCGCTTCGCGCCCGCCTTCGACAGGTCCAGGAACCGCGCCCCCACGGCGGATGCGGCCTTGCGCAGGCCCGACGACAGCTCGCCGACCGCGGTGTCGCGCACCCAGCGGAGGTCGCCGGTCCGCAGCGGGCAGCCGGCCAGGTTCTGCAGGTCGTTCGGCAGGTCCGGGCCGACCGGTGCCGCGTACGACTGCACCACCAGCGTGTACGACAACGGCGTGTACCCCTCGTCGCGCAGCACCTGCCGGATGTCGCGCAGCGCCCGTTCCACCTTGGGCACCATGCGGTCCACGCGCGACCGCCACTCGTCGGCCAGCCCCTTGGAGCAGTCCGCCCGGTCGAACCACGCCCGCAGGCACGCGCCCAGCACGTCGCCGAACTTCGGGTCGTCGTTGGCGCCCATCGCCACCACGACGGTGGTCACCCGGTACTCGCGGGCGATCCGCGCCAACTGGCGGGCCTGCGAGCCGGGGTCGTCGTTGGCGCCCACGCCGACCTGCTCCGCGCTGGTGCCCGAGCAGGCCAGGTTGAACACCCTGTCCACGCCCGGCACCGTGGTGCTGTGCACGGACGCCTTCGTGGACCGGTGGCACCAGTTGTCGTTCTCGCCGTCCGTGCCGGGCTCGTAGCTGCCCGCGCCCTCGCCGGACATCGTGCTGTCGCCCAGCGCGACCAGCGCCGCCGGCGCGTCGCGGCCCGGCCCGAGCCGGTCCGGGAAGGGGCTGTCGGCCACGACGAGCAGCACTGCCAGCAGCGGCAGCACCACGACGAGGGCGACGAGACGACGGAGCATCGCCGCCTATCCTACGGACACCCGCCCGCCGGACAGGACGACCGTGCGGTCGGCCGCCCGGTGCACCTCCTCGTGGTGCGTGGCGATCAGCACGGCCGCGCCCGCGTCGGCCGCGCGCCGCAGCACCCGCACCGCCGCCGGGGCGCTGACCTGGTCCAGGTGGGCGGTCGGCTCGTCGGCGAGCAGCACCTTCGGCGACGCGATCACGGCCCGCGCCAGGGCGGCCCGCTGCTGCTGGCCGAAGGAGACCTCGGTCGGGTAGCGGTCGGCCAGCTCGCCGATGCCCAGCTCGGCCAGCAGCCCGGCGACCTCGTCCTCGACCCCGCCGTCCGCGCCCCCACCGCCCGCACCGGTGCCCAGGCGCAGCGGCAGCGCCACGTTCTCGGCGAGGGTCAGCTCGCTCGCCAGCCCCATCGCCTGCGGCAGCAGGGCGCACAGCCGCCACGCCGGGGGAGCGGTCAGCACCTCGCCGCACATCTCCACGGTGCCGTCGTCGGCCCGGTCGAACCCGGACAGCACCGACAGCAGCGCGCTCTTGCCCGACCCGGACGGCCCGGACAGCGTCACCAGCTCGCCCGCCGACACCTCCAGGTCGACGCCGCGCAGCACGTGCACCGTCCCGCCGGGGTGCTCGAACGACCGCCGGACACCCACCGCCCGCAACGCCGTCATGCCGCCAGCACCCCGTTCCGCAGGTCGAACCTGGTGTCCGCCAACGCGATCAGGCGGGGGTCGTGGGACGCGACGACCACCGGCACGCCCCGGGCCGAGAGGTCCGCCAGCGTCTCCAGCACGAGGTCCGCCGACGCGGCGTCGAGCTGCGAGGTCGGCTCGTCGGCCAGCACCACGGACGCGCCGCGCGCCAGCGCGCAGCCGAACGACAGCCGCTGCTGCTGGCCGCCGGACAGCGCGCTCACCTTCCACGCCGAGGTGCCCGGCAGGCCGAGCTGGGCCGGCAGCTCGTCCACGGCGGTGGTGCGCCCGGCCGCCTGGGCCGCCGCGCGCAGGTTGTCGCCGACGGTGAGGTGGCCGATCAGGTTGTCCGCCGGGTTCTGGAAGACCAGCGCGACCTCCTCGCGCCGCAACGCCCGGCGCGCTCTGGACGACAGCCGCGCGGTGCCCGCGCCGCGCAGCTCCACGCCGCCGGTGGTCGGCCGCTCGACCAGGCTCAGCACCCGCAGCAGGGTGGACTTGCCCGACCCGGACGGCCCGGCCAGCACGGTGATCCCGCGCGCGGGCACGTCCAGCGTCACACCGCTCACGGCCGTCACCGACCCGGCGGGCGTCCGGTACTCGACGCCGACCTCCCGCAGCCGCAGCACGTGCTGCGGGCCGGTGGGCCGCTCGTCGTACAGGTCGGTCATGGCCGCCCACCCCTCGAACCGGTCGGCCGCAGCCGCTCCTCGCCAGTCTTCCCGGTCGGTCGGGGCCGGTCCCCGTCGCGCCGGTCAGCCACGGATCAGCTCCCCCATCCGCGCCGAGCGCACCGCGCGCACCGCGATCCACGCGGCCACCAGCACGACCAGCGCGCTGCCCACGACCGTCGCGCCCATCAGCGGGAGCACGTTGGGCAGCTCCGGCGACGGGGTGAGCCGGGGCGCGGGGTCCAGCTTCGGCACGGCGAACCCGCTGCTCACCCCGCTCGCCGCCAGCCCGACCACGACCGCCGCCGCAGCCAGCGCGCCGAGTTCGAGCAGGTGGCTGGACAGCAGGGCCGAGGGGCGCAGGCCCATCCGGGTGCTGAACGCGCCGGACAGCGCGTTCTGCCGCCGCCGCACCTCGATCGCCAGCAGCAGGGCGATGGCCGCGACCACCGCGAGCACCGCGCCGATGGCGGCGACGAACCCGAACGTCCACTGGATGGTGAGGAACGGCAGGCCCGCGATCGCCCGGCTGCGCTCGTTGCCGTTGCGGTAGGTGATCCCGCTGTCGGACAGGGCGTCGCCCAGCTCGCGCAGCGGCTTGGCGGACCAGACGTACCAGGAGCCGACGTCGGACGGGTCCTCGACCAGGTCGCGCGGCACCACCCAGCCGGCGGTGCCGAGCTTCGGGAACGACGTGACGTGCGCGGTCGGCGCGACCTTCGGGATGCCGGGCAGCGCGATCTCGCCGGTCGGCGCGGTGCCGACCCGCAGCGGGCGGGTGAGCAGCGCCGGGTCCAGGCCGTGCGGGAACGCGCCGTCCCGGAACGTCGCCGGGTCGACCACGAGGGCCATCCTGTCGTTGACCTCGCTCACCCCGACGACGGTGGAGTTGCCGCGCAGCGCGGCCGGCAGCTCCACCGGGTCGGCCACCCGCACGACGCTCTCCGCGCCGGTGAACATGCCGGACTTGACCTCCAGCGCGGTCTTCTGCGAGCCGGCGATGCTGGTGCCCACCGCGATCGTGCCGACGGCCAGCACGCCGACCAGCAGCACGCCGGTCACCGGCCCGGCGGCGGCGGCCAGCCGGCGCACGGCGAGCTGGGCGGCCGGCTTGGACCAGAGGGAGACGCGGTGCGACGCCTTGAGCGCCCAGCGCGCGACCCGGGCCGCGACCAGCGCGGTGGTGAGCACGACCAGCAGCGGGAACGCCAGCGCCGCCGCGTCGATCCGGGGCAGGCCGCCGATCTTGACCGGGGTGGCCAGGCCGCTGTCCTGCACCCGCAGCCACGCCCACACGCCCAGGCCCGCCGTGGCCAGCTCCCACGGCACGGCGGCCAGCACGCGGCGCGCGCGGGTGCCGGTGGTGGACGCCTGGAACACGCGGTGCGCGCGGACCGCCGCCGTCGCCCACGTGACCACCAGGCTCAGCACCACGACCGCGAGCACGGCCAGCGCCGCCACGGGCGTGGTGCCCGGCGGCAGCGCGCTCGACGGCGCGTAGACGGGCAGCAGCAACTGCGCCACGCCGAGCCCGAGCAGCCCGCCCGCGAGCAGCGGCAGGCCGAGCTCCAGCAGCGCGCGACCGCCCAGCGCGGCCGGGCCGGAGCCGCGCACCCACAGCAGCCGCAGCTCGGTGTGCCGGCGCTGCGCCCACTGCACGGTCACCGTGGCGACGCCGGCGAGCCCGATCAGCAGGCTGATCAAAGTCAGCGGCAGGATCGCGGAGCGCACGTTCGCCACGGTCTCGCGGGCGTTCTCGACCGGCAGCACCAGGGGCGACATCACCCGGACGCCCATGTCGTCGTACTTCTGCACCCGCGCGGTGCCGGTCGCGAGCAGGTCGGCCGCCTGGTCGACGGTCTCCGGGACGGCGCTGGGGAACCGGACCGAGACGTCGACGACCTTGGCCAGCGAGGGCGGCAGCGCGTCGAACGACGCGGCGTCCGGCAGCCACACCACGGACGTCACGAGGTCGTTGTCCTTGCGCATGGTGTTCGGCACGACGTACTGCCGCTCGGCGCACCACCACGGGTCGAGCGGGTCGCGCACGTCCTCGTAGATCGCGGTGACGGGCGGCAGCTTCCCGTCCATGCCGCGCCGGCCGAGCTGGACGTCCGTGGTGAGGGTGATGCTCTTGGGCACCCAGAGCCCGTCCTTGCCGCCGCCTTCGAGGACCTTGAGGTGGTCCGTCGCGCCCGGCCGGAAGCCGAACTTGGCGTAGGTCAGCTTGCCGCCGAAGTCGGTGCGCGCTTCCCGCGTGTAGGAGGCGGGCAGCACCGGCTGGTCGCCGACGGACTTGCGCACGTCGTCGAAGAAGGGCGTCACCTGGTCCTGCGGGAGGGAGGACTCCAGCGACGGGTGCAGCGCATCGGTGCACAGCCGGTCCTGCTGGTAGTCGACGGCGGCGCTGCCGGAGGCCGAGGAGTGCAGCACCGCGGCGGCCACGACGAAACTGAGCAGCAGCGCGGTGACGAGGCTGACCAGCAGCGTCAGCGGGCTCGACAGCGCGGCGCGGGGCGCGGCTCTCCACGGGATCTGCACCCTGTGAACGGTAACCGCACGCCCGTGATCATCGACTGGAATTCCCTACTTTCGTAGGGTGCAGGCCGAAGTCCACCGAGAGTAGCCGGGTGATCACCGCGTTTCGCCGGACGATCTCCGGTGGTGCCCGCCGGCGACCCGGTCCGCCGCCGCCCGGTCGGCGGAGTCGGGCTTGACACCCCGACTGTGGTCTAGTCCAATTTTCACCACCTGGAGGCCGCCACCGCTGGGAGGAACGACTGATGTCGCGCAGAGTCCTGTTCGCACGGGTGGCGGCGGTGGCGGCTTTGGTGGCCGGCGCCGCGGCGGTGGGGCTCGCCCCCGCGTACGCCGCCCCGGCCACCGCCACGTTCGCCAAGACGCAGTCCTGGGACTCCGGCTACACCGGGCAGTTCTCCATCAGGAACGAGACCAGCTCCGCCATCACGTCGTGGAAGGTGGAGTTCGACCTGCCGACCGGCACGTCGGTCGGCGCGTACTGGGACGCGTTGCAGACCAACTCCGGCGGGCGCTACACCTTCACCAACCGGAACTACAACGGCACCGTCGCGCCCGGCGCCGCCGTCACGTTCGGCTTCAACGCGTCGGGCACCGCCGTCCCGGCGAACTGCAAGCTCAACGGTGCGCCGTGCACCGGAGCGCCCACCCTCACCACGACGACCACGACGTCGACCGGCGGGACGACCCCGACCACCACCACCACCACGAGCACGTCGACCACCACGACGACCCCGACGACGACGACCACCTCCACCCCGCCCACCGGCCTGCCCAAGCGGGTGCTGGTCGGCTACCTGCACGCGAGCTTCGCCAACGGCTCGGGCTACACGCGGATGAAGGACGTCTCGCCGGACTGGGACATCATCAACCTGTCCTTCGCCGAACCCACCTCGGTCACCTCCGGCGACCTGCGCTTCCAGCAGTGCCCGGTCGCCGAGTGCCCGAACGTCGAGCCCGAGGCCGAGTTCATCGCGGGCATCCGGGAGAAGCAGGCCCAGGGCAAGAAGGTGCTCATCTCCATCGGCGGCCAGAACGGCCAGGTGCAGCTCACCACCACGGCCGCGCGCGACGCGTTCGTGCGCAGCGTCGGCGCGATCATCGACCGCTACGGCCTGGACGGGCTCGACGTCGACTTCGAGGGCCACTCGCTGTCGCTGAACGCGGGCGACACCGACTTCCGCACCCCCACCTCGCCGGTGGTGGTCAACCTGATCGCCGCGCTGAAGGCGCTGAAGGCCCGCTACGGTGCCAAGTTCGTGCTCACCATGGCGCCGGAGACGTTCTTCGTCCAGCTCGGCTACCAGTTCTACGGCGGCGGTTCCGGGCAGGACCCGCGCGCCGGCGCTTACCTGCCGGTCATCCACGCCATGCGCGACGACCTGACCCTGCTGCACGTCCAGCACTACAACTCCGGCCCGATCACCGGCCTGGACAACCAGTACCACTTCATGGGCGGCAGCGACTTCCACGTGGCGATGGCCGACATGGTGCTGGCCGGCTTCCCGGTGAAGGGCGACGCCACCAAGTTCTTCCCGGGCCTGCGCCAGGACCAGGTGGCGATCGGGCTGCCGGCGAGCGTCAACGCGGGCAACGGCTTCACGTCCGTCGCCGACGTGCACAAGGCGCTGGACTGCCTGATGAAGGGCACGAACTGCGGGCCGTACAAGCCGAAGGCGACCTACCCCAACCTGCGCGGCCTGATGACGTGGTCGATCAACTGGGACAAGTACAACGGGTACGAGTTCTCCCGGTCGCACCGGGCGTACCTGCCCCGCTAGCCGTGGCGGCCGACCGGGTCGCCGGCCTGCCGGGCTGAACGCGCCGAGGTCCCCCGGGCGGTGCGGGTGTGCTTCGAGCACCCCGCCGCACGGGGGTCCTCGCGTTCCGGCCGCTCGGCGAACCACCGCTGTAGACGGTCCTGTTACCTTCTCCCGCCGGCACTCGTCACAGGGGCGACGACAGAGAACGCACGGTCGTCGCAGTGACGAGTGGAGTGGAGAACCGGATGCCCACCAACATCATGTACGTGACGGTCTACGTCACCGACCAGGACCGCGCTCTGCGCTTCTACACCGAGGGGCTGGGCCTGGAGAAGCGGCTCGACTTCCCCGGGCCGGACGGGCGCTTCCTCACCGTCGGCGTCCCCGACAGCCCGGTGCAGGTCATCCTGTGGTCGCTCCCGGCGGCGGCGGGACAGCCGGGTGAGGCGGGCCGGCTCGCCGCTCCCGGTCCGCTGATCCTCGAATCCGACGACCTGCGCGCGGACTTCGAAGTCCTGCGCGGGCGCGGCGTCACCTTCGACGAGCCCGAACCCGTGAACTACCCGTTCGGCGTCCGGATCGAGGCGCTGGACCCCGACGGCAACCGGATCTCGCTGCGCCGGCCGCGCACGCCGTGACCGCCCGCCCGTCCGGCCCGGTGGCCGACGCTTTCGAGGCGCAGCGCGACGGGCTGCGCGCCGTCGCCTACCGCGTGCTGGGCTCGCACGCCGACGCCGAGGACGTGGTCCAGGAGGCGTGGGTGCGCCTGTCCCGCCAGGACCGGGCGACCGTCGCCAACCTGGCGGGCTGGCTGACCACCGTGGTCGGCCGCACCAGCCTGGACGTCCTGCGATCCCGCAAGGCCCACCCCGGGACCACGAGCGGGGCGGACTTCGCGGACCTCGTGGTGACCCCCGCCGACGACCCCGCGCCGGACGAGCAGGCCGTGCCGGCCGATTCGGTCGGCCTCGCGCTGCTCGTCGTGCTCGACTCGCTGACCCCGCCCGAGCGCCTGGCGTTCGTCCTGCACGACATGTTCGCGGTCCCGTTCCACGACATCGGCCACATCCTGGGCAAGTCCGCCGATGCCGCCAAGATGACCGCCGGCCGTGCCCGCCGCAAGGTCCGGGCCGTCGACCGGCCGGCGGGGCCGGGGCGCGCGCACCGGGAGGTCGTGGAGGCGTTCGGCGCCGCCGCTGCGGGCGGTGACTTCGAAGCGCTCCTGCGGGTCCTGCACCCGGACGTCGAGCTGACCGTCGACACCCCCGGGGGCGTGGTCGTCACCCTCGGCGCCACCGAGGTCGCCGCCGGCGCACGCACCTTCTCCGGCCAGGCCGCGCGGCACCAGCCGGTGCTGGTCGACGGCGTGCCCGGCCACCTGGTCCGGCACCCGGACGGGACACCCCTGTCCGCCATCGCCTTCACGGTGGCCGAGGGCCGGATCACCGACATCCGCGTCGTCGTGGACCCGGCCAAGCTCGCCGCGATGGAGCCGCCGGACCCGACCTGACGCAGTGCCGGCACGGGCCGGCGTCCAGGTTTTCTCCAGAGCGCGGGATTCCCCGGCCGGGCGCGGGCTGCCTACAGTTCGGCCCGACCGGGGGAGGCCCGTCGGATGACGATCGCA
Organism: Actinosynnema sp. NPDC050436; assembly: GCF_040655415.1. Taxonomy (NCBI): domain Bacteria; kingdom Bacillati; phylum Actinomycetota; class Actinomycetes; order Pseudonocardiales; family Pseudonocardiaceae; genus Actinosynnema; species Actinosynnema sp. NPDC050436. Next base: position 958,275 of record NZ_JBFAJV010000001.1, on the reverse strand, counting down.
CCGGAACCACCAAGCGCCCGGCGGACCGGGCCGGTCGCGCCGGCGGGCCGCCCGGTCCTCGTGGCGGTGCCGCGCCCCGACGCGTCACCGCCACGGCTCGGCGAGCGGGCCGGGCGGCTAGCGCCAGCTCCACCGGATGCCGTACTGGCCCGGCACCGGCTCCAGCGTGATGAACTGGAACGTGCTCGCCGTGCGGGTGAACGTCACCTCGTCGCGCTTCTCCACCGGCAACCCGTGCCGGGGCTGGAAGTAGCCGTGGCACCGGCGCGGCAGGTGCTCGGGGTCGAACGCGATCTGCAGCACCAGGTCCCGGGCCGGCCGGAAGAGGGCGAGCTGGGCGTGCCGGTCGGTCTGGCCGGGCGGGAACCGGACGCCGAACTCCACCGAGGCCAGCTCGCCGGCGGCCAGCGGCCGGTCGAGGACGAACTCGAACGCGCACGTCGAGGACGGCACGTCGGCCCGGAACCGGGCGGGCCGGCAGCCCTCGGTGAAGGTCACCGCCGGCGGCTGGGTGAGGCCGGAGCAGCGGGTGACGAAGATGAACCGGGACGTGCCGTCGTGGTCGGCGCGGATCAGCCGGCGCACCCGCATGGACTCCTCGTGCCCGCGCCCGTCGACCCGGTAGGACACGTGCTGCGTGAGCCGGTGCGGGGTGTCCAGCTCGTCCGGCGTGGCGTCGACCTTGGCCAGCGCGCGGGCCACCGACTCCGGCCGGTCCCACACCTGGTCGTAGGCGACGGTGGGGCCGGTGCGGTTGGTCCACCGGCCGCGCGGCCTGCGCGGGCCCAGCAGCGCGGTCAAGGTCGCCGGCGGCTGCCCCAGGATGGCCTCCAGGGCGGTCACGGCGGCCAGCGAACTGGCCCGCTCCGGTCGGTTCTCGCCGTTCTGCCAGTAGCTCAGCGCGCTGATGCTGACCGGGGTGGACCGCTCGCGCAGCCGCAGGCTGATCTCGCTCAGGCTCAGCCCGCTGCGCTGGATCGCGGCCCGCAGGGCGGCGCTGAACTCGGCGGGCATCGTGGTGGTCATGACGGCCCCTTCGGTAACGCGCAGGGTGCGTTCGGGGAATTGCTGCCGCCCGGCAGCGTACCCGTTCGGCCGGGTGGCGGGGAATTCCCGCCGGCGACCGGATGAATTGCCCGGTCCGGCCCCGCCGGTACCGTTGAAATGCGAACTACCTGCGGCGCTGCGGGTCCACCAGCTCTTTCCGGCTCCGCTCCCCGTCTCCTGGAATTGGTCTGGAACAATTCTGGTCCGGAATGGACCGCCCGTCCGCGCCCGGCGTCACGTCGGGCGTTCGACGCGCTCCAGCAGGAATTCCTGGTCGGCTTTGCCGGTGCACGCGGCCTGGGACAGCTCCGCGCCGTTCGCCACGTCGGCCGGCCCGCCCAGCACGCCCACGCACTCGCCGCTGTGCACCGGCCGCAGCACGCACGGCCGCTGCACGGCCGGCGCGCGGTCCGTGCGCTTGTTGCGCTCCCGGCCCTCGCCGACGCAGTACCCGCGCTCGGTCACGTGCGCCGGGCGCAGGAGGTACCAGCCGTCGGCCGGCGGGTCCTCCAGCGAACCCGGCCGGATGACGAAGGCGGTGACGGTCGCGGCCACCGCCGCGAGCACCGCGACGCCGGCGACCAGCGGCCACCAGGTGCGCCGCCGCACCTGCTCCCCGGGCGGTTCCGGGTCGAGTTCGGTCACGGCTCCGGGCGTTCCGGCGTCCGGCGCGGTCTCCGGGGCGGTGTCCGCGCCGGAGGTCATCGCCGGCCTGCGCCGGGCCTCGACCCAGCGCGCGGTGTCCGCGTCGTCCAGCCCGCACGCCCGCGCGTAGGCGGTGACGAGCTGTGCGCGCGGCAGCGTCGTGCGGCCCAGCACGGTCGCGGTCGTGCTCGACGGCAGCACGTCCCGGTGCCGTACGCCGCGCCGGCCGCCGGCACCGTCCGAACATCCCGTCCGAGTTCGTCGACGAGCCGCTGAGCAGCACGAACATTGTCGTACAAGCTCGAACGGCGGCGAACGCGCCGGCCCGGATATACCAGGGGTCGGGAGGTGCGGCATGGCGGTGGAGATCCGGTTGCTGGGCACGGTCGACGCGGTACTGGACGGGCGGTGGACGGACCTGGGGCACGCCCGCCAACAGTGCGTGCTGGTGGCGCTGGCGGTGGAGGTGAACCAGCCGGTCACCTTCGACCAGCTCGTCGCGCGGGTGTGGGGCGACCGGCCGCCGCGCCGGCCGCGCTCGGCGCTGTACGGCTACCTGTACCGGCTCCGGCGCGCGCTGGCCGACGCCGACGACGTCGCCCTGGTCCGCCGCACCGGCTGCTACGAGCTGGTGGCCGACCCCGGCGCGGTGGACCTGAAGCGGTTCGAGGAGCTGACCGGTGCCGCCCGCCGGTCCGGCACCGACGCCGAGCGCCTCGGCCTGTTCGACCGCGCGCTGGGGCTGTGGCGCGGCGAGCCGTTCGCCGGCCTGGACACGCCGTGGCTCGGGGCGATGCGCGCGGTGGTCGACCAGCAGCGGTACCTCGCGGAGACCGAGCGCACCGACGCGGCCCTGCGGCTGGGCCTGGGCGCGGGCGAGCTGGCCCGGCTCACCGCCCGCGCGGCCGACCACCCGCTGGACGAGCGGGTCGCCGCCCAGTTGCTGCTCGCGCTGCACCGGTCCGGCCGGACCGGCGAGGCCCTCGGCCGCTACCAGCGGGTGCACCGGCGGCTGGCGGACGAGCTGGGCACCGACCCCGGACCGGCGCTGCGCGCCGTGCACCGGCAGCTCCTGCACGTCCCGGTGGACGCGGGCAGGCGGTGATCGGCCCACCCGACCGGGGGACGTCGACGCCGCACCGGTCGGCCGATCCCGCATGACGGGTCCGAGGCCGGCCGGACCCCGTGGTGCCGCAGCCGGCGACGGCCACCCGCCCGCCGGCTCGGGCGTGGCCCGGCAACGCCCGGTCTTTTGTGGACCGGTTCCGCTCCGTAGCTAACGGGACACCGTGCGCCGCCGATGCTGCGGGTGACAGGAGGTGGAAGTTGACCACCATCACCCGCAGCTCGCAGGGCCTGCTGCGCTCGTTGCCCTTGTTCGTGCCGTTGTTCCTCTTACTCGTGGCGGCGCTGCTGATCCCGGTCAGTCCCGGAGGGGACGGCATCTACCGGGTCACCGCCGCCGACTTCACCGTGGTCAAACCCGACTGCGTCAAGGACGGCGAGACCACCAAGTGCGTGATCCCGGTCGGCGACCGGGTGCTCACCGTGTCGATGAAGACCGACCTCCAGCACCTGAACTCCCCGTGCACCGCGACCTTCGACGGGAAACCCGCCTCCTGCACCAGGGACCACGGCGTGGGCCGGCCCACGACGCCCGCCGCGCGGGTCAGCGGCTTCTCGGTGACCGAGCAGGAGGCAGCCCAGGTCCGCGACGCCCAGCCGTGGTGGAACGGGATCGGCGAGCGGTCGATCACCGTGTTCCTGTTCTGGGTGCTGGTCGCCCTGTGCGCGGCCGTCGCGGTCGCGTCGTGGGTGCTGTCCGGCACGGCCCGCGCCGCGAACCCCCGCCGCGCTTTGATGACCTCCTACACGCTGGCCGCCGCAGCGCTGCTGCCGGTGGCGAGCAACTTCATGCTGGCCCCCGTCGACCGGGCGCTGACCATGATGGGCGCGCTGCTGATGCCGCACCTGTCGCTCGCGCCCATCCTGGTGATGGTGCTGTGGCAGATGCTCGTCGGGCGGGAGCTGACCGGGAAGGTCGGCCAGCGGCTGAGCCTGGCGCTGACCGCCTTGGTGGTGACGGCCGTCTACGGCTTCTCCATGCTGCTGTGGTCGGCGTTCGCCACGGGGCTGGTCGACTGACCGTCCCGGCGCGTCCTCGCCCGGCTCCTGACCGGGCGAGCGGCGGTCACTCGAAGCGGCTGGGGTCGCCCGCGCCCCGGCGGACGATCTGCGGCTCGCCGTCGGAGAAGTCGATGACCGTGGTGGGCTCGGTGCCGCACTCGCCGGAGTCCAGCACCGCGTCCACCGCGTTGTCCAGGCGCTCCTTGATCTCCCAGCCCTGCACCAGCGGCTCCTCCTGGTCGGGCAGCAGCAGCGTGCTCGACACCAGCGGCTCGCCGAGTTCCTCCAGGAGGGCCTGCGCGACGACGTGCTCCGGGATGCGCGCGCCCACCGTCTTCTTCTTCGGGTGCAGCAACCTGCGCGGCACCTCGCGGGTGGCCGGGAGGATGAACGTGTAGCTGCCCGGCGTCGCGGCCTTGATCGCCCGGAACACCGAGTTGTCCACGTGCACGAACTGGCCGAGCTGGGCGAAGTCGCGGCACATGATCGTGAAGTGGTGGCGGTCGTCGAGGTGGCGGATCTGCCGGATGCGGTCGAGGCCGTCCTTGTTGCCCAGTCGGCAGCCCAGCGCGTAGCAGGAGTCCGTCGGGTAGGCGATCAGGCCGTCCGACTTGATCAGCTGCACGGCCGCGTCGATGCTGCGCCGCTGCGGGTTGACCGGGTGCACGTCGAAGTACCTCGCCATGCGCGGAGCCTAGTAGGCCCGGATTCGCCACGCGCGGGAACGCGGGCCAGGCTTGCGGGCAATCAGGGGGGTGCGAACCGACGGCGCCCTGGCGGCGCAACGCGGGAGTCCGGTGACCGACCACGTGGACACCCCCGATGACCTGGCCGGACTCTACGACCGGCACGCCCGTCCGCTGCACGGCTACCTGGCCCGCCGAGTGGGCCCGGAGGCGGCGGACGACCTCGTGGCGGAGGCGTTCCTGGTGCTGTGGGAGCAGCGTCACACCTTCGACCCGGCCCGCGCCGGGGCCCGCGCGTGGCTGTACGGGATCGCCACCAACCTGTTGCGCCACCACGCGCGCTCCGAGGTGCGCAGGCTGCGGGCGTGGGCCCGGCACGGCGGTCCGGGCGCGGGGGAGGACGTCAGCGGGCGGGTCGCGGCGCGGACCGACGCCGGGGCGCTGAGCGCCCGGCTGGCCGAGTCGATCGCCGCGCTGCGGGTGGAGGAGCGGGACGTGCTGCTGCTGGTGGCGTGGGCGGAGCTGACGCCGGCGGAGATCGCGGAGGTGCGCGGCATCCCGGTCGCCACCGTGCGGACCCGGCTGCACCGGGCGCGGACCCGGTTGCGCGGCCTGGACGTCGTGGAGGCGGAGCGGAATGGGTGAGCTGCTGGTGGACGAGGACCGGTGGGACGACGACCGGTGGGACGACGCGGTGCGGGACGTGCTGGCCGACACCCCGCCGATGACCGACGAGAGCTTCACGGCCGCCCGCGCCCGCGTCCTGGCCGGCGCGTCCCGACCCGAGCACGCCGCCGACCCGGTGGGTGTTGCCGGTCTCCTGAGCGGCGCGGGTCCGGTGGGTGGCGGCGGGCGCTCCCGGGCGCGGCGGCGGGTGGCGGTGGCCGCCGGGGTCGCCGTGCTGGCGGCCGGTGGCGTGGTGGCCGCGTCGCTCACGCCCGCGCCACCCGCCGCCGGGGCCGTGGAGACCCTGACCCGCGCGGCGGACCTGGTCGTCGGCTCGGCCGATCCCGTGGTGGGGCCCGGCCGGTTCCGGTACACGGTCACCCGGGACTGGGCGCTGGCCGTGGACGACCGGGGCGACCACCGGTTCCGGCACCTCTACGAGGGCGTGGTGGAGACCTGGCAGCCGGAGGACCCGCGCGCCGAGTGGCTGCGCCGCCAGACGGTCACCGGCAAGCGCCAGTGGCTGGAAGGCGACGAGGACGCCGCGCGCGCCGCCGGCGTGCCCCTGGAACCCACCGGTACCCGGGAACTCCGCGCGCCCTGCGGCGACTTCGTGCCCCAGGCGGGCGGCGGTGGCCCGTGCGCGGACCTGGCCGGCGGGTGGTCGCACCCCACCGACGCGTTCCTGGCCACCCTGCCGCGCGACCCCGCCGAGCTGCACCGCCGCCTGGTCGCGGAGGCGGGCGACCTGCCGGGCGGTCCGCTCGGGCTCGCGGCCGACGTGCTGGCGACCGGCTGGGTGCCCAAGGACCTGCGCGCGGCGTTCTACCAGGCCCTGACCCGGCTGCCCGACCTGCGGGTGGCCGACCGCGCGGCGGACCTCGACGGGCGGGTGGGCGTCGCGCTCACGGCCGGCGGGGGCGCGCAGGCGCGCGAGATCGTGATCGACCCGGCGTCCGGCCGGTTCCTCGGCGAGCGCCTGATCGGCACCGAGCCGTGGGAGGGGCTGCCGCCGGGCACGGTGTGGTCGTTCACCTCGGTCGGGATCGGCGTCGCGGAGGCGAGCGGCGCGCAGCCCTGACCGCTACCCGGCCCGACCGCCGGTCGGGCCGGGTCGTCCGCGCAAGGGGACGCGCGCCGAGGCGGCCGGCGGTCGTCCGGGTGCAGGGCCCGGCCGGCTGGTGGAGGCTGCTGGGATGGTGCACGACGCCGCCGACGCCATCGACGTGCCGGGGGCAGGCCGGGCGCGGGGTGCCCGACGCCTGCCTTCGGCATCCCGCAGGGCGCTAGATCCAGCCCTTGCGCGACGCGAGCAGGCCGGCCTGGAACCGGGACTGCGCGCCCAGCTCGGTCATCAGCTCGGTCACCCGCCGGCCCACGGTCCGCTCGGTCACGCCCAGCGCCCGCGCGATCGACCGGTCCTTCATCCCGGACGCCAGCAGCGCGAGCAGCTCGCCGTCGCGCGCGGACAGCGACGGCTTCTCGACGGCGGTCTCCGGCAGCACCGGCGTCGCGCGCTCCCACATCTGCTCGAAGCCGCCCACCAGCACGTCGATCAGCGCCGACTCGCGGACCAGCAGCCGCACCGCCGGGTCGGGGTCCTGGTAGGACGCGGGCATCAGCGCGGTGTGCCGGTCCACGATCAGCATCTTCATCGACGCGTCCGGCAGCACCCGGGCCTGCTCGCCCGCCTCCACGCAGCGCCGCATGTTCGCCACGTGCACCGGGGTGGACAGCGAGTCCGCCGAGTACACGAACCGGTACTCGACGCCGCCCGCGAGCTGGGTGATCTCGAAGTCGTTCGGGTTCCACTGCCCGCCGAGGTAGGGCGGCGCGTCCACCGCCAGCACCTCCTTGCGGGCCTGCGCCTGGAGCCTGGTCACCGACGCGATCACCGCGTCCTCGCCCTCGACCAGCTCGACCGGCGACCCGGAGCGCGGCGGCCCGGACCGCAGCCGCTGCGCCAGCTCCTCGGCCCGCACCTGCATCCGGGCCAGGTCGCCGCGCCGCCGCTGGATGAGCGCGGCCAGCGCCTCGTCCGGCGCGACGACCAGGTAGGCGGTCGGCGCGTGGCCCAGCTGGTGCACCAGCCCGGCGCCGACCAGCGCGGCCAACGACGCCCGGACGTCCGAGGGTGCCTCGCCGAGGTGCTCGGCCAGTTCCGCCGCCGTGCCCCGGCGCAGCTCCAGCAGGGTGAGGTAGACGTCGTTGTCCCGCCGACCCAGGCCGACCGGTTCCAACAGGAACATCTCCACCTCGCAGGGCAGGCGTGCGGCGACGGTAGGACGACCCCCGCGTGCCGTCAAGGGGCCGGTCGTCGGTCCGGCCGGCCCCGCGCGCGACCTCGCACCGGGGGCCGGACATTGTCGGGAACCGGACATCCCGGGCGGCGCGAATCGGCCGGAACCGTACGAAAGTCTCTTGTCGGGCCCGTCACGGGCGGCAGACACTCGCCAGGTCCGATCGGACACAGCTCATTCACCGCCCGGGACAACGAGGCCATCGAGGGCTGGCCGTTCCGGGCGCCCTGCACGGAGGAGCAGTGATGAGACACCCCACCCTGCCCGGACGCATCCTCGGCCTCGGACTGGCGGCCACCGCCGCCGTCGCGGTCGCGGTCGTCCTGCCGGGCGCGGCCACCGCCGCACCGGAGGGCCCGATCGTCGCGGAGAGCGCGCCGAACGCGGTCCAGGACAGCTACATCGTGGTGCTGAAGGACGACCGGCTCGCGCGCGACGCCGTGCGCGGCCAGGCCGACGCACTGGTCGACCGCTACGGCGGCAAGATCGGCTTCACCTACCGCGCCGCCGTGAAGGGCTTCTCCGCCACCATGTCGGCCAAGCAGGCCAAGCGCCTGGCCGCCGACCCGGCCGTGGCGTACGTCGAGCAGGACCGCACGGTCCAGGTCGCCACCGACCAGAACAACCCGCCGTCGTGGGGGCTGGACCGGATCGACCAGGACTCCCTGCCGCTCAACCAGAAGTACAGCTACTCCACCGAGGCGTCGAACGTCACCGCGTACGTCATCGACACCGGCATCAACTACAACCACTCGGACTTCGGCGGTCGCGCCACGTTCGGCTTCGACGCGTTCTCCGACGGCCAGAACGGCAAGGACTGCCAGGGCCACGGCACGCACGTGTCCGGCACGGTCGGCGGCGCGACCTTCGGAGTGGCCAAGAAGGTCAAGCTCAAGGCCGTCCGGGTGCTCAACTGCCAGGGCAGCGGCTCGGTGTCCACCGAGGCGGCGGGCGTCGACTGGGTGACCGCGAACGCGGTCCTGCCCGCCGTCGCCAACATGAGCCTCTACACCGGTACGGCCAACGAGCCCAGCCGCGTGCTGGACGACGCGGTGCGCGCGTCGATCCGCAAGGGCGTCTCCTACGTCGTGGCGGCGGGCAACTTCAACGACGACTCCTGCAAGTACTCCCCGCAGCGGGTCACCGAGACGATCAACGTCGCCGCAACCGCGAACACCGACGCGCGCGCGTCGTTCTCCAGCTACGGCACGTGCAGCGACCTGTTCGCGCCCGGCCAGAACATCGTCTCCGCGTCGTACTCGAACAACAGCGGCTCGGCGACGATGAGCGGCACGTCCATGGCCTCGCCGCACGTGGCGGGCGCGGTCGCGCTGTACCTGACGGACAACCCGGCCAAGACCCCGGCCGAGGTGCACGGCGCCATCACCGCCGCCGCCACCGCCGGCAAGGTCACCAACCCCGGCTCCGGCACCCCGAACCGCCTGCTGCGCGTCAACAAGGGCACGGTCGGCGGCGTGACCGTGGCCAACCCGGGCAACCAGACCACGGCCCTGGGCGCGGCTGCGAACCTCCAGCTCTCGGCGTCCGGCGGCACCGCCCCGTACGCCTGGAGCGCGACCGGCCTGCCCCCGGGCCTGTCGGTCGGCCCGTCCACGGGTCTGGTCACCGGCACCGCGACCACGCCCGGCACGTACACCGTGACGGCCACCGCGACCGCGTCGGGCGGCGGCTCGGGCAGCGCGACCTTCACCTGGACCGTGGTGGGCGAGGGCTGCCAGCCGCAGACCAACGGCACCGACGTCGCCATCCCGGACCTCGGCGCGGCGGTGACCAGCGCGGTGACCTTCACCGGCTGCGGCGGCACCGCGTCCGCCACCGCCAAGGTCGAGGTGCACATCAAGCACACCTACCGGGGCGACCTGGTGGTCGACCTGGTCGCGCCCGACGGCACCTCGTACCGGCTGAAGAACTCCAGCAGCTCGGACAGTGCCGACAACATCGACACCACGTACACGGCGAACCTGTCCTCCGAGGCGCGCGACGGCACGTGGAAGCTCAGCGTGCGGGACGTGGCGCGGGCGGACACCGGCACGATCGACACGTGGACCTTGACGCTGTGACGGCGTCGAGCACTGGAGCCTGACACTCCAGTCGGCCGGGGACCGTCGCCTGCGTGGCGGTCCCCGGCTGCGCTTCCCGGCGAGCGCGGGTCAGGTGCCGGGCCGGTAAGCCGCCCGGTCGAACACCGCCGAGTCGGGCAGCGGCAACGCGGCCATGTCGGCGGAAAGCCGTTGTGCCGCAACGCGACAGCGGTCGTCGGACAGGACGGCGTCGAGCGCTGCGCCGATCGCCTCCGGGGTGATCCCGCCGGGCGGGTCGACGGCGACGCCGGCGCCGGCGCGGGCCACCGCCTCGGCGTTGAGGAACTGGTCCACGGCGAACAACGGGACCACCACCTGCGGCACCCCGTGCGCCAGCGCGGTCATGGTCGTGCCGAAGCCGCCGTGGCCGATCACCACCGCCGCGTGCGGCATCACGTCCTGCTGCGGCCAGTAGCGCTCCACCCGGACGTTGGGCGGTGCGGTCAGGTCGGCGTCGCCGGCGGCGCCGCCGGTCAGCAGCACCCGGACCGGTCGGTCGGCGACCGCGTCCACCAGTGCCCGGAACGCCCCGGCGAACGGTGGTAGCGCGGCGGCGACGGTGCCGAAGCTCGCGTACACCAACGGCCCCTCGCCGGGCACGTCCGGCAGGCCGAGGTCGTCGGCGGGCGGCGGCTGGTACCGGTAGCGGCGGGTCGGCCGGGTGGCGGGGGAGTCCAGGCGCTCCGGCACGACGGTCGCCACGGGCGTGGTGAGCAGGCCGGAGCCGTCACAGCCGAGGGCGTCCAGGGCGTCGTCCAGCATCCCGGCCACCGCCGACCCCGTCGCGGCCAACCCGATGGCGATCTCCAACTGCGGCACGCCGCGCCGCCGCGCCACCGCGTACGAGGCGAACTCGGCCAGTTCGCGCACGACCAGGTCCGGCCGGAACCCGTCCACCGCGCGCTCCATCGCGGGCAGCGCGGCGCGCGCGTCCACGCCCGCGAACAAGTCCCGGACCACCACCTGGTCGGCGTCCTGCCGGGACAGGGACGGCAGTCGGGCGAGCAGCGGCCCGCGCTCGCCGGGCGCGGGTTCGCCCAGCGGCACCGGGGTCAGGCCCGCAGTGCGCACGGTGTCCACGAAGGACTCCGGCACGCATACCCGGACCTCGTGCCCGGCTCGCGCGCAGGCGTGCGCGAACGGGACCACCGGCCCGAAGTGGCCGAGGTTCGCGGTGGTGGCGAACAGCACGCGCATACCCGGGGATCGGCCCGCGCGGGCTGCTCGTTACCGGAGGTCCGCCGGGTGCGGCGCGGTGCCGTCCAGCGCCGCGGAGGCTTCGGTGACGATCTCGCGCATCGCCCGCTCGGCGGCCGACGGGTCGCCGGACTGCACGGCCTGGGCCACGTCCGCGTGCAGCCGGATGGCGAGCGGGTTCGGGTGCTCCGGCATGAGGCCGTGGTGGGTGCGGCCGATCAGCACCTCGGAGACCACCTCGGTGAGCGCGGCCAGCATCTCGTTGCCGGACGCGGCCAGCAGCGTCCGGTGGAACAGCAGGTCGGCGTCGAGGTAGGCGGCGAGGTCGCCCGCCCTGCCGTGCACGGACATGTCGACCACGGCCCGGGTCAGGTCGCCGCACTGCGCGGGGGTGGCGCGCACGGCCGCGAGCGCGGCGGCGACGGGTTCCACGCCGCCGCGCAGCTCGCCCAGGAGCTTGAGCTGGCGCTCGCGGTCGGCGCCGGCGAGCCGCCAGCGGATGATCCGGGGGTCGAACAGGTTCCACCCGGCGCGCGGGGCGACCGTGACGCCGACCCGGCGGCGGGTGGTGAGCACGCCCATCGACTCCAGCACCCGCACGACCTCGCGGATGACCGGCCGGGACACGCCGTTGCGCTCGGCCAGCTCGTCGATGCGCAGCACCTCGCCGGGCCGGATGGCACCGGAGGTGATCTTCGTGCCCAGCTCGTCCAGGACGGTCTCGTGCAGCCCCGCTTTGGTCCCCACGAGGCCGAATCCTCTCATGATTGGGCTGGTCAGGCGTACCGCAACGATAAAGAACAGGTTTTTGCGGTGAGACCGTTGTAAAAACCTGATTAATAGTTCACGCTGTGCGACACGAGCGAACGGCGACGAAGGGAGCCGGCCGTGCCACAGCCGATCGTGGTCATGGGCGTGTCGGGATCGGGCAAGACCACGGCGGGCACCGCGCTGGCCCGCAGGCTGGGCGTGCCCTTCGCCGACGCGGACGACTTCCACCCGCCCGCGAACATCGCCAAGATGGCCGCCGGCGTGCCGCTGGACGACGCCGACCGCGCCCCGTGGCTGCGCGCCGTCGGCGCGTGGCTGGCCGCCCACCCGCACGGCGGGGTCGTGACGTGCTCCGCGCTCAAGCGGGCGTTCCGGGACGGGCTGCGCGCCGCCGCGCCGACGGTCCGGTTCGTGCACCTGTCCGGCGACCCGGAGGTGGTCCGCGCCCGGGTCGCCAACCGGGCCGGCCACTTCATGCCCGTCGGCCTGGTCACCTCCCAGTTCGCCACCCTGGAACCGCTCGCCCCGGACGAAGCCGGCCTGGTGCTCGACCTGGACCGGCCCGTGGACGCCCTGGTCGACGCCTACCTCGGCGCCCACCCGACCGACCGCACCACCGCCCCGGCTGCCGCCGTGCCGGCTGCCGCCCTCACCGCCACCGTCCTCACCGCCGAGGAAGGGAACCCCTCATGACCCTCGCCCTGGACGCGCTGTCCACCGGGCGGCTGGTGCCCGCCGCCGTCGCGGGCATCGCCCTGCTGGTGCTGCTGATCACCCGGTTCAAGCTCAACCCGTTCCTGGGCCTGACGGTCTCGTCGCTGGTCGTCGCCGCGATCGCCGGCCTGCCGATGGACGCCGCCGTGGCGGGTTTCGCCAAGGGCTTCGGCGACACCGCCGCCGGCGTCGGCACGCTGATCGCCCTGGGCGCGATGATCGGCAAGCTGCTCGCCGACACCGGCGGCGCGGACGCCCTGGTGGACACCGTCCTCGCCCGGTCCGGCCCGCGCTCGCTGCCGTGGGCGATGGCCGTGGTGGGCGCGCTGGTCGGGCTGCCGATGTTCTTCGAGATCGGGCTCGTGCTGATCATGCCGGTGATCCTGCTGGTGTCCCGGCGCTCCGGCCTGCCGCTGATGCGGCTGGGCATCCCCGCGCTGGCCGGCCTGTCCGCGATGCACGGCCTGGTCCCGCCGCACCCCGGACCGCTGGTCGCGGTGAACGCCCTCAACGCCGACCTCGGCATCACGCTCGGCCTCGGCGTGCTGGTCGCGGTGCCCACCGTCGCGGTCGCCGGCCCGCTGTTCGCCCGGTTCGCCGCGCGCTGGGTGGACGTGCCCGCGCCGGACCTGTTCGAGGGCGAGGCGCGCGACGAGGGCCGGCCCAGGCCGTCGTTCGGCGTCACGCTGGCCACCGTGCTGCTGCCCGTGGTGCTGATGATGGGCAAGGCGCTGGCCGACATCGTGGCGGACAAGGGCAACCCGGTCCGCTCGGTGCTCGACTTCCTCGGCACGCCGGTGATCGCCCTGCTGATCGCGGTGGTCGTCTCGATGGTCACGCTCGGCCGGGGCGCGGGCATGTCCGGCCGGGAGGTGGCGAAGACCGTCGAGTCCGGGTTGCCGCCGATCGCGGGCATCCTGCTGATCGTGGCCGCCGGCGGTGGGTTCAAGCAGACCTTGATCGACACCGGCATCGGCAGGCTGATCGCCGACTGGGTCGCGGGCAGCGGCCTGTCGGTGCTGCTGCTGGCGTGGCTGGTTGCGGTGCTGATCCGGCTGGCCACGGGGTCCGCGACGGTCGCCACGGTGACCGCCTCGGGCATCCTCGCGCCGCTGGTCGTCGACCTCGCCCCGGCCGAGACGTCGTTGCTGGTGCTGGCGATCGGCGCCGGGTCGCTGTTCTTCTCGCACGTCAACGACGCCGGTTTCTGGCTGGTGAAGGGCTACTTCGGGCTCAGCGTCGGGCAGAACGTGAAGACCTGGTCGATCATGGAGACGCTGATCTCGGTGACCGGCCTCGTCCTCGTGCTGCTGATCGACCTGGTCGTCTAGCGGACCGTGGCGCGCGGGCATGAGCGCTCATGCCCGCGTCCCGGTGGCACCGCTGCGGCGAGTTCGTCCACACCCCAAGAGCCGCAGCGGCGCGGTCGAAGTCCTAGCGCGCGTACTCGTCCAGTCGCGCGGCCACCTCGGCCGGCGACGGCATGGCCGCGACCTCGGCGGCGACGGCCCTCGCGGCGTCGCGCACCGCCGCGTCGGCCAGCAGGTGCCGGGCCCGCTCGGCGATCGCGCCCGCCGTCACCAGGTCGCCCAGCAGCCGGTCGCCCAACCCGTGCGTGACCACGGCGTCGGCGTTGTCGAACTGGTCCGCGCCCTGCGGCAGGACCAGTTGCGGCACGCCCGCGCCGAACGCGCCCATCGTCGTGCCGCTGCCGCCGTGGTGCACCACGAGGTCCGCGTGCGGCAGCACGTCCGCCTGCGGCACCCACGGCAGCACGGTCACGTGCTCCGGGACCTCGCCCAGCGCACCGGCCTCGACCGAGGGGCCGACGGCGACCAGCAGCCGCGTGCCCTCCACGCGGGACAGCCCGGTGATCGCCGTGCGCAGCACGTCCGCGCTGCCGAACGCGGTGCCCAGCGTCAGGTACACGAGGGGACGCTCGTGCGCGGCGACCCAGTCCGGCAGCTCGCCGGGTTCGGAGAACGGCACGGGCCGCAGCGGGGCGGTGTCCACCGCCGCCAGGAACTTGCCGCTCTGCACGGAGGGCGGGCAGACGTCGAGGTAGGGGTTGCCCAGCAACATCCCGTACCCGGCGGGCACCTCGACGCCGAGTTCGGCGGCGAACTCCAGGAACGCGGCCGGCGCGGTGTCGAGCAGCTCGGAGTCCCACATCCGGCCGAAGCCGTGGCACAGCGCCGGGATGCCCGCGACCCGGGCGGCCAGCGCCGCGCCGGGGTTGGCGACCTCGTGGACGACCAGGTCGGGCCGCCAGTCGGCCAGGAACGGGGCGAGGTCGGCGACGTTGCGGCGCGGCAGCACCGAGCCGAACACCCGCTCGACCACGTCGGGCCCGACCTCCGTGGGCACGATCGGCCGGTCGCCGAACACCTCGGCCGCCGCCGTGTGCATGGACGCGCCGGCGGTGACGTGCCGGACCCCGAGCCGTTCGATCACGCCGGCGAAGTCCGTCGTGGTGGCGAAGGCGACGTCGTGGCCGTGCTCGCGGGCGGCGACGGTGAGGGGGAGAAGAGGATAGGTGTGTCCGTGCGAGCCGAGGCTCGAAAAGAGGATCTTCACCCGATCGAGCGTACAGATTTTCTTCGAGCGATGAATTCGAGGTCGGTGCGCAAAGGTCGCTGTGCCGAGGTCCCCGGTTCCGCCGGGGGACGTCGTGACGAGCCTCCCGACTCCGCCGAGGCGGGTCAAGAGCGGCCCCGGCACCGCCGGGGTGCGGCGGAGCCGGCCGGACGGGCGGCAGGCGTGGTGCCCTTCACCCGGTCCGAGCCGGCTCCGGTGCTCGCTCCCCGGCTCCGCGTCAGCTCGACGGCGGAGCGCTCACCGACGACGGGGGCGTCGTCGTGGGGTTCTCGGACGAGGACGGCGGCGGGGTCGTCGTGGGCACCGAGGTGCTCGGCTCCACCGTCGTCGGGGCGGGGGTGGTGGTCGTCGGCGCGCTGGGCGAGGTGGTCGGCTGCGCGGTCCCCGACGTCGTCGTGCCGGGTGGCGCGGTCGTCGTCGTGGCACCGGGCAGGGGGACGCCCTCCTGCCGCAGCACGTCGAGGATGCGGGACTTGGCGTCCTGCAACGCCTGCTGGATCTGCTGGCCCGTCATGCGGGGGATCTCCCCGGCCAGCCGGGACAGCTCGCCCCACACCTCCTCCAGCCGCGCCTGCCCCTGCGGGCTCAACGCCTCGGGCAGGCTGACGACCAGCTGCGAGGCCAGCGCGAAGGTCACGCACTCGACGCACCCGTGGTTGACCGCGACGGCGACGTTCTCCGGCATCACCACGTTCGCCTGACCGACCACGAGGACCACCTGGAACGCGACGGCCACCGTGGTGCAGCCCTTGCACGAGGCGATCGCCCACGCCTCGTTCCGGTTGTCGACCGTGTCGCCCGTGGCCCACACGAGCGCGAACGACACCTTGTAGCGCACCGAACCGTCGACGGTGTTGACGACCAGGGACTGGTTGTCGCCCGCGCGCGGCGGGTCGGGCCGGTCGTCGAACGGGAACACCAGCGTCGGTCCGGCCGCCGGCCCGTCGACCGGCTCCAGCACCACCGCCGGGACCGGCTTCTCCTTGCTGGGCACCGGCTTCCCGGTCGGCCACGCCGTCTTGGCGGTCACCGTCCCGGTCTCGGTCCCGGCGGCCGGCCGCGTCGGGTCGGGGCTGTACGCGGTCTTGACCACCGCGTCGGCGATCGTCCCGCGCTCCTCGGGCCGGATCGGCTGGTACCGGCCGGGCTGCGGCCACCAGGCCCACAGCAGGGCCAGGGCCACCGCGATGGCGGACGCCACGACGAGCGCGCGTCGGCCGGGCCGGTCCTCGGTGGACCGCCACACCTTGGTGGCCAGACGCCGGACGACCCGGAGCAGCAGCAGCCCGATGCCGATCACCGGCAGCGCGATCGCGGCCACCGCGAGGACCCGCACCAGCACCAGCGCCAGGTCGCCGTCGCCCAGCGCCGCGCCCGCCGACCGCCACTGGTCGCCGACGCCCTGCCACGCCGTGGCCACCACCCGGGGCAGGGCGAGCACCAGCAGCGCCGTGCTGAACAGCAGCAACGGCACGACGACGAGCACCCAGGCGGTCACCACCGCCCGCGCCCACGGCTTGAGGACCTTCGACTCCGGCTTGCCCCAGCGGTGCGGCAGCAGGCCCAGCAGCGTGGGCTTGATGTGCTGGAACAGGTCCGGCACGCCGGTGAGGTCGGCGAGCACGTGGTAGCCGTCGTAGCGCACCACGGGCGCGAGCTGGCGCACCATCTGCACGATCTGCGTGGCGACGACGAGCAGCAGCGCGTCCCACTCGGACAGCCACCAGACGCCGAAGGTGAAGACCGCCACCAGGGCGTTGAAGTACAGGCCGCCCAGGTCGGTGCGCAGCCGGCCGGCCCGTCCGAGCCGGTAGCTGTCGGTCACGTCGGTGTAGAACGCGGGCCACAGCAGGTAGAGGCCGAACCCCATCGCGCCGGGCGTCGCACCGCCGTACCGCGCGGCGGCGGCGTGGCCGAACTCGTGGAAGCCCGCCGAGACCACGGTCACCGCGAACACCAGCAGCAGCAGCGCGGGTTCCTGGAACGCCTGGTGGGTGGCTCCGGCGAGGCCCTTCTCGAACAGCACCCAGAAGGACACGGCGGCGAACGCCGCCAGCACCGCGACCACGACCAGCGGGTGGAACAGCCGGGCGAACGGCGTGGTGATCCGCCGGGTGAGGCCGGGCTCGGTGATCACCCGCCGCAGCCGCAGCCCGAGCAGCGGCTCGACCTTGCGGTAGGCCGGTTGGGAGCCGTCGGCCAGTTCGAGCACCCCGAGCGGCTCCAGCCGGGTCAGCAGCACCCGCACGTCGTCGGCGGACACCCCGCGCCCGACGGCCCGCCCGACCGCCGCCGCGATCCCGGCGTGGTCGGTGCGCCCGTCGACCGCCGCCAGCACCCGGTAGAGCAGCGGGGTGAGCTGGAGGACCTGGCCGTCCGCGCGGCGGACCAGCGCCGGCGGGCGGCGGTAGCCGGACCCGCGCAGCTCGCCGATGAGCTCGACGCCCCGCGCTCGGCGCGGCACGCCCGGTAACGCCCGCGCCGGGCGGGGCGCGGTGTCCGCGTCCCGCCCGGCGGGTCCCTGCGCCGAGGTGTTCACGAGGTCGCTCACTGCTCGATGTTCGACCTCTGCTCGGCATTCGCCTCGGCGGTGCCGTCGATGGTCTGCTGGATGATCGCGTCCTGCTGGGCCAGTGCGGTCGCCTCGGAGCCGACCGAGCCGAGGTTCGCGGCGACGGCGGCGTCGATCGGCGCGGCCACGTTGGCGTTGAGGGCCACCGCGCCGTTGATCGGCGCGGCCAGGTCGAGGTCGGCGGCGAGGTTGACGTCCACGTTGAGCAGGCCGCCGTCCAGCGCGCCGGCGATGTCGGCGGGCGGTGCCTGGACGCCGGTCCCGCCGCCGGCGGGCGGCTGCGGCGCCGGGGTCTCGCCCTGGCCGATGGCGCTGTCCTGGTCGGAGTTGGCCACGGCCTCGCCGGTGATGCCCTGCTGGATCGCCACGCCCTGGTCGGCCAGGGCCTGCGAGGTGGACCCGTCGGACAGCACGTTCGCGCTCACCGCGGCGTCGATCGGGGCCGCGACGTTGAGGTTGCCGGCCACCGCCAGGCCGATCGGCGAGGCCAGGTCGAGCGCGAGGTCGATGTCGACGTTCAGGTCGAGCAGCGAGTACACCTCCTTGTCCGGCAGGGCCGTGCCGCCCTCGGCGGCCAGCTCGTCGATCGACAGCGGACGCAGGTTCGCTTCGCTCATCCGTCGCTCCGTCTTCTCCGGTTCGTGGGCCGGTCGGGGTGCAACCGGCCGGTGGTCCAGACCAGTACCCGGCGTGGCGGAGCCGAAACGGGGTGCGACCGCCCTGCGCGGACTTCGGCGGGGAAAACCGTCCGACCGGCCGGAGTGCGCTGCGCCGAACGGCCGGACCAGGACGTGAGAACGATTCGTGAGCACCGCCGGCGGCGGTGCCGCCCGGTTCAGCGCCGGCGGTGCTTGGCGAACTCGCCCCGGACGGTGACCGCGGCCTCGATGCTGGCCGCCAGGAAGCGGGCGATCGTGGCCCGCTCCGCCGCGTCGAAGTCCTCCCACGCGGCGCGGAACGCGCCGTCCAGCGGGGTGAAGAACTCGCGCCCGGCGGCCAGGGCGCCGTCCGGCACGTGCAGCTCGACCTTCCGCCGGTCCTCGGTGCTGCGGGTGCGCTCGATGTGTCCGGAGGACTCCAGGCGGTCCAGCACGGACGTGGTGGCCGAGGCGCTGAGGTGCATCGCCTCGGCCAGCTTGCCGGGCGAGAGCGGGGTGCCGCGCCACCGCGCGTCCATGATCAGCGCCAGCGCGTTGAGGTCCGTGCGGTGCATCCCCTGCGCTTCGCCGAGCATCCCGACGAAGTGGTCGGACTCCACGACGAGCTGTCGCAGCAGTCTCACCAGCGCCGCGTTGTCGACCATCCGCCCTCCGGTTAGTATTTCGACGATCGAACTATCAGATCATCGAAGAACGTTGTCCCCGGAGGTTATTCTCCCGTGCGCGCCCGCTGGGTACTGCCCGCCCTGATCACCGTCGCCTGGCTGGCCCTGGGCGGCTTCGCGGGGCCCTACACCGGCAAGCTGAGCCAGGTCTCGGTGAACGACAGCACCGCGTTCCTGCCCTCCTCCGCCGAGGCCACCAAGGTCGCCGAGCAGCTCAAGGCGTTCGGCGACCAGCGCAGCCTGCCCGCCATCGTGGTGGCAGAACGCGGATCCGGCATCACGGAGGAGGACCGCGACTACCTCTCGGGCATCGCCTACCCCGGCAAGGCGTCCCCGGTCATCCCCTCCGAGAAGGACGACCAGGCCGTCCAGGTGGTCGTCGCCGCCGACGCCGGCGACCCGGCAGGCGCGGTCAAGCAGTTGCGCGAACGGCTGGCGGACCCGCCCCCGGGGCTGACCGTGCTGGTCGCCGGACCCGCCGCCCAGGTCGCCGACCTCAAGGTCGCGTTCGGCGGCATCGACGGCCTGCTCCTGCTGGTCGCGGGCGCGGTCGTGGCGCTCATCCTGGTGCTGGTCTACCGCAGCCCGCTGCTGCCGCTGGTCGTGCTGCTCTCCGGCGGCTTCGCGCTCGGCACGGCCAGCCTCGCCGTCTACCTGCTCGCCGACGGCGGCGTGATCGACCTCAACGGCCAGAGCCAGGGCATCCTGTCCATCCTGGTCTTCGGCGCGGCCACGGACTACGCGCTGCTGCTCGTCTCGCGGTTCCGCGAGGAGCTGCGCGACACCGAGGACCGCTACGCCGCGATGCGCACGGCCCTGCGCGCCACCGTCGAGCCGATCGCCGCGTCCGCCGGCACCGTCGTGCTCGGCGTGCTGTGCCTGCTGTTCAGCGACCTGAACTCGAACAAGGGCCTCGGCCCGGTGGCCGCGATCGGCATCGGCGCGGCGCTGCTCGCCTCCGTCACGTTCCTGCCCGCCGTGCTCGTGCTGCTCGGCCGCACGGCGTTCTGGCCGCGCCGGCCCGCACTCGGCACGCCGCACCCGGAGGCGAGCGGCCTGTGGGGCCGGGTCGCCAGGCTGATCTCCGCGCGACCGCGCCTGACCTGGGTGGTCACCACCCTCGTGCTGCTGGTCGGGGTCGCCTTCGTGCCGCAGCTCAAGGCGTCCGGCACGGCCGCGTCCGAGGTGTTCCTCAAGGACGTCGACTCCGTTGCCGGCCAGGAGCTGCTGTCCCGGCACTTCCCCGGCGGCAGCGGTGCGCCCACCGTCGTGCTCGCCCGCGCGGAGCGGGCCGACGCCGTGCTGGCGGCCACCGGGGTCGAGGGCGTGTCCGCCGCCCAGCGGCGCGGCGAGGCGGCCGGGCTGGCCCGGATCGACGTCGTGCTGGACGACCCGGCCGACTCGGAGGCCGCCGTCGCCACCGTCGAGCGGCTGCGCGAGGCGGTCCGGGCGGTCCCCGACGCCCAGGCCCAGGTCGGCGGCCCGACCGCGACCCAGCTCGACACCCAGCGCACGTCCGAGCGCGACCGGCTGGTGATCATCCCGATCGTGCTGCTGGTGATCTTCCTGGTGCTGGCGCTGCTGCTGCGGTCGCTGCTCGCGCCGCTGCTGCTGATCGCCACGGTCGTGCTGTCCTTCGGCGCGACGATGGGGGTGTCCGCCCTGGTGTTCAACGGGATCTTCGACTTCCCCGGCGCGGACCCGGTGGTGCCGCTGTTCGGGTTCGTGTTCCTGGTGGCCCTGGGCATCGACTACAACATCTTCCTGATGACCCGGGTCCGCGAGGAGACCCGCGCGCTCGGGTCGCGGGAGGGCGTCCTGCGCGGGCTGACGATCACCGGCGGTGTGATCACGTCGGCGGGCGTGGTGCTCGCGGCCACGTTCTCGGCCCTGGCCGTGCTGCCCATCCTGTTCCTCGCGCAGATCGCGTTCATCGTGGCGTTCGGCGTGCTGCTCGACACCCTGGTGGTGCGGTCGCTGCTGGTGCCCGCGCTGGCCGTGGACATCGGCCGCCGGATCTGGTGGCCGTCCCGCCTGGCCAGGGGCGGCGAGCGCCCGGCCGACAGCGACCGCGCACCCGCCTGAGCGGCTGTCAAGAGCAACTCCGCGATGAGGTGACGAGCCGCCCCGACAGGGTGATTGCGCCGAAACCCCAAGTGCCCCAACGAGAATCACCGTTTCGAGTGGTTTGGCCCGCTCCGCGCATCCGGGACGGGTACCTCGCCGCGCCGTCGTGCCCGCCGGTTCTTATGGTCCGCTCGTGCTCGGTCCCAGACCGGGCACGAGCACCGAACGGGAGGCCGGGCACCAGCTCTGCCCGCCGGCCTCCCGGACCGAAAGTCACCGCACGGGAAGGACGCGGCTGTCGGGCAGGGGTCGTCGGGCCGCGCACGCGGACCGGCGGTGTGCGGCGGCGGCGGGTCGAACCACCATGGGTCATCACGGAGGCATCACCGACCACGTCAGGAACCACCTCGGCCGCGCGGCGCTCCTCGTCACCGCGACCGCGTGCCTGTTCGGCCTGTCCCACGGGACGGCGGGCGCGCAGCCGGGCCTGGACTGGGACTCGGTCGCCCAATGCGAGTCGGGCGGCAACTGGTCCATCAGCACCGGCAACGGCTACTACGGGGGGCTGCAGTTCCTCCCCGGGACCTGGCAGGCCAACGGCGGCACGGGGATGCCGCACGAAGCCACACGTGAAGAGCAGATCCGCGTCGCGGAGAACGTGCTGGCCAGCCAAGGCCCCGGGGCCTGGCCGAACTGCGCGCGCGGCAGCGCCCCCGTCCGCACCACCCCCGCCGGCTCCGGCGGGACCCGCGCCCAGACCCGCACCGCCCACGAATTCGAGGCCCTCCCCGAGCCGGAGCCCGCTCCGGCACCGGTCCTGCCCGCGTCGACCGACAACCCCGCCGGCGACTACACCGTGGTGGACGGCGACACCCTCGTCTCGATCGCCGAGGCGCGGGGGGTCGAGGGCGGCTGGCGGGCCCTCGTCGCCCTCAACCCCGACCACCTGACCAACCCCGACCTCATCCTGCCCGGCAACCGCATCCGCACCGGCACCGAGCAGCCGGACACCGTCCAGCGCGTGACGCGCACCCCGCGCGTCCGCTGACCCGAGCCCCGTCGTGCGGCCGGTGGACGACTCGCCGGCCGCACGACGGACCACTGAGGACGGAGGACTTCGTCCACAAGGGACGGCAGGTCCCGACCACAGCCGTGACGCCACTCGATCGGGTGGACCTGGTGGCTCGTACCGAATGGACTGTCGGTGGTACGGCCTAGCGTGATCTTCGACCGCGAGCCCGCATTCGAAGGAGCCCCATGTCCGCGAGCCCGCAGCGCCGCCTCGGCTCGGCACTACTGGCCCTCCTGGTCGGCCTGTCGGGCGTCGCGCTGCTGACGCCGGCCGCAAAGGGGTACCAGACGCACCCCGCGTCGGCGTGGACGACCGGCTCCGCCCTGCCCGCCTACAACGCGAGCGCCACCTCGACGCTGCCGTCCGGTCTCGTGGTCACCGGCGCGGTCTCCGGGCCCAAGCTGCAGATCCTCCAGGTCAACGCCAACCCCGGCACGCGCGGCGCGGTGCCCGGGAACTTCACCCCGCAGATCCCGGCGACCACCGGCCTGCTCGACGTCCAGACGATCACCGACGACTGCCCGGTGGACGGGACGGACTGCTACGCCCGGGGCACGCTGACCCTGACGTTCAGCCGGCCGCTGCGCGACCCGGTGTTCCACGTCGTCGGGCTCGGCGGCACCCTCGGCGACTCGTCGTCGTCGGCGGCGCTGACGGTGACCTCGGGCTCGTCGCTGACCGGCCCGCTGACCGGCGCGACCAACCTGAACGTGGTGGGCGGCTCCCGGGTCGAGACGGCCAACCGCAGCGCCAACACCGCGTGCAACTCGGTCGGCGCGCGCCAGGCGACGGCGGGCTGCGGCAGCGTCCGCGTCACCGGCACGGTCACCGGCGTCTCCTTCGCCGTCTACAGCTACGTCTTCGGCACCCAGCACACGACGGACGCGTTCTCGGTCGGCATCTCCGCCGACGAGGACTTCGGCGACGCGCCGGCGAGCTACGACGCGGGCGCGGCGGCGAGCCACCTGGTCGGCGGCCCGGTGCTCGGCGCCGACGTCTCGGTGGAGAACACCACCGTCCCGAACACCGGCTCCGTCACGCCCAGCCCCAAGGCGGTGGCGGCGGGCGCGGACAACAACCTGCCCAACGGCGACACGTTCGACGACGGCGTCGGCCCGTTCCCCCGGCTGTCCAACGGCCTCGCCGGCCAGCCCTACACCGTCCCGGTGGTGCTGACCCGCACCACCGCGCCGGGGCGGGTCTGCGGGTGGATCGACTTCAACCGCAACGGCGTGTTCGACAACCCCGGGGAACGGGCCTGCGCCGACTACGCCGCCGGCGCGACCGCCGCGAACGTCACCTGGACCCTGCCCGCGACCATCGGCTGCGGCTACACCTACGCCCGCTTCCGGGTCGGCTCCAACACCACCCAGGTGCAGAACCCGACCGGCCTGGCGGACAGCGGCGAGGTCGAGGACTACCGGGTGGCGGTGGAGTGCCTGACGGTCCGCAAGACCGCCGACAAGGCCACCGCGAACCCCGGCGACAAGGTCACCTACACCGTGACGCTGGCCAACACCGGTGCCGACCCGCTCAACGGCGTCATCGCCGAGGACGACCTCGGGGCGGTGCTGGACGACGCGACCTTCAACAACGACCAGGCCGCGTCGCCGGCCACCGGCACGTTCACCTACACCGCGCCCAGGCTGCGCTGGACGGGCAACGTCGCCAGCGGCCAAACGATTGCGCTCACGTACTCCGTGACCGTGAAGAACCCGGTCACCGGTGATCACCAGCTCCGCAACTCGGTGACCACGAACGCCGGCAACTGCACGTCCGGCTCGGCCGACGCGAACTGCCGCACCACCGTCAACATCTCCGGCCTGACCATCGAGAAGAAGGTCGACCGGGCCACGGCGAACCCCGGCGACGTCGTGACGTACGCGGTGACCGTGGCCAACGTCGGCAAGACGACGCTGAACGCGCAGTTCACCGACAACCTGACCCAGGTCGTGGACGACGCGACGTGGGGCGGCGCGACGGCGACGACCGGCACCGCGACCTACACCGCGCCCACCCTCACCTGGACCGGGACGCTGGCCGCCGGCGCGACGGCCACCGTCACCTACACCGCCACGGTGACCGGCGCGGGCAACCGGCGGCTCGACAACCTGGTCACCTCCACCACGCCGGGCAGCAACTGCCCGACCGGGTCGGCGGACGCGCGCTGCAAGACCTCCACCCCCGTCTCCGGGATGACGATCGACAAGAAGGCGAACCGGGCCTCCGCCGGTCCCGGCGACGTGGTGACCTACACGGTCACCGTCACCAACAGCGGCGGGACGGCGCTGACCGGCGCGACGTTCAGCGACAACCTGACCGGCGTGCTGGACGACGCGACCTGGGGGAGCGCGTCGACCACGCTCGGCACCGTCTCGTTCACCTCGCCGACGCTGACCTGGACCGGCAACCTCGCCGTGGGCGCGTCGGCCACCGTCACCTACTCGGTGACCGTGAAGAACCCGGTGACGGGGAACTTCCAGCTCGACAACGCGATCACCTCGACCACGCCGGGCAGCAACTGCCCGACCGGGTCGGCGGACGCGCGCTGCCGGACGTCCACGCCGATCGCCGGGCTCCAGATCGCCAAGACGGTGAACCGGGCGTCCGCGAACCCCGGCGACGTGGTGACCTACACGGTGGTGGTGCGCAACACCGGCAAGACGGCGCTGACCGGGGCGACCTTCACCGACGACCTGACCGGCGTGCTGGACGACGCCACCTGGGGCAGTGCGTCGGCCACGGCCGGCACCGCCACCTTCACCGCGCCGAACCTGGTGTGGACGGGGAACCTCGCGGTCGGCGCGTCCGCGACCGTCACCTACTCGGTGACCGTGAAGAACCCGGTGACCGGCGACTTCCGGCTGGCCAACGCGGTCACGTCGACCACGCCGGGCAGCAACTGCCCGGCCGGCTCGACCGACCCGGCCTGCCGGACGTCCACCCCGGTCTCCGGCCTGCAGATCGCCAAGACCGCCGACAAGCCCGCCGCGAACGCCGGCGACACCGTCACCTACACGGTGACCGTGCGGAACACCGGCCAGACGGCGCAGAACGGCGCCACCTTCACCGACAACCTGGCCGGCGTGCTGGACGACGCCACGTGGGGCGGTGCCACCGCCTCGACCGGCACGGCCACCTTCACCGCGCCGAACCTGGTGTGGACGGGGAACCTGGCGGTCGGCGCGTCCGCGACCGTCACCTACACCGTCACGGTGACCGGCAACGGCGACAAGCGCCTGGCCAACACCGTCACGTCGTCCACGCCCGGCAACAACTGCGCCGCCGGGTCCGCCGACACCCGGTGCCGGACGTCCACCCCGGTGTCCGGCGTGGCGATCGCCAAGGCCGTCGACCGGACCTCGGCGAACCCCGGCGACGTGGTGACCTACACGGTGACGGTGGCCAACACCGGCCAGACGGTGCTGAACGCGAGCTTCTCCGACAACCTCACCGGGGTGTTGGACGACGCGACCTGGGGCGGTGCCACCGCGTCGATCGGCACGGCGGTGTTCACCTCGCCGAACCTGGCGTGGTCGGGCACGCTCGCAGTCGGCGCGACCGCGACGGTCGTCTACAAGGTCACCGTCAAGAACCCGGTGACCGGCGACTTCCGGCTGGCCAACGTGATCACCTCGACCACGCCGGGCACCAACTGCCCGGCCGGGTCGGCGGACCCGCGCTGCACGACGTCCACGCCGGTCGCCGGCCTGCGGATCGTGAAGACCGACAACCGCGACGAGGTCGTGCCCGGCGACACGGTCACCTACACGATCGTGGTCACCAACACCGGCCAGACGGCGCAGGACGGCGCGACCTTCACCGACAACCTGTCCCAGGTCGTCGACGACGCCGCCTACAACGCCGACGCCACCGCCACGGTCGGGTCGGTCGCGTACACCGCGCCGAACCTGACGTGGACCGGCAACCTCGCCATCGGCGCGTCCGCGACGATCACCTACACGGTGACCGTCAAGAACCCCGACCCGGGCGACAAGAGGCTCAAGAACCAGATCACCTCGACCACGCGCGGCAACAACTGCCCGGCCGGGTCCACCGACCCGTCGTGCAGCACCACGACGCCGGGCCGCGAGCTGACCCTGCGGAAGACGGTCGACAAGCAGACCGCCAACCCCGGCGAGGCGGTGACCTACGCGGTGACCGTGACCAACACCGGCCAGGTGCCGCTGCCGAGCGCGTCGTTCACCGACGACCTGTCCGACGTGCTGGACGACGCGACCTGGGGTGGCGTGACCGCGTCGACCGGCACGGCGGCCTTCACCGCACCGAACCTCACCTGGACCGGCGCGCTCGCCGTCGGCGCGTCCGCCACGGTCACCTACACGGTGACCGTCAAGAACCCGACCACCGGCAACCACCGGCTGGGCAACGCGGTCAGCACCACCGAGCCGGGCAACTGCCCGCCGGGCCCGACCGACCCGGCGTGCCGGACCACGACCCTGCTGCCGGGCCTGGAGATCACCAAGGCGGTCGACCGGCCGTCCGCGAACCCGGGCGACGTGGTGACCTACGCGGTGACCGTGCGGAACTCGGGCCGGACGCCGCAGAACGCGAGCTTCTCCGACGACCTGACCGGGGTGTTGGACGACGCGACCTGGGGCGGTGCCACCGCGTCGACCGGTACGGCGGTGTTCACCTCGCCGAACCTGGCGTGGTCGGGCACGCTGGCGGTCGGCGCGACGGCGACGGTCACCTACCGGGTGACCGTGCGGAACCCGGCGCCCGGCGACTCCGCGCTGGCCAACGCCGTCACGTCCACCACGCCGGGCAGCAACTGCCCGACCGGCTCGACCGACCCGAGGTGCAAGACCTCCACCCCGGTCTCCGGCGTCGCCATCACCAAGACCGCCGACCGCACCGACGCGAAGCCCGGCGACGTGGTGACGTACACGGTGGTGGTGCGCAACACCGGCAAGACGGCGCTGACCGGCGCGACGTTCAGCGACGACCTGACCGACGTGGTGGACGACGCCGCCTACGGGTCGGCGACGGCCACCACGGGCACCACCACCTACGCCGAGCCGACGCTGACCTGGACCGGCGACGTGCCGGTGGGCGGCACGGCGACGGTCACCTACGCGGTGACCGTGCGGAACCCCGTGCCCGGGAACTCGCGGCTGCGCAACGCGGTCACGTCCGCGACGCCGGGCAGCAACTGCCCGACCGGCACGACGGACCCGAGGTGCTCGACCGACACGCCCGTGGCGGGCCTGTCCATCACCAAGACGGCCGCGCCCGCCTCGGTCGGGCCCGGCGGCACCGTGACCTACTCGGTCGTGGTGGCCAACACCGGCCAGACCGCCCTGCCGGGGGCGACGTTCACCGACGACCTGACCGGGGTCGTGGACGACGCGACCTACAACGCGGACGCCGCCGCCACGCTGGGCGCGGTGTCCTACAGCGCGCCGAAGCTGACCTGGACCGGTGACCTGCCGGTGGGCGCGTCGGCCACGGTGACCTACTCGGCGACCGTGCGGAACCCGGTGCCGGGCGACTTCCGGCTGGCCAACGCCGTCACGTCCGCCACCCCGGGCAGCACCTGCCCGGCCGGCACGACCGACCCGAGGTGCTCGACCAGCACGCCCGTGGCCGGCCTGGACATCACCAAGACCGCCGCGCCCGCCTCGGTCGTGCCGGGCGAGAGCGTCACCTACACGGTGACGGTGCGGAACACGGGCCAGACCCCGCAGACCGGCGCGCGGTTCACCGACGACCTGTCCGACGCGCTGGACGACGGCGCGTACAACGCGGACGGCACCGCCACCGTGGGCGCGGTCGCCTACACCGAACCGGTGCTGACCTGGACCGGCGACCTGCCGGTCGGGTCGCAGGCCGTGATCACCTACTCGGTGCGGGTGGACGACCCGCCGGCCGGCGACCACCGGCTGCGCAACGCCGTCACGTCCGACTCGCCCGGTGCCAACTGCCCGCCGGGCTCGACGGACCCGAAGTGCTCGACCAGCACGCCGCTGCCGGGCATGGAGATCAAGAAGACCGTCGACCGGACCGCAGCCGCGCCCGGCGACGTGGTGACCTACACCGTCGCGGTCCGCAACACCGGCCAGACGCCGCTGACCGGCGCGACCACCACCGACGACCTGACCGGCGTGCTGGACGACGCCACCTGGGGCAGCGCCTCGGCGAGCACGGGCGCGGTGTCCTACGCCGCGCCGAGGCTGACCTGGACCGGCGACCTGCCGGTGGGCGGCACGGCGACGATCACCTACGCGGTCACCGTGCGCAACCCGGTGACCGGCGACCACCGGCTGGTCAACGACGTCCGCTCCACGACACCGGGCGCGGTGTGCATCACCTGCACCACGACGACGCCCGTCGCCGGCCTGACCATCGAGAAGAAGTCGTCGCCGGCCACGGTCGACCCCGGTGACGTGGTCACGTACACGGTGACGGTGCGCAACTCCGGGCAGACCGTCCACACAGGAGCGACCTTCTCCGACGACCTGTCGAAGGTGCTGGACGACGCGGCCTACAACGGTGACGGGGCGGCCACGGTCGGCACCGTCTCCTACGCCGCACCGACCCTGACGTGGACGGGCGACCTGCCGGTCGGGGCGACCGCGACGGTCACCTACTCGGTGACGGTGAAGAACCCGAACCCCGGCGACAAGCGGCTCACCAACGCGGTCGTCTCCACCACGCCGGGCACCAACTGCCCGCCGGGCTCGACCGACCCGAGGTGCTCGACCAGCACGGCGGGCCGCGAGCTGACCATCCGGAAGGCGTCGGACAAGCAGACCGCGAACCCCGGCGAGAAGGTGACCTACACGCTCACCCTCACCAACAGCGGCCAGGTGCCGCTCACCCCGGCCACCGCCACCGACGACCTGACCGACGTCGTGGACGACGCGACGTGGGGCGGGGTGACGGCGTCGACCGGCACGGCGACGTTCAGCTCACCGACGCTGTCCTGGTCGGGCGACCTGGCACCGGGCGCGACGGCCACCGTCACCTACTCGGTGACCGTGGCCGACCCGACCACCGGCAACCACAGCCTGGTCAACCGGGTCGCCTCGGAGGTGCCGGGCAACTGCCCGCCGGGCTCGACCGACCCGGGCTGCTCCACCACGACCTCCCTGCCGGGCCTGGACATCACCAAGTCCGTGGACCGCGCCCAGGCCGGACCGGGCGACGTGGTGACGTACGCGGTGGTGGTGCGCAACACCGGCCGGACGCCGCTCACCGCGTCGTTCAGCGACAACCTCGCCGGCGTCCTGGACGACGCGACGTGGGGCAGCGCCACCGCCACCACGGGGACGGCGACCTTCACGTCACCGACCCTCGCCTGGACGGGCGCGCTGGCGGTCGGCGCGTCCGCGACGGTCACCTACACCGTGACCGTCAAGAACCCGATCAGCGGCAACTTCTCGCTGGACAACGCGGTCACGTCGACCACGCCGGGCAGCAACTGCCCGACCGGCACGACCGACCCGAAGTGCTCGACGTCCACCCCGCTGTCCGGCCTGGACATCACCAAGGAGGTCGACCGGACCTCGGCGAACCCCGGTGACGTGGTGACCTACGCGGTGACCGTGCGCAACACCGGCAAGACGCGGCAGGACGCGTCGTTCACCGACGACCTGAGCGGCGTGCTGGACGACGCGACGTGGGGCGGCGCCACCGCCTCCACCGGCACCGCCGCGTTCACCGCCCCGGCCCTGTCCTGGTCCGGCACGCTCGGCGCCGGCGAGTCGGCGCGGATCACCTACGCCGTGACGGTGACCGGCGCGGGCGACCGGGTGCTGGGCAACAGGATCACCTCCACCGCCCCCGGTGCGAACTGCCCGGCCGGCTCGGCGGACCCGAAGTGCTCGACCAGCACCCCCGTGTCGGGCGTCCGGATCGAGAAGTCGGTGGACCGGCAGCAGGCGCTGCCCGGCGACGTCGTCACGTACACGGTCGTGGTCACCAACAGCGGCCGGACCGCGCTGACGGGGGCGACGTTCACCGACGACCTGACGGGCGTGCTGGACGACGCCACGTGGGGCGGCGCGACCGCGACCACGGGCGCGGCGGCGTTCACCTCGCCCCGGCTGACCTGGACCGGCGACCTGCCGGTCGGCGGGACGGCCACCGTCACCTACACCGTCGCGGTGGAGAACCCGGTCAGCGGCGGCGACTTCCGGTTGGACAACGCCGTGACCTCCGCGACGCCGGGCAACAACTGCCAGGGTGGTGCCGCCGAGTGCCGGACGTCCACGCCGATCGCCGCGCTGCGGATCGTGAAGACCGACGACCGCGACGAGGTCGTGCCGGGCGACACCGTCACCTACACGATCGTGGTGACGAACACCGGCGCGGCGGCGGTCGCCGGAGCCACCTTCACCGACGACCTGACCCAGGTCCTGGACGACGCGGACTACAACGCCGACGCGGACGCCACGTCGGGCGCGGTGTCCTACGCCGCGCCGAGGCTGACCTGGACGGGCGACCTGCCGGTGGGCGCGTCCGCGACCGTCACTTACACGGTGACCGTGAAGAACCCGGACCCGGGCGACAAGAAGCTGGTCAACCGGATCACCTCGGCGACGCCGGGCACCAACTGCCCGGCCGGGTCGACCGACCCGTCCTGCGGCACGGAGACCCCGGGCCGGGAGCTGACCCTGGAGAAGTCGGTGGACCGGCAGACCGCGAACCCCGGCGACACGGTCACCTACACGGTCGTGGTCACCAACACCGGGCAGGTGCCGCTGACGGGGGCGGTGGCCACCGACGACCTGACCGACGTGGTGGACGACGCCGCGTTCGGGTCGGCGACGGCGAGCACGGGCGCGGTGTCCTACGCCGCGCCGAGGCTGACCTGGACGGGCGACCTGGCGGTCGGCGCGTCCGCCACGGTGACGTACACGGTCACCGTGAACAACCCGGTCACCGGCGACCACGAGCTGGCCAACGCGGTCAGCTCGGACATTCCGGGCAACTGCCCGCCGGGGTCTACGGACCCGAGGTGCGGCACCAGCACCCTGCTGCCGGGCCTGGAGATCGTGAAGGAGGCCGACCGCGCGTCGGCGAAACCGGGCGACACGGTGACCTACACGGTGACGGTGACCAACACCGGCCGGACGGAGCAGGACGCGAGCTTCACCGACGACCTGGCCCAGGTGGTGGACGACGCGGCGTTCGGCTCGGCCAGCGCCACGACGGGCACTGCGAACTACGCCGCCCCGAACCTCACGTGGTCGGGTTCGCTGCCGGTGGGCGGGTCGGCGACGGTCACGTACACGGTGACGGTGAACGACCCGGTGACCGGTGATTCCAAGCTCGTCAACGCGGTCAGCTCCGACACGCCGGGCGGCAACTGCCCGCCGGGTTCGACCGATCCGAAGTGCCGGGTCGTCATCCCGATCGCGGGCCTGACCATCGAGAAGACGGTGTCGCCCGCCTCCGTCAAGCCCGGTGACGTGGTCACGTACACGGTGACCGTCCGGAACACCGGCCAGACCGCGCAGGTCGACGCCACCTTCACCGACGACCTCTCCCAGGTGGTGGACGATGCCGACTACGGCAACGACGGCACCGCCACGACGGGCGACGTGGTCTACGCCGCGCCGAACCTGACGTGGGTGGGCGACCTGCCCGTGGGCGGCACGGCCACCGTCACCTACGCGGTGAGGGTGAAGAACCCGACGACCGGCGACCACCGGCTGACCAACGTCGTCACCTCCGGCACGCCGGGCACCAACTGCCCGCCGGGATCGGCGGACCCGAGGTGCTCCACCACCACCGCGCTGCCGGGCCTGGAGATCACCAAGACGGCGGACCGGGCGGAGGCCGCGCCGGGCGACACCGTCACCTACACCGTGACCGTCGCCAACACCGGTCAGACGGAGCAGAACGCGAGCTTCACCGACGACCTGACCCAGGTGGTGGACGACGCGGCGTTCGGCTCGGCCACCGCCACGACCGGCACCGCGAGCTACAGCGCGCCGAAGCTGACCTGGACCGGTGCGCTCGCGGTGGGCGCGTCCGCGACGATCACCTACACGGTGACGGTGAACGACCCGGTGACCGGTGATTCCAAGCTCGTCAACGGAGTCAGCTCCGACACGCCGGGCGGCAACTGCCCGCCGGGTTCGACCGATCCGAAGTGCCGGGTCGTCATCCCGATCGCGGGCCTGACCATCGAGAAGACGGTGTCGCCGACCTCGGTCAACCCCGGTGACGTGGTCACGTACACGGTGACGGTGCGGAACACGGGTCAGACCGTCCACACAGGAGCCACGTTCTCCGACGACCTGTCGAACGTCCTGGACGACGCCGACTACAACGGTGACGGCGCGGCCACGGTCGGCACCGTCGCCTACGCCGCACCGACCCTGACCTGGACGGGCGACCTGCCCGTGGGCGGCACGGCCACCATCACCTACGCGGTGACGGTGAAGAACCCCACCACCGGCGACCACCGGCTGACCAACGCGGTCACCTCCACCACCCCGGGCACCAACTGCCCGGCCCGCACGAACCGGGCCGCCGACCCGAGGTGCTCGACCGACACCGCCCTGCCGGGCCTGACGATCACCAAGTCGGTGGACCGCACCGACGCCGCGCCGGGCGACACCGTCACCTACACGGTCCAGGTCGCCAACACCGGCCAGACCGCGCAGGACGCGAGCTTCACCGACGACCTGACCCAGGTGGTGGACGACGCGGCGTTCGGCTCGGTCAGCGCCACGACGGGCACCGCGAACTACGCCGCGCCGAAGCTGACGTGGAGCGGTGCGCTCGCGGTGGGCGGCACGGCGACGATCACCTACACGGTGACCGTCAACGACCCGGTGACCGGCGACCACCGGCTCACCAACGTGGTCACGTCCGCCACCCCGGGCAGCGAGTGCGCGGCCTGCACGACGGTGACCCCGGTCGCGGGCCTGACCATCGAGAAGACGTCGTCGCCCGAGGCGGTCGACCCCGGTGACACGGTGACGTACACGGTGACGGTGCGGAACAGCGGTCAGACCGTCCACACAGGAGCGACGTTCTCCGACGACCTCTCGGCCGTCCTGGACGACGCCCGCTTCAACGACGACGCCAGGGTGTCCGGCCCCGGTTCCGCGACCTACGCGGAACCGGTGCTCACCTGGACCGGCGACCTGCCGGTCGGGGCGACCGCCACGGTCACCTACACCGCGACGGTCGACGCCCCGGTCGCCGGCGACCACTCGCTGCGCAACGCGGTCACCTCCGGCTCGCCGGGCAGCAACTGCCGGCCGGGCTCGACCGACCCGAGGTGCGGCACGGTCACCGAGCTGCCCGGCCTGACCGTGGAGAAGACGGCGGACCGCACCACGGCCGCGCCGGGTGACGCGGTGACCTACACGGTGACCGTCACCAACACCGGCCGGACCGCGCAGGACGCGAGCTTCACCGACGACCTGACCGATGTGCTGGACGACGCGGTGTACAACGGCGACGCCACCGCGAGCGCGGGCACGGTCGCCTACACCGCGCCGGAGCTGACCTGGCGCGGGCGGCTCGGGGCCGGGGCCAGGGCGACGATCACCTACACGGTGGCGGTGAACGCCCCGGCGACCGGTGACCTCAGGCTGGTCAACGCCGTGCGGTCGGACGCCCCGGGATCGAACTGCACCGCGACCGGCCGGGCCGGGGACGCGCGCTGCTCGACCACCGTCCTGGTGCCGAGGCTGGAGGTCGTGAAGACGGCGGACCGGTCGGAGGCCGCACCGGGGGAGGCGGTCACCTACACCGTCGCGGTGACCAACACCGGCCAGGTCGACCTGGCGGACGCCCGGTTCACCGACGACCTGCGCGGCGTGCTGGACGACGCGGTCTTCCTGTCCTCGTCGGCGACCACCGGCACGTCGTCGTTCGCGGACCCGGTGCTGACCTGGACCGGCCGGCTCCCGGTCGGCGCGACGTCGACGGTGACCTACCGGGTGGAGGTGAACGACCCGCCGACCGGTGACTTCGTGCTGCGCAACGTGGTCACCTCGGACACGCCGGGCGCGCTCTGCCCCGCGCCGGGCTGCGCGACGACGACCCCCGTGTCGGGGCTGGAGATCACCAAGGCGGCCGACCGCGAGCACGCCGCCGTCGGCGAGCGGGTGACCTACACCGTGACGTTGCGCAACACCGGCAAGGCGCCGCTGGCCGGCGTCCGGTTCCGCGACTCGCTGGTGAGCGTGCTGGACGACGCGACGTTCGACGGGGCGTCGGGTGGCGCGGTCTACCAGGCCCCGGTGCTGACCTGGACGGGCGACATCGCGGTGGGCGGCACGGCCTCGGTGGCGTACTCGGTGACGGTGACCGGCAACGGTGACCGGACCCTCGCCAACGGCGTCACCTCGGACGCGCCCGGCACGAACTGCCTGACCGGTGCCGACGACCCGCGCTGCTCCACCCGGACGTCGGTGGAGTCGGCCCCGCCGATCGCGTCCACGGGTGCGGCGCTGCTGCCCTGGTTGGCCGGGGGCCTGCTGTTGCTGCTGCTGGGCGGCGGACTGGTGTTCAAGACGAGGAGGGCACGGCGGTGACGGAAGGTCTGTCGATCTCCATCGACAACGCGCACGACCAGGTGCGCGGCGGTGACGAGCTGGCGTACCGGATCACGGTGCGCAACACCGGTTCGTCCGACGTGGACGGTCTGCGGGTGACGCAGTCCGTCCCGCCCGGCGCGCGGGCGGTGGGTGCGGACCAGGACGGCCGGACGTCGCCGACGTCGGTGCAGTGGACCGCGTCCGTCCCGGCGGGCGAGGACCGGACGTTCACCGGGAAGGTGGTGTTCGACGCGGCTCCGGAGGGTACCGCGCGGCTGGCCAGCTCGGTCTGCGCCTACCGCACGGGCGAGACCAGGCCGGTGGTGTGCTCGACGGACTCCGACGAGCTGCCGGCGGCGGCCCCGGCGCTCGCGCAGTCGTCGGTGCCGTGGTGGCCGCTGGTGGTCGCGGTGGTCGTGCTGGCGGCGGCCGGGGCGTTCGCGCTGGTCCGCCGACACCGGCGGAGCCGCGCGGTGGTCTGACCGGGGCCCGGCCCGGCACCCGCGCCGCGACGGGCCCGTCCGGCGCGCGGTGATTCCCCTGACCAGGAACTACCGGAAAGGCAACGAGCCGCTGATGTCGGTGCGGATGACCGAGTCGATCGTCGCGCTCATCCTGTTCGCGCTGGTGGTGCCGTTGGCGGTGCTGCCCTGGGTGCACCGCCAGTACCGCCGGTTCGGCCGGCTGCGCGGCTGGTCGGCCGTCGTCGCGGCGGCCGGCGTGCTGTACGGCTGCGGCCTGGTCGCGTTCACGCTGTTCCCGCTGCCGGTGGTGACGCCGGACTTCTGCGCGGGACGGCGGTTCTCCGACTCGTGGCAGTTACACCCGTTGGCCTCCCTCGACGACATCCTGCGCGACGGCAGCCCGGCGCTGTGGCAGGTGCTGCTGAACGTGGTGCTGTTCGTGCCGATGGGGTTCCTGCTGCGCTACCGGTTCGGGCGCGGCCCGGTCACCTCGGCGGTGGTGGGCGTGCTGGTGTCGGCGTCGGTCGAGCTGGTGCAGGGCACCGCCGTGCTCGGCCTCTACCCCTGCCCGTACCGGCTCGCCGACGTGGACGACGTGCTGACCAACACCACCGGCACCGTCGTGGGCTGGCTGGTCGCGATCCCGCTGGCCCGGGTGCTGCCGCCCGCGAACGCCGAGCACGACCCGGACCTGGCGCCGCCCGGCCTGCCCCGGCGGGGGCTGGCGTTCGCCGGCGACCTGCTGGTGTTCGAGCTGACCCAGTTCGCCATCCTGGTGGTGATGGCCCTGTCCGGCGGGGCGACCCGGGAGCTGGCCGAGTCGCCGAGGTTCACCGCGCTCCTGTCGGCGGGCACGCTGACCTTCTACACGCTGGTGGTCCCGCTGCTGCGCACCGACCGGGCCACGCCGGGCCAGGTCGTGTTCCACCTGGCGCTGCGCCGGGTGGGCGGCGGCCGGGCCCCGTGGTACGCGGTGCTGATCCGGTTCGCGGTGTGGTGGCTGCCGGTCCTGGCGCTGAGCTTCGGCTGGGTCGCGCTGCTGACGGCGGTGATCGCCGTGCCCGCCCTGCTGCGCCGCGACCGCCGCAGCCTGCTGGGCCTGCTCTCCCACACCCAGACCACCACGAAGGCGGCAGCTCGGGCCGGAACCGACCTCCCGACCCCGGCCGACGACCGATCCCCCTGACCCCGCCCGCTGCCGGGGGCCGCTGCGGTGGAACGCGTCCGGGGCGAGGTGGGCGGTGGTCACACCGGGACGTCCAGGGTCGCGGTGTAGCCGCCGGTCACGTCCCCGGTCACGGTGGCGAGCTGCTCGTCGTGGCCGTCGCCGAACACGGTGTCGGTGTTCAGCGAGGTCCCCGCCAGGTTGCGGACGCTCTGCACGTACCCGGCCGTGCCGTACACGGTCTTGCAGACGTCGACCGGCAGCGCGAGCTGGGTGGTGGTGGTCCGGGTGCCGGCCCTGGTCGCCTCGGCGAGGCTCGGGTACACCTCGAAGTGGACGTGCGGCCAGCGCCCCGAGTAGGCCGCCGGGAAGATGCTGGTGAACGTGACGACCCCCTCGGCGTCGGCCTCCTGCACGCCGCGCAGGTAGTTCTCGCCGGTGAGCCCCGGGGAGTACATCGAGTACTTGCCGTCGATGTCGCAGTGCCACAGGTACACCGCCGCGCCGGCCAGGGGTGCGCACCCCGACGCCGTGTCCAGCACGGTCAGCGTGATCGTCAACGGCACGCCCTCGGCCGTGCGCGACCCGGTGCCGAAGCTCGTCCGGATGTCGCTGCGCACGATCCCGCTCTGCGTCAGGACGTTGGGTCCATTGGAGCCGTCGCCGGGGTACGGGCCGCCGGTCTCCTCGGGGATGGCGTCCCGGCACGCGGCGGCGGTGGGCGCGGCAGCACTGTCCGAAGCGGACGGTGCGGGCGGTGTGCCGCAGGCGGCCAGGGCGGTGAGCCCCGCGCCACCCAGCAGGGTGAGCGCGCGCCGGCGGTCGAGCGTGGCGAGGTCGAAGGCGAGCCCGCGATCGTGGATGGCTGTCATGCCTCCCACCCTCACCCGGGTTCCTGTGCCGCACCTGTGCGACCGCTGTGCGTCGCGCGGGCCGGCTCGCCGCGCCCACGGAATTGGCCCCCCGGTCCGGGGCGAACCGAACGCGACGGTTCCTCGAACCCAGGGCATGGAGCCATCGGGGAGGTGCGCGGTCGTGACCTACGCGGAACAACTGCACGCGACGGTGGAGCGTCTGGCCATCGGGCTCGGCTGGCCGCTCGTGCTCGCCGACGGCAACGTCTACCTGCCGACCAGCCGGGGGATCATCGGGCTGGTGGTGCCGGCCCGGTTCGGCGGGTGGGTGGACGCGGAGTTCCGGCGGCGGTGCGTCGCGGCGGGGACCGTGGCGCTGGCGGACGGGACGTGGGCGTTCCTGGTGGAGGACCCGGGCGTCCAGGACCCGCCGGTGCCGTCCGGCGTGCTGGTGGTCAACGGTCCGCGCTACCTGCCGGTGCCGCCCAGCGTGACCGGCGACGGGCCGGTCCGGTGGGTGCGCGAGCCGCGCACGGACGTCCGGGCGGTGCCGCCGTTCCGGCTGGCGCTCGACGTCGTCCGCAGGCTCCTGCCCCGACGGGCCTGACCACCAGGTCTTGGCGGGGTCCCGCACGGGCGCGCACGAGCCGACTCGCCCGCGTGGCGCACGTCGGGGTGCGTTGTGCTTTGCTTGATCCATGTGGGAACAGCGGGTCACCGAGGTGTGGGGACGGCTGGACGAGCTGTCCGAAGAGGACTTCCGGGCTGCGGTGGACGACGCCGTGCGGGACGCGCCGGAGGCGGTGGCGGTGTTCGAGCGGGCCGGGGCGTTCGACTCGACCGGGCACCCGGACCAGGCCGTCCCGCTCTACCGGGAAGCCCTCGACCTGGGGCTGACCGGGGAGCGCCGGCGGCGCGCGGTGATCCAGATGGCCAGTTCGCTGCGCAACCTCGGCCAGCCGGAGATCGCGGTCGAGCTGCTGGCCGCAGAGCAGGACGCGGGCTCCGACCACCTGGACGACGCGGTGCGGGCGTTCCTGGCCCTCGCGCTGGCCGACGTGGGCCGCGAGCGCGAGGCCGTGTCGGTGGCGCTGGCGGCGCTGGCCCCGCACCTGCCCCGCTACCAGCGCTCGGTGGGCAACTACGCCCGAGCCCTGCTGGACTGACCCCGCCCGCGCTCGCTGCCGCTGCGCCGCCTGTGCACTGCGCCGCCACTCGCTGCCGCTGCGCCGCCCGCGCACTTCGCCGCCGCCGCGCCGCCGGTCGCCGCCGCGCCGCCGTGCCGTCTGCGCACTCCGCCGTCCCCGCCCCCCGCCCGTCGTGCGTCGGGGCGGGGCTCGGCGGTGGGGCCCGCTCACTGCGGGAACGTCCACAACACCACCACCTCCGGGGTCTCCGCCGTTCCGGGTTGGTCCAGGGGCACGGTCCAGTAGCCGGCCGGCGGGTGCCGTTGCCGCCGCACGTCGACGCCCGCGCGACCCCGGTCCACCACGACCACCACCTGCGCGCCGGGCGGCACCCGGAGCCACGCCCCGCCCCGGTCGACCGGGGCCCCGGCGACACCCAGGCACCTCGCTGCGGCGAACGCCCGCACCAGGTCCGCCGTGCCGGCCACCACCTCCGGGGCACCCGGGCAGCCCTGCCGCTGCTCGTCCACCGCGTACCGGGCCAGCCCGCTGCGGTCGGCGTCGCCGAAGCCCACCGGCCGGACCGCGATCCGCTCGGACCGCGCCCGCACCAGGGCGCGGTCGAGCGCCGAGGTGCTCCGGAAGCCGGAGGTGGCGACCAGCAGGAAGATGACCCGCGTCCCGCCGGCACCCGGACCGAGCCGGTCGATCGCCCGCGCCACCGCGTCGGCGGGTGTGCCGGCCGGAGCGCTGGACGAAGTCCCGACCGGGGTTCCAGGCGCTCCGCCGTAATCGGTCACGTCCCACACCGTGTCGGCCGAGGGGTCCAGCCCGACGAGCAGCCGGACCGTGGACCGCTGTTCGGCGAGCGCCTCCGGGCGCACCCCCGGTGACACGTCGACCAGCACCGAGACCTGCGCCGGTGGCTGCTGGTCCGGCCCGGTGGGCGGCGCGGCGGCGGGGAAGGCCGGCGAGCCGTGCGCGCCGACCGCCGCCGCGAGGGCCAGCGCGACGGTCGCGCACCGCCTCCGGAACGCGCGGGCGGTCGCCGCCGCCGCGACCCGGCCGGCCAGCGCGGCCAGGTAGCGGTCCGCGAAGCCGCTCCCGGCCGCCGGCCGGCGAGGCGGGTGGGAGTCGGTCAGGGCGGCCCAGTAGCGGGCCGCGAACGACGGGCGAGTGGTCACCGGCCCGCCCCCGGGTGGTCGAGCGGCTCGTCCACCGGGCGCCGGGCGCCGGGCACGGTGGCCGCGTCGGTGCTCTGCTCGATCGCCTGGCGCGCGGTCTGGAACGCCGCGAGCTGCTGGAGGACGGCCGGCGCGGACGCGCCGACCGCGATCGCGGCGGCGACGCCGGCGAGCTGGTCGTGGAAGACCGCTCCCGCCGCGCCGCCGAGGACGAGCCTGGTGGTACCCGCCGCCACCCGGGCGGGCAGGTCCACGAACTTCGAGAAGGCCGGCAGCTTGGCCCGCCCCCTGGACCGCTTCTGCCGACGAGCCTCCTGCCACGCTTCTACCTGGGCGAATATCGTGATGGCCTCTACCAGGGCCCCGCCTGCCGCACCCAACGTGATAGCGGTCAACAAATCCATCCGATTCCCAGCCCCCGTTCACCGGAGTCGAGCCGCTCGGCTGAAAGGTCCTCCGCGATCGCCCGCAGGTACGAAAAACGCCGAGCATCATCCGTTCGGGTGGCATCCTGCCGACGCCGTGGGCGCAGTCCTGCGGCGGAATCCTTTTCACGTCCGCCCGGACGACGTGCAGCGCCAAGCACGTGGTGCACCGCGCACGGGGAGCGCCGAGCAGGTCCACGGGCCGCCCGCCGACCGCCGTCCTCCGCCGGAGTACCGGGTTCCGGCATCTCTCGGCACCTGCCCGGCCATTCGGTGGCTTGCCCCGCCGGCCCGCGCGGCGCGAAGCTGCACTGGTCCGTGGAAGACCGGCCGGACGGGGCGATCGAGTGGACGAACTGGAACGGCTCGACGACCTCCGTGCCCGGCACGGGCCGATCTTCCAACGCCGGCCGGGCGTGCTCTACGTGGCCGAACCCGCCGAGGCGAAGGCCGTTCTCGCCAACACCGGGTCGCGCTACCGGGAGCACTCCGACTTCTTCCACACCGGCAAGGGGATCTTCGGGCCGCGCGCGGCGCAGCAGGAGGTCGGCCGGGTCGCGCGGAACCTGCTGCGCGACCACTGGAACGGGCAGTCCGACCGGCTGGCGGCGACCGTCGCGCGGGAGGTCGGGCCGGAGAGCCGGTGGCCGGACACGGGCAACGTGCTGCTGTACAAGTGCTTCCGCGAGGTGCTGGTGCCGGAGGGCGGGCTGCGCGGGCTGGTCGACCAGGTGGTCCGGCACGCGGTGCTCGCCGGCGCGCGGGACCGGCGGTCGGTGCTGTCCCGGGCCCTGCTGCGCGGCCGGGTCCGCCGCGCGCTGGTCGCCGAGCTGTCCCGCCGGCGCACCGGGGACGGGCGGGCGACCGCCGACCTGCTGGACGTGCTCGCCGCCGCCGTGCCGGACGGCCCCGCGCACCCGGTGCTGGTGCGGCTGGCGGAGGTGTACCTGTCCTTCCTGTTCGCGGTCGCCGGCTCGACGGGGTTCCTGCTGGGCTGGTCGGTGTACCTGCTGGGCACCGCGCCCCCGGCGGGCGGCGACCTGTCCGGCGTCGTGCGCGAGGCGTTGCGGCTCCGTCCGGTGGCCTGGAACTTCGGCCGTTCGCCCGCCGAACCGCACCGGCTGGCCGGCACCGAGGTCACGACGTCCGACGAGGTGGTGGTGTGCAGCTACCTCGTGCACCGGGACGACCGCTTCTGGCCCGAGCCCGACCGCTTCCTCCCCGAGCGGTGGTCGGCCGGCGTGCCGGAGGGCGGCGCGGAGGCGTTCATCCCGTTCGGCTGGGGCACGCACGCCTGCGTGGCGGCGGGCTTCGCCGTCCAGGTGGTCGAGGACGTGCTGCGGG
Source organism: Actinosynnema sp. NPDC050436 (assembly GCF_040655415.1). Lineage (NCBI taxonomy): Bacteria > Bacillati > Actinomycetota > Actinomycetes > Pseudonocardiales > Pseudonocardiaceae > Actinosynnema > Actinosynnema sp. NPDC050436. Next base: position 917,291 of record NZ_JBFAJV010000001.1, on the reverse strand, counting down.
TGCTGCCGCCGGCCGGGCGGTGGCGGGTCGAGGCGCACCGGCAGCGCCCGCACGTCGCCGCCGCGCTTGCACCACCGGACTTCACCTTGCGCACGAACGGTGCCCGCACGGGTCGAAGGAGGTGACCATGGCCAGGATCATCCACGCCGCTCTGGTGGCTCTCAACATCCGCAAGAGCGATGCCGAGTACCGCTGGTACGTGTACCACCACATCTGATCGGTGCGCGTGGGGGGCGTGGGAACACGTCCCCCACCTCCGGGGAGGCACGTGATGACAGAGCGGGACGACCCGGACGTGCTGGCGAACCTGCGCGCACCCAACGCCGAGCACGACGGGGTGTTCTGGCACGGCGGCCGGCGGTTGATGGTGCTCGACGCCGACGCGGCGAGCCGGGCCAACGCCGAGAACTTCGCCGACCTGACGCTGCCCGACCGGTTCGTCGACCAGCTCCTCGGCCGGCGCAGCCCGGTCGTGTCGTGGCGGCAGGTGCGCTCGTTGTGGCTGTCACAGTTGCGGGTGCTCGGCGCGGAGGAACCGTTGCGCGCGCTGACCGGCCGCATGGCCTCGGTGCTGGACGGCAGCCTCGGCCGGCACGTGGACTTCGCGTGGCTGGCGCACGAGGTGGCGTTCCGCGCCCTGCTCCCCGTGGTGGTCGACGGACTGTCCACAGTGGAGCAGGCTTGGCTCACCCGCGACGCGATAGCGAAGCTGACCCGGTTGGACGCCGGGCCCGGCGGCCAGACCCGCCGGCAGAGGTGGGAGGCCGTGGTCGCCCAGGTGCAGACCGGTCGGGTGGTGCGCCGGGAGATCCGCCGCCGGGCGCGCGGCGACCGCACCCGCCTCGACCTGACGCAGCCGGTCGTGGACCGGTTGCTGCCCGCTCTCGGCCCGGACCGGGCGCTGGAGGCGGTGACGACCGTCCTGACCGCGATCGCCGGGCCGCCGGGTGCGGCGGCGGGCTGCCTGATGTACGAACTGGCGAAGCGCCCGGAGTGGGCGGCCACCCTCACCGAGGAGTTCGCGGCCCACCCCGTCGAGCAGCTCCTGCGGTCCGGCACCAGGTCCGCGCCGACCGCGCACCGGTTCGTGAAGGAGGTGCTGCGGATGTGGTCGGCGCCGCTGCTGATGACCCGCAGCGCCCGGATCCCCCTGACCGTCCGCGCCCACCGGCTCGCGGTGGGCCAGCACTACCTGGTGAGCCCCTACCTGGTCAACCACGACGAGCGGCACTGGTCCGACCCGGACACGTTCGACCCGGACCGGTGGTCGGCCGGGGCACCGCACCGCACGCCCGGCGGCCACTACCACGTGCCGTTCGGCTGGGCGCCCACGGCGTGCATCGGTGCCGGGCTGGGAAGCGTCCAACTGGTGCTGTTGGCCTACCTGCTGTGCACCCGGTTCCGGCTGGAACTGCGCGCACCCGACGCCGCCCGGGTCGCCTTGAGCGCTGTGCCGAGACCGCTCGACTTCGACGGGTGGGTCCGCCCCCGCCACCCCGTCGACACCGGAACCACCGACTCCTGCCCCTAGAACGCCTGGTTGGCGAAGCCCTTGCGGGCCGCTGCCGAGAGGAACGCCTGCCACGCGGCGGTGCTGGTGTGCGGGTCGCCGCCGACGCCGAGGCGGGACTTGGCGGTGGTGAAGGCGTTCTCCGTGCTCGCGCCCCAGACCCCGTCCACCGCCAGGCCGGAGCCCAGGAAGTCGTTGCACAGCGACTGCGTGAACTTCGTGTCCGCCTCCGAGGTCTTCAGGCACCGCACCGGGAGCCCGCCGAAGTCGGAGTGCACGTGGTCCGCGTGGTCGGCGTTGTACCAGCCGTCGAGCACGTAGCGGAACCTCCTGCGGCACACCGCGTCCACCGCCAGGTAGCGCCGCCGCGTCGCCAGGGTGCCCGACGCGTGGTCGCGGTCCAGCGGCGAGCAGACCGCGCCGCCCGACCAGCGGACGTGGTCGAGGTCCATCGCGGTGCCCTCGCCGTGCTGTCCCGGCTTGTTGACGTAGAACCCGGCCGACACCAGGTACGCCACCGACCCGAGGGCCGACGACAGGGAGCGCAGGTCGCGCAGCCACAGCACCAGGGTGTCGTGGAAGTCCTGGGTCGCCTGCCAGTTGCGCGGTGCGGTGTCGCCGCGCGAGGAACGCCAGTAGTAGACCGGGGTGCCGTCGATCGTGCTGAACGTGATCATGATCGCTCCCGGGGTCAGGTGGTCAGCAGGCGGCCGGCGGACAGCCAGGCGAACCGGCTCGAAGCCGGGCCCAGGGCCTTCGCGTCGGCGGGGACCGGGGCCGGGCCGGCCGCGCCGCCCAGCACACCGGTCAGCGGCGCGGAACCCGCGATCTCGTTGCCCTGCCACCGGATCCCGCGCGCGTCCGCGACCAGTCCGCGCACCGCGACGCCGGGCACCCCGGGCAGCTCCGACCACGTCACGCCGTCGCGCGAGGAGTGCAGGCGGGTGCCGGACGTGCCGACCGCCGCGCACACCCAGCCGTCCGGGCCCTCGGCCAGCGCCGAGGCGAACAGGCCGTCGGTGCGTTCCAGTCCCCGCACCGGGACCGTGGTCCAGCCGCTCGCGGTGCGCCGGGCGGCGACGCGGACCAGCGACGCGCGCTCGCCCCGCAGCACCGAGCCCAGGGCCAGGGCACCGGCGACGGCGGTGAACCCGGCGCGGGTGCCGTGCAGCCGGCGGACCTCGCGCCACGCCACGCCGTCCGGCGAGGTCCACAGCGCGGCCATCGGGTCGTCGGCCAGGCACCCGGCCGCGACCAGGCCGGTGCCGTCCTCGGCGAGGTCCACGACGTCGGCGTGCTCCAGGCCGGTGGTGATCCGCACCGAGCCGGTCCCGTCGGCGAGCGCCCACACGCCGTTTAAGCGCACCAGGGTGACGGGGGTGCCGGCGATCGCGGCGGCGCCGACCGCCCTGACCGGCGCGGTGGTGGCACCGGCCCGGGATGGGGCGGTGGCGGTGGTGGCGGCGGCGAGGGCCGCGCCCAGGACGAAGGTTCGACGGTCGAGCACGTCAGCTCCTTTCGAAGCAGGGGAAACGGCTGACGTGATGCCACGGGTGTTGGTGCTTTTCCCACGCAGTATCGGAGTTCGTGGTCCGGGCCGGCAACACCCCGTCTCGTATCGCCCGGCTACAGTGGGGGAGTACGCGACTGGCGTGACGAGGGTGGGAACGACCACCGGGGAGCGACGAGCCGGACCGCACCGCGCGCCTGGGTGCCACGGCGCGTTGGAGGCTGTCGTGCACGATCCCGCGCTGCCGTCGTTGACCACCTCGGATCCCGAGCTGGCCCGCCTGGTCGAGGGCGAGGCCCGCCGCCAGTTCGCGAAGATCCGGCTGATCGCGTCGGAGAACTACGTCTCCCGCGCCGTGCTGGAGGCCACCGGCTCGGTGCTGACCAACAAGTACTCCGAGGGCTACCCCGGCCGCCGGTACTACGAGGGCCAGCAGTGGGTGGACCCGGTGGAGGCGTTGGCGGTCGAGCGCGCCAAGGCGCTGTTCGGCGTCGAGCACGCCAACGTCCAGCCGTACTCCGGCTCGCCCGCGAACCTGGCCGCGTACCTGGCCTTCCTGGACCCCGGCGACACCGTGATGGGCATGGCGCTGCCGATGGGCGGCCACCTCACGCACGGCTGGGGCGTGTCGGCGACCGGCCGGTGGTTCCGCAGCGTCCAGTACGGCGTGCGCAAGGAGACCGGCCGGGTGGACCTGGACGAGGTGCGCGACCTCGCGCTGCGCGAGCGCCCGAAGCTGATCTTCTGCGGTGGCACGGCGATCCCCCGCACCATCGACTTCCCGGCGTTCGCGGCCGTGGCGGCGGAGGTCGGTGCCGTGCTGGTGGCCGACATCGCGCACATCGCCGGCCTGGTCGCGGGCGGCGCGCACCCGTCGCCGGTCGGCCACGCGCAGGTGATCACCACCACGACGCACAAGACGTTGCGCGGCCCGCGCGGTGCCATGATCCTGTCCGACGCCGCGCACGCGAAGGCCGTGGACAAGGCGGTGTTCCCGGGGTTGCAGGGCGGCCCGCACAACCACACCACGGCGGCGATCGCGGTGGCGCTGCGCGAGGCGTCCGCGCCGGGCTTCCGTACCTACGCCCACGACGTGGTGGCCAACGCCCAGGCGCTCGCGGCGGCCCTGGCGCAGCGCGGTTTCGACCTGGTCTCCGGCGGCACGGACAACCACCTGGTCCTGCTCGACCTGACCGGCAAGGCGATCGGTGGCAAGCCGGCCGCCCAGGCTCTGGACCGGGCGGGCATCGAGGCTAACTACAACACGGTCCCGTTCGACCCGCGCAAGCCCTTCGACCCGTCCGGCCTGCGCCTGGGCACCGCCGCGATCACCACCCGGGGCCTGCGCCCCGACCAGATGCCGCAGCTCGCGGCGTGGATCGACGCGGCGGTGGCGGCGGCCGGCGACGACGCGGCGCTGGACCGGATCGCGGCCGAGATCGCGGAGCTGATGGCCGGCTACCCGATGCCCGGCTGGTCCTGACCGCGCCGACCGGCCGGCGGCGCGGTCCCCGTGGCGGGGAACCGCACCGCCGGCCGCCGGGTCACCGGAACCGGTCGGTGGCGGCGAGCCGGGCCTCGGACATGGCCGCGCTGCCGCCGTGCGCGGTGTCGCGGATGAGGACGAGCTCGGCGTCCGGCCACGCGCGGGTGAGCAGCCACGGCGTGCCGATCAGGTTCCCGAGGTCCAGCTCGCCCTGCACGATGACGCCGGGGATGCCGGCCAGGCGCGAGCTGTTGTCGTAGACGAAATCGTCCGGCAGGAACGACCCGTGCGCCCAGTAGTGGGTGACCAGCCGGGCGAATGCCAGCCGGAACTCCGGCGGGTCGAAGCGCGAGTTGTCCGGTGACAGCGGGACCAGGGCGTCCTCCCACGCGCACCACGCGTCCGCCGCCGGCCGGTGCACCGCCGGGTCGGGGTCGGTCAGCCGCTCCAGGTAGGCGGCGGTCAGGCTGCCCGCCGGGTCGCCGACCGCCTGCCGGAATCGCTCGTGCGCCTCGGGGAACATCGGCCCGAGCCCGCGCACCAGCAGCTCGGTCTCGGCCCACTGGCCGGTGGCCACCCCGGCGTGCACCATCGCCGACACCCGCTCGGGGTGCCGCACGGCGTACGCCAGGGCCAGCACCGACCCCCAGGACGCGGCGAACAGCAGCCACCGGTCGATGCCGAGCGCGGTGCGCAGCAGCTCCAGGTCGGCGATCAGGTGGTCGGTGGTGTTGGTGGAGAGGTCGGCGACCGGTGCGCCCGCGTGCGGTGTGCTGCGCCCGCACCCGCGCTGGTCGAACAGCACCACCCGGTACGCCGCCGGGTCGAAGTAGCGGCGCTGGTTGGCGTTGCACCCCGACCCCGGTCCGCCGTGCAGCACCACGGCGGGCTTCCCGCCCGGGTTGCCGCAGACCTCCCAGTACACCTGGTGACCGTCGCCGACGTCGAGGAAGCCGTGCTCGTACGGCTCGATCTCCGGGTACATCCGTGCCCCCTTCAAAGATGTAACAGTACTTATAGATTAGCGGTTCGCCGGGCGCCCTTGACGCACGGTCGATAACGTTGTTTCGTAACGTTGTTATCGGTGAGGGGGAGTGGACGTGCGCGCAGGGTTCACGAGTCTGGACCGCGAGGTGGTCGCGGAGCTGGCGGTGCGGGGAGAGCTGCCGCCGTGGTTGTCGGGCACGCTGGTGCGCAACGGCCCGGCCAAGTTCGAGAGCGGCGACCGCTCCTTCCGGCACTGGTTCGACGGGCAGGCCATGCTGCACCGGTTCGCGTTCGGCGGCGGCCGGGTCGCCTACCGCAACCGGTTCCTGGAGACGCCCAGCCTCAGGTCGGTGCGGGACCGGGGGAGGATCGCGTTCGGCGAGTTCGCCACCGACCCCTGCCGGTCGATCTTCGCCCGGCTGTTCGCGCGGTCCGCGACCAGTGCCAACGCCAACGTCAACGTGCTGCTCGGCGACGACCGCGACCAGGCGCTCACCGAGACGCCCATCGCCGTCCGGTTCGACCCGGACACCCTCGCCACGGTCGGTCTGACCCCGTCCGACGACACCATCGCGGGCCAGGTCACCACCGCGCACCCGCACGTCGCGCCGCGCACCGGGGACCTGGTCAACTACGTGCTCAAGTTCGGCAGGCGCAGCCTCTACCAGGTCTACCGGCAACGCGGGGACACCCGCGAACTGCTCGCCGCCGTGCCCGCCGACCGGCCCGGCTACCTGCACAGCTTCGCGATCACCGAGCGGCACGTGGTGCTGGTCGTCTTCCCGTTCGTGGTCAACCCGATGTCGTTCCTGCTGCGCGGCAAGCCGTTCATCGAGAACTACCGGTGGCGGCCGGAGCTGGGCACCCGGTTCGTGGTGCTGTCCCAGGAGGACGGCTCGGTCGTCGCGGACGGCCGCACCGCCGCGTGCTTCGCGTTCCACCACGTCAACGCCTACGACGAGGACGGCCGCGTGGTCGTGGACATCTGCTCCTACCCGGACGCGTCCGTGGTCGACGCGCTGTACCTGGACCGGGTGCGCGGTGGCGCGGAGCTGCCGCTGGCGTTCCCCACCCGCTACACCGTCGACCTGGTCGGGGGCGCGGTGCGCGCCCGGCGGCTGGCGGACGAGGCGATGGAACTGCCCCGGATCTCCTACCGCGCGCACAACGGCCGCGAGTACCGGTGCGCGTACGGCGTCGGCGCGCACGGCAACGCCCGGCACGACTTCCTCAACCAGTTGGTCAAGCTCGACGTCCGCAGCGGCCGGACGACGACCTGGCACGAACCCGGCCGCTACCCCGGCGAGCCGGTGTTCGTCGCCGCGCCGGACGCCCGCGCCGAGGACGACGGCGTGGTCCTCTCGGTGGTCCTGGACGCCGCAGCCGGCCGCTCGTGCCTGCTCGTGCTGGACGCGACGACGTTCACCGAGCTGGCCCGCGCCGAGGTGCCGCACGCGATCCCGTTCGGCTTCCACGGCCAGTTCGCCGCGCGGTAGCGCGCCACCCCGGTTGAGACAGGCCCGGAGTCGGCACCGCCGCGCCACCCCCCGAGCCTGTGGTGCACAGCGGTCGGTCTGTGCTGCTGAATTCCCTGCGGCCCGGGAAACCCGGTCACCGGAACGCGACGAAATCAGTCCATTGTGGACTGGGGGCGACCCGGCCGGTGGTCGGCGCGCCCCGACGCCGAACGGGTCGCCGGCGTTGAACCACGCGGTGGGACCACGGGTCGGAACTCCGCCGCTACGCTTTTCTCGCAGGCCCACGTGTCACCACGCCGACCTGACGGGAAAACCATGCGCCTACTGGCCGTCCCGACCGCTGTCCTGGCTCTGGTCCTCGTCCCCCCGGTTGCCGAGGCGTCGGTCGAGTTCGAGGAGCTGCACAGGTTCGGTTACGCCTCCGCGATCGCGGAGGCGGTCAACGAGTCGGGCCAGGTGGCGGGTCGCCTCAACTCCCCGGACCGCAGCCCCCGCTCCGTCCGCTGGGACGCTCGCGGCACCGTTCCGGCGATCGTCGGCAGCGCCCGCCCGATCGGCGTCAACGCCCGTGGCGACGTGCTGAACGCCATGGCGCTCAAATCGGCCGGTGCGCTGATCTACTCGCTCAGCGCTTGGGAGAACGGCGCGGAGGTCGACCGGACGCCGTACCGCCGCACGACGCACCAGATCTCCTCGCGCGACATCAACGACTCCGGCGTGATCCCGGTGGGCTACCGCCACTTCGACGACGTCGAGGCACCCTACGGCGCCAGGACCCGAGCCGGCGCGTGGCGCGGCGGGAAGTACGCCGACCTGCCACTGCCCAAGGCCAGGGGAGTGGACCACCGGGTCGTCAACAACCGGGGCACGACGGCGGGTTCGCTGACCCTGCTCGACGGCAGCGCGAACTACGCGTTCCGCTGCTCGGCCACCCGCTGCACCCGGCTGCCCGGCCTGTCCTCGACCGGTCACCACGAGGTCCTGGCGCTCAACGAATCCGACGTGCTGGCCGGCACGTGGCACGCGGACCACCCCGGCCCCTCCCGAGCGCTGGTCTGGGCCGGCGACCGGGTGACCGCGCTGCCCGGTGACGACGCGCGCGTCGCGGACAACCCGCGTGCGATCAACGAGAGCGGGGACGTCGTGGGGTGGCGGGTGGTCGACGGCGTGCGCAAGGCGGCGCTCTGGCGCGGCGGGCAGCCGGTGGACCTCGGCACCACCGGGGAGGGCGAGGCGGTGGCCGTGAACGACCGGGGCGACGTCGTCGGCTGGCACACCACGGACGGCAAGCACAAGGTGTTCTACTGGCGGACCGGGACGCTCACCGAACTCCGGACGCCGGCGGACGTCTCGGCCGAACCGGTGGGCCTGAACAACGCCGGCGTGGTGGTCGGCAACAACGACCCCGACCACTGGCCGCCCGCGTACGCGTACCGCTGGACCGTGCGCCTGCCCTGACCGCGCGGTCAGGACTTGGTCGCCCGCAGGGAGAAGGTCATCGGCAGGCGCGGGTGGCCGGCCGGGAAGCGGTAGTCGTCCGGTCCGACCCGGACCAGGGCTTCGTTGGCCTGGAACAGGGTCTGCTCGCGCTCGTGCAGGAACTCCAGGCGCAGGCCCGCGCGGGCGAGCGCCGTCACGATGGCACCGAGGGTGTGCTGCCACTGCACGGACCTCGTCCTGGTCAACGCCGGGCCGTCGGTGTAGGTGTGCGGGTCGTCCCACGTCTCGGCGTCGGGCTGGAAGTAGTCGTGGGCCAGCGACCGGCCGTCCTCGCCCGGCACGTACGAGAGCGGGTGGAACTCCGCCAGGTACAGGAAGCCGCCGTCGGCCAGCAGCGACGCGACGACCCGTGCCCACCGGGCGACGTCCGGAAGCCACACCAGCGCGCCGAACCCCGTGTAGACGACGTCGAACAGCTCGTCGCCCAGCGCCTCGCGCGCGTCGTACACGTCGGAGAGGACGAACCTGGCGGTGTCGAGACCGGTTTCGGCGGCCAGGGCGCGGGCGGTGTCCACGGCGGCGGGGGAGAAGTCCAGCCCGGTCACCCGCGCGCCCAGCCTGGCCCAGGACAGCGTGTCCTGCCCCAGGTGGCACTGGAGGTGCAGCAGGCTCTTGCCGGCCACGTCGCCGACCTCGTCCGGTTCGAACGGCCGCAGCGTGGACCGGCCGGCGCGGAAGCCGGGCAGGTCGTAGAACTCGCTGCCCGCGTGCACGGCAACCCGGTCGTCCCAGTTCTCACGGTTGATCCGCAGCCAGTCCTCGTCGGTCACCGGCCCGACGGTAGTGATCCGGTCGTCGGACGTGCACGTGGTTTTCCCCAGGGGTGGAGAGGTGGATCACAAACGTGCACCCACTGCAAACTTGCAGCCACTGCACCTTTGCTCGTACGCTGATCGAGTGAACGGCGAGCCCGGTCTTCGTGACCGAAAGAAACGACAGACCCGGGTGGCCCTGAGCCGCGCGGCCGTCACGCTCGCCCACGAACGCGGCTACGACAACGTCACCGTCGAGGACATCAGCGCCGCCGCCGGCGTCTCCCCGCGCACTTTCTTCAACTACTTCGCGGGCAAGGAAGACGCGATCGTCGCACCCGACCCCGAGGCCGGGGCGCGGATGCGCCGGCGGGTGCTGGAGCAGCCCGCCGAGCTGGGGCCGGGCGCGGCGCTGCGGGCCGCGCTGGTCGACGAGATCGCCGAGGGGCTCGCCGACGAGGGCGAAATGTGGTTGCTCCGGATGCGCGTCGTGCAGCAGCATCCCGTGTTGCTCGCCAAGGTCTTCGCGAGCGGCGAGGAAGCGGAGCGGAACCTGGCGTCCGCCGTCGCGGAGCGGTCCGGCCAGTCCTCGACCGACCTGTACCCGATGCTGCTGGTCGCCGCCGCGGGCGCGGCGTGCCGCGTCGCGTTCGCCCGCTGGATCGACCCGGACGACGGGCGTCCCATGCTGACCCTCCTGGGTGAAGCCCTGGACCTGCTGTTCGCGGGTCTGGCCGCGCCCGGGGGACCATGACCGAGAGCAAGTCGAAGGGGGGAACGATGTCCGTCGAGACCAGCGGCGAGAAAACCTCGCCGATCGCGGAGACCACGCACAAAGACGTCGTGCAGGCCATGTCCGGCCTCATGCTGGGCATGTTCATGGCCATCCTGGCGTCCACGATCGTCTCCAACGCGCTGCCGCGCATCATCGCGGACCTGAACGGGTCGCAGTCCGTCTACACCTGGGTGGTCACCACCGAGCTGCTGGCGATGACCGCGACCGTCCCGCTGTGGGGCAAGCTCGCCGACCTCTACAGCCGCAAGCTGCTCATCCAGCTCTCGCTGGGCATGTTCGTGGTCGGCTCGCTGATCGCGGGCTTCTCGCCGAACGTCGAGGTGCTCATCGCCAGCCGGATCGTGCAGGGCCTGGGGGCGGGCGGCATGACCGCGCTGGCGACCATCGTGATGGCGGCCATGATCCCGCCGCGCGACATGGGCAAGTACGCCGGCCTGTTCGGCGCGGTGTTCGGCGTCGGCACGGTGGCCGGCCCGCTGATCGGCGGCGTCATCGTCGACACCTCGTGGCTGGGCTGGCGCTGGTGCTTCTTCATCGGCGTGCCGTTCACGCTGGCCGCCATCGCGCTGCTGCAGCGCACGCTGAAGCTGCCGGTGGTGCGCAAGGAGGTCAAGATCGACTACCTGGGCGCGGCGCTGATCGTGTCCGGCGTGTCGACCCTGCTGGTGTGGACGACCCTGGCGGGCAACCAGTTCGAGTGGGTGTCCGGCTGGAGCGCGGTGATGGTGGTCGGCGGCCTGGTGCTGCTGGCGCTGGCGGTGTTCGTGGAGTCGCGGGCGGCGGACCCGATCGTGCCGCTGTCGATCTTCGCCAACCGGACCGTCGCGCTCACCACCCTGGCCAGCGCGCTGGTCGGCGTGGCGATGTTCGGCGGCACGGTCTTCCTGTCCCAGTACTTCCAGATCGGCCTGGGCAAGACGCCGACCCAGGCGGGCCTGATGAGCCTGCCGCTGATCTTCGGCCTGCTGGTGAGCTCCACCGTGGCCGGTCAGCTGATCACCAAGTGGGGGCGCTGGAAGGTGTTCCTGGTCGCCGGCGGCGCCGTGATGGTCGCGGGCATGGGCCTGCTGGCTACGATCAGCGCGGAGACCAGCGTGTTCGTGGTCTCGGTGCACATGGCGGTGCTGGGCGTCGGCGTCGGGATGCTGATGCAGAACCTGGTGCTGGTGGCGCAGAACGACGTGCCGGCCAAGGACCTGGGCGCGACGACGTCGTCCCTGACGTTCTTCCGCTCCCTCGGCGGCGCGATCGGCGTCAGCGTGCTGGGCGCGGTGCTGGCCAACCGGGTGACCGAGAAGTCCACCGAGGCGTTCGGGCCGATGCCGGCCGGCGAGTCGGGGTCGGTGCCCAACCTGTCCGAGCTGCCCGCGCAGGTGCAGGCGGTGGTGAAGGGCATCTACGCGGACGCCACCGCCGAGCTGTTCCTGATCGGTGCGCCGATCGCGGTGCTGGCGCTGGTCGCGGTGCTGTTCATCAAGGAGAAGCCGCTCAAGACGCTCAGCGGCGACGAGCGGCTGGCCGCCGAGTCGGCTGCCGGCCACTGAGCCCCACCCGGGAGCCGGGGGCGCCCGGCGTTCCCACCACCTCCACGAGGCCGCCGGGCGACCGGCGGCCTCGTCGCGTCCCACCTGGTGGTCGGGACGGGCCCGGCAGGAGCGCCCCGGACGGGTGTCGGCGGCCTGCCGGCCGACCGGGTTCCGCCGCTGGTCACGGGCTTGGCGCGGCGTGGGCGCGGGCAACCGGGCCCGGACGGACGGCGCGCTCGCGGGCGCGGTGTTGTTTAAATTGTCCCCTGTGACTCGACCTGTCGGACTGCGGGAGCGCAAGAAGCTGGCGACCCGCGTCGCCCTGGCCGACTCCGCGCTGCGCCTGTGCGCGGAACGCGGTGTCGACGGCGTGACGGTCGAGCAGGTCGCGCGCGACGCCGGGGTGTCGCTGCGGACGTTCTTCAACTACTTCTCGTCCAAGGAGGAGGCGGTCGTCGCGGGCGACGTGGCGACGGCCGAGGCGTTCGTCCAGGCGTTCGCCCGCCGCCCGAGCGCCGAACCGGTGCTGGAGGCGCTGCGGCAGGCCCTGGTCGAGATCGTGCCGGCGCGCTTCGACCGGGTGAAGCTGGAGCAGATGCAGGTGCTGCGGCGCACGCCGTCGCTGCTGCCGCACCTGATGTCGGCCTTCCACGCGCAGGAGGAGGCGCTGGCCGCCGCCGTCGCGGCCAAGGTCGGCGCGGACCCGGCCGCCGACCTGTACCCGGCGATGTTCGCGGCGACGGTCATGGCCACGCTCCGCGTCGTGGTCACCTGGTGGCTGGACACCGGCGACCGCCGCCCGCCGGCCGACCTGATCGGGACCATGGTCGACCGGCTGGACACCGGCTTCGCGCCCACGCGCCGCACCGGCACCGCGCTCCCGCGCTGAACCGCACGGGCCGACGGCACCACGACGGGCTCACGCCGCGCGGTGCCCGGCTGCGCGGTGCCGGAGGTGCGGCTAGGCCGAGGTGTCGTCCCAGGCCACGGGCAGGCTGTGCACGCCGTACACCAGCATGTCGCTGCGCAGCGGCACCTCGGCCGGGGGCAGGTCCAGGCGCAGGCCGTGCAGCCGGCGGAGCAGCTCGGTGAACGCCACCGTCATCTCCACCCGGGCGAGCTGCTGGCCCAGGCACTGGTGGATGCCGTGCCCGAACGCCAGGTGCGACACCCGGGGCCGGGCCACGTCCAGCTCGTCCGGGCGCTGGTAGGTGCGCGGGTCGCGGTTGATCACGGGCACCGACAGGATCACCGTGGAGTCGGCCGGGATGGTGGTGCCGGCGACCTCCACGTCGTCGAGGGTGAGCCGGATCGGGCCGAGGTGCACGATCGACAGGTACCGCAGCAGCTCCTCGACCGCGCCGTCGGCGAGCGACGGGTCGTCGCGCAGCCTGGCCAGCTCCTCCGGGTGCTCCAGCAGCGCGAACGTGCCGAGCGCGAGCATGTTGGCGGTCGTCTCGTGGCCCGCGATGAGCAGCAGGTTGGCGATGTTGACCAGTTCGTCGTCGGTCAGGTCGGGCGCGGTCTCGATCAGGCCGGACAGCAGGTCGTCGGCCAGTTCGGTGCGCTTGCGCGCGACCAGGGCCTGCATGAACGCGCGCTGATCGTCGGCCGCGCGGACGATCTCGTCCACGTGGGCGTCGAGCCGCAGCAGCGTGGACGTGCGCTGCTGGAACTCGGCGCGGTCCTCGTAGCGCACGCCGAGCAGCTCGCAGATCACCAGGGACGGCACGGGCAGCGCGAACGCCGGCACGAGGTCGGCGGACTGCCCGGAGGCGATCATGGCGTCGAGGTGGCCGGTCACGATCTCGTGCACGCGCGGGGCGAGCTGCTTCATCCGCCGCACGGTGAACTGCCCGGTGAGCAGCTTGCGGTAGCGGGTGTGGTCGGGCGGGTCCATGGTGAGGAAGTTGCCCGCGCGGTTGGCCGGGGCGAGCATCCGCTCGCGCAGCTCCGGCGGGATCTTCGCGGCCAGCCGGGTGCTGCGGAACCGGTCGGAGCTCAGCCTCGGGTCGGCGAGCAGGGCGCGGGCCTGCTCGTGGCCGGTGACCAGCCACGCCCGGTCGCCGTCACCGAGGGCCACCTCGTGCACCGGCCCCTGCCGGCCCAGCTCGCTCTGGCGCGCGGCCGGGTCGAACGGCCGGCCGGGGGCGCGCTCGGTGTACTGGTGCGGCAGCCGCAGGGCCAGTCGGTCCTGGCTGGGCGGGCGCTCCGGGGAGGCGGTGGGACTGGTCATCCGCGAGTCCTGTTCCCGACCCGGTGCGTGACCGGGCCGCTGCTCAGGGTGGTGGTGACTCACGGTACCAAAATGTGCACGTCGTGCAGCTTTTTTACGACAGGGCTTCGGTGACCCACTCGGCGAGCCCGCGCTCGGGGTGCTCCAGCCAGTGCTGGGTGGCCGCGCGCAACGTTGCCAGGAACGTCGCGGCGAGCACCCTGGCCCGCAGCTCGTCCAGGCCGCGCGCGCCGACCTCGGCGGCCAGCTCGCGTTCCACCGCCGCGTACGCGGCCACCTGGTGGGCGACCAGGCTCGGGTGCCCGCGCAGCAGGCGGCGCTGCGCCACCCACGTCGGGTCCGGCCGGTCGCTCTCGGCCAGCAGCAGCCGGGCGGCCTCGGCGAGCGCGGCGCGCGGCGGCTCGTCGGCCGGGCGCGCGCGGAGCAGGGCGAGCAGGCGGCGCAGGCGCAGCAGGTCGCCGTGGAAGATCGCCTCCTCCTTGCCCGCGAAGTAGTTGGAGAACGTGCGGCGGGAGACGGCGGCGGCGTCCGCGATGGCCTCGACGGTGACCCGGTCGGGGCCGTGCTCCAGCGCCAGCCGCACCGCGGCCTCGTGCAGGGCCTGGCGGGTGGCCGACTTCTTGCGCTCGCGCAGTCCGGGGTCCATCGAGATCCAGGTTACAGGTTTGCCCAGTGGGCAAACTTGCGCATCGGGCAAGTTTGATAGATGCTTGTAGTAAGCAAGCATTCGGGGAAGGGGTCAGCGTGGACACCAGCCCGCACCACGGCGAACTCGTAGAGCGGCTGCGCGAGCTGATGAAGCTCGTCCGGATGGTGCGCCACCAGCGCACCGACCGGTACCCGCCGGTGCCGACCGGCCTGGTGTCCACGCTGACCCTGATCCACCGGTCGAGCGGGTGCCACGCCAAGGAGCTGGCGGCGCGCACCGGCCTCGACCCGTCCACGGTCAGCCGGGCGGTGGCCGCGCTCGTCGCGGACGGCCTCGTCGAGCGGCGTGCCGACCCGGCCGACGGGAGGGCCAGCGTGCTGGTCGTCACCGACGCCGGCCACGCCGTCCTCGCCGAGGCGCGGAGCTGGTACGACGACCTGATGACCCGGGCGCTCGCGGACTGGTCGCCGGGCGAGGTCGAGGCGCTGACCTCGGCCCTCGGCCGCCTCACCACCGACGTCGAAGGGGCCCTGGGCTCCACCTTGGAGGCAGCTCGATGAGTGCCACGCCTGCCGCAGGCACCGCACCGATGAGCCACCGGCAGATCCTCGAAGCGCTCAGCGGGCTGCTGCTGGTGCTGTTCGTGGCCATGCTCAGCAGCACGGTCGTGTCCACCGCGCTGCCGCAGATCATCGGTGCGCTCGACGGGTCGCAGACCCAGTACACGTGGGTCGTCACCGCGACCCTGCTCACTGCCACGGCCACCACGCCCATCTGGGGCAAGCTGGCGGACCTGTTCGACAAGAAGACCATGGTCCAGGTCGCCATCGTGATCTTCGCGGCCGGCTCGGTCATCAGCGGCTTCGCCCAGAACGCCGAGCAGCTCATCGCCGCCCGCGCGTTCCAGGGCATCGGCGTCGGCGGCCTCCAGGCCCTGGTGCAGGTCGTGATCGCGGCGATGATCCCGCCCCGCGAGCGCGGCCGGTACAACGGCTACCTGGGCGCGGTCATGGCGGTCGCCACGGTCGGCGGGCCGCTGCTGGGCGGCCTGATCGTGGACACCTCGTGGCTGGGTTGGCGCTGGTGCTTCTTCATCGGCGTCCCGGTCGCGCTGCTCGCGCTGTTCGTGCTCCAGGCGACGCTGAAGGTGCCGTCCACGCGCCGGCCCGGCGTGAAGATCGACTACCTGGGCGCGACGCTGATCGCGGCGGGCGTGTCGGTGCTGCTGATCTGGATCTCGTTCGTGGACGGCTCGTTCGCCTGGGTGTCGTGGCAGAGCGGTGCCATGGTCGGCGGCTCGCTGCTGCTGCTCGCGCTCGCCGTGTTCGTGGAGTCGCGGGCTGCGGAACCCGTGGTGCCGCTGGAGATCGTGAAGCGGCGCACGACGGCGCTGGCGATCCTGGCGAGCGTCGCGGTCGGCATGGCGATGTTCGGCGGCGCGGTCTTCCTCGGCCAGTACTTCCAGATCGGGCGCGGCTACACGCCGACCGAGGCCGGGCTGCTGACCATCCCGATGATGGCGGGCGTGCTGGGCGCGTCGATCATCAGCGGCCGGCTGATCACCCGCACCGGGAGGGTCAAGCCCTACATCGTGGCGGGCGCGATCACGCTGGTGGCGGGCTTCGCGGCGCTGGGCACGATCGACCACGAGACGTCGCTGGTGCTCGTCGGCGGGGCGATGCTGCTGGTCGGCGTCGGGGTCGGCATGAGCATGCAGAACCTGGTGCTGGCGGTGCAGAACACCGTGCCGCTGCGCGACATCGGCTCGGCCAGCGCCACCGTGGCGTTCTTCCGCTCGCTGGGTGGCACGATCGGCGTCTCGGTGCTCGGCGCGGTGCTGGCCCGCGACGTCCAGGACCGCATCGCCACCGGCCTGGCCGCCGCCGGCGTCCCGGCGACCGGCGGGGGCGGCGGCAGCCTGAACCTCACCGCGCTGCCGGAGGGCGTGCAGCACGTCGTGCGCGCCGCGTACGGCGACTCGACCGGGCACATCTTCCTGATCTCGGCGTGCATCGGCGTGGTCGGCGTGGTCGCGGCCCTGCTGCTCAAGCCGGTGACCCTGCGCTCCAGCCTGGACCTGGCGGAGCCGAAGGTCGAGGCGAAGGTCTGAGCACCGCGCCGCCGGGCCCGACCGTGACGCGGTCGGGCCCGGCGGCGCGTCCGGCGCGGTCGGGTCAGGATTCGAGCAGGGCGATGCGGATCGCGCGTTCGACGTGCGCGGCGGTGTTGGCGTGGCCCCGGGCGTTGGGGTGGACGATGGTGGCGCGGGTGCCCTCTGGGCACGGCGCGGACAGCCCGCCGGGCAGCGTCAGCTCGGCCGGCCAGAACTCCCCGGCGTCGCCGCAGATCCCCTCGACCCACTTCTCGTCGGCCGGTCGGCAGGCGTCGTGGCCGGTGCTGGAGGAGTGCACGTCGACGTACCGGTCGCCGAAGAAGCCCGAGACCTGCCGCACGGTCCCGTTGAGCCGTTCGAGCACGCCGCGCAGCCAGTCCACGTCGTCGGGCGTGATGGTCGCCAACTCCGTCAGGTCTCCGGTGGCGCAGTCGTCGGCGTCGTCGGGCAGCACGGCGGGGTAGCCGACCGTGATCACCTTCGCGTTCGGCGCGGCGCTGTGCACCTCGACCAGCATCCCGATGTAGTCGTCCTGGATGCGGGAGAGCTCGTCCTCGATGCTCTCCCCGCCGTCCGCCGGGTTCTCGTAGAAGTCCTTGCAGGACTGTCCCGCCGCCCCGCGCTGGACGCAGGTGGCGAGCAGGCCGCCGAAGGGCAGGTCGTTGCCGCCCACGCCGATGGTGACCACGTCGGTCTCCTCGTCGAGCCCGGCCCGCTTCACCTGCGGGTCCACCTCCGGCCACCCGGCCCGCGCGGGCGGGTCGACCGGGCTGCCCGGCTGCTGCGCGTCGCGGGCGACGTGGCGGATCTCCGCACCGCCGCAGCTCACGTCGGTCAGTTCCACCGCCCTGCCCGGCGGGAACTCGGCCAGCTCCCGGTCGACCAGCCCGGGGTAGGCGTCGGTGGTGCGGTCGCACCCGTCCCGGTCGGCGAGGCCCAACGCGGGCGACGGCTCGCCGACGAACACCCCGGCGGTGTAGGAGTCGCCCAGCGCCGCCCACCGGACGGCGTCGGCCCTGGAGGCGGCCGAGGCGGTCGGCGCGGACAGGACCGCCGGCGCGGCGGCGCAGACGACGGACAGGACGGCGACCAACCGGCGGGCCAGGTCACGCATGTTCTCAGCTCCCGAGCGCGGTGCCACGGTCCCGCCGGGGCGGGACCGCCGGGTCCACGACGTCCCCGGCACCCCCGACCGCACCAGCACCGCGTCGCCCGCGCCCGCCGGAACCGCCGGTGCCCCACCTCCGGGTGAACGGCACGCGCGGGCACCGGGTGGGTGGCGACCCCACCCGGCGCCCACACCGCTACTTCATGGTGGCGAGCTGGATCAGGTTGCCGCAGGTGTCGTCGAGGACGGCCACCACCACCGGTCCCAGGTCGGTCGCCTCCTGGGTGAACTCCACGCCCAGCGCCTTGAGCCGCTCGACCTCGGCGTAGACGTCCTCGACGGCGAACTGGGTGTAGGGGATGCCGTCGGACACGAGGGCCTTCTTGAACGGGCCGGCCGCCGGGTGGCCGTCGGGCTCCAGCAGCAGTTCGACGCCGTCCGGGTCGGCCGGGGAGACGACGGTGAGCCAGCGGGCCTCGCCGGCGGGCACGTCGGTCTTCTTGGTGAACCCCAGCTTCCCGGTGTAGAAGGCGAGGGCCTTGGCCTGGTCGTCCACCAGCACGCTGGTGACGTTGATGCGGATCACGGGTTCGAGTCCTCTCGGTCGATGGGCCACCGGTCCAGGATCGAGCGCAGGGGGCTCGTGTCGAGGTGGTGGAACTTGTACCGGCCCTGTCGCCGGGTGCGCACCAGTCCTGCCTGTTCGAGCACCGCGAGGTGCTGCGAGATGGCCTGGCGCGAGGACGCCAGCCCGTGCTTCATCGTCAGCCTGCCGCAGATCTCGAACAGCGTCTGACCGTCCCTTTCGGTCAGCTCGTCCAGGATGGTGCGCCGCGTCGCGTCGCCGATGGCCTTGAACAGGTCGGGGTCTGCGTCCACACCCCCGTTATAGGCAAGTGCAGACTTGCCTGTCAAGTCGGGCGGGCGGTTCCGACCCGATCGTGCAAGCCCTCCTGCGGCGCGGGGTGGCTCGCGGTGCCGTGCCACGGCTCCGGGGCGGCCCGGTCGGTACCGGAACGCGCGTGGGCCGGTCGGCGTGGGCCGGGAGGAGTCACCCGCACTACGGCAAACCGATCCCAGCATCGGGTCCGGATCGGGCCGCCCGCGCACCCGCCACGGCGGGGGATCGCTGGTGGGGCACCCGTCCGGCAGCCGGGTGGTTCCGCATCGGGGCGGACGGAAAGGCGACTATGCACCGTTAGCATCGCCCACACCCCGGTGCCGCCGGCACCGGGCGAAGGGGGATCCGATGACGACCGGGGACATCCCGGCCGAGGACCTGGGGGACGGTGACGTCGACGTCTTCGACGCCCACGTCACCGGGGTGCTCGAACT
Source organism: Actinosynnema sp. NPDC050436 (assembly GCF_040655415.1). NCBI lineage: Bacteria > Bacillati > Actinomycetota > Actinomycetes > Pseudonocardiales > Pseudonocardiaceae > Actinosynnema > Actinosynnema sp. NPDC050436. Next base: position 898,305 of record NZ_JBFAJV010000001.1, on the reverse strand, counting down.
GCACGACACACCGCTGCGCGCGCTGCGGTTCACCCGTTGCCGGTTCGCCGCGCCCCCGGTGCTGAGCGAGGCCGCCGTGCGCCGCCTGGAGTTCGACGACTGCGAGCTGCCCGGCCTGGACGCCCGCCGCCTGCGCTGCCGGGGCGACCTGGTGCTGTCCGGCACGTCCGTGCACGGCCCGGTGGAACTGGGCGACGCGACCGTGGGCGGCGAGATCTCGTTGCGGGACAGCGGGATCGCCGCCGTGCGCGCGCACCGGCTGACCGTCGGCGGCGACCTGGTGCTGGCCGGCGCGGTGCTCGACGGCGCGGACGGCCTCGCGTTCGACGGGCGCGGGATGCGGGTCGGCGGCGGCGTCCTGGGCGAGGACGCCGTGCGCATCGGCGTCACCGCGACCGGCGCCGTGGTGCTCTCCGACGCGCGGGTCGCCGGCGCGGTCGCGCTGCGCCAGGCGCGACTGGCCGACCTGGTCGCCGACCGGGCCCGGCTGACCGGCGACGTCGACCTGACCGAGGCGCGGCTGCGGTCGCTGTCGCTGGTCGGCGCGGTGGTCGGCGGGTCGCTGGTGCTGGGCGCGGTGCAGGTGGAGGAGGAGCCGCTGACGCTGGACCGCGCGCGGGTCGCCGGGGACGTGCACCTGGCCTTCGCCCTGGTGCACACCGGGGTGCGGCTGGTGGACGCCCGGATCGGCGGCGACCTGCGCGCCCCGCACGCCGAGCTGCGCGGCCTGTCCGGGGCCCGCGCGCACGTCGCCGGCGACGTCGACCTGGCCCGCACCCGCAGCGACGGCGGCCTGCGGCTGTCCGGGATGGACGTCGGCGGCCGGGTCGACCTGTCCGGCGCGTCCCTGCACGACCCCGGCGGCCTCGCGCTCGACCTGCGGGACACCCGCGTCGGCGACGGGCTGCGGCTGGCCGACGTGGCGGCGGAGGGCACCGTCGTGCTGTCCGGCGCGGCCGTGCGCGGCCGGGTGGACCTGCGCGGCGCGCACCTCGCGGCGCGGGCCGTGGCGCTGGACGCCTGCCGGCTGGTCGCCGCGGAGCTGCGGCTGGCCGTGGAGGACGAGCCGCGCGGACGCGTCGACCTGCGGTACGCGCGGTGCGCGCTGCTCAACGACAACCGGTTCCTGTGGGGCGCGGGCGGCGGCGTCGAGCTGGCCGGGTTCGACTACCTGCGCCTGGAACCCCGGCTGGAGGACGGCCCGGCCGTGCGCCGCCGGCTGGCGCAGCTCCGCGCGGCGACCCGGCGGTTCACCCCCGACGCCTACGACCGGCTGGCCGCCGTGCTGCGGTCGGACGGGCAGGACGCGGACGCGGCCACCGTCCTGGTGGAGAAGCAGCGCCTGCGGTACGCGGAACGGGCCCGCGCGGTCGGCTGGGCCGGTCCGGCGGTCACCGCGTGGAGCCTGCTGATGCGCTCGCTGACCGGCTACGGCTACCGGATGTGGCGGGGGATCGCGGTGCTGCTGCTGGTGACGCTGATCGCCGCCGTGCTCGGACCGTGGTGAGCACCGTGGCGCGACGAGCCCGTCAACTGTCCTTTTCGGACCGTACATCGGAAATTCCTTTGACGGTGGCGGACCGGATCGGCGAGCATGAGCCCGTCGAACGCACGAGGGTTTCCGGGTCTCCACGGGATTTCCTGGCTCTGCACCTGCCGGACACGCCTTCCGGGATGCGTCGGCCGGGATGCGTCGGCCGGTGCGCCTCCGACAGTGCGCGCGCAGACTTTTCTCCCCCGCCCCCGCCATTGAGAACAGTGACCAGGGCGAGCCGGTGGTCCGGCCACGCCGTGGCCGGACCACCGAAAAACCCGAGCGGGCCCGCTCCGAGGCGTGGAACCGCCGGGACGCCGCCTGGTCGCACGCACCGCCGGCTCCCGCTGACCGGCGCCGACCTGGGCTTCGGCCGGTTGCGCACGGCCCGGGGCGAGGTCGGCAGCCCCGCAGAGCCCGACCACGACGTCGTTCGGGCCGACACCGCGCAGGCCCTGCGGCAGAGGGCCGGGTCCGCCGGGAGCCCGCGCCCCAGTCGACGCGGGCGCGCGGGAGCGAGCGGGGTGGTTAAGGTCGGGTGATCACCGATTTCCCGTCACCCCAGGAGGTTCTGACGATGCCGACGAACGCCCGTGACGCGCTGACCGCCCTCGCCGCCCTGCTCGCGCCGGACGTGCCCGAGGTCGGCGGGCGCGTGCTGGCCGCCCACGACGACCCCGCCGGGTTCCTCGCCGCGCACGCCGACCGGCTCGACGAGCGCGGCATCGACGAGCCGGTCCCGAACCTGGCGTGGATCGCGCTGGTGGACGCGCTCGCCGACCACGGGCTGCTCGCCGAGGTCGACTGGAAGGAGGACCCGCAGGAGGTGCTGGCCCAGCTCCGCGTCCTGCGGTCCAGCCCGGCCGACGCCGCGTGGGGTCGGGTGGACGGGGTCGACACCGCCGTGCCCACCTTCGACTTCCTGGTGGCGGCCGGTTCCGCGCTGCGCGCCGGCGGCACCGCGCTCGCCGTGCTCGACATCGAGTCGGACTGCTACCCGCTGGTCCTGCTGCCCGCCGACCGCGCCGACGAGCTGGTGGGCCTGGCCGCGACCGCCGGGTTCACCGCCGGGGTCCTCGGCGACGGCTGACCGCGCGGGTCAGCCGGCCGGCAGCGGGGCGGCGTTCGTGGGCAGCCGGACGGTGCGCAGGAACGCCGGCAGCCGCCACGGGCGGCGTCCGGTGACGCGGAGCCGGCCGGTGAGCGCGGCGCGGGCGCGGGAGACCCGGCCGAACAGCACCAGGTTGAGCGTGGCCGGGTCGAAGGTCACCCGGGCGTCGGTCGGCGCACCGGGGTCGCCGACCCCGACCCGGCCCCGGTGCAGGACCAGGGTGACCGGCGCGGTGTGGCCGGACCGGAAGGCGACGGCGATGCGCCGGTCGTCGGGCGGCGGGCCGTCGAGCAGGTGGCCGACGTCGTTGCGGATCATGCCGACGACGAACAGGTCGAAGAACGGCGCGGCCTCGCGCGGCGGGACCGGCCACGGGCTCCGGGTGGCGCGGGCGACGTCCCAGCCGTGCACGAGCAACTCGTTGAGCAGGTGGGCGAGCACCCCGCCGAGCGGCACCCGGGAGCCGCCCAGCCACGGCACCGGCCGCGCGTGGTCGGCGTCGGCGGTCAGCTCCAGCACGGCGTCGGTGTCGGCGCGGAGCGCGGCGGCCAGGACGGCCGGGTCGCGCTCGGTGAACTCGCGCAGCGTCCGGTTGTTCATCTCGGCGATGGTGTCCACGGTGATCGCGTCGACCCCGGCGGCGGGCGGCCGGGCGGGGCCGCCGAAGGTCCGGCGGTAGCGGGTGGCGACGGCCGCGACGTGCGCGGCGGTGTCGGCCACGGTCCAGTCCCGGGTGGCCGGCGCGTCCGGTGGCACGCGGGTGACGAGGTCGGCGAACCTCGCGGCCACCACGGGCAGCACCTCCCGCACCACCGCCGCCTGTCCGGACACGTCGCTCACGGGGTCCTCCAGACCGTCGTCCGGCGATCTTCGGAACATAGCAGCGCGACCGCCCGGACGTGCCCCGGCGGCGGGCCCGGGTTCGGCCCCGGGCCCGCCGCTGCTCCGCGTGCTGCGTCAGATCCGGGTCATGGTGGACGCGTACCCGCCGCCGCCGGGGTAGGTCCACTCGCCGGTGACGGTCTTGTCGTCGGCGCTGAACGTGCCCTTGTAGAAGGCCGGGCCGCCGCGCACGCCGCCCCAGATCATCAGCGTGTCGCCCTCGATCTCGTAGACGTAGTCGAAGGTGTTGCCGACCGAGTCGTAGTAGCGCGAGACCACGTCCGCGCTGACCGGCTCGCCGAACGGCCGCAGGTTCCCGATCACCTCCAGGCCGGTCACCGGCTCGCCGTACTGGACCAGGTCGACGTGCTGCAACAGGAAGAACCGGCCCGGCATCCACTCGTACCGCACGGTCCCCTCCGCGCCACCGCTCACCGACCAGCTCCCGACCAGCCGGTCGAGGTTCGCCACCGCTGCGGTGGGCTGGGCGTTCTCGGTCATGTCGTCCTCCTGGTGTCGTGCGCGCCGCTGTCGGCTGCTCGCCCGGTACCTCGGAGGCGGACGCCCGGTCTCGACATCGCCGGACCGTGAGCCACGTCACGCGGTCGCGGTGTCGAGATCGCCCGCCGGGCTCCGAGGTACCGGGGGAGCGGTGGTCGGCGCGCTCGGGTGCACCCCCGCCGGGGTCGTGACCCGGCGGACGGGCCGATCCCGCGTACTGTCCGGGACGGGATCGAGGAAGCGAGCACGTGATGAAGTACCTGCTGCTGGGCTACACCCCGGCCACCGCCTGGGACGAAGCGACCGCCGGCACCGCGTCGGAGGACGCGCTGGCCGCCTTCGCCGCGTACCAGGAGTTCGAGCGCGAACTGGTGGCCACCGGCGAGTTCGTCTCCAGCGAGGGGCTCGGGCACCCGGCGGTGAGCACCACGGTGCGCCGGACCGGGCACGGCGTGGTGGCGACCGACGGGCCGTTCGCGGAGCTGAAGGAGGTCCTGGCGAGCTTCGCGGTGATCGACGTGTCCGGTCACGAGCGCGCGGTCGAGATCGTCTCGCGGATGGTCGAGGTGCTGGGCGAGCCGATCGAGATCCGGCCGATCATGGGCGCGGACTTCACGGCGTGACCGGGGACCGCGCGGTGGAGGACCTGCTGCGCTCCGAAGCGCCCCAGGTGCTCGGCGCGCTCGTCCGCCGGTTCGGCCGGTTCGACGTCGCCGAGGACGCGGTGCAGGAGGCGCTGGTCGCGGCCAACCGCGCGTGGGCGGTCGACGGCGTGCCGGAGAACCCGCGCTCGTGGCTGATCCGGATCGGCTACCGGCGGATGGTCGACCTGCTGCGCTCCGACCAGGCCCGGCAGCGGCGCGAGTGGGAGGCGGGGGTCGCCGAACTGGCGATGGCCGAACCGTCCCGCCTGGCCGACCCGCCGCCGGACACCGACGACAGCCTCACCCTGCTGATGCTGTGCTGCCACCCCGTGCTGAGCACCACCTCGCAGGTCGCGCTGACGCTGCGGGCCGTCGGCGGGTTGACCACCGCCGAGATCGCGCACGCGTTCGGCACCACCGAAACGACCATGGCGACCCGGATCAGCCGCGCCAAGCGGCAACTGGCCGGTGCCGGCGCCCGCTTCACCCCGCCGACCGACGCCGACCGGGCCGGCCGGACGGCGGCCGTGGCGCAGGTGCTCTACCTGGTGTTCAACGAGGGCTACACCGCGTCGGCCGGCACCGAGCTGGTCCGCGTCGACCTGACCCGCGAGGCGATCCGGCTCACCCGGACCCTGCACGACCTGCTGCCCGACGACCCCGAGGTGACCGGCTTGCTGGCACTGGAACTGCTCACCGAGGCCCGCCGCCCCGGCCGCGTCGGCGCGGACGGCCTGGTGCCCCTGGAGGAGCAGGACCGGACCCGGTGGGACCGCGAGCTGATCGACGAGGGCACCGCGCTGATCGACTCGGTGTGGGGCCGCCGCGACGTCGGCCCGTACCGGCTCCAGGCCGCCGTCGCGGCCGTGCACGCGGCGGCGGCCACGCCGGAGGAGACCGACTGGCCGCAGATAGCGACCCTGTACCTGTGGCTGGAACAGCTCGCCCCGACCAACCCGGTGCGGTTGAGCCGGGTCGTGGCGGTGGCGCGGGCGTACGGGCCGGAGCGCGGCCTGGCCCTGCTGGCCGACCTCGACCGGCGGCACGGCCTGGCGGACGACCCGCTCACCCGGCAACGGGTCCCGGCGATCCGCGCCCACCTGCTCGACGCGACGGGCGAACGCACGTCGGCGGCGGCTCTGTACCGCGACGCGGCGGCGTTGACCCGCAACGAGGTGGAGCGGACCTACCTGCTGGGCAAAGCCGAGGGCCAGACCTGACCCCCACCCAACCCACCGCACAGCACCCACCCACCGGACCCCTCCCGAGCAGGGCTCCACCCACACCCCCAGCTGCGCTTCCTCCCGTATGGCCTGCCCGCAGGGAACCGCAGGTGTCAAGGGGATCGCCCGCCAACGCACCCACAACGGCAGCCCGATCCCCTTGACGCCTGTGGTCGTCTTCGACCAGGCCATACGGGAGGAAGCGACGCCCTCCCCCGGCGGCCTGCCGCGCGGCGAGCGCCGCTTGAAAACCCGCTCCCCGCCCGCCGCGCCGCCGCCCTCAAGCCGCCGCCTCGCTGCTGCTCCGCCGCCGCTTCGCCTTGCGCCGCTTCGCGGCTGCTGGTCTGCCACTCCGCCTCGCGCCGCTCTGCCGTTCCGCTCCGCCGCTCTGCCGCTCCGCCTTGCGCCGCCCCGTCGGCCAGGCCGTTCGACCCAGCGAACGACCTACACTCGGGTGAACCGACCCTGGGGGACTCGCCGATGACCGGCCGCGCGTCCGACGTGAGCACCGCCGACCTCGTCCGGCGCTGGGAGCGCGGGTGGAGTGCGTGCCGGGGCTGGGCGCCGCCGCGCGAGGCCGGTGGTGGGCTGCGCTTCCGGCTGGGCCTGCCGGGACGGTGGCACGAGGTCGTGGCGCTGTGCGCGGACGACGAGCCCGGCACGGTCGGCGCGCTGGCCGTTGAGGTCGCCGGGTGCGGCGAGGCGAGCTGGCTGACCGTCCCCACCACGCGGCCCGACGAGGTCGCGGCCGAACTCCGCGCCGCCGGGCTGGGGGTGAAGGGGTCCCGCGAGTGGCTGATGACCCGCGACCTGGCGGACCACCCGGCGCGCGCCGTGGCCGGTCCGTACCGGGTGGCGACCGCCGTCGCCGGGCCGGTGCTCGCGGTCGAGGTGCGGCACGAGTCCGGTCACCTGGCCGCGAGCGGGGTGGCCGCCGTGGTCGGGGTCGACGCGGTGCCGGACCGGATCGAGACGAGTCCCGACCACCGCCGGCGCGGGCTGGGCGGGGTGGTCATGGGTGCGCTGGCGGCCGGGGCGGCGGACCGGGGTGCGCGCACCGGCATCCTGCTGGCCAGCCCGGACGGCGAGCGGCTCTACACCTCGCTGGGGTGGACCGCCCGCGCGTCCGTGGTGATCGCCACCAACACCGACTGACGGAACCCGGCACCGGCTGACGGGAGCAGCAGGCCGGGTCTCAGCCGAACAGGGCGGGCAGGTCGTTGCGCTGGAACGCCTGGAACACCCGGCCGGCCGTCGTGCCGGGGCCGGCGGGCACCACCACGCGGACCATGCCGGGGTGGTCGTCCGGGATCTCGGCCCGCGCGTCGCGCAGCACCGTCGCCCACACCGGGCCGCGCCCGGGTGCCACGTCGTCCAGCCTGGCCTGCACGCGGTCGCGCAGCTCGGCCGGCTTGCCCGCCGGCACGCACACCACCTCGTCCACCTGGTCCCCGACGACCCGGACCCCGGCCGCGACCGGCGTCGGGCCGGTGGTGAGCAGCGCCGCCACGGCGTCGCCCAGGCACGAGGCCAGGTCGCGCACCGCCTTGTCGCCCGCCAGCGTCGACGTGCCCGGCTCGACCACCCAGGCCAGCGTCGCGCTGGACGGCCCGTAGGCGACCGAGTCGGCCGACACCCGGACCTTGTTGAACCCCGTGATGATCCCCATCTCGCCGAACGGGCCCTTGAGGTCGGCCACGTCGTCCCCTGCGGTGATCCACGTGGTCGCGCCGTTCTCGTCGGCCCGCTTGGCCCCGATGCGGTCGAACTTGCTGTTCACCAGGGGGAGATCGACCGGCAGCCACAGCACCCCGGCCCACGACGGCGGCTTCCCGACCCGGATCGCCCCGGTCGCGGTGCGCGGGTCGAACCCGACCGCGTCACCCAGCAGCGCGGACCGGGGCGCGAGGTCGGAGTAGCCGTAACCCTCCAGGTTCCGGAAGCGCTGCTTGTCCGACGAGACCAGCCCGCGCACGGCCTCGACGTCGCCGTACTCGACCAGGAGGGTCGACTGCGCGGTGGCCCGCACCCGGCCCAGCGCGCCGACCAGGCCGCCGACGTCCGGCCGCGCGGTGACCGTGGTGCCGACCGGTGTCCCGGACGTCGTCCCGCACCCGGCGAGCACCGCCAGCACCGCGACCACCGCCGCGACCCGAACCGCGCGTGAAAGATCCCTCATCGGCCCGATCGTATGGGCCGGTCCCTTTCCCCACCCCCATTTCGGCGAATCACGGCACCGCCGGTGAGCAGTCGGTTTCGCGGTGGCGCGGCCCGGGGCCGCCGCACCCGCCCGCGACGCGCGGCGCGAGCACCGGATGCGGGCGTTTACGCGTTCCTAGCGCGTCTCGATGGTCACGCTGAGGTGCGGCTGCCCGGCGAGCACACTGTCCGGGTGGACGGGAAGCGCAAACGCGGCGAGCTGCGGATCTACCTCGGCTCGGCGCCCGGTGTCGGCAAGACCTTCGCCATGCTCGGCGAGGCGCACCGCCGGCGGGAACGCGGCACGGACGTGGTGGTCGGCCTGGTCGAGGCGCACGGCCGGGAGAAGACCGCCCGGCTGCTCGACGGCCTGGAGCAGGTGCCGCGCCGCGCGGTCGCACACCGGGGCGTCGAGTTCGGCGAGCTGGACGTGGACGCGCTGCTGGCCCGTGCCCCCGAGGTCGCCGTGGTCGACGAGCTGGCGCACACCAACGTGCCCGGCTCGCGCCGCGCCAAGCGCTGGGAGGACGTCGAGGAGCTGCTCGACGCGGGCATCGACGTGCTGTCCACGGTCAACGTCCAGCACCTCGAATCGCTCAACGACGTGGTGCACCGGATCACCGGCGTGCAGCAGCGCGAGACCGTGCCGGACGAGGTGGTGCGCCGCGCCGAGCAGGTCGAGCTGGTCGACATCACGCCCGAGGCGCTGCGCCGCCGGCTCGCGCACGGCAACGTCTACGCCGCCCACAAGATCGACGCCGCGCTGGGCAACTACTTCCGGCCCGGCAACCTGACCGCGCTGCGCGAGCTGGCGCTGCTGTGGGTGGCCGACCAGGTCGACGTGGCGTTGCAGCGCTACCGGACCGAGCAGCGCATCACCGACACCTGGGAGACCCGGGAACGGGTCGTCGTCGCGATCTCCGGCGGCAACGAGAGCGAGGCGCTGATCCGCCGTGCCCGGCGGATCGCGGTGCGGGCGGGCGCGGACCTGGTCGTCGTGCACGTGCTGCGCGGCGACGGGCTGACCGGCCCGTCGCCGCAGGTGGTCGGCAAGCTGCGGAAGATCGCCGAGGACGTGGGCGCGACCTTCCACACCGTGGTGGGCGACGACGTGCCCACCGCGCTGCTGGAGTTCGCGCGCGGGGTCAACGCGACGCAGCTCGTGCTGGGCACGTCCCGCCGGTCCCGGCTGGCGCGGGTGTTCGACGAGGGCATCGGCGCGGCGGTGATCCAGGCGTCCGGGCCGATCGACGTGCACATGGTCACCCACGACGAGGCCCGCCGCAGCCCGCGCTGGAGCGTCGGCCGCAGCCCGCTGACCCGGGGCCGGGTGCTGCTGGGTTGGGCGCTCGCGGTGCTGCTGCCGCTCGCGGTGACCGCGCTCGGCGCGCTGTCCCGCGACGCCGTGACCTTCTCCACCGACCTGGTCGCCTTCTTCCTGGTCACGGTCGCGGTGGCGCTGGTGGGCGGGCTGGGCCCGGCGGTCGGCGCGGCGCTGCTCGGCGCGGGGCTGCTCAACTACTTCTTCACCCCGCCCTACTACAGCCTGGCCGTGGCCACACCGGAGAACCTGGTCACGCTGGTCGCCATGCTCACCGTCGCGGTGCTGGTCGCGCTGGTCGTGGACCGGGCGGCGCGGCTGGCCGAGCAGGGCGCGCGGGCGCGCACCGAGGCGGCGCTGCTCGCCTCCTACGCGCGGACCGTGCTGTCCGGCCCGCACCCGCTGGCGCGGCTGCTGGAGAAGGTGCGCGAGAACTTCGGGCTGGAGTCGGTGGCGCTGCTGGAGCGGCGCGGCGGCGAGTGGACGCGGGTGGCCTGCGTCGGGCCCAGGCCGTGCGACGAACCCGACGAGGCCGACGCGGACGTGCCGGTGACCGCCGACGTGCACCTGGCGCTGCGCGGCCGGGCGCTGCCCGCAGGCGACCAGCGGGCGCTGGAGGCCGCCGCCGGGCAGGCGCTGATGGCGTTGCGCCAGCAGCGGATGGCCGCCGAGACGGCCGAGGCGCAGCGCCGCGCGGCGACCACCGAGCTGCGCACCGCGCTGCTCTCGGCGGTCGGGCACGACCTGCGGACCCCGTTGACCTCCATCAAAGCCGCCGTCGGCAGCCTGCGCGACGACACCCTGCCACTGTCCGGAGAGGACCGCGAGGAGCTGCTGGAGACCGTCGAGGTGTCCGCCGACCGGCTCACCGGCCTGGTGGACAACCTGCTCGACTCGTCGCGGCTGGCGACCGGCGCGGTGCGGCCGTTGCTGCGCGCGGTCACGTTCGACGAGGTGGTCGCGCGGGCGCTGGCCGGCATCGACGACCGGCGGGTGGTGTCGGTGGACGTGGGGGAGCAGCTGCCCGAGGTGCTCGCCGACGTCGGCCTGCTGGAACGGGTGGTGGCCAACGTGATCGACAACGCCCTGCGGCACGGGCGGCTGACCCCGCGCCGGCTGGTGGACGTGGACGGCGACGGCGCGATCACCGCCGACGAGCCGGAGGTCGCGGTGCGCGCCAGCGCCTACGGCGACCGGGTGGAGCTGCGCGTGGTCGACCACGGGCGGGGGCTGCCGAAGAACACCGCCGACGCCGTGTTCGCGCCGTTCCAGCGGCTCGGCGACCGCGACGCCACCCCCGGCGTCGGCCTGGGGTTGAACGTGGCCAAGGGTTTCGTGGACGCGATGGGCGGCGACATCGCCGCCGAGGACACGCCCGGCGGCGGGCTCACCGTCGTCATCTCCCTGCCGGTCGCGGAGGTGGCAGCCGCATGACCACCGTCTTAGTCGTGGACGACGACCCGCAGGTCGTCCGCGTGCTGCGGATCACCCTGACCGCGCACGGGTACCGGGTGCTGACCGCCCCGGACGGCGCGTCGGCGATCGCCTCGGTCGAGGAGCACCCGGACGTGATCCTGCTCGACCTCGGCCTGCCGGACCTCGGCGGCGTCGCGGTGATCGCGGCCCTGCGCGACCGGGTCACCACGCCGATCGTGGTGCTCTCCGCCCGCACCGACGCCCGCGCCAAGATCGCGGCGCTGGACGCGGGCGCGGACGACTACGTGACCAAGCCGTTCGGGATGGACGAGCTGCTCGCGCGGCTGCGGGCGGCGGTCCGCCGGACCGGCCCGAGGTTCGACGGCGAACCGCCCGTGATGGCCGCGTCGTTCACCGTCGACCTGACCGCCAAGCGCATCCGGCGCGACGGCGAGGACGTCCACCTGACCCGCACCGAGTGGGCGCTGCTGGAGGTGCTGGTCCGGGCGGGCGGCGCGCCGGTGAGCGTGCGCGACCTGCTGGACCGGGTGTGGGGGGCGGGCTACTACAGCCAGACCCACTACCTGCGCGTCTACCTGGCCCAGCTGCGCCGGAAGCTGGAACCCGAACCGTCCCACCCGCGCCACCTGATCACCGAACCCGGCCTGGGCTACCGGTTCCAGCGGTAGTGCCGCTCAGCCCGGCCCCCGGCGAGCGGTGCGGGGACGTCGACCTCGGCGTTCGGCAGGGCCGGAGGACGACGCCGGGCCGGTGGCCGTGTCGGAGCGGCGGACCGGCCCGGCGTGGGCACTCGGGTGGCGTCAAGGGAACGCACCCGACCGCCCAGGTGGTCGGCCGCGCGGCCCGTTCGGTTCCCCGATGCCCCGGTGTTCACCCTTCCGGTGGGCGGGAACCGGGACGTGCGGCGGTCCGACCGGTTCGTCAGCGAACCCCGGGAGGACTTCCATGGAACGTCGCACGTTCATCCGCGCTTCGGCCCTGTCCGCCGGCGGGCTGTCGGTCGGTGCGCTGTCGGTCGGCGGGGCGTCGGCCGGTGCGGCCCACGCGCAGCCCGCCACCGCCGAGAAGCCGTTGCGGGTCCAGGTGCTGGTGTACGACGGGGTGGAGGAGCAGGACTTCGCCGCGCCCGTCGAAGTGCTCGGCTTGGCCGCCAAGATGGGCGGCGCGGTGCGCACGACCCTGGTCACGCCCGACCGCCCGGCGACCGTCACCTGCACCTACGGCACGCGGCTCGACGTGGCGGCGGGCTGGTCGCCGCACGACGCCGACGTGCTGGTGGTGCCCGGCGGCGGGTACACCGACCTGCACGGGCCCGGCGTGCGCCGGCTGATCGCCGACCGGGGCTTCCTGCGCCGGCTGGCCGGGGTGTCGGCGCTGCCGGTGGGCATCTGCACCGGCGTGATGGTGCTGTCGGCGGCGGGCCTGACCCGGGGCCGGCCGGCGACCACGCACTCCGGGGCGAAGGCGGACCTCCGGGCGCAGGGCGCGACCGTCGTGGACGCGCGGGTGGTGGACGACGGCACCCTGGTCACCGGCGGCGGGATCACGTCCGGGCTGGACGTCTCGCTGTGGCTGCTGGAGCGCTTCCTGGGCGCGAAGTTCGCCCAGCGGGTGGAGGTGGTCCTGGAGTACGAGCGCCGGGGGACCGTCTGGCGGTAGCCGCCGGCGGGTGCCGGGTGGTCGGCGGACCGACCGGCCGGCGGGGGCGGCCTCATTCGTCGGGAACGGGTGACACGCCCCTGACGGGGTGGTCAGAATGACCGGAGGGTCGGCCGTGGCCAGCGCCGGCACAGCCACGGCGACCGCCTCCGGGTTCGCCGACCGGCGGCGCGACCGGACGACCGCCGAGGCGACGGCGGACGTGGACCGGGGTCCGGCTGGGCGGCTCCCCCCTGTGGGCGTCCAGTCGAGTTCCGGTCCGGGTTGGCGCGCGCAGCACGTCAACGAACGGTGAAATGGTGCGCGAGCAGACCTGCGTGGCACTGTCACACCGCTTTAGCGCCTGGTCAGGACCGTGTCGCACTGGACCTGCCGGAGTAGGGGCGACTACGCTGTTCGGCTTGGACCGGGCGGCTCGGTGCGGGGAGGCTGCGCGTGTTGTCAGGGATCCGCTACGCCGCGCTGGGCCCGCTCACGGCGTGGCGCGCGGACCGGAAGATCGAGCTCGGCTGGGCGAAGCAGCAGGCCGTGCTCGGCGTGATGCTGCTTGAACTGAACCGGCCGGTGCCGCTGAGCCGGATCGTCGACGGCGTGTGGGGCGAGCGCGGCCCGCGTGACGCCCGCAACGCCGTGCAGACCTACATCAGCCGGCTGCGCCGAGTGCTGCGGGTGCCGCAGGCGCCGGGTCCGCTGGTCTTCACCGAGGGCGGCTACCTGCTCCAGGGCGACCCGTCCGACCTCGACGTGGTGGTGTTCGACCGGCACTTGGACGCGGCGCACGCCCGCTACCGGGACGACGACGTGCGGGCCGGCGCGGAGCACGTCGACGCGGCCCTGGCGCTGTGGCGCGGCGACCCGTTCAGCGGGCTGGGCGGCCCGCTGCTGGAGGCCGAGCGCCGCCGGCTGCGCGAGCGGCACCTCAGCGCGCTGGAGCTGCACGCCCGGATCAGCCTCGACCTCGGCCGCACGTCGGAGGGCATCGCCGACCTGACCCGCCTGGTGGCGGCGAACCCGCTGGAGGAGCGGCTGGGCGCGCTGCTCATGCTCGCGCTCTACCGGGCGGGCAGCCGCGCCGCCGCGCTGGAGGTCTTCCAGGACACCCGCCGCCGGCTGGCCGACGAGCTGGGCGTGGACCCGGGCGACGACCTGCGGGCGATGCACGAGCGCATCCTGCGCGGCGACGCCGGCCTGGCCGCCCCGGCGGCCAGGCCGCGAGGGCGCAACACGCTGCCCCGCGACGTCGCCGACTTCACCGGCCGCGACACCGAGCTGGCCCGGCTGCTGGCCACCGACCGGCGGGCCGCCAACCCCGGCGCGGCGGCGGTGTGGGCGGTCGACGGGCCGCCCGGCGTCGGCAAGTCGGCGCTGGCCGTGCACGCGGCGCACCGGCTCGCCGGCCGCCACCCGGACGGGCAGCTCTACGTCGACCTGCGCGGGCACGTCGCCGGCCACCGGCCGGTCGAGCCGCTCGCCGCGCTGGACACCCTGCTGCGCTCGCTGGGCGTGCCCGGCGAGCGCATCCCGGCCGGCCTGGACGCCCGCGCCGCCCTGTGGCGCGCGGAACTCGCCGACCGGGCCGCGCTGGTCGTGCTGGACGACGCGGTGGACGCCGCGCAGGTCCGGCCGCTGCTGCCGGGCACCGGCCGGTCGCTGACCCTGGTCACCAGCCGGCGCCGGCTGGTGGACCTGGCGGCCTCCCGGACGCTGTCGCTGGACGTGCTGCCCGAGGACCACGCGGTGCGGCTGTTCGCCCGGATCGTGGACGACGGGCGGGTCGTGGACGAGCCGGAGTCGGTGGCCGAGGCGGTGGACCTGTGCGGGCGCCTGCCGCTGGCGATCCGGCTGGCCGCCGCCCGGCTGGGCACCCGGCCGGCGTGGACCGTCGCCCACCTCACCGGGCGGCTGCGCCGGGAGCCGCTGGACGCGGTCACCGCCGCGTTCACCCTGTCCTACGAGAACCTCACCGCCGAGCAGCGCCGGCTGTTCCGGCTGCTGGGCCTGCACCCCGGCCCGGACTTCGACGCGGAGGCCGCCGCCGCGCTGGCCGAGCGCGACGCCGACACCGCCGAGAGCCTGCTGGAGAGCCTGGTCGACGTGCACCTGGTGGGCCAGCCCCGCGCGGGCCGCTACCGGTTCCACGACCTGGTGCGCGACTTCGCCCGCGACGCGGCCCACCGCAACGAGGCCGAGGCGGACCGGCACGCCGCCGCGCGCCGGCTGGCCGAGCACTACACCCGGGCCGCCGAGGAGGCGACGCGCAGCCTCGCGCCGCACGAGCAGGACCCGGCCGAGTACGACCGCGCGCTGGCGTGGCTGGACACCGAGCGGGCCAACCTGCTGGCCGCGACCCAGCCGCGCGCGATCGCCCCCGTCCTGCACCGCTACCTGCACCTGCGCAGCCTGGTGGCCGACGCGCTCACCCTGGACACGTGGGCGCTGGCCTCGGCGCACGACCGGGCCGAGGAGGCCCGGGTCTGGCAGCGGCTGGGCGCGGACCACCACCGGCTGGGCCACCACGACCAGGCACGCGGCTGCCAGGAGCGGGCGAAGGCGATCTTCACCGACCTCGGCGACCGGGACCGGGTCGCGGACACCCTGCGCGAGCTGGGCGTGCTGCACGGCCTGTCCGGGCGGCCGGCGGCGGCCGTCACGGCGAACCGGGAGGCGCTGGCGATCGTCCGCGAGCTGGGCAACCGGGTGGGCGAGGTGGACGCGCTGACCAACATCGGGTCGGCCTACCGGCGGCTGGGCCAGTACGAGCGCGCGCTGCGGTACCTGGGCGAGGCGCTGGCGCTGGCCCGGACGGTCGGCCACCGGGTCGGCGAGGGCGTCGCGCTGTGCGAGCTGGGCGCGACGCAGAACGGCATGGGCCGGCACGAGGAGGCGCTCGACGACCACCGCCGGGCGCTGGCCATGGCCCGCCGCAACGGCCACCGGCTGGACGAGGGCCACTCGCTGACCCGGATCGGCGTGGTGCACCTGCGGCTGGGGGAGTGCGACGAGGCGCTGGAGCACCTGGACCTGGGCCTGGCCGCCGCGCGCCGCGACGGCTTCCGCACGGGCGAGGCGGAGGCCCTGCTGGCCCTGGGCGAGGCGCACCTGCGCCTGGGGCACCCGGCCGAGTCCGCCGACCGCTACCGCCGCGCGCTGGCCGTCGCGCGCGACACCGGCGACCGGTGCCAGCAGGCCCAGGCCCTGGCCGGCCTCGGCCAGGCCGAACCGGCCGCCGCCCGGGAGCACTGGGAACGCGCGCTGGCCCTGCACGAGACGATGGACGTGCCGGGCGCGGACGACCTCCGCACCAGGCTGGCCGCACTGAACTGACCCGCCCCGGTCCACGACCGCCCGGTGTCGCCCGGCGCGGGTTTTCCCGTCAGGGCGACGGAGCGCCCGGGATTGCCGCACAATGGGCCGCCGGGCCGGGTCGCCACCGTGGGGTGAGGTCGACCGCCCACGTCGGGAACTCTCCCGGAAAGTGCCTCTGAGCTGCGGATTGCAGCGTTGTGCAAGCGCTTTGCACGATCGCTCGGACACACTGCGTATCGAGGCGGTCCGCCGGGGTTCGGGGGGGCTCAGGGGGGAGGACCGCCTCGCGCACCACCTGTCGACCGCGCGGGGCGGGGACCCGTCCCGCGCGTCCCATCGGCCTCCCCGACGACCACCGGGAGGAATCGTGACAACGGGTCGTCTGCTGCCGGGCGTCTTCGCCG
Source organism: Actinosynnema sp. NPDC050436 (assembly GCF_040655415.1). Taxonomy (NCBI): domain Bacteria; kingdom Bacillati; phylum Actinomycetota; class Actinomycetes; order Pseudonocardiales; family Pseudonocardiaceae; genus Actinosynnema; species Actinosynnema sp. NPDC050436. Next base: position 882,084 of record NZ_JBFAJV010000001.1, on the reverse strand, counting down.
AGCAACGCCACCTGGTGCCGGCCGGTGAGCCGGCCCACCACTCGGCCCACGTCGGCGACCGCTACCGCGCGGTCTGCCGGGCGCTGTGCCTGCCCGTGCCGGAGCGCACGCGCCACCTGTGGCGCGAGTGGCCGATCTGCCCGAACTGCGCCCGCCACCTGTCCGCCGGTCCGGTCGGCTCCGCCGTCGCTTGACCGGGCCGGCACCACCGCCGGCGCACGACGGCCCTGGTCGGTCCGCGCGGACCGACCAGGGCCGTCGTGCTTCGCCTGCACGAGGCCGCACCACCTGCCGGAGCCGGGGCACGTCACCGGTCGACGGGCGCGGGGCCGCCGGTCGGGGCTCAGTAGCCCCGGTAGCCGGTGCCGTTGTTGATGCCCACCAGGCCGGGGTGGTTGCCGAAGCCGCCGTAGCGGGCGTAGGTGTAGCGGACGCCGGCGATGATGTTGTCCACCGGGTTGTAGATGTCGTCGTGGCCGGGCAGCTTGTAGACCTGGAACGTGGGGTCGATGCACTGCATGAGGCCCTTGGACGGGGTGCCCCGGGCGGCGTTGCTGTCCCAGGTGTTCACCGCGTTGGGGTTGCCGTTGGACTCCTTCTGGACGATCGTCCAGATCTCGTCCACGCTGTTCTCGTCGATCGGGGTGCCGTTGGCGGCCAGGATGGCGATGGCCTCGCGGATCCAGCCCTCGACCTGGCGCTGCTTGGGCGGCTTGCGCGCCTCCTCGGCGTCCTTCGCGTCCTTGGCGGCCTTCTCCTCGGCGGCCTTCTGGCGCACCGCGTAGCCGTCCTGGGCGACGCCGCTGGCCTGGTTGAACGCCTGGAGCGCGGTGAGCTGCTCGTGGCGGATCATCCGGGCGGTCTCCGAGCCGAGGTCGATCGAGTGGACGGTGTCGACCTTGCCGGTGCGGATGTTCTGGTCCGGCACGCCGCCGAACTCGGCACCGCCCGCGAGGGGGCTGAGCGTGCCGCTGGTGACCGCGTGCGCCGCCGCGCCCGCTCCCGTCACGACGCCGAACGCGACGGCGAACGCGGACAGTCGCTTGGGCAGCGTCCGGTCGGGTTCGGCGCGGTGCGCGCCGACGTGGCCGGGAGCCTGGGCGCTGACCGTGAGCACGGTCGGCTGCTGCCCGCTGGGCTTCCTGTGGCGAGCCAAGGGAGGGGCCTCCTGCGTCGGGGAGCCCGATCACCGACAACCTGGCGGGGGATCCAGGCCGGGCGCGTCCGGGGGAAAACGAGCCCGTGTCTCTCCGGTGATCGAACCGTTATCTGCGGCCGGGAACGTAACCGCTGGTGACTTGCAGGGGCAAGGGATCGCCCATTAGGGGTGACTTTAGTCACGTTTGTTGACAGCGGTGCTACGCAAAGTTACACGGCGGGGTCGTACCGGTGGCTGCGCCGTTCGGACGCCGGCCGGCAGCGCCGCCGAGGCCAACCCCACCGCGAGGCCGGAGAAGAACACCAGTCGCTGGTCCCGGGCCTCGCGGCGGGGTCCGCGAAGTCGGCGACCGGCCGCAGCGCGCCGCCCTCCGACCCGACGACCGCCACCCGCGCGGTCGCGGCGAGCCCGCCGCCGACACCGTCAGCGGCCGTTGCGCGAAGTCGAACCGGGGCACGGCGAGGTACCGGGTCGACAGCACCACCTCCACCGCGCCCACCGGCTCGCCGGCCGCCCGTCGGTCTGCGGCCCGGTGGTCACCCGGAACACGAACCGCTGCGCGTCGCCCGACACGACCGGCCCGGCGGGCACCCGCACCTCCTCGCCCGGGTCGCGGTGCAGCGCCCGCGCCTCGAACCCCGCCCCCGACCGCACCCCGCCGGCCGGTTCCAGCACCACCGCGAACGCCCGGGACGGCCCGGCGGCCACCGCGACCGACACCGACTGCACCACCTTGTCCGCGTCGTAGTCCCGGTCCCGGCCCTCGTCGTCCTGCAGGAAGTAGACCGTCGCAGACGGGCCGACGCCCACGCGGCGCACCCGAGCGCCCCGGACACGGCCAGCAGCACCCCGGCGAGCAGCCTCGTGCCCTCCTCGTCGCCCGACCCGGGTGTGGGGCCGGCCACTCTTGTGGATCATCGCCCGATCGAATTACAATGATCGGCGATATGGGCATCTTTTACTTCCTGTGATCGGACGCGCGTCCGCGTTGAGCACCGCTCCGCGACGCGACTTCTCCCGTCCCGCACCCCCGATCGACTCGGTCCGCTGTCGGCCGAGAACAGGAGCCTGCCTTGCGCACCGCGCAACTGTCACTGCACGACGTCACCAAGAGCTACGACGACCACGTGGTCCTGGACCGCGTCACGCTGACCGTCAAACCGGGTGAGCGGGTCGGGGTCATCGGCGACAACGGCTCGGGCAAGTCGACCCTGCTCGCGCTGATCGCGGGCCGGCTGGCCCCGGACCACGGCGAGCTGACCGTCAGCGCGCCCGGCGGCACCGGGTACCTGCCGCAGACCCTCGACCTGCCGCCGACCGCGACCGTGGCCGACGCGGTCGACCTCGCCCTGGCCGACCTGCGCGAACTGGAGGCCGCGCTGCGCCGGGAGGAGGCCGCCGGGCTGCCCGACCCCGCCCACTACGCCGGGCTGGTCGAGCGGTTCGAGGCGCGCGGCGGGTACCAGGCCGACATCCGGGTGGAGGTCGCCCTGCACGGCCTGGGTCTGCCGGGCCTGGACCGCGACCGCCGGCTGGGCACGCTCTCCGGCGGCGAGCGGTCCCGGCTGGCGCTGGCCGCGACGCTGGCGTCCTCGCCGGAGCTGCTGCTGCTCGACGAGCCGACCAACGACCTGGACGACGAGGCCGTGGCGTGGCTGGAGCGGCACCTCGCCGGGCACCGGGGCACCGTCGTCGCCATCACGCACGACCGCGTGTTCCTGGAGAACGTCACGGACACGGTCCTGGAGGTGGACGAGGCAACCGTGTCCCGGCACGGCGACGGCTACGACGGCTACCTGGCCGCCAAGGCCGCCGACCGGGCCCGCCGGCTGCGCGAGCACGAGGAGTGGAAGGTCGACCTGGCCCGGCACCGCCGGCTCGCCGAGTCGGCGGCGGCCGACCTGGGCGCGATCCCGCGCAAGCTGCCGCTCGCGGTGTTCGCGGCCGGACCGTTCCGGGCGCGCGGGCGCGGGCACGGCGCGATGAGCCGCGTCCGCAACGCCAAGGAGCGGGTGGCCCGCCTCACCGAGCGCCCCGTCGCGCCGCCACCGGACCCGCTGCGGTTCACCGCGCGCATCGCCGCGTCCGAGCCGGAGTGGGTGGCCGAGCTGCACGACGTCCGGGTGGCCGACCGGCTGCACGTGCCGGAGCTGACCGTCCGGCCCGGCGAACGGCTGCTGGTCACCGGTCCGAACGGCGCGGGCAAGACCACGCTCGTGCGGGTGCTGGCGGGTGAGCTCGCGCCCGACCAGGGCCGGGTGAGCACCCCGGCGCGGGTCGGCCACCTGCGGCAGGAGGACGTCTCGGACCGGTCGGAGCTGACCGTGGCGGAGGCGTTCGCGCACGGCCGGGGCCACCCGGACGAGCACGTGGACGGGTTGCTGGCCCTGGGCCTGTTCGCGCCGCGCGACCTGGGCCTGCGGCTCGGCGAGCTGTCCTACGGGCAGCGCCGCCGGGTGGAGCTGGCCCGCCTGGTCACCGAGCCGGTCGACCTGCTGCTGCTCGACGAGCCGACGAACCACCTGTCGCCGGCCCTGGTGGAGGACCTGGAGCACGCCCTGGAGTCCTACACCGGCGCGCTGGTCGTGGTGACCCACGACCGCCGGACCAGGGCCCGCTTCGAGGGCACCCGGTTGGCGCTGGCCGACGGGGTGGTCGCCGCGTGACCCGGGCGCCCGCCCCGGTGCTCCGGGGCGGCAGGGAAGGCGGGGACCGGTTCCGCTCCGGTCCCCGCCTGCCACCAGACGTTCGCAGCGGAGGTGCATCCGGTTCACATCCATTCCGGAACGCCTCCGACCTGCGGCGTCAGCGGCCGGCCTCGGCCGCCCGCACGGTCTGCTCCAGCAGCAGCGCGATGGTCATCGGGCCGACGCCGCCGGGCACGGGTGTGATGTGCCCGGCGCGCTCGGCGGCGGCCGGGTACTCGACGTCCCCGACGTTGCCCGCGTTGTAGCCGGCGTCCACGACCACCGCCCCGGGCTTGATCCACTCGCCGCGCACGAGTTCCGGCTTGCCCACGGCGGCCACCACCACGTCCGCCTCCCGCACCGCCCCGGCGAGGTCCGCCGTGCGGGAGTGGCAGTAGGTGACGGTCGCGTCGCGGGCCGGCAGCAGCATCCCGACCGGCTTGCCCAGGATCGGGCTGCGGCCGACGACGACCGCGCGCCGCCCGGCCAGCGGGATGTCGTAGGCGTCCAGCAGCCGCAGGATGCCGCCGGGCGTGCACGAGCGGAAGCCGGGCTCGCCGAACGCCATCGCGGCGAAGCTGTGCACGGTGACGCCGTCCACGTCCTTGCCGGGCGCGATCGCCTCGAACGCGGCCCGCTCGTCGACGTGCGCGGGCACCGGGTGTTGCAGGAGGATGCCGTCCACGGCCGGGTCGGCGGACAGCGCGGAGACCTCCGCGACGAGCTGCCCGGTGGTGCTCGAGGCGGGCAGCTCCACGGCCCGCGAGCCGATGCCGACCTTGGCGCACCGGGAGCGCTTCATCTTCACGTACGTCCGGGACGCCGGGTCGTCGCCGACCAGCACGGTGGCCAGGGTGGGCGGGCGGCCCGCGACCGAGGCGAACGCGGCGGCGCGCGCGGCGGTGGCGTCGAGCAGGGAACGGGACACGGCGGTGCCGTCGAGCACGGTGGCCGGCATGGCGGTACTCCTCATCCGGTGGAACGAATGAGGGGCACCCAGGCGTGCGATGCCGACTCGCTGTGCACTCCCCGGTGGTTGGCCCACCCGACGCCAGTCGTGCGCCGCCGAGTCCAGCCCGCGCGCCGGGTGCCGGACCCCGGGCGCGACCCCGCCCCGGGTCGGTCGCGTGTCGAGACCAAGGTCACAACCGGGCGGGGCGGGTGCGGCGACCGGGCCGGACACCGCGCGCCGGCCGTCACGCGCGGCGCACCGGGCGGCGGGACGCGCCGCCCGTCACGTGCGGCGGATCGCCGGATCGCGCCCCGTCGGGGGCGTGCCCGTGACCCGCCGTACACCTCAGGAGGCGGGAATTATGCTGTTCGGGGCACCGGGTCCCGGAAGTCCGGCGATTCGGACACGAGTGACGAGCGACAGGCGGTCTGATGGCGGGGCAGTACGGTCGATCCACGGGGCAGCGCCGACCGGCTTTCGGGCGGGTCGACCCGTTCTGCCTGTTCGCCGTCGTGCCGATGCTGCTGTTGGCGGGCCTGATGGTCTGGGGCGGCCTGGCCGTGGTCGCGGTGATCCTCGTCGTGGTCGCGGCGCTGGTGGTGCTGTTCGACTCGTGGTCCAACCGCCCGCCGAAGAACAGCCGCCCGGAGTACGACGACGTGGACGACTACGAGCCCCGAGGGCGTTACTGACCCTCTAGGGTCGGACCCGTGCGATTACCCCCACCCGCCGCCGCGCTCGCGGAGCGGGTCGAGGCGTTCCAGCGGACCGGCGACCCGTCCGCGCTGTTCGCCGGCGACGCCGAGGCCGAGACCTGGGCGCTGCTGGAGAGCGCCGAAGAGGACGGGCTCGGCGAGGACGGGTCCGACGCGGTGCGGCGGCTGCTCGCCACGCTGTTCCACCTGCGGTTCGAGCATGGTCACGGGATCACCGACCTCGCGCACGCCGTGGCCTGGCACTGGGCCGCCCTGCCCGACCTGCCCCGGCCGCCGCTGCTGCGCCGCCTGCTGCCCGGCCCGGAGGCCCACCCCGACAGCCAGTTCGGCGCGGCCCTCGCGTTCGCCGAGGTGGAGGACCACCCGCTCACCACGCGGATGGCGCTCCTGCTGCTGGAAGACCTGGTCCGGCTCACCTCGCACCGCGACCACGCCCGCCACGCGAGCGTGCTGGTCCTGCTCAACCTGCGCGTCCACCGGCTCAGCGGCGACCTGCGCGCCGTGGACGAGCTGCTCGACCGCGCCCGCGCGTGCCTGGACGCGCTGCCGCGCCGCCACCCCGACCGGGCCTGGTTCACCGGCGCGGTCGCGGTCGGCCTCGGCCTGCGGGTCGGCGCGGGCGGCATCGGCGACATCCGGGAGGCCGTCGAGACCGGTGAGCTGGCCCTGGCGGCACCCGTGCGGCGGGTCCGGGTCCGGGGGCGGCTGCGGCTGCGGCGGTTCCGGCACCCGTTCGACCGCGTGCTGGACGGGTTCGCCGCCGGCTACGAGCCACCCGACCACCGGCCGGCGGTCGCCGAGCAGCTCGCCCGCACCTACCTGGCCCGGTTCCGGTTCGGCTCCTCCCGCACCGACCTGGACCGGGCGCTCGCGCTGTTCACCGGGATCGGGTCGGCCGAGGGGGTGGCGCACGCGGCGCTGGCCCGCTTCGACCTGACCGGTGACGTCGCCGACCTGGAGCTGGCCGCCGACGCCGGCCGGGACGACCCGGCGCACGCCGCGCTGCCCGCGTTCGCCGCGTCGCTGCCCCTGGTCGACCCGGCCCTGCCGCCGCACAGCCGGGGCGGACGCCTGCGCCGGCTCTGGCTGGCCCACCAGGAGCGGACCGACCCCGGCGCGGCGGGTGCCGGCACTGCGGCCCTCGACGCGCTGATCGACGTCGGCGAGCTGGCGCTCGGGATCAACGGCGTGGCGTTCGCCCTGGACGAGACGCCGCTCGCGGCCAACGCCGACGACCCGGTGCGCGACCTCGTCCTGATCCGGCTGGCCGACACCTACCGCCGCCGGTTCGAGGCGGTGGGCGCGGCCGGTGACATCCGGCGTGCCGCCGACCTCGCCGACCAGGTCACCGACGCCACCGACGCCGCCGACGTGAGCGCGCTCGCCGAGGTCTACCGGTTGCGGTTCGCCGAGTCGAGCGCGGCGGACGACCTGGCGACCGCGCTCGCGCTGCACGAACGGGCGGCCGGCCTGGCCGGCGGCGACCCGCTGGTCACCGCCCGGCTGGTCCGCGCCCACCTGGCCGCGTTCGAGGCGACCGGGGTGGACGCCCACCTCGACCGGGCTGCCGAGCTCGACCCGGACGCGCCCGGCGTGCTGCGCCTGCGCCACGCCCGGCACGGCCGGGCCGAGGACCTGGACCGGATCGTCGCCCAGGCCGAGGCCGCGCCGCCGTCCGCCGCCTCCCTGGTCGCGCTGGCCCGCGCGCGCACACACCGGTTCGACGCTCTGGGCGACCCGGCCGACGCCCGCCGCGCGGTGGCCGCCGCGACCGGGGCGATGGCGCACGACCCCGACCCGCGCGTCCGGGTCGCCCGGCTCACCGCGCTCGCCGCCGCGTGCCGCCGGCTGCGGCGCGTGGCCCCCGACGAGGTGCCGGACCCCGGACCGCTGATCGCCGCCTGCCTGGCGCTGGACGACGACCTGCCCGCGCTGCGCGCCGAGGCCGGCCACGAGGTCGGCGCGCTCGCCCTCGACCTGGGCCGCCCGGAGGACGCCGCGCGGGTGCTGCGGCACGCGGTCGGCCTGCTGCGCGCGGTGGTGTGGCGCGACAGCGGCTGGTCGGAGCAGGAGCAGGCCCTGGTCGCGCACCGGGAGCTGCCCGGCGACGCGGTGGCCGCCCACCTGGCCGCCGGCGACCCGGCGGGAGCGGTCGAGGTCGCCGAGCAGGGCCGCGCGATCGTCCTCGGCGCCGAGCTGGACACCCGCGCCGACCTCTCCGCGCTGGAGCGGGTCGACCCGCGCGCGGCGCGGCGGCTGGCCGAGGTGCACCGGCGGCTCACCGAGCCGATGCTCGCCGACCTGACCGGCGCCGCGCTGGACACCGTCGGCCCGACCAACCGCGCGCACCTGTGGGCCGAGCACGACCGGATCGTCGCCGGGGCCCGCGCGGTGCCCGGCCTGGCCGGGTTCCTGCGGCCCGCGCCGCTGCCCGAGGTCGCGGCGGACGGCCCGGTCGTGCTGCTCAACGCCGCCGCCGGCCGGGCGGACGCGGTGGTCGCCACCCGGGACGGCCTGGTGCACGTGGAGCTGCCGCTGCTGGCCGCCGGCCTGGCGGAGCACCGGGCGGCGCTGCACGACGCGGTGCCCGCGACCCGGCCGAGCGGCGTGCTCGCGGCCCGCCGGGTGATCACCGCGCTGCTGGACTGGCTGTGGTTCGCCGCCGTCTCCCCGGTGGCCGACGTGGTGGGCGGCGGGCGGGTGTGGTGGCTGCCGCTCGGACCGCTGGGCGACCTGCCCTTCCACGCGGCGGGCGACGCCCTGGACCGGCTCGTGTCCTCCTACCTGCCGACCGCCCGCACCCTCCCGCACGCCCGCCGCAGGCCCCGCCCCACCACGCGCCGGCAGCTCACGGTCGCCGTCGAGCACACCGCCGGCCTGCCCCGGCTGCCCGGCACGGTGGCGGAGGCGGCGGCGCTGCACGCCCGGCACCCCGACGACCCGCTGCTGGTGGACCCGACCACCCGGCAGGTGCTGGCGGCGCTGGGCGAGTGCACGTGGGCGCACTTCGCGTGCCACGCCGGCGCCGACCCCGGCACCAGCTCCCGGGCGGTGCTGCACCTGGCCGACGGCGCACTCCCGGTCGAGGCGATCGGCCGGCTGCACCCGGAGCACGCCGAGCTGGCCTACCTGTCGGCGTGCTCGACCGCCGCGCGCGGCCGGCACGCGGACGAGCCGCTCAACCTGGCCGCCGCGTTCCACCTGGCGGGCTTCCGGCACGTGGTGGCCAGCCTGTGGCCGCTCAACGACGCCCTGGCGGCCCGCGCCGCGACGGCGTTCTACGACCTGCTGCCCGACAGCCCGTCCGCCGACACCGCCGCGCACGCCGTCCGCGAGGTCTCCCGACGCCTGCGCGCCGAGTTCCCGGACCGCCCGGACGTGTGGGCGACCCTCGTGCACAGCGGCCCGTGATCCCGGTCTCGCGCGGCACCGCAAAGCCCCGAATCGGTTGGGGAGTTCGACGCGGCCTTTCGTAGGGTGCCGGGGTGAAGTTCTGGGGACGATCGTGACGCAGCCATCCACACCCTCGCCGGACCAGGGGCAGCCGGACCAGGAGCAGCCGGAGCACGGGCAGGACCGACCGCTGATCGCCGGGACGCCTGCGGGCGAGCCTCCGGCCGCAGAGCCGGTGGCCGCAGGACCGGTGGCCGCAGGACCGGTGGCCGCAGGACCGGTGGCCGCGGAGCCGGTGGCCGCGGAGCCGGTGGCCGTTCCGGTGCCGCCGCAGGTAGCCCAGGTGCCGCCGTTCGCAGCGCCCCCGTTCCAGACATGGCCGGCCTCGCCGCCGCCCGAGCCGATCCGGGTCCACGTGCCGCCGACTTCCCGCCAGGCGCCCGGGTGGCTGTGGCCGGTGGTCGGGATGGCCTGGGTGCTGCTGGCGGTGGGCGTGGCGGTGGTGCAGAGCAACCCGGCCACGCACGTCGACCTGTTCTCCCGCAAGGGGCCCACGCAGGCCGCGCGCACCGCTGCGCCGACGTACCCGACGCCGTACACGCCGCCGACCCCCTCGCGGGTTCCGCGCACGACCGTGCCCGCCCCGCCGACCGTGCCGCCGTCGGTGTACACCGGGACCGGCGACGCCGTGATCACCCTCGACCGGCCGCCGGGTTTCGCCGCCGTCCGGTTCGAGTGCCCGGCGTGCTCCGGGCACACCCTGGTCCGCTCGGACGGGGCGGACTCGCTGGTGGTCAACCGGGTGGGGCCGTTCGTCGGCACGCGCTGGCTGGACGTCACCGGCCCGCCGGTCACCAGGCTGACCGTCGAGGTGACCGGGTCGTGGACGATGACCGTCGGCGGGATGGACCTGGTGCCGACCGTCGACGGCGTGGCCACCGGAACCGACGACGCGGTGTTCCTGGTCACCCGGCCGACCCGGACGGCGCAGGCGTCCTTCACGGGCCGGGGCAACTTCGTGGTGTGGGTGGTGGAGCTGGACCGCGACTACCAGTCGCCGGACCTGCGGGTGAACGAGATCGGCGACTTCGCCGGCGTGATCGACCTGGAGGGCCCCGCGCTGGTCCAGGTCAGCGGCCGGGGGGACTGGTCGGTCGCGCCGGCCTGAGCCGGCCTCAGGGGCGGGGGCGGTCGCCCGGCCCCTCGGCCGCGCTCCACGGGCTCAGGCCGATCCGCCCGGTGCTGCCGAGGTCGATCGTGGTCGCGGGCGAGTTCGGCGACGGGGTGCCGCCGTCGGGGTCCAGGCGCGGGGTGAACACCTGGCGGGGGAGCCCGGCCAGCGGGGCGATGTCGATCTCCGCGCCGACCTGCGGCGGGTTCGTCGTGTCGTCGTAGGTGTTGCGCCACACGATGCCCGCCGTCGCCCGGTCGCCCGGCCCCAGCGCGAACTCCGCCGCCGGCACCTCGAACGACGCGATCGGCGAGATCGACGCCGAGCCGTGCTCGACCCGCACGTCCAGCGGCTGCCCGTCCTCGTCCAGCAGCCGGACGTCCGGGTAGCCCCGGAACCGCTGGGTGCCCGAGCCGCAGTTGCGCATCTCCAGGGTCAGCACCCGCAGGCCCATCGCCGCCTCGCCGCTGAGCGCGGTGATCTCCACGCCGGCTTCGGGGCACGGGGGCGCCGCCGGGCTCGACGTGGGCGCGGGAGGGAGTGGCAGCGCGCTGCACGCCGTCACGACCAGCAGGAGGGCGGGGAGAACCAGTCGGCCGATCACCCGACGACTATGCCACGGCCGCGACCGGGCCCCGCGCGACCTCCGGACGTCGAGCCCCGGGCCCGGGTCCGCAGCGGCACGGCGGCCCTGCACCGCGAACCGCCGCCGCGCCGGTCGCCGCGCGTCACCGGCCCACGTCGCCGGCGCGGTGCGCCGATCACGTCGCCGGCGCGGTGCGCCGACCACGCTGCCGGCAGCTGTGCGGCGGACCCCCGTCCAGGACCCGCCGCACGACGGCCCGCGCGGTCACGACTCGGCGCAGCGCTCCTGGCCGGGGCAGCTGCGCAGCAGCTCCACCTTCGGCGGCTTGCTGATCACCGCCGGGCGGCCGAGCCCGCCCGGCCACTGCACCGAGATCGCGATGGACGACGCGTTGTTCGCGTAGCTCTTCTCCAGGAAGCTGCGGTCCACGTTGACCATGTTCACCACGTCGTACACGCCCGAGGGCACGTCGGTCAGGTCCAGCCACTGGTAGTCGACGTCGTACTTGTAGTCGTCGCCCGAGCCGACCGAGATGCCCTCCACGACCTCCAGCGCGCGCGGCTCGTGGTGGCGGCAGCGGTTCTCCCGCAGGAACTCCGCGAGCAGGCCCTCGGCGCTGTCCGGGTTGCGCGGCGCGTGCGCCAGCTCGTCCGCGTCCCGCACCGCGTACCGGTCGCCCAGGCAGAAGCCGTTCTTGCGGTCCTGGACCAGGGTCGTGCCGTCCGGCTTGCGGAGCTGGAAGCGCTCGAAGTCCATCAGGTGCCAGTGGGTGTGCGCGGGGGCGGGCTCGTAGTACATCGTCGCCGGGATCGGGTTGCCCGCCTGGTCGTACGACTCCGGGATCGACCCGTCCCGCGAGGACTGGAACGCCTGCCGCGAGGTCATCGTGGGCGTCTTGGTCGACGCGCGCTTGCCGTAGATGAGCAGCGGGCCGTCGCCGACGTTGTCCACCGAGGTGGTGAACCGGATGCGGACGCCGCCTGCCCGGCCGGACTGGAGGCACGTGCCGTTGGGCGCGGAGCGGTCGGCGACCATGCACACGTCCCACGCCTCGCACCGGGCCGGGTCGTCCGAGGTGCCGCCGGGGCAGCCGACCGGTGCCTGTCTGAGGTCCGGCAGCAGCGGCCCCTCGGAGGCGGGTGCGCCGCCGAGCGCCGCCGCGGTCAGCGCGGCGGCTGCCGCGGCCTTGAATTTCCTCATCACGCCCGCAACCTAGTGGCAGCCCCGCCGATCCGACACATTCGTTCACTCGATCGGTTGAGGTGCAACGGAATTCCACCGAGCCGGGCCTAACGTGTCGCGCGATCCGGCACCGGTCATCCGGTCGAACAAGGAGAACCCCCACGGTGGAACCCGTCACTCTGGTGTGCGGCACGCGTCCCGAGCTGATCAAGCTCGCCCCGCTCATCGGGCTCCTGGGCCCGCGCGCGGTCGTCGTCTACACCGGACAGCACTACGACCGCGCCATGTACGAGCTGATCCGCCGCGACGTCGCGGAACCCGGCGGCTTCCACGAGTTCGCGCTCGGCGGCGCGCGGCGCGGCGCGCAGCTCGGCCTCGCCGTCAAGGCGGTGGACGACGTGCTCGCGGCGCACCGCCCGGCGGCCGTCGTCGTGCAGGGCGACACGACCTCGGCGCTCGCGGGAGCGTTGGCGGCCAACGCGAACGACGTCCCGCTGGTGCACGTCGAGGCCGGCCTGCGCAGCTACGACCGGGCGATGCCCGAGGAGCACAACCGGGTCGCCATCGACCACCTCGCGGACCTGTGCTGCGCGCCGACCCCGGTCAACCGCGCCAACCTGCTGGCCGAGAACGTCCCGGCGGACCGGATCGAGGTGACCGGCAACACCGTCGTGGAGGCGCTGGAGGCCGCGCTGCCCGGCCCGGACGCGGAAGCCGCCGTGCTGGCCGCGCACGGGCTGCGCCGCGACCACTACGCGGTCGCCACCGTGCACCGCCCGGAGAACGTGGACGACGCGGAGACCCTGGAGACCGTGCTGCGCGAGCTGGCCGCGCTGCCGCTGCCGGTCGTGCTGCCACTGCACCCGCGCACCGCCAAGCGGGTCCGGGACTTCGGCCTCGGCGCGCTGCTGCGCCGGCTGCGGGTCGTGGAACCCCAGGCATATCCCGACTTCCTGGCCCTGGCCGCCGGCGCGGCCGTCGTGGTGTCGGACTCCGGCGGCATCCAGGAGGAGGTCAGCGTCCTCAAGCGGCCGGTGGTGGTGGTCCGGCGCAGCACCGAGCGGCCCGAGATCGAGGGCACGTTCGGCACGCTCGTCCCGCCGGGCCCGGGGATCGGCGCGGAGGTCCGCCGGTGGCTGGACGACGTGGCGGGCCACCGCGCCCGCCTCGCCGCCCTCCCGTCGCCGTACGGCACCGGCTCACCCTCGGTGCGGATCGCCTCCGCCCTGGAGGAGCTGGTCGACCAGCGCCCCGGTGTGCTGCTGCCCGTCGGCTGAGCCGGGCCGGACCGCGTCGTCGAGCACGCCGGCGACGCGGTTCGCCAGGCCCACGCTGGAGTTCCAGCTCGTCACCGACGGGTAGACGTGCGCGGTGGTGGCCAGCAGCAGCGGCGTGCCGTCGACCACGACCGGCGGCTGCTGCGCCTGGTAGCCCAGGGGGTACACGGGTTCCACGAACGGCGCCTTGAACACGCGCACCTCGTCCACGTCGTCGGCGGTGAGGTCCGGGTACAGCCCCACGAGCTGGTCGGTCCACCGCGCGGCGATCCGCTCGTCGTCCTCGCGGTAGAGCGCGGAGTCCCGGTCGGTGTAGCGCATCACGTACACCAGGTGCCGCCCGTCGAACTCGCCCGCCAGCGCGGACATCTCGACCACGCCGTCGAACTCGGTGCCGGAGCGCACGATCGGCGCCCAGTAGTGCCCCGACAGCGGGCGCTTGAGGAAGAACAGGGCGTTCACCACGCCCTGGTACGGCAGCCGGACGTCGGGCAGCGCCCGCGCCAGGTCGTCGTCGGCGAGCGACCGCAGCGCGGGCAGCGGCAGCGTGGAGACCACCCGGTCGGCCGTGCGCACCTCGCCGGACTCCAGCGTCACCGCGCCCCCGGCGCTCACGCCGGTCACCGCGCAGGACGTGCGCACCACGCCGCCCGACTCCTCCACGGACGTGCGCAGCGCGTCGATCAGGGCGCGGTAGCCGCCTTCCGGGTAGCCGCGCACCGAGACGTTGCTCTCGCGCCCCAGCCGCTGCCACAGGTACAGCGCGGGCACGTCCCCGAACCGCGCGCCGAACTTCGAGCCGAACATCGGCGCGAGCAGCAGCTCCCAGATCCGGTCGCCGTACACGCCGCGCAGCCAGTCCTCGGTGCGCAGCCGGTCCAGGTCCCTGCCCCGGCCCAGCCGGCGCAGCAGCAGCGACACCACGCCGAACCGGACGCGCTCGTGCAGCCGCAGGGGCGTGAACCGCAGCAGGTCCGCCGCCGTGTTGAACGGGAAGTGCCGCCCGTCGACCACCATGCCCATCCGGGTCGGCCGCCAGCGCACCAGTTCGCGCGCGCCGACCTCGTCGAGCAGCTCCAGCAGGTCGTCGTCGGTGGGCATCACGCAGTGGTAGAACCGCTCGACCCACCGGTCCCGCCACGGGAAGAACGTGCCCAGCCCGCCGAGCTGCCCGCTCGCCTCCACCAGCTCCACCACCGCGCCGGCCCGGCCCAGCCGGTGGGCCAGCGCCAACCCGCATACCCCGCCGCCCAGCACGACCACCCGCGTCCCGCGCAACCCCGCGTCCACGTCCGCCTCCTCTGCCCCGCCCACGTCCTCGCTCCCGTCGCGCCCCACCCGTGCGCCGCCCGCGCCGCTCGGCGCGTCCGGCCGGCTGCGGGTCACAGCGGCCGGTACGGCGCGGGGGCGAGCCGGTCGCGGACGAGCAGCTTCACGTACTGCGCCATGGTCTTCCACAGCCGCAGCTTGCTCGGGCCCTGCTTGCGGTCGTACTGGAGGTGCAGCGGCACCTCGGTGATCACCGGGCGGCAGTGGCGGAGCTTGAGCAGCAGCTCGACCATGCACGCGAACCCGCGCTCCTCGACCAGCCGCTCGCCCCAGTGGCTCGCGGCGCGGTCCAGCACGCTGACCCGGTAGGCGCGGAAGCCGCTGGTGAAGTCGCGCACGCCGTCGACCCGCAGCACCCGGCGGAAGAGCACCGCCGCGCCCCGGGAGAGCAGCCGGCGCAGCGCGGGCGCGGTGGCGTCGTCGCCGCCGGCCACGAACCGGGAGCAGATCACCACGTCCGCGCCCGCCGCGATCTCGCCGCGCAGCGCGGTGATCAGCGCCGGGTCGTGCGTGTCGTCGGCGTCCATCACGACCACCACGTCGTCGCGGTCGGCGACCTCCAGCACGGAGCGCAGGCCGGTCTGCACGGCCTGGCCGAGGCCGAGGTTGTCCGGGTGCCGCACGACGCGGACGTCCAGGCCGGCGACCCGCGTGGCGGCCTCGGCGGTGCCGTCGGCGGAACCGTCGTCCACCACCCAGGCCGTCACCTCCTCGGTCCGGGCCACCTCGGCGATCCGGCGCAGCAGGGCGGGCAGCGAGGCCGCCTCGTTGTACGCGGGCAGCACGACGTGCGCGCGTCCTCGGGTGAGGATCGAGCCCGGCGCGGAGAGCGCCCCACGTTCGTCTACGGCCACTAGTCGACCCCATTTCCGTCGTTGCGGGTAAGCGGGCCAGAATTATTCGCCTGGGAACTCCGCCCGGGTTCCGCCCACCCCTGTGTTCCGGGCACCTGCGTTGGTGACGGGAACACGCACGAAACGCTGGTTCTATCGCCGGATTGGAGGTTTCTGCATCTCGAAAGAGTGAAGCGCAGACGCCTCAAGTGTCGGTTTATGCAGTGAGTAGTCAAATTGCTCGTTCGAGTGAACTCGGGCGGTTTACGGTTGTGGCGGTCCGGCCCGAGGGGCGGACACCGCCCGGCGTGGCCGGCCGGCGGAAAGGACGTCGTCGGAATGTGGTGTGGCCTGGAGTTGGCCCTGCGGGGCCGGGGGAGACGAGCCCGGGTCGTCGTCCGGAAGGGCGGCTCGTCGTGAACCGGGCGGGTGCGACGACCGCTGCGCCGCCGGCGCCGGGGACCCCGGTCGAGGACCGGCGCGACCCGTTCGGCCGGGTCAACGCGGTCGCGGTGCTGCTGGTCGTGGTCGACGCGGTGGCGGTCGGGGCGGTGACCCGGGGCCTGCCGGCGGTCTGGGTCGCCGGGGCCGCCGGGGTGCTGCTGGGCGTGCGGGCGACCTGCCGGCTCTACCGGCGGCGGCTGTGGCTGTCCTGGCTGCACGAGGTGCCCCGCTCGGTGATCGCGACCGGCACGGCGTTCGCGCTGGTCACGGCCGTGACGCTGGTGCTGGGCACGGCACCGGACACAACTGCCGACGTGCAGTGGGCCCTGCTCAAGTTCACCGCGTGGAGTGAACCTGGTCGCCTGTTCGTGTTCGCTTTCGGGCGCTGGGCCCGCCGCCGGTTCCACCGCTGCGACCGGACCATCGTGGTGGGCGCGGGCAAGGTCGGGGCCACGCTCGCCGCCTCGATGCTCCAGCACCCCGGGTACGGCCTGCGCCCGATCGGGTTCGTCGACCCCGCGCCCGCGCTCGACCCGGACGTGCTGCCGGTGCCGCTGCTGGAGGAGAACCTGGCCGACGCCATCACCCGGCTCGGCGCGGGCAGCGTGGTGCTCGCGTTCTCCCGGGCGGCCGACTCGCCGCTGGTCAACGCCGCCATCACGGCCCACCGGCTGGGCTGCGCGATCTTCGTCGTGCCCCGGATGTACGAGCTGTACCAGGACGGGCCCGACGTCGAGCGGCTGCGCAGCTACCCGCTGGTGCGGCTGAGCACCGCGCCGACCAGCCGGCCGAGCTGGTGGGTCAAGCGCGCGGTGGACGTGGTGCTCGCCGGGCTCGCGCTGGTCGCGCTCGCCCCGGTGATCGCGGTGTGCGCCCTGGCCGTCCTGCTGGAGAGCGGCCGGCCGGTGATCTTCCGCCAGGTCCGGGTCGGCATGGACGACCGCACCTTCGTCCTGTTCAAGCTGCGCAGCGTCCGGATCACCGGGCAGGACGACTCGCAGAGCCGGTGGTCGGTGGTCGGCGACCGGCGCGTCGGGCCGGTCGGGCGATTCCTCCGGCGCACCTCGCTCGACGAGCTCCCGCAGTTGTGGAACATCCTGAAGGGTGACATGTCCATTGTCGGGCCGCGACCCGAAAGGCCGGGTTTCGTGCGCGAATTCTCGGCGGTCCACGACCTATACTGGGCGCGGCACCGGGTGCCGACCGGATTGACCGGGCTCGCGCAGGTGCACGGGTTGAGAGGGGACACCTCGATTGTCGACCGCTCCCGCTACGACAACTACTACATCGCCAACTGGTCGTTGTGGCTGGACGCGAGAATCCTGTTGCTGACGGTGGGTGAGCTGCTGTGTCGAAGGAACCGCTGAACCGGGACCGCACCCGGCGGGCGCTGGCCGGCGCGAGCGCCGTCGTGGCCCTGCTGGCGGGGCTGGCCGTGCTGCCCAGCTCGGCCGGCGAGCACGGCGGCACGACGGCCACGCCGCTCGCGGCGGACCCGGCGGGGGGTGACGCGGAGCGCGGTGCCGGGGAGCCCTCCGGCGTCGCCCCGCTCGGCCCGCCGCCGAGACCGACCGCGCCGTGCGCGTGGTGGTACGGCATCGGCGAGCCGCCGACCTACGCCGACCTCAAGTTCGCCGCCGGGCACTACGACCTGGTGGTGCTCAACGCGACCGAGACCGCCGCGATGCAGCGGCTGCACCGGCTCAACCCGAAGATCAAGGTGCTGGTGTACAAGGACTTCTCCAGCACCCGCAACTACCCGGGCGCGGTGGTCGGCGGCCAGGACGCGCCGCTGCTGCCCAGCGGCGTCGGCTACTTCGCCGCCCAGCAGCGCCACCCCGAGTGGTTCGCGGTCGACACCGCCGACCAGCGCGTCGAGTGGGGCGGGTACCCGCAGCACTGGCAGATGGCGGTGTGGGACGAGAAGTACCAGCGGGCGTGGGCCGACGCGGTGACCGCCGAGGTCGTCCGCGAGGGCTGGGACGGCGTCCTGGCGGACAACGACTTCAGCTCGCTGAAGTACTACTCCAAGGCCGTGCTCAAGGGCACCCCGGACGCCGCCGCGACCGACCGGCGCATCCGCGACGGCATGGACAGGTTCCTGGAGGTCGCGGGCAGCTCGCTGCACAAGGCGGGCAAGATGCTCGTGCCCAACGTCTCGGAGTCCCAGCTGACACCGGGCCGCTGGTCGGCGCACTCGCGCTTCGACGGCGCGATGGAGGAGAACTTCGGCCTGCGCGGCGACGGCGGCGGCGGCGAGCTGGTCACCTTCCAGGGCAACGAGTTCAAGGAGCTGCGCGCGCAGGCCGCGCTCGGCGAGTCGTGGCTGCTGCTGGTGACCAAGACCAAGAGCCACCGCGAGGAGCGCGTGGGCTACGCGACCGCCGCCCTGCTCGCCGGGCCCTACACCTGCTGGCACGGGGCGTCCACGCACGACTACCAGGACCCGGACTGGTCGGTCTACCAGGACACCGACCTCGGCGAGGCGGTCGAGGCGGCGAACCGGCTGCCCTCCGGGGCGTGGACGCGCGGTTTCACCAACGGCTGGGTGGCGGTGAACCCGACCGCCAAGGCGGTGTCGGTGACCGCGCCGGCCGGGCTGCTGACCGTGGACGGCACGCCGGCGTCGACCGCGACCGAGGTGGCCGCCGCCGACGCCCTGGTGCTGGTGAAGCCGGAACCGGCGGCCACCACGACCACCGCGCCGTCCACCGCCCGGCCCACGGCCACGCCGACGAGCGCGAACACGGCACCCCGGCCGACCACGCCGAAGCCGACCACCGCGCAGCAGACCACCGCGCAGCCGACGCCGACGCAGCCGGCGCCGACCTCCGCCGGCTCGCCGACCACCCGACCACCGACCACGTCGACCAATCCGCCGCCCGCGCTCTGAGCCACCTCGGCGGGCACCCGGCCCTGCGCCACACCTCGCCGCTCGACCAGTCCGATCAGGGGTCGGCGAGCAGGTCCCGGTAGAGGGCGAGGTGGCGCTCGGCGCATACCTCGGGTGCGAACCGGGCGCGGGCGCGCTCGGCCGAGGCCCGGCCCCACCGGCCCGGGTCGGGGTGGGCGAACAGGTGCTCCAGGCGGAGCGCCAAGTCCGCCGCGTCGCCCGGCACGGCCAGGCCCGCGCCGTCGACCAGCATCTCCGCGACGCCGCCGGTGTCCGTCGCCACCACGGGCTTGCCCGCCGCCATCGCCTCGGCCACCACGAGCGGCTGCTGCTCCAGCAGGGACGGCAGCACCAGGGCGTCGTGCTCGCGCAGCAACCGGGCCACGTCCTGCCGGAACCCGAGGAACGCCACCCGGCCCGGCAGCAGCCGCCGCGCCATCTCCTCGGCCGCCCCGCGCAGCGGCCCGTCGCCCACCACGGTCAGCACCGCGTCGTCCGGCATCACCCCGGTCAACGCCTCCAGCAGCACCGGAAGCCCTTTGCGCTCCACCAGGAGCCCGACGAACACCAGCCGCCGCACCGGGCCGCGCGGCGGTGACGCCCCGGCGACCTCGACGCAGTTGTCGATGTGCGCGACCCGGTGCGCGGGCACCCGCAGCCGGCGGCGCAGGAACCCGCCCATCGACGTGGCCGGGACGACCGTGCGGTGCACGACCCGCGCCACACCCGCGTCCGCCGCCAGCACGGCCCGGGTGTACGCCGACGGCCCGGCCGCGCCCGCCGCGCCCCGGAACCACGCCTCGCCCACGTCGTCCGGCAGACCGTGGTAGGTCTGCACCACCCGGGTCCCCGCCCGGGGGCGGACCAGCCCCGCACCGACCAGGCCCGCCCGGCGGTCCTGGGCGTGCACGACGTCCGGCCGCCACGCCCGCAGCGCCTCGCGCGCCAACCGCCCGGCCCTCAGGTCGCCCTTGCCGGCGACGGTGACCGGCTCGTGCAAGCCCGCGACCAGGTCCGCGCCCCGGGCCGGCGGCGGCCCGAACACCCGCACCTCGGCCTCGCCGGACGCGGCCAGCGTCGCTGCCAGCCGCACCGCCACGTCCACCGGGCCGCCCCGGTCCTGGGTCAGCAGGTAGGCGATCCTCACCGGCCGCACCCCACGAGCTTCTCCACCAGGGTGGCGACCTGGTCGCCGACCCGCACCGAGTCGAACAGCACCTCGGCCCGCCGCCGCCCGGTCAGTCCCTCGTCGGCGGCCAGCAGCGGGTCCGCCAGGCGCGTGGCGACGGCGTCGGCCAGCGCGGGCACGTCACCGGCCGGCACCACCGCGCCCGCGTCGCCCACGCTCTGCCGCACGCCGCCCACGTCGAACGCCACCACGGTCCGCCCGCTGGCCATCGCCTCCAGCGGGACCAGGGCCATGCCCTCGGCCCGGGACGGCAGCACGACCACGTCGGCGGCGGTGTAGAAGTCGGCCACCGCCGCGTGGTGGCCCCACCACCGCACCGACGGGTGGCCGGCCGACGCCTCCCACCGCGCCCGCATCGGCCCGTCGCCGACCAGCACGAGCCGCGCGCCCGGCACCCGGGCCAGCACCGAGGGCCACGCGGCCAGCAGCTGGTCCTGGCCCTTGAGCGGCGCGACCCGGCCGACGCACACGGCGGTCGGCGCGTCCGGCAGGCCCAGCCGGACCCGCGCGGCGACCCGGCTGCGCGGGCGCAGCGCGCTGGTGTCCACGCCGTTGCACACCACCTCCGCCGGGGTCGTGATGCCCAGGTCGCGCCCGGCGCGCAGCTCGTCGTCGCTCACGCACACGAGCTGGTCGGTCCACCGGGCCGCGTACCGCTCCCAGGCCACCGACGCGCGCCGCAGCGCGCCCCGCGCGGTCTGGAACGACCACAGGTGCGGCTGGAAGAGCGTCGGCCGGGTGCCGCGCAGCGCGAGCCGCCCGGCGAGCCCGGCCTTGGAGCTGTGCAGGTGCACCGCGTCCGGGTCGAGCGCGGCCAGCAGCCGGCGCAGCCGCGCGGTCTCGGCCACCGTGGCGGGGCCGGGGGAGCGGCTCGCGGGCCAGTCGTGCACGGCGACCCGCAGCTCGCGCAGCCGGTCCGCCAGCCACCCGGGCGGGCAGGCGACGTCGACCCGCCAGCCCAGCTCCCGCTGCGCGACGGCCAGTTCCAGCACCACCGCCGCCACGCCGGCCTCGACGGGTTGGGTCACGTGGACGATCCTCATCGGCGCACCTCACGCAGTTCGCGGACCGTGCGGCGGTCGGCGAGCAGGGCCGCCGCCGCGTAGCCGAGCACGAGCACCGCCGCTTCGCCGAGCACGCCCGGCAGCGTCGGTCCGAACAGGTCGCCGAGCAGCCGCCCGGCGGACAAACAGCACGCCGCGCCGAGCGCGACGGTCGCGGCCACCCGGGCCAGGCCCGGTGGCGCGATCCCGTCGCGCGCCAGCACCAGCCAGGCCAGGGGGACCACCGCCCACACCACGACGAGCTGGGTGGCGGCCACCGCGACCACCCCGTACCGGGTGGTCAGGGCGAGCCCGGCCACCAGCGCCACCAGGTGGGTCAGCTCCAGCGCCAGGTAGCGGCGGGCGTGGCCGGCGGCGCGGATCACCTGGTACCACAGGTGCAGCAGGCCGAATCCGAGCCCGTAGCCGCACAGCAGCACCAGCGGCAGCGCGGCCGGTGCCCAGCGGTCGCCGAACAGCACGACCCGGTCGGCCAGCGCCGCCGCCACCGCGTAGAGGCCGCCGGTCACCACGAGCACGGCGTGCGTGAACCGGCCGGCCGCCTGCGGCAGCGCGTCCCGCTCGCCGGTGCGGACGAGCTTGGCGCACAACGGGAACACCACACCGCCGAGCACCACCGCGACCACGATGTAGGGCACCCACGCGATCCGGTAGGCCAGCGAGTACACGCCGACCTCCCCGGTGCCCAGCTCGTGCCCGATCGCCAGGTAGTCGACGTTGACCAGCAGCACGGCCACCAGCGCGCCGGGCCCGACGACCGCGATCCACCGCAGCGCCTCGGCGGCGGCGTCCGCGTCCCACGCGGGCCGCACCCGGACGCCGGCGAGCAGGCCGAGCAGCGGCTGCGCGACGGCCGTGCAGAGCAGGCCGAGCACCAGCGCGGACGGGCCCAGGCCCAGCACGGCCAGGCCGATCGTGGTCAGCGCGCCGAGCACGGCCCCGCCCGCGTCGGGCAGCACCCGGCGGCGGAAGTCCAGGTCCCGGTGCAGCAGCCCCATCTGCACGCCGGCCGCCGCCGTGAACGGCAGGCTCAGCGCGGCCAGCCGGACCAGCGGCGCGACCTGCGGCGCGTCCAGCGCGGCGGCGATCCCGTCCGCCGCCGACACCAGCAGCAGCGCCAGCGCCACCCCGGTGCCGACGCTCAGCACGAGCAGCGTGCCCGCCATCCGGCGCGGGTCCAGGCCGGTCCGGCTGATCACGTCGTAGACGCCCACCGACTGCACGACCTGGCCGATGTTCACCAGCGACACGGTCAGCGCGACCAGCCCGAGGCCCTCCTCGGTGAGGAAGGCCGCCAGCACCAGCGTGACGGCCACCTGGCCGCCCTTGCCGATGAGGTTGGCCAGGAACAGCCACAGCGAGCCGCGCACCGCGCCCGTCACGGTCGCACGGCGGGGACCCGCCACCGCCCGGGTCCGGCGGCGACCCGCCGCCGCGCGCAGACGGCCAGCGCCACCCAGGCGACGACGACCGCGACCCCGTCCAGCGTCACGGCCGCCCGCTCGCCCAGCAGCGACCGCACGCCGCCGTCCACGAAGTGCAGGTGCGCGAAGGGCACCAGCAGCGCCGCCACCGCCACCCCGAGCAGCGGGTCCCGGTCCCGCCACCACCGCACGGCGACCAGCGCGAGCGCCGGGACGGCGATCAGCACGTCACCGGGCTGGTGCACCACCGCGACCACGACGGCCAGGCAGGTCAGCAGGTCCGCCACCGCCGTGCTCGTCCCGTCACCGGCCAGGTCGAGCCCACGCACCAGCACGACGCTCACCACCAGCACGCCGACCAGCGCCAGCAGCTCCGCGCCCGGCGGCAACCACCCGGTGACCCGGAAGAACACCGCCGCCACGTCGACCCGCTGCGAGGTGAAGGAGTCCACCGCCCCGTACGCGGTCGCGCCGGCGTGCCTGAGGTTGCGCGCGACCACGTCCAGGAACGCGCCCACCCCGCCGTCGCCGACCACCAGCGGCACCACCACGACCAGGCTGGACAGCGCCGCGAGCCCGGTGCCGCACAACGCGACCTTCCGCGACCCGCGCGCGAACAGCAGCACCGCGAGCGGCAACCCGAACTGGGGCTTGAGCCACGCCAGCGCCAGCGCCGCCGCCGCGAGCCGGGGGTACCGGTCGCGCGCCAGCAGCGCGCCCGCCGCGCCGACCGCGATCAGCGGGTTCACCTGCCCCACGTAGAGCTGCGCCTTGCCGACCTGGCTGAACACCAGCAGCGTGCCGATCACCGCCGTGCCGGTGAACAGCGGCGCGCGCACGCGCCCGGCCGCCAGCACCGCGAGGAACACCAGCAGCAGCACCAGGAACGCCGCGAACGCCACCGCGCCCACCCGGTACCCGGGCAGCGCGAACGGCAGGTGCAGGACGAGGTGGTAGGGCTGGTACAGGTTGAAGTTCTGCCGCACCGGCCAGTGCCCGAACATCACCGCCGGGTCGTACGGGTTGCCGCCCGCCAGGAACTCGCGGATCGGGAAGTACAGCGCGTCCCGGAAGTCCTGCATCCGCTCCTCGGGGCGGTTGGCCCAGGACGGCGTCGGCACCTGCCACGCCGGCCGCACCGCCCGCCACACGCCGAACGCGCCGACCACCGCGACCAGCACGCCGAGCGCGCGCCGGCTGCCGGGGACCGCGCGCCGCCCCGGGCCGGGGCCCGCCGCGACCGCATCGGGACGTGGCCCGCGCGGACCCCTGATCACCCGCCGGTCCCGCCCCGCCGCGCCGGCGCCCGGGTCGGGGTCCTGCCGGGGGTCGTCACCCCGTCCGAGAGCCCGGGTCACCCCAGCACCACCGCGACCAGCGCCGTGTTCGCGGGCTGCGCCCCGACCACGCCGGCCAGCGCGTCCTGCTCCCGGGTGCGGGGCACGACGACGACCAGCGCGGTGCCGTCGGCGGGCTCGAAGACCTTGTCCGGCAGGTCGTCGGAGATGTCCTCGGACCGCTCGACCAGTTCCGGTGCCGTCGTCACCACCCGCACCGGCCGGGCGGTGGCCACCAGCAGCGCGGTCAGCTTCTCCAGCAGCTCCGGGTCCCCGTCCGGCAGCACCGGCACCGGGTGCCCCACCCCGGCCGACGCCAGCGCGGCCCGCACCCCGTCGGTGACCCGGGACCGCCGCAGGTGCCGCACCACGACCGTGACGAGCCCCGCGACCACGCCGGCCGCGAGCGCCAGCCCGAGCGTCAGCGGCCAGTCCGGCGACACCCTGATCACCTCGGGGTCGTCCAGCAGCCGCAGCTTCCCGGCCGGTGCCAGCAGGTCCGCCTTCACCAGCACGTTGGCCAGCGTGGTCGCCTCCAGCTTCGCCTGGTACGACGAGGAGGCGCGCACGGTCAGCCGCGCCAGCCCCGAGGCCGGGACCAGCTCCATCGACACCCGCTCGACGTCCGTGCCCACGGCGGCGACCACGGAGGGGCTGCGCGCGAGTTCCACCAGTGCGGGCAGCGCCAACGCGGTAACCTCGCCGTACTGCGGGGCGTTGGCGCTCGCCGGCCCCGCCAACAAGCCCACCCGCGCCTGGTACTCGTCGTCCTCGAACAGGGTGGCGAGCACCACCAGCGAGGCCACCGCGAGCGCCACCAGGACGCCTTGACCGATCAGCCGGGCCTTCGTCATCGACTTCCCCAATTCCGCAACAGCTCGTCGTAGGACTCCATCAGCGCGCGCGGGTCGTGCGCGGAGGTCACGGCGGCCCGCCCGGCCGCACCGACCGCCGCGCGCCGCGCGCCGTCGAACAGCAGGCCGCGCAACGCCTCCGAGGTCGCCGCCGGGTCGCGCGGCGGCACGGCCACGCCGCCGCCGCCCGCCAGCGCCTGGCCGACGCCGTCCACGTCCGTCGCCACCACCGGCGTCCCGGCCGCCAGCGACTCCAGGACGGCGATCGGCATCCCCTCCCAGTCGCTGGTCAGCACGGTCACGTCGGCGGCGGCCAGCAGGTCCGGCACGTCCGGCCGGTTGCCCAGGAACCGCACGCCCGGGATGCCGGCGGCGGTGCGCTCCAGCGCGGGCCGCAGCGAGCCGTCGCCGGCCAGCCACAGCTCCGCGCCGCCGCCGATCCGCGCCCACGCGGCCAGCAGCACGTCGTGCCGCTTCTGCGGTTCCAGCCGGGCCAGGCACAGCGCCACCGGGACGTCCTGCGCCACACCCATCGCCGCCCGCACGGTCGCCCGGTCGACCCGGGGCTCCTGCGGGAACACCGCGTTCGGGATGACCAGGGGGTCGGGGCGCAGGCCGGCGGCGCGCAGCCGGTGCGCGGTCGCCTCTGCCACCGTGACCACCGCGCCGGACGTCCGGCGCAGGATGCGCGCCGCGCCGCCGTAGTCGGCGTCCGCCACGCCGTGGAACACGGTCAGCAGCGGCACCTTGCGCGGCAGCAGCGCCAAGCGCGCCACCATGCTCGCGGACACGTTGTGCGCCAGCACGACCTCCGGCCGGAAGTCCTTGATCGCGGCCCTGGTAGCGGTGGTGGCGCGCAGCACCCCGGCGGCCCGGCGGCGCGCGACCGGCACGGTGAAGGTCGGCACGCCGTGCCCGCGCAGCGCCTCCGCGCGGTGCCCGCCACCGCTGGCCACGGCGGTCTGCCAGCCGAACTCCCGGCCGGTCCGGGCCATCCCGGCGACCAGGGCCTCCGCCCCGCCGGTGCCCATCTCACTGATCACGTGCAGCACGCGCATCGGTTCCCCTTCGACGCAGGTCGGCCGCGGCGACGAGTGCGACCAGCGACCACAACGGCAGGTAGTACTGCTGGGACAGGAAGGTGGAGGCCACGACCACGGCCACCAGCGACGCCTGCGCGGCGGCCATCGGCCGCCGGGGCCCGGCGCGCAGCACCCGCTCCGACGAGACGGCCGCGACCGCCAGCAGGCCCGCGAACAGGCCGAAGCCCGGTAACCCCAGCTCGGCGGCGACCTCCAGGTACATGTTGTGCGCCACCGGGGTCTGCTCGTCCACCTCGGCGTTGTGCGACGCCGCCGCGTACCCGCCCCGGAACCCGCCCGGCCCGACCCCGAGCAGGGGGTGGTCGGTGACCATCCGCGCCGCCGCCTGCCAGCGCAGCTCGCGGGTGTCCACGTTGGTCGCCGCGATGAAGCTCTTCTCCTGCAGCGCCCGGTCCAGCGTGGGGCCCGCGAGCAGCAGCGCGCCCAGCCCCAGCGCGGCGAACGCCGCCGCCCCGCCGAGCACCGCGCGCACCGGCAGGGCACGACGGCCCACCAGCCACGCCAGCGCGGCCGTCAGCGCGAGCCCGCCGCCGCGCGAGAACGTCGCCGCCGCGCCCGCCACCAGCACCAGCGCGGTCACCGCCAGTGCGGCGGAGCGCGCCGCCGTCCGCCGCCCGTCGAGCAGCGCCACCAGCAGCGGCAGCGCGGCGACCAGGAAGTACGCCAGGTCGTTCGGGTCCTCCAGCGGCCCGGTGGCCCGCGTCCGGCCCTCCGCGACCAGGCTGTGCAGCGCGCCCACGGCGGCCAGCGCCGCGCCGCCGACCGTGGCCGCCAGCAGCGCCCGGACCGGCACCTCGCGGGACGCGACGTCCACCAGCACGGCGGTGATCACCAGGAACGGCAGCCAGCGCAGCAGGTACTCCGCCGCGTACGCGCTGCCCGCGTTGACCGCCGTGGAGGCCAGCAGCACCACCGCGAACAGCGCCAGCACGGCGTGCAGCGGGTGGGGCTGCGGCAGTTCCCGCCGCCGCACCCGCCGCACCAGCCACGCGGCGGTGAGCAGGGCGGGCGCGACCTTCGCCAGCCGGTCGTCCAGCTCCAGCAGGTAGCCCTCCAGCGGGGCCAGCGCCACGGTCGCGCACGCGAGCACGCGCAGCAGCCGGGTCATCCCGACCGTTCCAGCCGCCTCGCGGCGCGGACCGGCAGGTCCGGGCCCAGCCGGGCCACGTGCTCCCCGGTGCCCACGACCTCGAAGTGCCGCCGCAGCGCGCCCAGCGCCCAGCCCAGCAGGGCGACCTTGCGCGCGGCGGGCACCGCCATGCCGGGGAAGAACTCCATGCCGGGCGCCTCGGCCGCGCCCAGCACGTCCGTGGGGTGCAGCAGCAGCGACGGCGACACGCCGCGCAGCCGGCACAGCCGCAGCGCGGTGCGGAAGTAGCCGCGCGCCAGGGCGGGGGAGAGCTGGTGCAGCTGGAGCAGGTACGACCCGTGCACCGGGACGCGCAGCAGCGGCATGGTGGTCACCGGCAGTTCCACCGTGCCGGTGTCCCAGCGGTAGGCGCGGTTGGGCGCGAGCACCTTGCCGAAACCGCCGAACAGCTCCGCGCTGTCCACTGTGGAGGGTGCGGAGCGGTTGTGGTAGAAGCGGGCCAGCGGGCCGACCCACGTCGGCAGGGTGCTCGCGTCGTAGCGGTAGCCGCGCTCGGCGAGCACGTCCAGCAGGTCCGGCGTCACGCTGTACCCGGGACCCCGGAAGCCGACCGGCCGGGGTGCGCCGGCGGCGACCAGGGCGTCCTCCGTGCGCACCACCTCGGCTTCCAGCTCGGCGCGCGAGTAGCGGTGCAGCCACGGCTCGTGGCCGAACGAGTGGTTGGCCACCTCGTGCCCGGCGGCGGTGATCGCGGCCACGGCGGCGGCCCCGTCGTCGCGCTCCGCGTCCGCGCCGACCACGAACACGGTGGTGGTCAGGCCGTGCTCGGCGAAGACCTCCAGCAGGCGCGGGGTCGCGGTCGGCAGGAAGCTCGGCCGGCGCTCCCACGCCGGGTCGCCGTGGGTCTTCAGGTACGCCCAGAGGTTGTCCAGGTCGAGCGAGACGCTGGCGACGGTCACACCGACTCCCGCTCGGGGGCGGTGGGCGCGGCCACCGGGCGCGCGGCGCGGCCGAGGGCGAGCACGCCGAGGACGACCAGCGCCACGCCCGCCACCACCCACCACTCCCGGCCGGGCTCGATCCGGTCGCCCAGCGCCGACACGCCGACCACCGAGGTGACCACGACGGTCGTCGAGTCCATGGTGGCCACCGTCGAGGTGGCCCCGCCGCGCTGGAGGGCGACCGCCATGCACGCCTGGCCGACCAGCGCCGCCGCCACCATCAGCCACAGCAGCGGGAAGAACGGGAGGTCCGCCAGGGGTTCGTCGGCCAGCGGGCGGCCGGCGACCGCCACCACGGCGTAGGCCAGCCCGGCGGCCACCGCGACCGGCACCACGCCGGACGCCCTGCGCGCCACCAGGAAGACCGCCACCAGCGGCAAACCGAGCACGAGCAGCCCCACGTCGGTCGGGATCTCCTCGGCCACCGACGGCGCGGACGCCCCGGCCAGCAGCAGCAGCCCCACCGCCATGGTCACCAGCACCGCGACCTCGACCGCGCGCACCCGCCACCCGAGCACGAGCACGCCGAACGCGGTCGCCACGCCGACCGCGC
Organism: Actinosynnema sp. NPDC050436; assembly: GCF_040655415.1. Lineage (NCBI taxonomy): Bacteria > Bacillati > Actinomycetota > Actinomycetes > Pseudonocardiales > Pseudonocardiaceae > Actinosynnema > Actinosynnema sp. NPDC050436. The sequence continues at coordinate 853,847 of NZ_JBFAJV010000001.1, read as the reverse complement.
ACGACGAGCCGGCCTGCACGAGGTAGAGCGGCAACTCGGCGCGCGCGAAGAACGCCAGCCCGAACCCGCCGACCTGGCCGGCGAACCCGAGCAGGTACAGCCGGTCGGCGACCAGCCGGGCGAGCAGCCCGAAGCCGTGCCCCGGCGCGGCGCGGCGGGCGGCGACGGCCTGCGCGACGATCCCCAGCGCGTACATCGCCGTGGCGGCGGCGAGGGCGAGATATCCGGGCACGCGACAACTCCCGTGGGAATGGAATTCGACGGGCCGCAGCGTACGACGCCGACAATCCGTTCCCGAACGGGCGATATTCGTATTACTCGAAAGAGTGATACACCGTTTTTCTGGTCAGCGCGCTGTCACTGAGGAGGTCGGTGTTGTCCGCGAACTGGTCGACCGCGCCGGTCCACGGCCGCGCCCGCAGCGCGGTGTCCGCGATGCCCTCCACCAGCGCGTCGGCGAACCGCTCGGCGTGCAGCACGCGGTACGGCCGGCTGTGGTAGGGCCTGGTGGACGGGTCGATCGGCGGGGTGAGCCCGAGCCGGTTGTGCTCCCGCGCGACGGCGGTGTAGGCGGTCGCCAGGTGTTCCTCGCGCGCACGCCACCCGGTCGCCGCGAGCACGGCGGACAGCACGGGCGCCAACTCCGCCGACACCCGTTCGGGTAGTGTGCGGAATGCGCTGCCCACCCATTTCGAGTACGGCGGGTAACGGCGGTGCGCGAGCAGGCACAACCGCACCAGGTCGCGCACCTGGCGGGCCGCGACGACCGCCGAACCGAGCTCGTCGCCGACCTCGCCGCACCGGCCGACGAACGCCTCCTCCTGCGACAGCCGCCGCCACTGGCAGGCCAGCACGTACCGCCACACGTCGTCGGGGTACCAGGCCAGCCGGCGGCGGGCCGAGGTCAGCGCGCCGAACCCGTCGTGGAACACCTCGCCGCAGGTCGCCTCGGCGAGCTTCTGGGTCGGCGTGGCCAGCCAGTCGGCGGTGGTGAGGTCGACGCGCGGGTCGAAGCCCAGGTGCGCGGTGAACCAGGCGCCCACCGTCGCCACCTCCACCCGGTGGTCGACCGGGCCATCGGTGTGCGCCATGACGCCGACGCCCTCGCCGGCGAAGTGCGTCGGGTGGCCCAGGAACTCCTTGGGCAGGTCGTCGGCCAGCGCGGCGTGGACCGCCGGGCCCCGGTCGTCGCCGCGCTCCAGGAAGAGTTGCAGGCGCGGGCCCCACTCGTGGTCGGCCGACCGGGGCGTGTCGAACCCGAGCACCTCCGACCCCGGGCCGATCCGCGCGGCGGCGTGCGGCACGTCCCCGAACCGGTCGTGCAGCAGCGGTCGGACCACCTCGGTGTAGAAGCGCCGGGACAGGTCGAGGCCGGGGGTGAACACCCCCGGATACTGCCCGTACCGACCGCCCCGGCGCAGCGGGATCGCGCATCGCGGCCACCGTGCCTGCTCAGCGGGGGTGCGGTGGGGCGGCGGAGACCGCCGAACAGCGGCGTGGCCCCCCGGCGGGGGTCAGGGCAGCGGCAGGTCCGGTGGGATCTGGAGGGCCACGTTGATCAGCGCGTGCACCCGGGTGGCGATCGCGCCCAGCAGGCCCTGCAACTCGGGGGAGGCGCTCTCGGCCGCCGCGTGCAGCACCTGGAGGTCCTCGTCGATGCGGGACAGGATGGCCCCCACGTCGGTCTGGCCGTTGGTCAGCGCTGCGGCGATCTCGTCCAGCGGCAGGCCGTGCACCTCCAGCCGCTGCACCAGGTGGATGCGCTCGACGTCGACCATGCGGTACAGGCGGTAGTTCCCGGCCGTGCGCTGGGCGGGCGCGAGGAGGCCCAACTGGGTGTAGTAGTCCACCGTGCGGATGCTGACGCCGGCTCGTGCCGCCAACTCGCCGATCCTGATCAGGGCCTCGCTCACAAACCATACAGTGCCACGTGCTAGTGTCGATGTCATGCCAGATCCGACGGATTCCGACGGTTGCAGTAGCGAGCCGGGCGAGCCCCGGCCACCTCGCGGCGGTGCGCAGTGCTGATCATCGGCGGCCTGCTGGCCATCGTCGCGCTCACCGCCGCGACCGGGTACTTCGTGGCGCAGGAGTTCGCCTACATGGCGGTCGACCGGGGGCGCCTCCGGCACATGGCCGAGAACGGCGACAAGGCCGCCGAACGCGCCTACGCCGTCACCAAGCAGCTCTCCTTCATGCTCTCCGGCGCCCAGTTCGGCATCACGGTCACCGCGCTGCTGGTCGGCTACATCGCCGAACCGCTGCTCGGCACCGGCCTGGCCGACCTGCTCGGGTTCACCGGCCTGCCCGAGGCGGCGCGGCTGTCGCTGTCGCTGGTCGTGGCGCTGGTGTTCGCCACCGTCGTGCAGATGGTGCTCGGTGAGCTGCTGCCCAAGAACCTGGCCATCGCCCGGCCCGAGCCGCTGGCGAAGTTCCTGGCCCCCTCCACCGCCGTCTACCTGAAGGTGGCCGGCCCGGTGATCCGCCTCTTCGACGCCTCGGCCAACCGGCTGCTGCGCGCGGTCGGCATCGAACCGGTCGAGGAGCTGCCGCAGGGCGCGACCTCCGAGGACCTGGTGCAGATCATCGGCACCGCCGGCGCGGAGGGCCACCTGGACCCCGAGCTGACCCGGCTGCTCGACCGGGGCCTGGACTTCCGGGGCCTCACCGCCGACCAGGCGATGACGCCGCGCGTCGCGGTCCGCACGGTCGGCGCGGACGAGCCGACCTCCCGCGTGGTCGAGCTGCTCGACACCGGCCACTCCCGCTTCCCCGTCGTCGGCCGCGACCTGGACGACCTGGTCGGCGTGGTCGGCCTGGCCGAGGTGCTCACCGTGCCGCCGGAGCACCGGCGCGGCACCCCCGTGCGGTCGATCGCCGTGCCGGCGCTCGTGGTGCCCGCGTCGCTCGGCCTGCCCGCCGTGCTGGAGCGGCTGCGCGCCGAACGCCGCCAGCTCGCCTGCGTGGTGGACGAGTTCGGCGGCTTCGCGGGCGTGGTCTCGCTGGAGGACCTGGCCGAGGAGCTGGTCGGCGAGATCCACGACGAGGACGACATCGTCGCCGAGGGCGTGCGCCGCCGGCCGGACGGCTGGTGGTCGGTGCCCGGCCGGGCGCGCATCGACGAGATCGCCGACGCCACCGGCATCGAGCTGCCGGCCGACGACAGCTACGACACGGTGTCCGGCCTGGTGCTGCACCGGTTGGGCCGCACCGCGCGCACCGGTGACGAACTCGCCCTCGACGGCGTGCTGGTGAAGGTGGCCGAGGTGTCCCGGCACGTGCCCAGCGCCGTCCTGCTGCACGCGGAGGACGGTCGATGAACACCGGGTGGGCGCTGGTCGCGTCACTGGTCCTGCTGGTCGCCAACGCCTTCTTCGTGGCCGGTGAGTTCGCCCTGATCGCCGCCAAGCGGCACCGCCTGGAACAGGCCGCCGAGGACGGCAGCCGGGCCGCCCGCGCGGCCGTGTCCGGCGTCCGCGAGCTGTCGCTCATGCTCGCCGGCGCGCAGCTCGGCATCACGCTGTGCACGCTGGGCCTGGGCGCGCTGGCCAAGCCGGCCGTGGCCGACCTGCTGGACCCGCTGCTGCTCGCGCTGGGCCTGCCGACCCAGCTCTCCTACGCGGTCGCGTTCACGATCAGCCTGGTGCTGGTGGTGTTCCTGCACATGGTGGTCGGCGAGATGGCGCCCAAGTCGTGGGCCATCGCGCACCCCGAGCGCTCGGCGCTGCTGCTGGCGATCCCGTTCCGGGCGTTCGCCAAGGCCGTGCGGTGGGTGCTGACCTCGCTCAACCACACCACGAACGCCCTGCTGCGCCTGGCGAAGGTCGAGCCGCAGGACGAGCTGTCCCGCGCGGACAAGCCGGACGACATCCGGATGCTGGTGCGGCAGTCCGCCGAGCACGGCCTCATCCCCGAGGGCCAGCAGCGACTGCTGACCCGGATGCTCCAGCTGCGCGGGACGTCCCTGGCGCAGGTGATGGTCCCGGTGTCCGAGGTGGACGCGATCGGCGAGGACACCGACGCGTACGCGGTCGAGCGGCACAGCCGCGCGACGGGCCGCTCCCGCTTCCCGGTGCGCGCCGGGGACGGCCGCTTCGTCGGCCTGGTGCACATCCGCGAGGTGGTCCGGGCGACGGCGGTGGGCGAGCCCCGCCCGGCCCGCGACCTGATGACCGAACCGCTCACCCTGCCGTCGTCCCTGTCGGTGCCCGACGCGGTGAGCGAGATGCGCGCCAACCGGTCGCAGCTCGCCCTGGTGGCGGACGGGGACGCGGTCGTGGGCATCGCGGCGCTGGAAGACCTGCTGGAGGAGCTGATCGGCGAGTTCGAGGACGAGACCGACTAGCCGCACGGAGCCACGACGGTGGTGACGTCCGCGTCGAACCGGCGCGGGCGTCGCCCGGGTCCGCCGGCCACGCCACGGATCGGGTGGGACGGCGACGAAGAGGAGCCTCTCCGCGCCGGCTCGCCGCGCTGTCCAGGACCACCCCCGACCGGTCCGCGCCCCGGGCACCGGGCCGGTCGAGCACCTCCCGGTGCAGCCGCCCGGTCCGCCGCGTGCAGCGTCGGTGCGCAGCCGGTGCCGCCCACCACCCATCCGGTGCGCACGGAGCGCGGGCGGGTTCTTCTGCTCGGCGGACGTGGTGGCCGCCCGGATGCAACGAATCGCGTCACTCCCGCATTGAGGGTGCGGAATCGAGGTCGAGCAGACGATCGGGAGTGGCCGATGGAGTATGCCGAGTACGTGGCGAGGCAGCGTCCCGCCCTGGTGCGGTTCGCCACGGTCCTCACCTGCCGCACGTGGCTGGCCGAGGACCTGGTGAGCGACGTGCTGGGCCGGGCGTTCGAGCACTGGGAACGGATCTCGGGGATGGGCGAGCCGAACGCCTACGTGCGGCGGATGGTGGTCAACGAGTACCTGTCCTGGCGCAGGAGGCTGGCCCGCTCGTCGCCGCGCGCCGAGGTCGCCCCCGAGGTGGTCTCCGACGGCGCGGACGAGCGGGCCGAGCGGGACGCGATGATCCGCCGCCTCGCCGGCCTGCCCCGGAAGCAGCGCGCGGCCGTGGTCCTGCGCTACTACGCGGGCCTGTCCGACCGGGAGATCGCCGCCCAGCTCGGATGCCGGGAAACGACCGTGCGCAGCCAGGTCCACCGGGCGCTCAACGCCCTCCGCATCGACCTCACCACCGGAGTCCCCCACTTCCAGGAGACCTCATGAGCGACCTCCGCACCCTCCACGACGCCTTCGCCGAGTTGGAGCGGCGTGCCGACGCCGGGGCCGCCCGCACGGCCCCGGTCGCGCGGCCCCGCCGGACCGCGCGGCTGGTACCGGTCGGGGCCACCGCCTTCGCGGTGGCGGGCCTGGTCGCCGGCGCGGTGTGGCTGGTGCCGGGCGGCTCCGGCCCGGAGGCCGCCGGCCCGCCGACCGGCTCGTCGACCGCACTGCCCACGACCACGGCCCGCAGCCCGGTCCCCGCCTCGCCCGACGAGCTGGCCGCCCGGTTCACGGTGGTGCTCGGCGGCAGCGCGACGTTCGAGGCCACCCAGAAGATCGCGGTGCCGGAGTCCTCCCCGTCCTCGAAGAACAACGTCCCGCACCAGGGGACGGGATCGGTCGTCACGCCGCAGGGACCGGACCCGGACGCCCCGACCAGCCCGCTCATCAGCGGAACCCTGACCTCCTCGGGCGTCACCGGCAGCTTCGGCCTGGCGGTCCGGCACAGCACGTCCGAACCCGGCGAGTGGTGCGGCCGGTTCCGCCCGGACTGCGCCGTCAGCACGCTGCCCGACGGCTCCCGGCTGGCGACGGGGACCGCGCGGTTCGCCCCCGGCGCGACGTCGTACATGGCGTGCCTCCAGCGGCCCGACGGGACGACGGTCCTGCTGTACGTCGGCAACCAGGAAGATCCCGGGGGCGCCGCGATCGGCTCGCCGGGCGGTGCGTTCCACGCGCCGCAGCCGCCGCTGACCCTCGACCGGGTCAAGGCGGTCGTCACCTCCGACAAGTGGTGGTGACGGGTTGCCGCCGGCCGGCCCGGTGGCCGGCCGGCGGGTCAGCGCGCGGTCGCGGGCTTGAGCAGCGGGGCGTCCCGGGTGAACACCCGGAAGCCGACGCCGTAGTACAGGTCGCGAGCCGCGCGGTGGGCCGGTGCGCCCAGGCACGCCACCGTCGCGTGGGTGGCACCGGCCGCCCGTGCCAGGTGCATCCCGTGCAGCAGCACCGCCCGGCCCAGCCCCCGGCGCCGGTACGCGGGGTGCGTGCCCACCGGCTCGAACTCGACGGTCCGGTTCGCCGCGTCCAGCCACAGGATCGCCGAGGACGCCATCGTCCCGTCCGGTGCCTCCACCAGCACGTGCAGGTCGCCCCGGTACGGCGGCGTCCGCCGGACGCCCCGGTACGCCTCGACCGTGTACGTCGAGCGGACCCACGCGTCGACGTGCGCCCGCACGACCGCCTCCGGGCCGACCTCGTCGGCGTCGCGGAAGCGGAAACCGGCGGGCAGCGCGGGTTCCTCCAGGTCGGTGAGGTCCCGCTCGTTGAGCTGGGTCCACGTCCCGGCGTCGCCGAGCGCGGACGGGTCGGTCCGGTAGCCGTGCGCCGCCCACCGGTCCACCGCGCATTCGTCGGCGGCGCTGGGCAGCACCGTGCGCTCCACGCCGGCCGCCGTAGCGTCGTACCAGTCGATCACCTCGTCCACCAGGCCGCCGTGGTCGGGGTGGACCTGGTAGGCGAGGTACGCCTCCTCCACGTCCTTCACCGCGCCGTCGCTCAACCGCACCCGGCGGGGGAGGGTGGCCCAGCCCCACGCCACCAACTCGCCGCCGGCGGACCACAGCCGGCGCCGCCAGCTCGCGCCGTCGGCGGCGTGCCCCTTGCCCCAGGTCCAGGCCAGCTCGCCCAGCGACGCGTCGGCGTTGACGAGGTCGGGGCGGGTGGCGGTGACCCGCTGCGCCAGGTCCTGCATGAGCCGGACGTCCTCGGCGGTCACGTGCTCGGCGTTCGCCATGGTGGGTCACTGTGTCAGCGCCCGGCGGGGCCGTCGAGCAGTTTTGCCGGACCGGGGCCGTTCAGCGGATGGCGGGCAGGTCCCGGAGCTGGCGGCGCGAGCTGATGCCGAGCTTGCGGAAGACGTTGCGCAGGTGCGCGTCCACGGTGCGCGGGCTGAGGAACAGCTTGGCGGCCACCTCCTTGGACGTCGCGCCCTCCGCGACCTGGCGGGCGATGTGCACCTCCTGCACGGTGAGCGCGGCCGGGGCCGGCGCGGAACGGCTGCGCGCGCGTTCCCCGGTGGCCCGCAGCTCGGCCGCCGCGCGGGCGGCGAACCCCTCCGCGCCGATCCCGGACAGCAGCTCGTGGGCCTCGCGCAGCTCGGTCCGGGCGTCCCGGCGGCGTCCCCGCCGGCGCAGCCACTCCCCGTAGACCAGGTGGGCGCGACCGCGCGCCACCACCCCTGGTCCGGCGGCGAGCAGCTCGACCGCCCGGCGGTAGGCGTCCTCGTCGTCGTGCACCAGCGCCCGCGCGCAGACCTCGACGCCCCGTCCCCACGGCTGCCCGCCGGCACCCGCCCGGTCGGCCAGCACCGCCAGCGCCTCGCGCGCCACGTCGGCCCGGTCGCAGCGCACGGCCGCCTCCACCAGCTCCGGCAGGGCCTGGCCGGCCAGGCCGAGGTCGCCGGTCGCCACCGCCCGCCGAGCGGCCTCCAGGGCGGCGGGGTAGTCGGCCAGGCCGTTGTTCAGCACGGCCCGCGCGTACTGCACGCTCAAGCTCAGGTGCGGGCCGACCCGGGCGAACAGCTCCTCGGCCTCCACGCGCCGCCCCTGCAACGCCGCCACGTGCAGGCGCGGGTAGACCAGCGGCGCGGCTCCCGTGGCCTCCGCGATCGCCTCCTCCTCGGAGATCATGTCCTTGGCCGCGCCGAGGTCGCCGCCGTGGGCGCGGACCGTGGCGAGCATGGCCAGCCCGATCGGCAGCCGGTGGAACGACCCGGACTCGCGGCCGGCCGCGACGGTGCGCGCGGCGATGTCGTGCATCGCCTCGGCGTCCCAGAACTCCAGGGCGAGCAGGTACCCGAGGGTGGGCCACCGGGTCCAGGTCTCGTCGCCGCTGTCCGCCACGACCGCCCGCAGCAGGTCGGCCGCCGCCCGGTGGCCGTGGTCGGCCAGGGCGACCACGCCGTCCAGGAGGAGGTCGGCGGCGCGGGTGGGGCCGGGGGCGGCCGGCGCGGTCCGGGCGGCGGCCAGCACCTCGGCCAGGCCGCCGGTCAGGACGCCCACCTCGACCGCGTCCAGGTACGTCGTCCGCGCGTCCGCCGGTGCCTCCTCGACCAGGCCGGCGGCGGCGCGCAGCAGGTGGGCGGTGGGCAGGTCGCCGCCCCGGAACCGGGCGAAGGAGATCCGGCCGCGCAGCAGGTCGGCGCGCGGGTCGTCGGGCGGCGCGGTGGACAGCAGCTCGGTGGCCACGTCGAAGTCCCCGGCCGACAGCTTGGCCCCGACGGCGGCGAGCACCCGTTCGCCGCGCAGCCCGGGGTCGGGCGTCAGCGCGGCGGCGCGCTCCAGGAACGCCGCCGAGGCGGCCACCCCGCCCCGGGACTGCGCGCGGGACGCCGAGCGCACCAGCGCGGCGGCCACGTCCTCGTCGGGGCCGACGGCGGCCCGCGCGCGGTGCCAGGCGACCCGGTCGGGGTCGGCCACCGGGTCGCCGACCCGCGCGAGGGCGTCGTGCGCGCGCCGCCGCTGCTCGTCGGTCGCGGCCTGGTAGACGGCGGAACGGGCCAGCGGGTGCACGAACCGCACCCGCGTGCCGAACTCGACCAGCGGCACGTCCCGCGCGGCGGCCCCCTCGACGCCCAGCAGCGCCGCCGCTCGCCACAGCAGGCCGGGATCGCCCACCGGCTCGGCCGCCGCCACGGTGAGCAGCAGCCGCACGTCGTCGGGCAGCCGGGACAGCCGGGCCCGGAAGCTCCGCTCGACGGCGACCGGCGCGGGCAGGTCGAACCCGCCGGCCAGGCCGGTCAGACCGGAGGTCCGGGCCAGCTCGACCAGCGCCAGCGGGTTGCCGCGCGCCTCGGCCAGGACGCGGTCGCGGACCCGCTCGTCCAAGGGGGCGCGGATCGCGCCGGCCAGCAGCGCGCGCGCCTCGGGCTCGCCCAGGGGCCGCACCTCCAGGTCGGGCAGGCTGTCCAGCGCCCTCGCGCCCTCGCGCGCGGCGAAGACCATCGCCACCCGTTCGGCGCCGACCCGGCGGGCCACGAACGCCAGCGCGCGGGCCGAGGCGTCGTCCAGCCACTGGGCGTCGTCGACCAGGCACAGCAGCGGCCGGTCGGGCTCCAGCAGCAGGCCCAGCGCCGCTGCGCCGGCCAGGAACGGGTCGGGCGTGCCGGTGTCCAGGCCGAACGCGATCCGCAGCGCCGCGCGGTGCGGCGCGGGCAGCGCGTCGAGGTGCCCCAGCACCGGCACGCAGAGCTGGTGCAGCGCCGAGTACGGCAGCTCGGTCTCGAACTCGGCGCCGGACGCGGTGATGACCAGGAACTCGGGCGCAGAGCCCGCCAGGTGGTCGAGCAGCGCGGTCTTGCCGATGCCGGGCTCCCCGCGCACGAGCACGGCACCGCCCTGCGAGCGGCTCGCGTCCTGCAGCAGGACCCGCAACCGTGCGGTCTCCTCGCGCCGCCCGAGCAGGCCGCTCACCGGCACCCCGCCGGCGTGCGCGAGCCGCGCCCCGACCGGTCCGGGACCGTCGCCCGGGCGGTCGCGGTGCGGTCGGGTCCTACGTGATCGGGCCTCGAGGGGCTACGGAGTTCTACGTAGTTCTCGCCGACGCGACCACCGCCGCCGGCGCGGGAAGGTCGACCCAGGCGCTCGTCCGCCGTCCGGTGAACCCAGGAGATGACCATGACCTCACGACCCCCTCGCCGCCTGGCCGGCGCGCGCGCCGCGCTGCTCGCGCTCCCGCTGGCCGCCGGCCTGCTGGGCGCGGCTGCCCCACCCGCCTCGGCCGACACCCCCGACCGGACCACGGTACCCACCCGGACGGCCGGGACCGACACCGCTCCGCTGACCTGCCGGGGCGAGGGCGTCGACCCGGCGGCCAGGATCCGGTACCGGACCGAGACGCTCGTCGACGCGCCGATGAGCACCGTCTGGAAGCTCCAGACCGACGTGGCGCGCTGGCCGTCCTGGCAGCCGCCGGTGACCGGTGCCGAGCGCCTCGACCACGGGCCGCTGCGCCCGCGCTCGCAGTTCCGCTGGACGACGCCGGTGCCGGCCACCCCCACCACGCCCGCCACGACGCTGGTCATCACCTCGACCGTCCAGCAGCTCCGGCACGAACGATGCCTGCGCTGGACCGGCCCGGCGATCGGCGAGGGCCTCACGATCGACCGAGGCGTCCACGTCTGGACCTTCACCCGGGTCCACGGCGGCGTCCTCGTGCGCACCGAGGAGACCTGGACCGGCGCGCAGGTGGAGGCCGACGTGCCGACCTCCGTCCACTTCCTCGGCGAGGGCCTCAAGGCGTGGCTCGCCGACCTCAAGACCACCGCCGAAGCCCGCCACTGCGACTGACCGCGAAAGGCAGCGGACCGTGACCACCGCGCTCGCCCACCCCCGCGCCCAGCGCCGAGCCGCGTGACCCCGGGACGTGGTGCCGTCCCGCGATCCGCCATCCGGGCGACGGCAGGCCGCCGAAAGGGGCCGTCCGGGTGGCGGGTGCCCGACGGGAGGGCTCCGATGCGCGCCCGGACAACGGCCGTGCGCTCCGGTTCAAGGCCGAACCTCGCGGCGTTTGCTGGACTGGGCGAATGGTCGACGCGGACTTCGTGGTGGTGGGTGGTGGCACGGCCGGCTGCGTGCTGGCCCGGAGGCTGCTGGACCTGACCGAGGGCACGGTGCTGCTCCTGGAGGCCGGCGACCGGGACACCAACCCCGCCATCCACGACCCGCTGCGGATGCACGAGCTGTGGCACAGCGCCCAGGACTGGGGCCTGCGCACGGTCCCGCAGCCCGGCGCGGCGGACCGCGCGCTGCACCTGCCGCGCGGACGGGTGCTGGGCGGCTCGCACGCGCTCAACGCGATGATCCACGTCCGGGGCAACCCCGCCGACTACGACGACTGGGCCGCGCGCGGCAACGAGGGCTGGTCGTGGGCGGACGTCGAGCCGGTGTTCCGGCGGATCGAGGACGGCCCGCTCAGCATCCTGCGCGACTACACCGCCGACCCGGTCCAGGACTCGATCCTGGCCGCCGCCCAGCAGGCCGGCGTGCCCTACAACGCCGACTACAACGACGGCGACCAGACCGGTGTGAGCCGGATGCAGTTCACCATCGCCGCCGGCGAGCGGCACACCACCGCGCGCGCCTACCTCGGGCCGGTGCTCGACCACCCGAGGTTCACCCTCGTCACCAACGCCCACGTGCGCAAGCTGCTGATGTCCGGCGACCGGTGCGTCGGCGTGGAGTGGACGGAGTACGACCGGGTGCGCCGCGCGCACGCCGGCGAGGTGGTGCTCAGCGCGGGCGCGCTGGGCTCGCCGCTGGTGCTGCTGCGCTCGGGCATCGGGCCCGCCGACGACCTGCGGGCGCTGGGCGTCGACGTGGTCGCCGACCTGCCCGGCGTCGGCGAGAACTTCCAGGACCACTGGCTGGTGCCCACGATCTTCAGCGCCGCCAAGCCGATCGGTCACACGCCGGGCATCCCGCCCGCGCAGACGCACCTGTTCTGGCGCAGCCGCCCGGGGTTGCCGGGCCCCGACCTCCAGCCGCTGCACTTCAGCGCCCCGCTCTACGAGCAGTGGATGTCCGGACCGGACAACGGGTTCTCGCTGATGGCCGGCCTGATCCGCCCGGAGAGCGCGGGTCGGGTCACGCTGTCCGCCCCGGACGGACCGCCGGTCATCGACCCGCGCGTGCTGTCCGCCGGGTCCGATGTGGACGCCCTCGTGGAAGCCGTCCTGCTGTGCCAGGAGATCGGGCACGAGCGGGCGCTCAAGGAGTGGGGCGCGGACGAGATCTACCCGGGCAGGCTGGAGCTGCGCGACTACGTGCGCCGGTCGGTGATCACCTACCACCACCAGTCGGGCACGTGCGCGATGGGCAGCGTGGTGGACGCCGGGCTCCGGGTGCGCGGCATCGACGGGCTGCGGGTGGCCGACGCGTCGGTCATGCCGTCGATCGTCTCCGGCAACACCAACACGCCGACCGCGATGATCGCGGAGAAGGCGGCCGAACTGATCTCGCGGTGACGGACGGCCCAACGTCCCCCGCCGTCCGTCACCGTCGCTTCCCGACGCGGTCACACCCGGTGCGCGTGCCGATGCGCGCAACGGGTGCACGATCGACCGCACGGCCCGCCGGCGCGTGCCGTATTCGACGTCACCGCGCGGCTTTCGACGTCCTCGCGCGGGTATTCGAGGTGACCGCGCGCGACCGGCCCATTCGGACGTACAGCTCGCCGATCGTTACAAGATATGTGCAACTGGCGGCGCTCGGTCGTCCCTACGTTGGCCTTGGCGGCCCGGTCCCGGGCCGCTCGGGTCGTGGAACGGATGGGACGGTGCGTGGTGCGGTGACCAAGGACGAGCTGCTCTTCAACACCTGGCTCACCAGCGTCAACACCCGGTTGGGTCGCTACATCGTCCGGCTGATGGACGAGAGCGCGCACGCCGCTCCGGCGGCCGGCCGCACCGGGTACGGCGTCGAGCTGGCCGACGTGGAGGTCGAACTGGCCGACGACCTGAACCGGCTCGCGCGGGCCATCGCGCTGAAGGCGGCCGGGCGGCCGTACCCCGTGGACGACCGGTGAGGTGACGCCGGGGCGGAGCGCCCGCCGGCGGGGCGGGCGGCTGCGGCGCGGTGCCGTCAGCCGCCCCCGGTCACGCCCGGTAGCGCGGATTCGTGTTGTGCCACTCGAAACCGCCGCCCATCCAGGACCGCAGCCCGCGCAGGAACCGCTGGAGCTCGGGCGACGGGACCGCCAGCAGCTCCCGGTGCGACGCCTCGAAGTCGCGGACGATCCGGTTGTGCAGCTCGACGGTCTCCTCGGTGGCCTCGGCGATCGGGCACCGCCGGTCCGCCGCGATCTGGAGCACCATGTTGACCACCGGGTGCTCGTCGGCCGCGTCCTTGGTGACCGACATCAGGTCGTTGACCAACACCGCCGCCGTGCCGGCCTGGAACGCGGCCCGCCGCACCTTCGGGTCGTAGTACAGCTCGGCCGGCACCTCGTAGCCGCCGACCGCGTCGATCACCGTCATCGACGTGTAGAAGGTGTCGTGCTGCCGGGTGGCGAGGTACTTCCACGCCGGCGGGTACTCGCCGGTGTACCGCCAGGCGGCGTAGGAGTTCCAGGAGACGAACATGGCGAACGTCGAGTAGTTCACCCGCTGCACCAGCGCCGCCGAGCCGTACCGGCTCAGGTGCTCGATGCCGGTGCGCAGCGCGATGAGCACCGGCTCGGCGGCCAGCGCCTCCTCCACCGGAGGGGTGAACCGGCCGGCGTCCGGGAGCGGGTCCATCGCGGCCATCGCCAGCGCCAGGCGGGGCGGCAGCTCGGTCGGCTGCGCGCCCATCTCGCTGCTGTCGGCGTACAGGTCGTCGGCGGCCCACCAGGCGGCGTTGAGCTTGGCCGCGATCAGCAGGTGCTCGGGGTCGTCGGAGTCGGTGTGGGTCAGCACGGCCAGCCGCCCGAACCCGGCGGCGCGCAGCATCCCCAGCTCCTCGCCGACGAAGCCGCACTGCGCGGCCCACGCCTCCAGCCCGTCCTCCACGAGGTCGGTGAGCGGCTGGTTCTCCCGCTCGGCGGGGGGCACGTAGAGCGGCGCGTACCGCCCGTCGCCCCATTCGCGCAGGACGTACCCCGGACCGGGCGCGGTCCGGGCGGCCCGCACCGCCTCGCCCACCACCGCCGCGACGGCCGGCACCCCACCGGCGTCCGGACCCGACCCGAGGAGGTGCAGTCCGGGGAGGGCAGGCCCGGGGAGGGCAGGCGCGGGGAACGGCGGTGCGAGCGGCGCGGTCGACCCCGGGATCAGCGGCACCGCAGGCGACCCGGCCGGTGCCGTCCCGGTGGGCGGCGCGGTGAGGGGTGGTGCGGCTGGTGCCGTCCCGGTGGACGGCGGGCTGACGGGTGGCGCGGCCGGCGCGGTCCCGGTGGGCGGTGCGGTGAGGGGTGGTGCGGCGTGCGGCGTGCCCGCCGGTGGCCGCGTGACGGGCGGCGGCGCGGGTGTCGGGGCGGGCGGTTCGGGCAGCAGGCGGGCGAACTGGCTCGCGACGCGGGCGGCGGCGGTCCCCAACCCGGTCGGCGTGGTCCAGTCGGAGGTCGCGGTCGCCTGGTCGGCGGGGGCGGTGTCCGTCACAACGGTCGAGAGTGGCAGCCCCGGCCCCGGCCGGCCATCCGCCAGCCGGGGACACCCTCCGCACGAACGAGTGGTTGCCGGGCGGCCGGCCCACCGGGCGGGACGTTCGGAGCAACTTCCGGCCGACCGCTTCCGCGCGGTCCGCCGGTCGATAGCATGGCGGTCACCGGGCCGGCGGCCCCATTCCGCCGCCCGAATGCGCACGTCCTCGCACACGACCCCCGACACCGGTTGAATTCGCAGGTCGACCGCCTGGAGGAAACACGTGTCCACCCGTCGCGCAGCCGTGCTGACGAGCCTGTTGACGTTATCCGCGGTGCTTCCCGGAGGAATCGCCTCCCAAGCTGCGGGAGAAACCCCGAAAATGGCCTTCGCGGTCTCCGAAGAACTCCGGGAGGTGGTCGACGAGAAAGGCGCACTCGGTTTCTACCACGACGAGCGGCGGAACGGGTTCGTCGTCGTCCTGCCCGCCTCCGGACCGGGCAGCACCCGCACGGCGGCCGACTTCGCGGTGCGCGGCACCACGCCCGCCGTGACCCGCAGCCGCACCACCCGGGCCGAGGTCGACGCGGTCGACGCCCGCATCCGCGCCCGAGCCCGGCAGGACCCGGCCGGTCACGTCTACGGCTCGGTGTTCGACCTCGCCCGGGACGTGGTGGTGGTGACCTCGGACGCGCCGCCGGACGTGCTGGAACCGCTGTCCGCCGGGCTCTCCGTCCCCGTGGAGCACCGCTACGGCGGGGGAGGGCGCGACTCGCGGCAGAACGACCCGCGCCCGTTCCGGGGCGGCGCGGCGATCACCGTCGGGTCCGGGAAGTGCACCAGCGGGTTCACCGTCGCGGACCCCGACGGCAACCGCTACCTGCTCACCGCCGGCCACTGCGGGTACGTGCCGGGGGTGCCGATCGGCCGGCCGGTGCAGAACACCGGCAGCGGCCAGTTCATGGGCAACTTCTACAACTGGAACTTCCCGGACCGCGACCTCGCGCTCGTCGGCACCGTGCAGACCGGTTACTACGGGCGGGAGATCTACGTCGGCGACGCCACCGGGAAAACGATCCGGGTGGCCGGCGCGGCCGATCCCGTGGTGGGCCGGGGCGACCTGTGCCGCAGCGGTGCCGCCACCTACGAGAAATGCGGCCACCGGGTCGTGAACACCACCGGGCAGTTGTGCACGGGAGCCGGCTGCACGCGCAACCTCATCACTTACGACAAAGGCACGGCACCACAGGAAGGTGATTCCGGGGCACCGTTCTACACCTACAACGGCGACCGGAGCGCGGTCGTCGTGCACGGCATCCACGTCGGCAGGTCCGGGAGCCTGTACTTCGCCGAGAAGTGGAGCCTGATAGCGAGCAGCCAGGGCGTGTCGGTGGTGACCCAGCCCTGACCCGGGCCGCCGCGCCGAGGGGGTGGAAGGTCCCCCGGCGCGGCCGTCCCGGTCAGGCCGCGCCGGTGTTCATGGTGCGCAGGATGCTGTGCTGGTCGATCCGGTCGCCGGTCAGCTCGGCGCACACCGCGCCCTTGTGGAACACCACGACCCGGTCGCACGCCGCGACCAGCTCGTCCAGGTCGGTGGAGCACAGCACCACCACCTTGCCCGCGTCCGCCACGGCCCGCAGCAGCGCGTGGATCTCGGCACGCGCGCCCAGGTCCACGCCCCGGGTCGGGTCGTCGAGCAGCAGGACGGACGGGTCCGCCGCGAGCCACTTGGCCAGCACCACCTTCTGCTGGTTGCCGCCGGAGAGCAGCCCGGCGCGGGCGTCCACGTTCGGCGGCTGCACGCGGACCCGCTCGGCCAGCGCCCGCGCCGACTCGCGCAGCGCCCCGGTCCGCAGCAGCCCGCCGGCGGCCGACAGCGCCACCGGCCGGACCTGCGCGATGTTCTCCCACACCGGCTTGTCCAGCATCAGGCCGACCCGCCGCCGGTCGCCGGACACCAGCGCCACCCCGGCGGCGATGGCCGACCGGAAGTCGCGCGGGGTCCGCCCGTTGGGCAGCGTCACCGAGCCCCGGACCGGCCGCCGGATGCCCGCGACCACCTCCAGCGCCGTGGTGTGCCCGGAGCCGGCGAGCCCGGCCAGGCCGACGACCTCGCCGCCCGAGCAGGACAGGTCGACGTCGGTGAGCCGGTCGGGCACGGTCACGCCGCGCAACTCCAGCTTCGCCGCGCCCGGCGTGCCGGTCGTGCGGACCGGGACCGGCAGGTCCTTGCCCAGCATGGCGTGCACGATGTCGCCGATGTCCAGCTCGGCGCGCGGCCGGGCGTCGAGCACCGTGCGGCCCTCGCGCAGCACGGTGATCTCGTCGCACAGGTTCATCACCTCTTCGAGGATGTGCGACACGAACACCACCGCCACCTCGCGGTCCCGCAGCACCCGCAGGATGTCCAGCAGGCGCGAGGAGCTGTCGCGGTCCAGCGCCGAGGTCGGCTCGTCCAGGATGAGCACCTTGGGCTGCACGATCAGCGCCTTGGCGATCTCCACGAGCTGCCGCTGCGCCAGCGACAGGGAGCCGAGCTTCGCCTTCGGGTCGACGTCGAGGCCGAGCTGGTCGAGCACCGGCAGCGCCCTGCCCAGCATCGCCGCCCGGTCGAGCAGCGGTCCCCGGGTCGGTTCGCGCATCGGGTAGAGGTTGGCCAGGACGTCGAGGTCGGGGAACAGGTTCAGCTCCTGCGACACGACGGCGACCCCGTTGGCCGCCGCCTGCGCCGTGCTGGCGAACGCGACCTCCGCGTCCGCCAGCCGCAGCGCGCCGGCGTCCGGCGTCACCGCCCCGGTGATCACCTTGATCAGCGTGGACTTGCCCGCGCCGTTCTCGCCCAGCAGCGCGTGCACCGAGCCGGGGCGCAGCGTGAGGTCCGCTCCGGCCAGCGCGGTGACCCCGCCGTAGGTCTTGGTGATCCCGCGCGCGGTGAAGGCGTGCATCAGTTGGCATCTCCGATGGACTTGAGGTACTTCGACGGGTCGGCGAGCTGCTTCTCGGTCTCCGCCTTGAACGCCGCCGTGCGGGTGCCCTCGTCCTTCTGCCGGGCCATGATCTGGTCGATGTTGGCCGCGTTGACCACCAGCGAGCCGGTGTTCCACCAGCCCTTGGGCAGCTCCTTGCCGTTGCGCTTGTGCTCGATGAGCAGGCTCAGCGCGACGTAGCCCTTCAGCCAGTGCTCGGGCGAGGCGAGCGCGAACACGTAGCCGTCCTTGACCGCCTGGAGCGCGGCGACGTCCGGGTCGCAGGAGCCCGCCAGGAACTTGCGGCCGGTGTTCTTCTGGATCAGCGCGAGCGACACCGCGTCCTGCGCGCCGACGCCGAGGTAGCCGATGGCGTCCGGGTGCGCCTTGACGATGTCGTTCCACTTGTTGAAGTTCGACGTCGGCTCGGAGCCGGAGTCGAACGGGCCGCTGATCCGCAGGCCGGGTCGCTTGGCCTCGATCACCGACTTCATGCCGTCCAGCCGCTGCTGGAGCAGGGTCAGGCCGGGGATGGCGTTGCCGAGCACGACCTCGCCGGTGGTGCCCTCGGGCACCTGCTTGACGAACTCCTCGCCGAGCATCTTGCCCAGCTCGGTGTTGCTGTTGCCGATGAACAGGTCGACCTTGGTGCCCGCCGGGGGAGCGGTGTCCACCGCGACGATCGGCACGCCCAGGTCGGTGGCCTGGTTGAGCGGGCGCACGAACAGGTCGGGCGTCAGCGTCTCCAGGGCCACGCCGTCCTTGGAGTTGCGGATCGCCGACTGGAAGAGCTGCACCTCCTGCGGACCGTCCACCTGGGACGGTGCGCTCAGCGCCAGGTCGACGTTGCCGGCGTTGGCCGCAGCGGCCTTCGCGCCGAACGCCATCTCCTGGAACGGGTTCTGCGTCGACGTGGCGTAGACGAACGCCATCTTGAGCGGCGCGTTCGTGCCCGGCTCCGCCGAGCCGCAGCCGGCCAGCAGGGCGGCGACGGCGAACGCCGCCACGTACCGATGGGGACGCATCAGGACCTCTTTCCTACGCGGGGTTTCACAGGCCGAGCATTGATTCGCGCGCCCGTTGTCGGCTGCGCAGCGCGCTGTCCACCCCGACGGCCAGCAGGACGACCAGACCGGTGGCGAAGGAGCTCCAGTTCGCGGGGATGCTGAAGTAGACGAGCCCGCTGGACACCACGCCCAGCAGGATCGCGCCGAACACCGCGCCCACCACGGTGGCGACGCCGCCGCGCAGCGGTGTGCCGCCGATGACCGCCGCCGCGATCGCCTGGAGCTCGAACCCGGTGCCGATGTTCGGATCACCGGACGTGAAGAAGGCCAGGCCCAGCACGCCGGCGAGGCCGCCGATCGCGCCGACCAGGACCAGCACGTACATCCGCGTGCGCGGGATGGAGATGCCGGAGAACGCGGCGGCGTCCGGGTTGGACCCGATGGACCGCACGCGGTAGCCGAACGGCGTCCACCGCAGCACCACGGTCAGCCCCGCCGTGACCGCGATCAGGATCCACACGCTGACCGGGAGACCCAGCCAGTCGCCGCCGAGCACGGTGAAGAACGAGTGCTCCAGCGGCAGCCCGGTGACCTGCTGGCCGTCGCCGAGCGCGACCGCGAGCCCCCGGTAGAGCTGCATCGTCGCCAGCGTGGCGACGAACGCCGGGATGGCGATGTGCTGCACCACCAACGCGTTCGCCAGGCCGAGCACCGCGCCGAGCACGATGCCCGCCCCGCACGCGAGCCAGGGGTCGAACCCGTCCCTCATCAGCAGCGCCGAGGTGATCAGCGAGAGGCCGAACATCGCACCCACGGACAGGTCGATCTCCCGCATCGCCAACAGGAACGCCATGCCCGCGGCGAGCAGCGCCACGTACACGGAGTTGTTGAGCACGTCCCGCAACTGCCCGATGGTGAGGAAGTTGGGGCGCAGCACCCCGATCAGCAGCACCAGCAGGATCGTCGCGATCAGCACGCTGCTGGACTCCGCCCGCAGCACCTGCCTGCCGAACCCGACGATCGAGTTCCCCTCCCGGGTTGTCGTGACACGTCGGTCAACCTCGGTCATGCCGCCTCCGTCCGCCCTGTACGGCCCCCAGAGTGCGGCGGTGGCCAAACGAACGCTTGCCCGATGGCGAACACCCGTTGACCACCAGCGCACCGACTGTGGTCGGGGCCACAGCGACCCGGCACGCGCTGACTAGCGTCTGCGGCCATGGGCAGCATCGAGGGCAAGGTGGCGCTGGTGACCGGCGCCGGTTCGGGGATCGGCGAGGCGATCGCCCGCAGGCTCGACGCCGAGGGCGCGCGGGTGGCCGCGCTCGACGTCGACTCGTCGGGTGCGGAGCTGACCGCCGGCCTGCTGCGGCAGGGCATGGCCGTGGTGGCCGACGTGGCCGAGTCGGCGCAGGTCGACGAGGCGGTGCGGACCGTCGTGGAGACCTACGGGCGGCTGGACATCCTGGTCAACAACGCGGGCATCCGGGGTGGCCGGGAGGCCGACGAGGCGTTCGGCCGGCTCGCGGCGCGGCTGACCGAGGCCGAGTCCGGCGAGCCGACGACGATGCTGGACGCCACGGTGGACATCAGCGACGAGGCGTGGCACCGGATGCTGGGCGTCCACTTGGACGGCACGTTCTACGGCACCCGCGCCGCGCTGCGCCACATGCAGCACGGCGGCGTGATCGTGAACGTGTCCTCGATCTGCGGCATGACGGGCTGCGCGCACATCCCGCACTACTCGGCCGCGAAGGCGGGCATCGAGGGGTTGACCAAGGCGGTGGCCCGGGACGTGGCCCCGCGCGGCATCCGGGTCAACTGCATCGCCCCCGGATACATCGACACGCCGCTGGGCGACGTGATGGCCCCCGTGGTGCGCAAGGACCTGGAGCGGCAGACCCCGCTGGGCCGGTTCGGGCTGCCCGCCGAGATCTCCTCGGCGGTGGCCTTCCTGGTCGGGCCGGACGGCACCTACGTGACCGGCCAGACCATCGGCGTCAACGGCGGTTTCGTGATCCGCTGAGCCCGGGGCGCTCTCCGGCCACGGCGGCGGGGTGATCCACTTCGGACGGTCGCCGACCTGCCGGTTCGCCGGGACGGGAGCGTGGTGCGGTGCGCACCGCTGCGGCGCGCGACGGGCCGGGCGGAGTCCGGGTTCAGGATCCGTTGCCCCGGCGATCGTGTGATCGTCCGACCAGGGGGCGCGGATGGACACGAGCGATCACCAGCCGCCGCGACCTCACGGAGCTGGAGGAGCGCGGCGACGTCAGCCCGGTGCACGGCGGCGCGGTGCTGCCCGGCTCGACCCGGGACGTCGAGCTCGTGCTCGCGGCGTCCGACCACCACCCGGACGACGACCGGTCCTGGGTGCAGCGGCTGCTCGAAGCGCGGGTGGACGGCCTGTTGCCCACACCCGGCGAGCCGCCGGCGCGGTCCAGGCCGTGCGGCACCTTGCCGGGCTGGGGCACCGCGACACCGCGCTGGTCATCGGGCGGTCGCCGACCAGCGGCGGGATCACCCGGGGGCTACGACGCGGCGGTGGCGGCGCTGGACCTGTCCACCACCGCGTCGCGCCACGAGCACCGCACCCAAGAGGGGATCGCCCGGCGGCTGGACGACATCCCCGACGGGTTCGCGGCGGCCGGCGTCACGGCGGTGCCGGCCCACCCGGGCGACGTCGCCAACCAGGTCCTGCAACGGGCGCGCCCGTGGTGGTCCGCTCCTCGACGTCCGCGCCGCGCCCGGCGGCGGGCGCTCCGGCGGACCCAGGCGCAGCCGTGCCGCGCGCGGCCGGCGGCGGGCCCGGGTCGAGGGGCGTCGACGGCCCGGCGGCACCGGTCGCCGAATCGGCGGGCAATTCCTCCGGTCAGGTGGTTTGAGCCCCCGGCTGCCGGCCAAACCTCCCGGTGGCGTCGGGGTCGCGGGGAGTCCGGCCGGGCGATCCGCCCCAGCCGTCCACAGTGGACGCGGGGCCTCCCCGGGACCACGCTCCGCCGGCCCGCGCCTGCGGGCCGGAACTCGTGATGTGCTCCGCACCGGGAGGACGCGTGAAGATCTCCGTCGTCGGCGACGTCCGGGACCCGGTCGAGACCGGGCTCGCCCGCCTGGGCCACGACATCGCCTTCGACCCGGTGGGCGCGGACGTGGGGGAGACCGTCGCGGGCCTGGTCCTGCGCTGGCGGACCGACCCGCCGGACCTGGTGCACGCCCGGGGCGCGGCGGCCGGGGTGGTCGCGCTGTTCGCCTCGCGCGAGTCCGGCGTCCCGCTGGTCCAGTCGTTCGGCGGCGTCGAGGTCGGCAGGCGCGACGGCGACGCCGAGCGCAGCAAGGTGGAACGGCTGCTGGGGCGCGCGGCGGCGCACGTGCTCGCGGTGGGTGACGACCAGCGGGCGGCCCTGCTCGGGATGGGCGTGCGGCGGTCGAAGATCTCGGTGGTCCCGACCGCCGTGGACACGTCCGCCTACCACCCCGGCGGCCGGGCCGCGCCCCGGAGCGGGTGCTCCCGCCTGGTCGCGGTCGGCGACCCCCTGCCGGAGCGCGGGTTCCAGGACGTGGTGACCTCGCTGCGCTCGCTGCCCGGCACCGAACTGGTCCTCTCCGCGTCCCCGGACGGGCCTTGCGCGCGGCGGCTGGCGGCGCACGCGGACGTGTGCGGGGTCGGCGACCGCGTGCGGTTCGACGGTGGCACCGCGCTGCCCGACCTGCTGCGGTCGGCCGACGCCGCCGTCTGCCCGGCCCGGTTCGGTGCGGACCCGTCGGCGGCGCTCAAGGCGATGGCCTGCGGGGTGCCAGTGGTGGCGACCGCCGTGGGCGTGCTGCCGGAGACGGTCGTGGACGGGGTGACCGGCCGCCTGGTGCCACCGCGCGACATCGCCGCCCTGGCCCGCGCGCTGCGCACCGTGCTGACCACGAACGGCCTGCGCCAGGCGTTCGGCATGGCGTCCGTCGAGCGGGTGCACGCCCGGTACGCGGTCGAGCAGATCGCGGAGGAGACGGCGAACGTCTTCCACCTGCTCGTGTCGTCCCGGGCGGCCTGAGGTCCGGCCACGGCGCGCAGGTCAGCTCCGGCCGACGGCGTTGTCGTCGTCCTCGTCGTCCTCGTCCGCGACGATGGAGTCCTTGTCGCGCTGGCGCCACGGGAGCAGGAACCACAGGCTGCTGAACAGCACGGCGGCGAACCCGCCCAGCACCCACATCGCCCACCCGCCGACCACGACCTCCGCCAGCAGCAGGATGGTGCCGGTCATCGCCACGGCCAGGCAGCCCAGCCCGCCGAGCGCGAACCGGTTCGCCACCTCGATCAGGTCTTCCCGCCGCCCGCGCCGGAACAGGATGCGGTGCCAGGCGGCGGGGGCGGTCAGCAGCGCCACCGCGCCGGCCGCGAAGAGCACGGTGACCACGTGCGTGATGCGCACGTAGGTCTCGGAGCGGTCGTAAGCCTCGGTGAACGCGATCGAGAGCAGGAACCCGAACAGGATCTGCACGCCGGCCTGGGCGACGCGCAGTTCCTGCAACAGCTCGTTGAAGTTGCGCGCCAAACGCCGCTGATCGGATGACTCCGGCTCGCTCACCTGGCCAAAGTACCCGCACCACCCCGCCCGTGAACCGCGACTCGCGCGCGCCCCGCCACGGAACGGCGACGCGTCGGGCGCACGGAGCCGTCCGCGCGCCCGACGCCGCGCGGGCTACAGCGCCAGGTCGACGTCCTCGGTCACCGCGCGCAACGGCGTCACGGTCGGGTGGCCGTCGGCCAGCAGCGCCGCGTCGCTGCCCGCCGGCAGGTCGCCTCCCACGACGATCGACGTGAGCGTGATCGAGCCGTCGTCGGTCTGCTTGACCCGGCTGCGGACCACGCCGAACTCGGCCAGCGACGCCCGGCGCGGCGCGGCGGCGTCGAGCCGGTTGGGCACGTTGAGGTTGAGCGTCGCGCCCGCCGGCAGCGCGGCGAGCCGGTCGAACAGGCCGGTCGCCACCGCGACGGCGGTGGCCCAGTGCTCCTCGCCCGGCTCCAGGCCGACGTCGAGCGACACCGCCATCGACCGCGCGCCGTTGAGGGACGCGGTCAGCGCCGCGCCGACGGTGCCGGAGTGCAGCACCGCGCGCCCGACGTTCGCGCCCCGGTTGACCCCGGAGAGCACGATGTCGGGCGGGTCGCCGAACGCGCCCTGCGCCGCCACCAGCGTGATGAACGCCGGGTGCGCGGCGACCGCGAACCCCGGCACGTCGGGCAGGCCGGGCAGCTCGCGCCGCTGCACGCCCACCCGCCGCTCGTCCTCGGCGGCGGTCAGGCCCGCGCCGGTGCCGCTGGACTCCCGCGCGGGCGCGGCGACCACGGTCGCCCACCCGTGGTCGCGCGCGCCTCGGGCCAGCGCGACCAGCCCCGGCGACCCGATGCCGTCGTCGTTGGTGATGAGCACCCTCACTCGTCTTCCTCCCAGCGCTTGAGCCGAACCCGCTGCACCATCTCGCGCACCACCTCCCCGCTGCCGGACCCGAGCCCGTGCCGCGTGACGTTCACCGCGCCCGCCGCCGCGCCGAGCTTGAGCGCGTCCTCGACGGACAGCCCCTGCGCGAGCCCGGCGGCCAGCCCGGCGGTCATCGAGTCACCGCCACCCCGGGTGTCCACGGTGGACAGCTTCGGTGATTCGACGAGCACGAACCCGTCGCCCACCATCGCCAGCGTGTCCTCCGCCGCCCGGGACACCACGACCGCGTTGGCACCGCACTCGGCGATCCGCCGGCACGCGCGCGCCAGGTCGGGCAGCGCGTCGGACTCGGCCAGCCCGTCGGCGACCAGCTCCTCGTGGCTGACCTTCACCACGTGCGGGCCGCCCTTGAGCGCGGCGGCCAGCCGACCGCCGGACAGGTCCACCACGACCCGGCAGCCCTCGCCGCCGAGGTCGGCGGCGAGCCGCTCGTAGACCGAGTCCGGCACCGGCTCGTCGTCCGCCGCCGGGCCGCTGAGCACGGCCACGCCCGCGTTCAACCCCTCGACCAGCGTCATCTCGTACAGGTCGTCCAGCTCGTGCCGGGACAGCGCGTCGGCCGGCATGACCACCAGCGGGTCGCGCACGCCGTCGCGGCGGTCGTGCACGTACGCGCCGTTGCGCGCGGCGACGTCGCGGACCTTGAGGTCGACGCCGATGAGGTGGCGCAGCACGTGCCCGGTCTCGCCGCCGAGCGCCGCGCACAGCACGACTTCAACGCCGAGCGACTCGATCATCCGGGACTGCCACACGCCCTGACCGCCCGCGTGCACGTGGATGTCCGGTCCGCCGTCCAACGCCTCGACCGTGACCGTCAACTGGGGAGACGGCGCGAACACCGCCACTCGACCTCTGCTCATGGCCTCCTTTACCCGTTTTGCCCGATTCACACCCTTCGGTCAGCCGAGGTCGCCGCGCCGCTTGCGGTGGGCGACCCAGGCCAGGTCCACCACGAGCCCGAGCGCGAGCAGGGCCAGCACCACGGCCAGGAACGCGTACCCGGCACGGGCCAGCAGCACGGCCGCCCCGCCGTTGAGCAGGATGCCGAAGCCCGCGAGCCACAGCCTCAGCGTCAACGCGCTGCGCGGCGGCGCGCGCGGGGGCAGTCCGTCCTCGTCCATGCGGGCGGGATTCCCCGCACCCCCTGCCCGCACACCGGGAGCGGGGCACGCGATGGTGTCGGAGCGTCGCACGCCGGTCGCACCGGGTGGTGCGTACGCTGGGCGGATGGCGGTCAACCGCAGTCGACGGGCCCGTGCCGCCCGCAAGCGCAAGCGCCGCATGGACGGTGTCGAGCACGACCTCACCGACGAGCAGTGGGCCGCCCTGCGAGGGGCGTGGGGCGGGTGCGCGTACTGCGGGGCGACGGACCGGCCGTTGCAGCGGGACTGCGTGCTGGCGATCTCCCGGGGAGGCCGCTACACCGCCGACAACGTCGTGCCGGCCTGCGGCTCGTGCAACGCCGGCAAGTGCAACGCCGAGGTCACCGGCTGGCTGCGCCGCAAACGCCTCGACGAGCGCGCCTTCCTGACCCGCCACGTCGAGATCCGGACCGCCCTCGGACTGGTCGCCGACGCCGGACCGGAGGAGGCCGCAGACCCGGCGCGAGGCGCTACGGGTTGCTCCGCCACAGCGTGAACGTCAGCGCCGTGGCGAAGGCGACCCACGCCCAGTAGGGCACGAGCAGCAGCGCCGCCGCGCCCGAGACCCGGCGGAACAGCCCGATGTTCACCGTGATCAGCACCAGCAGGGCGACGATGTCGGCGCACGCCAGCTCGAAGCTGCCCATGCCGAAGAACAGCGGCGTCCACAGCGCGTTGAGCACCAGTTGCGCCGCGAACACCCACATCGGCAGGGAGAAGCCGACGCGCCGCCACACCAGCCACCCGCTGACCGCGATCATGAGGTACAGCACCGACCACACCGGACCGAACAGCCAGGCGGGCGGGGCCCACGGCGGTTTCACCAGGCTGCCGTAGCGGTCCTGCGTGCCCGTCACGGCCAGCGACCCGACGAGGGCCACCACGACCACGGCCGCGACGAACCCCGCCAGCGCCCACCACTGCCTGCCCTGCCGCTTGACCGCCGTAGTGACCACGCCGCCTCCTCCACGTGCGGGCAGGGTAGCCGGCCGGGGCCCCGGCGAAACGATCGCCGCGCCCGGCCGCCCGCCCGATCGGTCCTGCCGCGGCAGCGCGCCGGTCAGTCCTTCCACGGCATCTCGTCGCGGATGCCCTCGTGGATGGCGTAGGCGTTCTTGATCGCGGCCTTGAGCGCACCCTCCACCCAGCGGCGGTGCCGGCGGTCGCAGGCGTCGTTGGCGAACCACACCCGGCCGACCGGCCGGATCACGTCGTCGTAGAAGCCCTCGCTCATCTCGAACGCCCGGAACAGGGGGCCGATGCCGCACGCGAACCAGTCCAGCGCCCAGTCCTTGTAGACGCCGAACTCGAACGTGTCCCGCGCCTCCGGGTGGATCTTGACCAGGTCCTCCAGCGCCTGCGCGACGCTCTCCTCCCCGGCCAGCGGCGTGTAGGGCATCGAGTCCTGCTCCCAGCAGTACGACGCGATCATCACGCCCCGCTTGTAGCGGGTGTCCTGCCCGGCGGGCGGGTAGACGATGTTGCGGATCGCCAGGTCGGTGACCGTCAGGCCGTGCGTGATGCCGTACGCGGTCTCCCACCAGCGCTCGGAGAACTGCATGAACAGCTTGTGCGCCCGCCCGTAGTAGGTGTTGCGGATGGCGTACCACTTGTCCGGGTCCAGGCCGCCGATCTCCATGTGCCGCAGGCTCGCGAACGGCACCGTCACGACGCACTCGTCCGCCGTCACCACCTGTGACCGCCGGCCCGCGCGGAAGTGCACCCGGACGCCCGAGTCGTCCTGGTCGATCGCGTGCACCTGCGCGCCCAGCCGGATGTCGTCCATCAGGTGCGGCTCGAACGCGCGCGGCAGCGAATCCGCGCCCTGCTCGATGTACACCAGGTGCCCGAAAACGTCCTCGTAGTAATGCGAGAACCACTCGACCAACGAGAAGTGGTACCGGCCTTCGAGGTTGAACAGCGGGCCGAGCATCGACAGCGCGCCGTCACCGAGACCGCGTTCCTTCAGGTAACCGAGCAGGGTGTACCGGTCGTAGTCGGTGAGCAGCCGGTGCCACGCTTTCTCCGGCTCCTCGTTCTCCATGATGTCCACCAGGGGCTGCACGGTGTGCCGGAGCAGTTCGTGCGGCGGGCGCGCGGCCTCCTCGGCGCTCAGGTCGAAGGAGAACGAGTCGGCTCGGAAGTCCGCGCGCCGCACCCCCTTGCCCTGCAGGTAGATGAAGGTGTCCTCGTCGTACATCGGGAACGGCCGGGTGGCCAGGCCGAACCGGTCCTTGATGAGGTGCTGGACCAGCGGGTGCTGTTCCGGGAACCGCATCGCGCCGAACTCGCCGTACATGTCGCCGGCGAAACCCCGGTGGGTCAGGATGCGCCCGCCCAACCGGTTCTGGCCCTCCAGCACGGTCACCTCGTGACCGGCTTCCTTGAGCAGCAGGGCGGTGGTCAACCCCGCTATTCCGGCCCCGACCACGACGACCTTCCGCCGTGGTCCGGAATTGTCCGGCAGACCCTCACGCAAGATGTCCAGTGCGGCGAATCCCATGGGCCACCATTGCGCTGTCCCGATCCGCCGGGCAAGGGCGACTGCCCGAATGGCGCGCCACATCCCTCGGTCCGGGCATCGAATGCCGGCGCGGGACTTCGCTCCGTGACCGAGGTTCCCCTTCGGGGGACACCCGACCTCCGGTTCGTGCGGAGGATCACCGGGGCAGTTGGCGCCAGACCTCGTTGGCGATCACCTTTGCCGAGGTGCACGCGGCGTCGATCTGGCTGCCCTGCGCCATGCTGACCGAGACGTACGCCAGCTCGCTCAGGCCGTCGTCCACCGCCATGTGGGTCGTCTCGGCCGTGCAGAGCGCGATGGACGTCGCGCTGGTCCGGCTGATGGTGGTGGCCCGGCCGGCGATGTCCTCGGACGTCCGGAGCGGGCCGTCGGCCTTCGCCGGGACGCCCATGCTGAACGCGACCCGCACCCTCGGCGCGGTGATCGTGCCGTCCGGGCTCCACCGGCACTGGTGGCCCGCCGGGTAGGGGTGCACCTTCGCCTGGCCGATCCCGGGCACGCCGGCCAGCACCTGCTTGCCCACGACGGTGCAGGGGTCGAGCTTGCCGATCGACCGCGCCCGGAAGGTGCGGTGCTCGACGTCCTTGTCCAGCACCCGGTCGGCGGTGGCGGTCGCCGCCGCGTCGGCCGGGTTGCACAGCTCGCTCGTCGTGGTCTTGGCCTCGCCGTAGTTGCCGACGGTGATGCTCAGGGTGACCAGGTCGGAGAACACCAGCCGGCGACCGCACTGGGTGGCGTCGCCGTCCTCGTAGGCGATCCGCAGGCCGCCCTTGTGGTTGCGGACGTCGCCGCGCGCCTCGCCCTCGGAGGCGAGCTGGTCGAGGCTGCCGACCATGACGTCCAGCTTCGCCCCGGCCGGGGTGGTGACGTGGTACAGGCAGTAGTCCAGCGACTCGACCGTCCCGGGCTCGACCTTGCCGAAGTTCTTCAGGTCGGCGACCCCGAGCAGGCTGCACGGGTCGAGCGTCGGCAGGTCGCCGAGCAGCCCGACCGCCGTCGCCTCGGCCTTCTTGTCCTTGGTCGTCGTCACGGTCACCGGGGCCGCGACGGGCGTGCCGACCAGTTGCACGCTGCACCCGCTCGACACCACCGCGAGCCCCACCACGAGCGGAAGCCAGTTGCGCGCCCTGATCATGGCGGCAGCGTATGCGACGGGACCACCGCCGCACATGCGTACATATACTCTGCGCAGCGGAACTTTCCGGGGGATTCCAGTGGCGGTCGGCAGTGCAGTGTTCTTCGACCTCGTCGGCGCGCTCGCCGAGGTCGAGCGCGCGGAGGGCGGGCAGTACAGCTCGTTCGCCGTGCGCGGCAAGAGGTTCGGCTACTACTGGCCGCGCACGGCGACCGTGGGGCTCAAGCAGACGCTGTCCGAGCAGCGGGCGCTGGTCGCCGAGCGCCCGGACGTGTTCGAGGAGCAGTTCACGGCCGGCGGCTTCGGCTGGGTCGTGGTCCAGCTCGCCGGGGTGGACGCCGACGAGCTGGCCGAGCTGGTGTTCGAGGCGTGGCGCCTGTCCGCCCCGGCAGACCTGGTGGCCACCGCCGCCGACCCCGCCGCGTCACGCCCCTGACGCGCCCCCGGCCCGGCCGGGGCTTCGGCATCACGTTCCCGACGGGTCGGGGGTGAGGACGTCGCCGAGTGCGCGGCGGCTCTCGTCGAGCGCGGCCAGGGCGCGGGTCTCGCCCGGTCGGTGGCCGGTGGTGCGGTGCAGTGCCAGGGCGGTGCGGGCGTGGGCCAGCGCGGTCGGGTGGTCGCCCAGCGCCGCGTGCAGGTGGGCCAGTTCGGTCAGCGCCTGGCCCTCCACGACCCGCAGCGAGCTGAGCCGCGCCAGGCGCAGGGCGTGCAGCGCGTGCGCCCGGCCGTCCTCGGGCCGCCCGGTCAGCCGGCGGGTCGTGGCCAGGCCGAGGTGGCCCTCGGCCTGCGCCCGGCGGTGCCCCGCCTCGTCGGCCAGGCCCAGCGCCCGGCGGTGCGCGGCGGTGGCCCGGCGGAAGTCGCCCAGTTCGCGGTGCGCGGTGGCCAGGGTGGTCATGATCCCGGCGCGGGTGGCGTGCCGCCGGGTGTCGCGCAGCAGCCGGCGGGCGCGTTCGCCGTCTTCCAGGGCCTCGGCGGGACGGCCCAGGTCGGTCTTGATCCGCGCCACCGCGTCCAGCGCGATCGCCTGCCCGTCGCGCGGGCCGGACGGGTCGGCGAGCACGTCCTCCAGCACCGCCAGGCCCGCGTCCGGCCGGCCCAGCTCCCAGCGCACCAGCGCGAGCACCTGGCGCGGCAGGCTCAGCGTCTCCCGCCGCCACCCCGTGCGCGGGTTGAGCCGCAGCGACAGCTCGAGGTGGTCCGACGCGTCCCGCAGCCGGCCCAGGTCGCGGTGCACCCGCCCCACCATGCCGAGGATGAACGCCTCCGCCTCCCGGTCGCCGGTCGCGCGGAACAGCTCCAGCGCGGCGGTGTCGTGCTCCAGCGCGGACCCGAGCCGCCCCGAGGCCCAGCCGACGACGCCCAGGCCCGCGTTCGCCCACGCCCGCCCCGTCGACCAGCCGATGCGGGTGCTCACCGCCAGCGCCCGGCGGTAGTGCTCGACGGCCTGCTCCGCCTGCCCGGCGTCCCACAGCGCGGTGCCCAGCCGGCAGTGCACCAGCGCCTGGCCGCGCAGGTCGCCCCCGGCCACCGCCGCGTCCAGCACCAGGTGCGCCGACGAGTGCCACGACCCGCGCGGCAGCCGCATCCACGAGTAGCGGACCAGCGCGTCGGCCAGGTGCCAGGACAGCTCGCGCGGGCCGTGCCGCGCGGCGTGGTCCTGGGCGGCGGCCAGGTTGGCCCGCTCGCGCTCCAGCCACGCCAGCGCGTCCGCGTCGTCCGGGAACGCGGCGGGTTCGCCGACCGGGCACACCTCGCCGTGCGGCAGCTCCAGGTACCAGGGCGGGCCGGACGCGGCGCGCGCGGTGTAGAGGTAGCGGACCAGCAGCCGCCGCACGGCCGCGTCCCGCTCCGCGCGGTCGTCCTCCAGCTCGCAGCGCTCCCGGGCGAAGTCGCGGACCAGGTCGTGGAACCGGAACCGGCCGGGCCCGGTGGTCTCCACGAGGTGCGCGGCGGCCAGCGCGTCGAGGCTGCCCGCCGCGTCGGCCCCGGGCACGTCGGCGAGCGCGGCGGCGGCCTCGGCGGTGAAGTCGGGGCCGGGCGCGAGCCCCAGCAGGCGGAACAGCCGGCGCGTGTCGAGCGGCAGCGCCCGGTAGGACAGCGCGAACGCGGCACCCGGCCCCGCCGACTCCTCGCCGCCCGCGAGCGCGGCCAGCCGGTCCGCGCCGGACAGCTCGGCCACCAGGTCGGCGATCCGGCGGTGCGGCCCCAGCGCGAGCTGCGCCGCCGCCATCCGCAGCGCGAGCGGCAGCCCGCCGCACAGCCGGGCCAGCAGCCGGGCCGCCGCCGGCTCCTCGGCGACCCGCCGCTCGCCCAGCGCCCCGGCCAGCACACCGCGCGCCTCGTCCGGGGTGAGCGCGTCCAGCGCGACCGGGTGCGCGCCGTCGTGCGCGATCAGCCCCACCAGGCGGTTGCGGCTGGTGACGACGGTGAAGCAGCGCCGCCCGCCGGGCAGCAGCGGGCGCACCTGCTCGGGGGAGGCGGCGTCGTCCAGCACCACCAGCACCGCCCGGTCGGCCAGCAGCGACCGGTACTTGCGGGCCTGCTCGTGCTGGTCGGTGGGGATGTCCTGCGGTTCCAGGCCGAGGCTGCGCAGGAGCTGCGCGAGCGCGTCGGCGGGCGCGAGCGGCGGCCGGTGCGGGTCGAAGCCGCGCAGGTCGAGGAAGAGCTGACCGTCCGGGAACCGGCCGCGCACCTGGTGCGCCCAGTGCACGACGAGCGCGGTCTTCCCGATCCCGGCCGCGCCCCCGACCACCGACACCGCGACACCGCCGCCGGGCGGCGGCAGGGCGTGCAGGCTCGCCAGCTCGGCCTGCCGGCCGCTGAACCCGACGACGTCGTGCGGCAGCTCGGCCGGTATCACGAACCCGGACGCGGGCTCGACCGCCGACCGCTCCGGCAGCGAATCACGTTCCTGGTGCTGCACCAGGCTTTGCAGTTCGCCGCCGGTGTCCAGCAGCCGGTCGCACGAGCGCGCTATCCCGGCGGTGCACGGCTTCTCGCCGTTCTCCACCTTGCTCAGGTAGCCCTTGCTGTAAAAGCTCAGCCGGGACAACGCGGCCAACGAGATCCCGCGCTCACGGCGCAGCTCCCGCAGGCGCGCACCCGCCCGTGGCGCGATGACGGGTCCGATTCGGCGCGGCATGTCCTGCCGTCCCCCTCCCCAGGGTCGGTGGCGGGAAGCCTCGCGCGCCCGAAGTCCTGCCCCGCCCGCAGGCTACTGCCCGCGCGGGTGCACCAGAAGGCGGCCGACGGCGGCCGTTCCCCGGCCGTCCGGCCCAACGCCGCCCGGGCCCGCCCGCGTCGGGCGCCGGTCCGCGTCGGCCCCGGCCCGGTCGGCGGTGGTTTCCCGGTTTCCTCTCGGCGAGGGGCAACCGGGGAAACCGCGCCGGCCGGGTCGTCGGCTGCGAAGGTCGTCCCCGGCAGCGACCGGTCCGCCGGGACCGGGCTCCCGCCACACCGGCGCCAGTTCCGCGCGGTGCGGCACGAAGAGGGGAAGAGGACACGTGAGCACGCGAATTCGAAGAGGGATCGTCGCGGCGTCCGCGATCGCGGGGGTCGTGGCGTCGCTCGTGGTCGGGCTCGCCGGGGAGAGCGCGGCGAAGAGCTACGGCCTGCGGGCGTTCGGGATCACCTCGGACGGCAAGCTGATGGCCCAGTTCGGCACCAACAAGCCGCAGGAGCTGGACTGGGTGCGGGCGGTGAGCGGCCTCAGCGGCGACGTCTCGCTGATCGGCCTGGACTTCCGGGTGCAGAACAACACCCTGTACGGCGTCGGCAACGCCGGCGGCATCTACACGATCTCCATCCCGGACGTCGTGGTGAAGAAGGTCTCCCAGCTCGGCGTCGCCCTCGACGGCGGCTTCTTCGGCGTCGACTTCAACCCGGCCGCGAACCGCCTGCGGGTGGTCTCGAACACCGGCCAGAACCTCCGCCACAACATCGACGACGGCCCGACGGCGGGCACCACGGTCGTGGACCAGCCGCTGAGCACGCCGCCCGCGCCCGCGCCGACGCCGGGCGTGAGCGCGGTGGCCTACACCAACAACGACCTCAACGCCGACACGGCGACCACCCTGTTCGACATCAACACCACCACGGACCAGGTCGTGGTCCAGTCGCCCGCGAACAACGGCACCCTCGCCCCGACCGGCGCGCTCGGCGTCGATGCGGGGCCCAACGCGGGCCTGGACATCTTCAGCGACCTGAGCGGCGGGAAGACGGTCGCGATGTCCGCATTCGCCACGCTGGTGCCGAACGGCGGCAGCGGGCCGGCGACGCTCTACAGCGTCAACCTGCTGACCGGCGCGGCTGCCGGTCTCGGCCAATTCCCCCTGGCGATCACGGACATCGCGGTGGCCCTCGACACCAACTGACCGCCGCGAGCCGAGCCCGCCCCCGCCCGACCCGGGTCGGGCTCAGCCCCGGCCCGCTGCTCCCGGCGGGCCGGGGCCCACGCGCGCCGGCCTACGACCCCGCCGCCTGGACGAGGTCGCGGTAGAGGTCGAAGGCGGGTTTCGGTTCGTAGGTGTCGGTGACCAGGCCGAGCGAGCCCACGGGCTCCGAGGTGGTGCTGTCCGCGTCGCGGAGGCCGAACAGCTCGTACTGCGCGATGTTCAGCTCCCCGCGCAACCCCAGCACCGCGCCGATCATGTCGGTGAGCGACCGGCACTGCGCCTCCTCGTCGCGTGGTGCGCCGCTCGGGCTCCCGCTCTCCGCCACGTGGATCGGGACGTCCGGCGTGATGTGGGCGCGCGGCAGCGAACGCTCCCTCAGGTGCCGCAACGCGTGCTCGGTGAGCGATTCGACGTCGCCCGGCGTGCCGCGCGGTGCGGCGGGGGAGAAGGCGTCCGGGTACAGGCCGAGGCCCACGTAGTCGACGTACGCCGAGAAGTCGTTGCGGGGCACCGAGTTCAGGTGCTCCCAGAACGCGTCGTCGCCGCCCAGCCACTCCGCCGGTTCGGCGACCGAGAACCCCACCTCCGTGTCCAGACCCCGCCGTCGCACCGCGCGGGCGGCGTGCGGGAGGCCGTGCACCAGCGCGTCGAGGACGCCGGGCGAGCTGCCGTCGATGAGCGGGATGGGGAAGTTGGGTTCCAACGTGACCTGGAGGAACCTCACGAGGTGCCCGTAGCGGTCGACCACGGCGTCGAGGTAGTCGAGCCACCCCGCCAGGTCGGGTGCCGCCGGCAGGTAGCTGACGACGAGGTCGAGTTCCCGCCCCGCCTCGGCGTACCACTCGTCGGGCATGGTCAGGTGGTCCAGTTCGTGGCCCGCGCCCAGGCTCGCGGCGAGGTCCGGCCGGTGGGGCTGCCCGAAGTGGTGCACGTACTCGCGCACCACGAACGGCCGGCCGCCGGCGAGCCGGTCGACCAGCTCGCGGATCGCCGCCGGGTCCGCCGGGTGGGAGCAGGTGGTGCCGGCGCGTCCACCGGGGTGGATGCCGAACTTCACGCGTCCGTCCTTTCCGGACTGCGGGGCCAGTCGATCCCGCCGGCGCGCAGCCGCCGTGCGGTGGTCCGGGTCCAGTCGATCTCGGTGGTGACGATCGCGTGCCAGTAGGCGACTTCGAGCATGTGCGCCTCGCGCACGCCCTCGACCTGGTGCAGCGCACCGAGTTCGCCGTCCAGCCGGGTCGCGCGGTCCTCCAGGATCGTCGCGGCGCGGTCGGCGGGCAGGATCGCCGCGTAGGCGACGGCCAGCGTGAAGTCCACCGACGCGGCGGGCGAGTCGGCCAGCCCGGACTCGACTTTGGCGCGGAAGTCGGCGAAGCCCGCGCCGGTCAGCTCGTAGGTGGTGCGCGGCGGCCGGTTGCCGACCTGCTCGGGGGTGCGGGAGGTGACGAGTCCGGCGCGCTCCACCGTCTTGAGCAGGGTCGTGACGGTGCTGCGGGTGGCGGTGAGGTGGTGGTAGCGCTCGCGCAGGCGGGCCGTGAGGTCGTAGGCGTGCGCGGGCTGTTCGACCAGCAGGCCGAGCAGCGGCAGCACCAGGCTGTTGCGGGTGGCGTCCAAGGGCACGTCGAGACCATATAGACGTATACGACTATAAGCAACCGGGTGCGTCGGACCGCCGCCCTATCCTCGGGCCATGCGACGCCACCGCGCCGAAGGCTTGTTCGTGCTCGACCGCTCCGCACTGGCCGACGGTTCCCTCGTGCTGCTGTGCGAACGCCAGGTCGGCGACGCGTTCGACGTGGCGCTGGCCTGGTTCGGCCCCGGCGGCGGGCACGTCGACCCGCTCGACCCCGTGCCGGACGACGGGTGGCCCGACCACCGCCCGACCCTGCTCGCGCACCCCGCCGGCGGCTGCGTCGTGCTGTCCGGACCGGCGCGGGCCCACCGGCACCCGGGCCCCGGCGAGCGGCACGAGATCCCGGTGACCGGCGTCGAGGCGCTGACGGCGCGGGCACCCGCCCCGCGCCTGCACGGCGGGTCGGCGGTGAGCGACGTGGCGGACTGGCACGTCGTGCTCGCCCACGGCGTGCTGGTCCGGGAGCTCCGCCACACCGCGCGGTTCGCGATCGACCCGGCCACCGGCGCGGCGGCGTGGCACGAGGTGTGGACTCCGGACCCGGCGGACTTCCCGACCGACCGCTTCGGCCTCGACCAGGCCGGAGACGACGAACCCCGCGCCGTGTCGGTGACCGCGACGCTGAAAGCGGGCGGTCGGACGTACGTGGTGTCCGAAGGCTCGGACCTGGGCTCCACCCACCGCTACGGCGCGGACTTCTTCACCTGCGCCGAACTGGACGGCGGCCGGGTCGTCCGCCGCCCGCACGAGCAGTCCGGGTGGAAGCGCCGGGCCGGCAAGCACGGGCTGCGCGGCCGGTTCACCGCCGACGGCACCCACCTGCTGCTCACCCCGGTCTTCCGGACCGGCGAGTGGAAGGGCCGCCAGCGCCTGCTGCCCCTGCCCGAGGGCGAGCCGCACGAGCCGGTCAAGCCCAGGGGGCTGGCCAAGGCCGTGCTGCTCGACCGCAACGGCGGCACGTGGTGGCTCCAGGACGGCGACGAGTTCATCGCCCTGACCGACGACCTCGGGCGCTGAACCGTCCACGGCGACCGGAGCAACGGGTGTGGGCGGTCGGCCGTCGTGCTGCCGCGCAGGTGCTCGTAACGTCGGGGCATGGGTCTGCGCGCGCGGGTGTGGTCGGTGGCGGCGGTGGTCGTGGTGCTGGTGTCGGGCAGCGCTGTCGCGGTCGCCGCCCCGTACACGAGGCAGTTCCGGGGCGAGGGCGACAGCAGCTTCGGGTTCGCCTGGATCTACGCGCGGGCCGACGCCCGCAGCAAGGCGGTGGGCGACGGGTTCACCGACCCGGAGGCGCAGTGCGCCGAGATCTCCGCCACCGGCACCACCTACGACGCGACGGTGGCCTGGGAGTGCACCCGATAGGGCGTCAGCCGACACGCCGGTTCATTTTCACGCGCGATCTGCTGCTCCCGGGGTAGGTTCGCGGCATGACGGAACAGCAGGAAGTCCTCGCGGAGTTCGGCTCGACCGGCGTGCTGGACGGCCTGCGCTGGGCCTACCACTCGGCGACCACGCGCGCGCTGGAGGACTTCTCCGAGGCCGACGGCCACGACGCGGCCTGGCTGGGCAACACCCGCTTCACCCTGTTCCGCAACCGGCTGGACCGCGTCTTCCACTGCGAGCGCTACGCCGCGCCGGACGCCGACTCCGGCCTGGACGAGCTGTACGCCCGCCTGTCGGGCAAGGACATCGACACCATGCCCCGGGTCGCGCCCGGCGTGGTGCACCGGTCGAACCTGAACAACAGCCCCGGCTGGGCGGTCGGCCACCGCCGGTTCCTGCTCGCGGCGGGCGAGTTCGGCAAGCTGGGCGAGCTGGCGTGGGCCCGGCGCAGCAGCACCAAGCAGCGGGTCGCGCTGCAACGGGAGTCCCACCCGGCCCAGCCGTCGCTGTTCGAGCAGTCGGCGGAGGAGCAGGCCGGCGGCCTGTTCTCGCTCACCTCGCAGGTCCTCGACCTCGACACCTACGTCGTCGCGCACAGCCTCGACCCGGTCGGCCGCCGCCGGGAGCTGATCCTGGGCCGCGCCCGGCTCAACGCGGGCGGCGGCCCGGCGTGGGCGTGGCGGGTGGACGTGCTCGACGGCCCGACCGCCGCGCGCAGGACCACCGCGCCCCCGGCACCCGCCACCGGCCCGGCGGCCGACCCGGGCACCGGCAGCGCGCCCGACGCCCCCGTGCGCCTGCGCGGCCGGGACGGTCTCGCCAGCGGTGAGCGGTGAGCGCTCGCACCCCTGCGGCGGACGTCGCCCCGGTGTTCGACGGGTCCCGGCTCACGCTCGCCCGCAAGCTCGCCGGGCTGCGCAAGAGCGACCTCGCCGGCCGGGTGGGCAAGAGCCCCACGGCGGTGGCGGCGTGGGAGTCGGGCGCGAAGCGGCCCACCGCCGCCACCGTCGCGCACCTGGCGCTGAGCCTGGCCGTGGACCCCGGGTTCTTCGCGGTGCGCGCCGCCGACGTGGCCTCGGTCAGCTCCACCCCGCACTTCCGCTCGCTGCGCTCGACCAGCCAGCTCGCCCGCGACCAGGCGTTCGCCTACGGGCAGGTGGCGGTGGACGTGGCGGCCGGCCTGGAGCGGCACGTCGAGTTCCCCGCGCCGGACGTGCCGTGCCTGCCGGTCGCGGCGGACGACCCGGACGACGGCCCCGAGCGGGCCGCGCGGCTGGTGCGCGAGCGGTGGGGCGTCGGACCGGGGCCGGCCGGGCACCTGGTGCGGCTGCTGGAGAACCGGGGCGTGCTGGTCGTGTTCAGCCCGCCGGTCGCGGCGTCGGTGGACGCCTACTCGTTCGACGGCGGGCTGCGGCCCGTGGTGGTGCTCAACCCGGTCAAGCGCGACTACTACCGGCAGCGGTTCGACGTGGCGCACGAGCTGGGCCACCTGGTGATGCACGCCGACGCCGAACCGGGCGGGCGGGGCGTGGAGGACCAGGCGCACCGGTTCGCCGCCGAGCTGCTGATGCCCGCCGACCAGGTGCGCGACCTGCTGCCCGCGACGATGGGCGGCGCGGTCTGGCCGACGCTGGCGCGGCTGAAGGAGCAGTGGGGCGTCAGCATCCAGGCGCTGCTGTACCGGGCGCGCTGGCTCGGCCGGCTGGGTGACGTCTCCTACCGCAACGCCATGGCGACCATCTCCGCCCGGGGCTGGCGGCGCAGCGAACCCGGCCTGGTGACGGTGATGGAGCAGCCGTCGCTGCTGCCGCGCGCGGTGGAGCTGCTGGCGTCGGAGGGGATCGGCGAGCAGGCGCTGACCGACCAGTGCCGGGTGCCGCCCGACCTGTTCCGCACGGTGACCGCCCGCACCCCGCTCCCGGCGGGCACCACCCGCACCGGGAGCCGGGTGGTGTCCATCCTGGACGGCGTCCGGTAGTCGCGGGTCGTCCCCACGCGAGCGGGCACCGATGAGATCGTCGCGCCGCGCCCGTCTGCACCGGGTGAGACCGACTCACGGGAGGCATGACGCCATGCGGGAACTGACCTTCGGCATGAACGTGACCCTGGACGGCTACGTCGCCGCGCCCGGCGGCGACCTCGGCTGGAGCGGCGGCGGGGGACCGGACGCGTCGCCGAGCGACGAGCTGTTCCAGTGGTGGTCCGACCGCGTGGCGGCGACGGGCCTGGCGCTGTACGGGCGCGGGCTGTGGGAGGCGATGAACTCCCACTGGCCGACCGCCGACCGGCAGCCCGGTGCCGCACCGGCGGTGGTCGAGTACGCCCGCCGCTGGCGGGACATGCCGAAGGTGGTGTTCTCGTCCACGCTCGACGCGGTCGACGGGAACACCCGCCTGGTCACCGGCGACGCGGTCGCCGAGATCGCCCGGCTCAAGGCCGAGGACGGCGGCCCGATGGACATCGGCGGTGCGACGCTCGCCGGGGCGGCCGTGCGTGCCGGGCTGGTCGACGAGTACGTGCTGGTCACCGTGCCGGTCCTGGTCGGTGGCGGCACGCCGTTCTTCACGGCGCTCGACAGCTGGGTGAGCCTGGCCCTGGTGGAGACCCGGGCGTTCCCCGGCGGCGTGCTGCTGACCCGGTACCGGACCAGGCGGTGATCACAGCGCCGGGGGCAGGCCCGGCCACGGCCGGCCGGCGGTGCCGAACCCGGTCAGCTCGGCGATCTTCCCGTCGGCGACGTGCAGGACCGCGACGGCGAACAGCCGGTGCCCCGGGCCGTCGGGGCTGCGGAGGTACAGGGCGGCGGCGGGCATCCGGTTGGCCGTCGTGGCGATACCGCGCCAGTCGTCGTGGCCGGGCTGGAAGAGCCCGCCGGAGACCCAGCCGTCCACCGCGTCCCGGGCCGTCGTGGTCACGGTGCCCTGGCCGGGCAGCATGGCGAAGCGCAGGTCGTCGCGCAGCAGGGCCGTCAGCCCGTCGAGGTCGTTGCGCTCGTGGGCGTCGATGTAGGACCTCACCACGCCGCGCTCCTCGCTCGACAGCTCGTGGGTGGCGGGGCTGCGCCAGTCCAGGCGGCGGTCGGGCAGCCGTCCGCGCACCGTCCCGCGCGCCCGTTGCAGTGCGCTGGTCACCGAGGCGACGCTCAGTCCGAGGGTGTCGGCGGCCTGCGCCGCCGGCCAGCCGAGGACGTCGCGCAGGATGAACACCGCCCGCTGTCGCGGCGGTAGGTGCTGGACGGCGACGACGAACGCCAACTCGATCGTCTCCCGCGCCACCACCGCTTCCTGCGGGTCCTCGGGGAGCGCCCGGTCGGGGTACGGCTGGAGGTGCGGCAGTTCGGAGCCGGCGTCCGGCAGCTCGGACGGCACGGGCGTGCGGCGGTTGCGCTTCTCCAGGAAGTCGAGGCAGGTGTTCGTCGCGATCCGGTACAGCCAGGTGCGCAGCGCGGCGTACCCCTTGAAGGACTCCCGCTTGTGCCACGCCCGCAGGAAGGTCTCCTGCGTCAGGTCCTGGGCGTCCTCGTAGTTGGCGAGCATCCGGTAGCAGTGCACCTGAAGCTCACGCCGGTGCCGCTCGGTGATGAGCGCGAACTGCGCCGCATCGCCCGAGCGGACCACCGCGAGGAGCGAGGCTCCGTCGGTGCCCGGCGGTCTGGCGTCGGTCATGGTCGTCGATCCTTCCACCGGTGGCGAGGGGCTACCGGAACTGACGACGTGGCCGAGGATTCCTGATCGGTGCAGCCGCCGGCACCGCTCGCCGCCGGTCTAGGGGATGAAGACCTGGCCGGTCTGCGCGCCCTCGACGGACCGCACGTAGGCCAGCGCCACGTCGGCCAGGTCGACCGACGGCATCCCGGGGAAGTAGTCGCCGTACCGGTCGAGGTCCTCGGTGAACACGGTCGGGCTGACCGCGTTGACCCGCTGCGGCGCGATCTCGATCGCGGCGGCGCGCACGAACGACTCCAGCGCCCCGTTGACCAGCGACGCCGCGCTGCCGGTGACGATCGGCTCGCGCGCCAGCACGCCGGTGACCAGCGTGAACGACCCGCGTTCGGCGATCCGCGACACGCCCTGGCGGACCAGTTCCACCTGGCTGAGCACCTTGCCCTCGAACCCGGCGCGGAAGTCGTCGGGGGTGAGGTCGGCGAGGGGCTTGAACGGCACCGGGCCCGCCGCGCTCACCACCGCGTCGACCCGGCCGGCCCGCGCGTAGAGCGCGGCGATCCCGTCCGGGTCGGTGATGTCGACGCGCAGGTCGCCCGAGCTGCGACCGGCGGTGAGGACGTCGTGGCCGCGCGCGGTGAGCGCCCGGTGGACGGCGGTGCCGAGCGTGCCCGACGCCCCGATGAGCAGGATCTTCATACCGGCGACGGTAAGCGCGGT
This sequence comes from Actinosynnema sp. NPDC050436, assembly GCF_040655415.1. Taxonomy (NCBI): domain Bacteria; kingdom Bacillati; phylum Actinomycetota; class Actinomycetes; order Pseudonocardiales; family Pseudonocardiaceae; genus Actinosynnema; species Actinosynnema sp. NPDC050436. Next base: position 813,465 of record NZ_JBFAJV010000001.1, on the reverse strand, counting down.
GCCCGGGGCGGGGGAAATGCTTCCCACGCGCTATTTATGCTCAGCGGTTATGAACGTGGAGCTGCGGCACCTGCGCGCGCTGGCCGCGATCGGCGACGAGGGCACCATCACCGGCGCCGCCCTCGCGCTGCGGATCAGCCAGCCCGCGCTGTCGCGCACCCTGGAGCAGTTGGAGCACCGGCTGGGCACCCGGCTCGTGGAGCGCACCACCCGGCGGCTCGCGCTGACCGAGGCCGGGCAACGGCTGTGGGAGCACGCCCACCGCATCCTCACCCAGGTGGACGACGCGCTCGGCGAGGCGTCCACCGGCCCGCGCCCGCTGCGCGTCGGGTTCGGGTGGGCGGCGCTGGGCCGGCACACCGTGCCGCTGCTGCGCGGCTGGCGCGACCGCGCCCCGGGCACCGCCGTGCGGGTCCGCCGCTGCGACGACCCGGAGGTCGCGCTGCACCGGGGCGAGGTCGACGTGGCGTTCACCCGCGCCGCGCCGAGCCACCCCGCGCTGCTGGCGCGCACGCTGTACCGCGAGCCGCGCATCGCCGCCGTCCCCGAGCACGACCCGTTGGCGCTGCGCGGCGAGGTGCGCCTCGCGGACCTCGCGGACCGCCCGGTGGCGCTGTGCTCGACGGCCGCCACCACCAGCGCGGAACTCTGGCCGGAAGGGCTGCGCCCGGACACGGTCGAGGTGCCCGGCGCGGACGAGTGGGTCACCACGATCGCCACCGGCGACGCGGTGGGCGTGACCACCGAGGCGACCGGCCACAGCCACCCGCACCCCGGCATCCGGTACCTGCCGCTCGCCGACGCCGGCCCGGTCGCCGTGCACCTGGTGTGGCCGCGCACGCCGACCCACCCGGCCACGTCGGCGTTCCGCGAGCACGCCGCCGCGCTGCTCGCCTCCCCGGCCGCCGACCGAGCGACCCGCTGACGCCGGGGCCGGGCGTCAGCCCGCGAGCGCGTCCCCGGCGGGCAGCAGGCCGGTGCCGGGGGCGCAGTTGACCCACTCGGCGGTCAGCCCACCGGCGTCCAGGACCCGCACCTCGTGCCACAGCCGCAGGCGCAGTTCCGGGCCGTTCGGCTCGACCAGGGCCGTCCAGAACGCGCCCAGGATGGCGTGGTGGGTCGGGTGGTGGTGCGCCCACCGCTCCAGGTCGGCCAGACCGCGCCACCACGCGCAGACCGCCGACGAAGGCGCCTCGCCGCCGTCCTCGCCCAAGTCCTCGACGAGCCGGATGGCCAGGCAGCCGTCCTCGGCGGGCGCGGTGGACAGGTGGCGCACGGCGGCGCGGTAGGTCGGCTCGACCTGCTCCCGGTAGGCCGTGAGCTGGTCCTGCGGCGCCAGTGCCCAGTCCTGGGCGGTGCGGATCAGGCACAGCCCGGCGGGTGACGGCGCGGCCAGCCGCACGCGCCGGCCGCGCGGCGACCCGCCGACCGGCAGGTCGGTGCGCAGCGGCGCGGTGGCCCCGGCCAGGTCGACGTCCTCGATCCGGTCCCGTGCCGCGTGCGGGTAGTCGTGCAGGTCGGTGTCGCCCACGGGCGCGAGCGTGGACGGCCCGGCCGCCTGGGTGCTGGAGTACATCGTCTCCATCCGGGTGACCGGGGTGGTGACCGTCTCGTGCCAGTGCCCGACCGGCCCGTCCACCGGCAGCCCGGCCCACCAGTCGGCCACCGACGCCCACCAGGCGGCGTGCGCGGCCGGATCGGTCCAGTAGCAGGCCACGACCTCTTCGACCGGCGCGTCGGGTGCGGCGGTCCGGCTGCGTTCGACGGTGGTCGGCCCGTGCGGGCCGGTCAGCCGCGCGCGCACCAGCGCGGCGGCCTCCGCGACCTGGCCGCGATCCGCGCCCTGCACCCCGATGAACGCCACGACGACGTCGGAAACCCCGTCCGGCCAGCGGACCTCGCGCGCCGGGCCGCCGCGCGGCACGTGCCCGTCCGGGCGGTGCGGCGCCGGCCTGGCGGGTCCGGTGCCGGGCACGACGCGGGGTTCGGCCTGATCCACTGGTGCTGCCTCCGGGGGGTTGCGCCGCGCGGACGCGGCTCGCTCGACGGGTGACCCGCGACCGGTGTGGACGGATCGCGGGCCAGCACAGTGTCGCGGACCGGAAGCGCGCGTGGAACCGGATTGCGCAACCTTCCCGATCTTCGTCCGCCAACCCCGACGCAGGTGTCCACTTCGGACCGAAGTCGAGCGTTGCTCGGTGTTCGCGGCTCCCGTGTTCGCGGCTCCCGGGGGAGCCGCGACCCGGTCACCCCTCGTCTTCGGGGCCTCGCAGCTCCCACGCGCCGCGCCGGCGCAGCACCAGCAGGTAGTACAGCGCGGACACCACGGCGATGCCCACCGTGATGAGCAGGCTCGGCCGCCCGATCACCGGGTCTGCGGCGTTCTGCCACACCACGTAGGCCAGGGCCAGCAGTGCCAGCACGGGTGCCACCGGGAACAGCGGCATCCGGTACGCCGCGTGCGCCGTGCTGCGGTTGCGCCGTCCGTTGAGGACCGCCAGGCACAGCGCCGCGTACACCGCCACGATCGAGGTGGCCGTGACGACGAGCAGGAAGTCCTTGTCCACGAAGCACAGCGCCGTGGCGAACGCGCCGGTGGCCAGGGTGGCGATCCACGGCGTGCCGGTGCGCGGGTGGATGGCGGCCAGGTTGCGGCTGATGTTGCCCGGCCAGGCCGCGTCGCGGCCGGTGCTGAACACCATCCGGGAGGTGATGAGGATGATCGCCAGCACCGCGTTGAGGATGGCCAGCGCGACGGCGAGGCTGATGACGGTGTTCACCGTGGACCCGGCCTGCGCGGTGACGAAGTAGCTCATCATGTTCTCGGCCGCGAACAGCTCCTCCAGCGACGGTGCGCCCAGCAGCACGGCCGTGACCGGGATCAGCTCGGACGCCACGGTGATCGCCAGCGCCCACAGGATGGCGCGGGCGATGCCCCGGTGGGCGTTGGCCGTCTCCTCGCCGAAGTAGACCGCCGAGCCGTACCCGTTGTAGGAGAAGATCGCCACGGCCGCCGCAGCGGCGATCAGCCCGACGGCGGCGGGCCCGACCACGCCGTCGGACGCGGCGACCGGGTTGGCGAGCAGCTCGCCCAGCGGCCGGGCCGGGTCGAACAGGCCCAGCGCGCTCACCACGACCAGCGCCACCATCTCGATCACCAGGAACACGCCGGTGATCCACGCGTTGAGCTTCACGTCGAAGACGGCCAGCACGGTCGCGCCCGCCGTGGTCACGGCGGCCACGAGCGGACCGGGCAGGCCGGGGACCAGCACCTCCAGGTAGGTGCCGACGCCCAGCGCGATGACCGCGATGATCAGCAGCTGGGTGACCATGAGCAGGCCCAGGGTGACGAACCCGGGCAACTTGCCCAGGGTGCGGGCGACGATCGCGTACTCGCCGCCGCTGAGCGGGTAGGCGGAAGCGAGTTCGGCGTAGACGAACGCCATGAACACGCCCACCACGGCGGCGAGCGCGAAGCTCCAGAACGCGCCGCTGCCGGCCTGCGCCACCACGCCCGGCGCGATGATGAAGACCGAGGACGCGGGCGAGATGGCGGACAGGGTGATCAGCAGCGTCCCGAGCACCTTCAGCCCCCGGCGCAGGGCCGGTGTCGAGCGCTGGTCGGTCGGGAGTGGAGCGGGTGACGACGATGGATCCGGCATGGCGGTCTCCTCGGTCCCGGTTCTTTGACTGGACATCAAAGAACCGGAACCTGCCGGAGTCAATAGCACGTGTGACAAAGGTTGAGATTCTGCGAGCCGTACTTGCGTTCTTCGAAGATCACCCGAAGAATCGACGCCATGCCGAGACCCAGCCGGGCCCACGAGAAGCGCGGCGAGCTGGTCGCCGCCGCGCGCCAGGCCCTCCTCGACCGGGGCCTGCTCGACCTGCGCCTGCGCGACGTCGCCGACCAGGCCGCCATGTCGACCGGGTCGGTGCTCTACTACTTCCCGACCCTCGCCGACCTGCTCTACGAGGTGCAGCGCGAGGCCATCGAGCGGTTCTGCGTGGACCGCGAGCACGCCGCCCGCCGCGAACCCGACCCGCGCCGCCGGCTCGTCGTGACGATCCGCGCGGGCCTGCCGACCGGCCAGGACGACGAGCTGTGCAAGCTGATCTACGAGCTGGGCGCGCACGCCCGGCGGGACCCCGCCTACGCCGCCCAGCACATCCGGCTGTGCGAGCGGCAGGTCGCCCTCTACACGTCCGTCCTGGAGGCCGGCGCGGCCACCGGGGTGTTCGACCTGACCCGGGACGCGACGACGATCGCCCGCGCCCTGGTGTCGCTGGAAGACGGGCTGGGCCTGCACATCACGCAGGCCGTGCCCACGTTCACCGTCCCCCAGGCCGAGGCGATCCTGCTCGCGTACGCGGCCGACACCACCCGATGCGAACTGGAGGCGTGAATGCGCGCACGCGACCTCGGAATCCGGCTGCTCGGCGACACCGGGCCGCTCAACGCGATCACCGACGTGCCCGGCGTGGAGGTCGGCTACACCACGCTGATCGAGGGTGACGCGGTGCGCACGGGCGTGACCGCCGTCCTGCCGCGCGGCCGGTCGGGCGTCAACGTGCCGTGCACGGCGGGCTGGTACTCGCTCAACGGCAACGGCGAGATGACCGGCACCGCCATGCTCAGCGAAGCCGGCCAGCTGCGGATGCCGGTGCTGATCACCAACACGCACGCGGTCGGCCCGTGCCACCGGGGCGCGATCGACTGGGCGGCCCGCGAGCACCCCGAGGTCACCGCCCAGTGGTTGCTGCCGGTCGTCGCGGAGACCTGGGACGGCTACCTCAACGACATCAACGGCCCGCACGTGCGCCCGGAGCACGCCGTGGCCGCGATCGAGGACGCCCGCCCCGGCCCGGTGGCCGAGGGCTCGCTCGGCGGCGGGACGGGCATGAACTGCTACGCCTTCAAGGGCGGCAACGGCACGTCGTCCCGCGTGGTCCGGTACGAGGGCGACACCTACTCGGTGGGCGTGTTCCTCCAGGCCAACTTCGGCGGCCGGCGCGAGCTGACGGTGGCCGGCGTGCCGGTGGGGGAGGCGCTGACCGACGACAACCCGATCGAGGACGGCGACTGGAAGACCCCGCCCGGCGCGGGGTCGGTGATCGTCGTGGTCGCCACGGACGCGCCCCTGCTGCCGGGCCAGTGCGCGGCCCTCGCCCGCCGGGTGCCGCTCGGCCTGGCCCGCACCGGCACCACCGGGTCGCACTTCTCCGGCGACATCTTCCTGGCGTTCTCCACGGGCAACGGCGGGTCGATGACCCCGTCGGCGTTCTCGGAGGGGGAGCTGGGCTACGACCAGGTGCGCAACGTGCCGTGGAGCCGGATGGACGACTTCTTCGCGGCGGTGGTCTACGCGACGGAGGAGGCGGTGCTCAACGCCCTGGTGGCGGGCCGCGACATGACCGGCCGCGACGGCCGCCGCTCACCCGGCCTGCCGCTGGACCGGGTGGCCGAACTCGTCCGCCGCTGACCCCTGCTCCCGCCGCTGACTCCTGCTCCCGCCGCTGACTCCTGCTCCCGCCGGTGACCCCTGCTCCCGCCGGTGGTCCCGGCGGGAGCAGGCAGCAGGACCAGGGCGGTGACCGTGGTGAGAGGTGGGGCCGCGATCACCGCCGGTGGAAGCGCCGCCGGCCGGTCACCGGTCCGGCGTGTCGGCGAACGCCTCCCGCAACAGCTCCTCCTGCTCGGCGGACAGGTTGGTGGTGATCAGCTCCGCCCCGGTGGCGCGGAACTCCTCGGCCACCCGCTCCACCACCGCGTCCCGCGACAGCACGAACAGCGCCGACGTGCCCGGCGTGACCACCTCCCGCACCTGCCGGATGAAGTCGTCGTCGATGCCCGCCTTGCTCAACGACCCGGCGAGCGCGCCGAGCCCCGCGCCCACCGCCGCACCGAGCAGCGGCACCAGGAACAGCAGCCCGAACAGCAGCCCCCAGAACGCACCGCCCAGCGCGCCCGCCCCGGTGAGCTTGCCGACCTCCTTGGTCTTCGGGCGCTTCGCGCCCTCCTCCCAGGAGACCCGGGCGGCGTCCTCGACCTGGATCAGCTGCCGCTTGCGCAGCGAATCCAGCACCGACAACGCCTTCTGCGCCCCGTCCGCAGTGTCGAACTTCCACACGGTCAACGTCGCCATGCACGCCTCCTCGTCGTCGCGTGCCACCACGATGGCCCCGCGCCCGGCATCCGGACCTCGCCCGGCGCGGGCGGTTCCGGCCCACCCGGATCACCTGCGGCGGGTGACGACCGGGCTCCGCGCGGCCGGGGACGCTGGGGCGCGGAGACGAGGAGGCCGCCCATGACCGTCCACACCGGACACCACGAAGACCTGGTCCCGCTGCCGATCGGCTTCGACGCCGCCCTGTGGGGCTACCGCCGCGACCAGGTGCGCCACTACGTGCGCGACGCCGAGTTCGAGCTGCGGACCGTCGCCGTCGACCGCGACGCCGCCCTGGCGCACGCCGACCGGCTGCGCCGCCACCTGGAGGCGGCCCGCGCCGAGAACCGCCGCCTGCGCGCCCGCGTGGACCGGATGTGCCGCCGCCCGCTGCCCGTCGACGCCGCCGGCGACCTCGCGCGCCGGGTCGTGGAGCTGGCGCACGAGGAAGCCGCCCAGATCACCGCGCAGGCCCGAGCGGCGACCGAGCAGGGCTGGGCCGAGGCGGCGGCGAGCGCGGCGCGGCTGGCCCGCCGGCACCAGTGGCTGCTGGGCGAACTCGACGCCCGCCGCCGCGCGATGGAACGCGAGCACCGGCAGCTCGTGGAGAAAACCGAAGCGCACCTGGTGTCGGTGACGTCGACCGCGGAACACCGGCGGCGTGAACTCGACGAGCGCGCCGACCGCCAGCGCAAGCAGATCCAGTCGGACTTCACCGCCGCGATGTCGATGCGCCGCGCGGAGTCCCTGGCGCGACTGGCAGAACGCGAACAGGCCGCCGAGGCGTTGGCCGCGAACGCCGCCGACCAGGTCGCGGCCCTGCACGCCCAGCGCGACCGGGTCTTGGCCGAACTCCGCGCGGTGCAACGGGCTCTGACCGAAGCGACCACCGTCGTCACCCCGCCCACCCCCGACCACCGGCCGGCGTTCCGGCCCCCGAGCCCCCGAGCGTCGACGGATTCCCGGGTCGCCGGCCGCACCGGGTGACACCGCACTGCCGCCGGACCCGGCGCGGGTGACGCCGGATCACACCGCGCCCGACGCGGGTGAAACCCGCTGCCTCGCCCGTCGCGGGTGGTGACCGCGCCCGCGCCCCGCTGCAGGGTGGGAGCCACGGACCACGAGCGAAGGGATTCGCGATGAGCCAGGAGTTCTACGAGGCGGAGCGCTCCGGCCGCCCGCCGATCGGCGGCGCGTGGGCGCGGTGGATCACGTTCGCCGGCATCATGCTGATCGTCATCGGCATCTTCACCGTGGTCGAAGGGCTGGTGGCGCTGTTCCACGACCAGTACTACGTGGCCGGCGCGGACGCCGTGCTGGTGTTCGACCTCACCGGCTGGGGCTGGGTGCACCTGGTCGTCGGCGTGGTGCTGCTGCTGACCGGGCCGGTGCTGTGGACGGGCGCGGCGTGGGCGCGGATCGTGACAATCGTGTTCGCCTCGCTGAACGCGGTGGCGCAACTGGCCTTCGTCGGCGTCCAACCGGTGTGGTCCACGATCGTGATCGCGCTGAACGTCATGGTGATCTGGGCGGTGGTGGTGCACGGCGGAAAAGCCGCACAGGGCTGGTGACCACCCGGTCACCGACCCGTCCCGGGACCCCGGTCCGGTGCCACGCGTGGTCCGGCGGCACCCCCGTGCGGCCGACCTCAGGCCGCTCGTCGGCGGCTCACCGGGCGCAGCCGGGGCCGGGACTGCGGCTCGCTCTCCGGCGGGTCCCGGTCCTCCGCGCCCGCGCTGGAGTCCGGCGCGTCGGGCAGCGGCTCCGCGACCCGCCCACCGTCCGGGCCCCGCCGCCCCCGGTGCACCACGACCAGCAGCACCAGCCCCAGCACCAGCACCGCGTGCGACGTGACCCGCTGGACCGTCGCCTCGCCGTTCACCAGGTCCTGCGCCGAGAACGCCCCGAGCACCACCACGAACCCCGCCAGCACCGGCAGCATCCCGGTCGTGGCGCGCGGCCGGAGCGCCGCCCACAGCAGCCCGAGGCCCAGCGCCAGGTTCCACGCCGTGCTCTCGTTGAACAGGTGGCTCCCGCTCGCGCCGTGGATGCCGTGCCCCGTCGAACCGCCTTCCGGCCCCGACCCGAGCAGTTGCCCCAGCCCCAACGTCACCTGCGCGACCGCCACCCCCGCCAGCGCCGCGCGCGGGTACCAGCCGCGCGTCGCCCCCACCTGCGGCGCGGCAGCCACCACCGCGTCCACCAGGTCGGGCGTCGCCACCGCCGGCCGCAGCCGCAGCGACCGGGTCAGCGCGGCGGCGTCGTCCTGCCACGCGCGGCACGCGGCGCACCCGTCCAGGTGCGCGTCGGTGTCGGCGGGCGGAGCGGGCTCGGCCTCGCCGTCCAGTCGCGCCGACAGAGCCTCCCGGCAGGTGTCGCAGTCCACGCCCATATTGTCGGGCAAGCAGGCGCGGAAGTTCCCGGCGCGGGGTGCACTAACCTTGGGCACCGTGTCGATCTCACGCGGTGACGACGACGAGGTCACCCGCCTGGCCCTGGCCGCCGGCGCCGGCGACCGCGTTGCGCTGGAGCGGTTCGTCCGCGCCACCCAGCGCGACGTGTGGCGACTGGTAGCCCACCTGACCGACCCGGGCCGTGCCGACGACCTGGCGCAAGAGGTCTACCTGCGCGCGCTGCGCAGCCTCCCGTCGTTCGAGGGCCGGTCGTCCGCCCGCACCTGGCTGCTGTCGATCGCCCGCCGCACCGTCGTGGACCACATCCGGACGGCCGGCGCACGTCCCGCGATCGCCTGGTCGACCGACTTCCAGCAGGCGTCGGACGCGCAGCGCTCGGCAGACCGGACGGCGGGCTTCGAAGACGTGGTCGAACTCGGCCTGCTGCTGGCCGCACTGCCGGCGGACCGCCGGGAGGCCCTGCTGCTGACGCAGGTGCTGGGCCTGTCCTACGCCGAAGCGGCCGAGGTCTGCGGCTGCCCGATCGGCACCGTCCGGTCGCGGGTGGCGCGCGCCCGAGAGGACCTGCTCCGCAACCAGAACCACAGGGACATGACCGCCGGCTGACCACGCGGCAGTGCCTTTGCGGGCGTTCTGACCTGCGCACACTTCTCCCGGCTCACCGAACCCGCTCCGATCCGGTGCCCATCTCGTCGCGCCATCCTCCGGTCAGCCCGGCGTCGAGTTCCGCCTCCAGTCCGGCCTCCTCCAGACCCGACTCCGTCAGCTCGGCCTCCTCCAGTCCGGCCCCTGTCAGGTCGGCCCCTGTCAGGTCGGCCTCTGTCAGGTCGGCCTCCGTCGCGGTGACCGGGTCGAGCGCCGACCGGGTGCCGTCGAGCCGCCGTTTCAACTCGGCCATCAGCTCGGCGTCGGTGAGCAACGAGGAGTCCGGCCGGGCCCGCTGGAGGTGCACCTCGTCATCGAACAGCAGCCCGGCGACCACGAGCACCTCCACGATGCTGGTGTCGAACAGCCGCGCGATGGACCGTGCAGTCGGCACGGACATCGACCGCCCCTGCCGCCACTCGGTGAGCCGACTCCGGTGCACACCGGTGGCCCGAGCCAGGTCCCCGGTCGTCAGGCCCCGATCGTCGAGGTTGCGTCGGATGTACTTCCACAGGCGAGGTGCGTGATCGATGTCCACAAGACCATCATAGTCCTGTACGCAAAACGCCCGTCCTGTGCTCGCTAGACAACCCGCCGCCCGTCCACGCCGCTGCCGCCCCGCCTCCCTCCAGTTCCACCCCTCGCTGTCCAACCGTCCTCACCACGCACCCAGGCGATCCGGAGAACCCTCATGGCGCAAACGCTGAACCTGTGGAAGCACAACCTGGGGAAGCTGCCGGAAACGCTCTGGCGGCAGACGGACCTCGAAGTCCTGATCCTGGCCGACAACAACCTGACGGACATCTCCCCGAAAATCGGCCTGCTGCACGCTCTCCGCACCCTGGACCTGGGTCACAACGAACTTTCGGACGTCCCCGAAGAACTATGCGACCTGCCGGCCCTGACGGACTTCCTCTACCTGCACGACAATCACCTGACCGTGCTGCCGAAATCACTCGGAAAGCTGACGCAACTCCGCTACCTGAACCTCGGCGAAAACCGCCTGGCCGAACTCCCCGACACCATCGGCGACATGCGCGCCCTGATCGAACTACGAGCGCAACACAACACCCTGACCCACCTGCCGGACACGCTCGGCCGCCTCGCCCAACTCCGCGAACTCTGGCTACGCGGCAACACCCTCAGCCACCTACCGCAGTCCACCGCCGACCTGGCCCGACTCCGCCACCTCGACCTCCGCGAGAACGCGCTGACCGAGATCCCGCCGTCCCTGGCCGGCCTACCGCGACTCCGCCACCTCGACGTGCGCTCCAACCGCATCGAGGCACTACCGGACTGGATCGCCCAACTGCCGTCCCTGGAGAAACTGGACCTGCGCTGGAACGACGTGAGCCCCGCTCCACGCCTCCTGGACGACCTGGCACGACGTGGCTGCGTAGTCCTCATGTGAGCCGGCTGCCCTGTCGAGTCCCCGGGCGGTCCGAGTTCGAAACGACCGCTCAGGCTCGGGACTCGAACACCCGCTCTGCCGCGCCCGCTCCACCCTGCCCCGCTCCGCCCGTGCCCGCCCCGCTACGCCCGCCCCGTCCCGCCCGCCCCGTCAGCTCCGCCCGTGCCCGCCCCGCCCCGCTCCGCTCCGCCCCGTCCCGCCCGCCCCGTCAGCTCCGCCCGTGCCCGCTCCGCCTGGCTTCGCCGTACCCGCTCCGCCCTGCTGCCGTGCCGTCTCCACCCGGCTCGGTTGCGCCACGCGTGCCAGCGTCCCGCCGGTTTCCGCGTGGGATGCACGCAAACCCGTGCGTCAACGCGGCGACCAGTCCCGTGCGTCGCCGCGACAACCAGTCCCATGGGTCAGTGCGGCGACGGCGGGGCGGAGGCGGGCCTCCGACGTACATGTCCGGCCTGAGCGCGACATCATTTTCCAGGCAACGAAAATGATCTTGACTTAGTGCCCGCTCCCCGAATCATTCGCTCGACCTGGCTACCTCTGCCGAAAACGGCTCGTTCCGAATGGCAGAGGTAGCCGGACCGAAGAATTCAGTCGCTATGGAGCAGTTGTCACCCGTTGGCGTGCGGGCGGGTAGTGCGAGTAGTCCACTTTACCGCACGGGTGGTGCCATCCGACGCCGTCGACTGGCCGATGACAACCCCCTTGTTGTTGATCGCCACCGGCACGCTGTACGCGCCGCCCAAAGTCCCGAGGTCGGTGACCCGGCCGTTGCGCCACAGGAACGCCCGCTGTTGACCCGTCGCCGAACTGAAGCCGACGATGTCGCCCGCGTCGTTGATCGCCAGCGCCTCCGCCGGCCCCGGGACGTTGAGCACCACCTGGCGCCCCGCCCGCCACACCGTCGCCTTGCGGACGCCGGCTGCGTCCTGCGTCCACCCGACGATGTCGCCGCACTCGTTCACCGCCTGCGGTGACGACGCGACGGCTCCCGTTCCCGGCAGGACCGTCACGGTGTCGGCCTGCCAGCGGAGCGGTTGGTTGTCGCGGTTGCCCACGACCACCCCCGACTCGTTCGCCGCCACCACCGCGTAGGGGCCCGTGCCCGGCACGCCGGGCAAGCGGGTGCACGTGCCGTCCTGGCAGCGGAACGCGTTCTTGTCGTCGCCGAACATCGGCAGTTGCGTGCCCGCGACCAGGCCCCGGTCGTTGATCACCTGGACGGTCAGGTGCGGGCCGCTCACCGACAGGCCCTCGTGGCGGTCGCCCTTCCAGACGGCTGCTGCTTCCTGGTGATAGCCGTACGGGGAACGCGAGTACGTCATCGGCACTTCGCCGTTCGCGTTGATCGCGGACGCGCTCACCCAACCCGATCCCGACGGGGCCAGGTTGGTCGTCGTCCCCTCGTGCCAGATCCTCGGGTGCTGCTGGTAGGTCCCACCACCGCTCATGGACTCCAGTCCGAGCACCTGACCGCGTGCGTTGATCGCAGTGGCGTTGCCCCGGCCCAGGTCGACGGGTCCGGCTCCGTCCCACAGCACGGCGCGCGAGCCGGTGCTGCCGGAGTTCGTGCCGACGACCTGGCCACGGTCGTTGAGCGCGACGACGCGGGCGGTGCCGCCGGGCAGGGCGGGGAGTTCGGTGGTGGTCACGCGGGTCGAGGCGGCTTCGGCGGGTGTCACCAGGGCCAGCGGCAGGGCGGTCGCCAGCAGCAGTGGTACCAGGAGTCGCTTGTGGGGCATGGTCGCTCCGATGTGGTGAACGTTGGCGGCGCGACTCGGACGCTAATGGCGGTCACCTGGAATCTGCGTCCGCCGGACAGCGGAACGATCACGGCGACTGCCGGAACAGCGGGCACGGCCGGCGGCGCGAGCACGGCCTCGGCTGCGGCCTCCCGGGGCACGGTGGGGCAACGGCTTGCGCCGACTGGAGGGGGTAAGGGGCTGGGTTCGGCCCAGTGGAGCGTGACGAAGCCCAGCGGGCGTCGAGGAGGCCGTGACCCCCGCCCGGAAACCGCGCGGGCGCAGAAGGTGCGGACCCGAAGTGGGCGGAGGTGTCGAGGTTGACGTGAGCGGTGGTGGCGTGGACGGCCTGCTGCGGGACGGCTGGTGTGCGAGGGCTGGGCGTAGTCGGGAGGAGCCGGGTGTAGTCGGCGAGGGCCGGCAGGCGAGGGGGTAGCGGGCGGGGGTCAGCTCGTGGGGGTTGCCGTGGGTGGGTCGAGGGGGTTGTTCAGCACGCGGGACTCCCAGCCGGCGCGGAACAGGTCGGCGGCGGCGCAGTCGGGTTTGCGCTCGGCTTGGTCGCGGGTGCGGTCCAGGAACGCGGGTGCGAAGCCCAGGCGTGGGAAGCGGTGCAGGAGTTCGGTCTTGAAGGTGTCGGGGAACTGGTCCAGGCGGCGGCCGGAGACGTCGGCGCTGACCGCGACCTGGAGCAGGTGGCTCTCCGGGTCCTGGTCGGCGGGGACGTCGTCGCGCATGTGCAGCACGATCACCTCGGCCAGCCGGTCGCGGCGCGTCGCCGCCCAGCCTGCGCCGGTGGCGAACACCTTTGCCAGCCGGCCGCCGGCCTCTTCGAACGGGAGCCGGTGGCTGTCGAACGCCGGGGTCAGCGCCAGGTCGTGCAGGAGCGCGGCGACGTAGAGCAGCTCGGCGTCGTGGTCGATCCCGTGCGCGGCGGCGTGGGCGGCGGCCCACGAGTAGGCGCGCAGGGAGTGGTTGCGCAGCCAGGGTTCCGAGTGCTCGTGGCACACGTCGTGGGCGGCACGGGCGGCCGGGGTGTCAGGTCCGGTGAAGAGGTCCACGGCGGTCAGCCTAGTTCCGCGCCAACCGCTGACCGCTGCCAGCGACCGCCACCGACTCCCGCCGCCCGCCCGCCACCGACTCCCGCCACGGCCGCCCGCCGCCGACTCCCGCCCGCCGCCGACTCCCGCCGCCGCCGACTCCCGCCGCCGCCGACTCCCGCCGCCGCCGACTCCCGCCGCCTGCCGCCATCGCCTGCGGCCACCGGTGGCCGGACCGGATGGGAACCGGCACTGGGCCGGGGCGGGCGAGGCTCGGAGCAACGGTGCCGGTCGGGCGCACCCTGTGGTCAGGCGAGCCAGAGGACCGCGCCTGCCGCGACGGCGAAGCACAGCACGACCGGCAGCGCGCCGCCGAACCTCGAGGTCACCTCCTGGTCGTGGCCCGGTGCCAGGTCGTGCAGCCGCCGGGCCAGCGCGCCCAGCTCGCCCACCGGCCGCCGGCTGGACGCGAGGGTGAACCGCGTGCCCGACTCCAGTTCCAGCACGAGCCGGTCGCCGTCGCGCCGGATCGACGTCACCGCCGCCCACGGCACGCGGTAGGTCCGCAGCCACGACCGCACCGACGCGTGGTCCCGGTGGAACACCGCCGACGGCCGGCCGCGCACCCACCCGGCCAGCACGCACGTCCCCGCCGTCCACAGCGCCGTCAGCACCACGGGGCCGTCCACGGTCGTGGCGCCCACGGTCAGGAACAGCGCTGCGGCGAACAGCCAGCGCGCGGCCACCACGTCCCTGCGGTGCGGCGGCACCGGGTAGGGCAGGGGCGGGACTTCCAGCGCCACGCCCAGGATCTCCTCGCCCGGGTCGTCGAAACGTGGCGGTTCGCGGTGGTGGGGGCGCAGCGGGCGGGTGGGCAGCAGCACCCCGTCCGGGCCGGACAGCACCAGCCAGCCGCCGTGGCTCAGGTCGCCGGCCGCGAGCATCCGGGCGTCCTCGAACGGCTGTGACACCGGCATCGACGCGAACGGCCGGCCGTCCACGGTGTGCAGCACCGCCCGGCCGCGCACGTCGGCCCGCACCAGCACCTCCACGCCCGGTGCCGGGCCGGCGAACACCCGTTGCCACGCGCGCCGGCCGGCCAGGTCGCGCAGCCGCAGGAACAGCGCCATGCCCAGCGACACGGTCATCACGGTCAGCGGGAAGGTCACGTCCTGCGGTTCGGCGACCAGTTCCGCCCACTGGCCGTCGACCAGCACCGGCACCTCGCTGCCGATCGGGTACCCGTCGGTGGCCAGCACGTCGAACGTCCGCTGCGACGACGGCAGGCGCACGGTCACGTCGTGCTCGCCGACCGCCGTCACCCGGCCGCCGACGCGCGTCGCGGCGGACGCGTGCTCGGCCAGTTCGGACGAGTCGACCAGGTACTTCACCAGGGCCAGCACGCCCACCAGCAGCATCAGCACCGCGACCGCGGTGCGCCCGGTGAACCGGGCGGGCGTCGCGCGCGGCACCCGGACGGGCGCGCTGATCCGCCCCACGACCCGGTGCTGCGCCCGCCGGGCCTCCACCAGCCACAGCGCCACCAGCGCGCACGCCAGGCCGTGCAGGCCGAACGCGAGCCGGATGCCCTCCTCGGCGTCCGACAGCACCTCGGCCAACCCGAACAGGGCACCCAGCGCGCAGCCGAGCACCGGTTCCCGCCACAGCAGGACGGGCGTGGCCAGCAGCGCCGCCGCGACCACGGACAGCCACGGGTCGGGCAGGCACGGGGCGGTGGGCGTGCACGCGGTGGGCGCGGAGATGGCGAAGCCGAAGGCGAAACCCCAGCCGACCAGCAGGACGCCCCGGCACACCCACGCCGGCACGGCGTGCGCCTCCCAGCGGCGGAGGTCGTCGGCGGTGAACGGTCGGCTCATGGGAAAATCTTGCGTTACGAGACGCCGCCGTCCGCCGCCGGCCCCGCACAGGAGGCCGCCGGACCACCAGAGCCCGCCGTCGGACGGCGAGGGTCTGCCGCGAGTCCGCGTGCCGGACGGCGAGGGCCCGCCGCGAACTCCGCCGGTGGGGCGGTGGTCGTCCTACTCCTCGGGGGTGTGGCCGATCTCCGCCTCGTTCTCGCCGGACATCGACGCCCGGACCGTGGCGGTCGCGGAGGAGTCGTCCCACCGCACGTCGGTCGCGCTGCTCAGCGAGCTGCCCGGGATCGTGACCGCGTTGTCGGGGTCGTCGCCCTCGTGCTGGGTGATCTTGCCGATGTGGGGGATCGCCATCGTCCGCCTCCCGTGCTCGGTGCTCGCGTCCAGCAGACCACCCCGGCACCCTCCCGACCAGGCGGACCACTCGCGCGGGTGACGGTGACCTGCGCCCCGGCCGGGAGACCCTCCCGACCACGCGCACCCGTACGAAGCCGGGCGAGGTCCTACAGGCCGGGCTGGAGCAGGCCGACGACCAGCCCGGCCAGGAACAGCAGGAGACCGGCGAGCACCAGCACGCGCGTGCTCGTCAGCAGATCCCGCCAGGTCGGCACGTCGCCCGGCGCGGTCATCGGGAAGACCACGGACAGCGGCGGGGCGGGTTGCGGTTCCAGACCGGGTCGGACGATGGGCGGCAGGATCCCCGCCCGACCCGCCGCCGGGAACCGGCGGACGAGTTCCTGCACCAGGTCGGCGGAGGTCGTCTCGTGCAGCACCGCGCCCAGCACGTGGTCCGGCAGGGCGTGCACCGCGTCGCCGAGGCTCAGCGCCACCACCGTGGAGTAGACGACCGGCAACTGGTCGCCGAGCACGTCGATCGGCGCGGGCGCGTCCTCGGTGCGCCGGACGAACGCCGGGTCCAGCAGCACGTCGCGCAGCGCCGGCCGGGCCGCGTCCGGCGGCGGTCCGCTCTCCTCGATGCCGGCCAGCGCCTTGGCCGCGTCCGCCGGGGTCCGCGCGGCGCGCAGGGCGCGCGCCAGCGCCAGGTGGTCGGGGCCCGTGGTCACGCGCGGCCTCCCCGGGCCGGGAGCGGTCCGGCGGGAACGGGGTGCAACGGCCTGCCCCGGTGGTAGCGCACGGTCATCCCGTCACCCATCGGCACGTCCTGGCCGCGTACCAGCAAGATCGTCCGGCCGTCCGCGAGCCGCAGCCGCACGTCGTGCTCCGTGCGGTAGATCTCGTGCGCGGGCCGCCCGGCCCTCGCGTGCGCGACGATGAGCCCGCTGCCGATGCGGGTGACCACGAAGCGGAACCTCCGCGAGCGCCTGCCCGGCGCGAGCAGGGAGCCGGCCCTGCCGTCGCTGGTGACCGTGACGGTGAAGTCCCGCACGTCGAGCCGCCCGAGCCGCACGGCGAACCGCACCGCGATGATCGCCAGCGCGAGGACGATCGCCAGCGCCAGCCCCACCCACAGCCAGAACCCGCGCTCGACCCACGTCGGCGCGTACTCCTCCGCCAAGCGCACGCCCCCTGGTCCGGTCACACCCGTCCTCCGCGCCGTCCCGGGCCGCCGGCGCGGCAGGGTCCGACGGAGGTATCCCGCCACGCCACCGCGCTGTTACCCGGTGCCGGCGCGTTCACCCGCCCGGAGCAGCGCCGGCGGGCGGTCGGTCCCGCACCGCCGCACCGCACGCCGCGCACGGCTACCCTCGCCTTCCCGAACACCCCGGGGGAGGGACCGCGTGCAGTTGCGTCACCCGGCGCCGGAGCCGACCGACCCGCGTGCCGCCCTGGTGGTGACCACCGGCGACTACGCCGACGAGCGACTCGCCAGGCTGCGCGCGCCCGTCGTCGACGCCACCGGCATGACCGAGGTGCTGGCCAACCCCGCCATCGGCGGGTTCGAGGTCACGGCGGTGGCCGACGGCGCGGAGGGCGAGGTCCGGCGGGCCACCGACCGGTTCCTGGCCGCGCGGGGCTTCGACGACCTGGTGGTCGTCTACCTGTCGTGCCACGGCCTGCTCGACGCGCGCGGCCGGCTCTACTTCGCCGCCGCCGACACCGACCGCGACGCCTTGGCGTCCACGGCGGTGGAGGCCCGGTGGCTGCTCGAACGCCTGGACGACTGCCGCGCGGGCCGCCAGGTGCTCGTGCTGGACTGCTGCTTCAGCGGCGCGTTCGACCGGGGCGCGAAGGCAGCGGAGACCGAGGTGGACCTGCAGCGCCGGCTCGCGGGCGGGCGCGGCCGGGCCGTGCTCACGGCGTCGCGCGCCACCGAGTACTCCTTCGAGGGCGAGGCCCTGGGCCGCCACGGCGGGTCGGTGTTCACGGCGGCGCTGGTCGAGGGCCTGCGCACCGGGGCGGCGGACCGCGACAACACCGGGTACGTGACCGTCGAGGACGCCTTCCGGTACGCCGCCGACCAGGTCCGGCGGGTCGACGGCTCGGCGCAGACCCCGCAGCGCTGGCTCTACCACGGCGAGGACCAGATCGTGCTGGCCCGCAACCCGCTCGGCGCGGCCGTGGTGCCGGCGCCGCTGCCCGCCCCGCTGAGCGCGAGCCTGGAGCACGCCTACCCGGAGATGCGCGAGGCCGGCGTGCGCAAGCTGGGCGAGTGGCTGTCCTCGCCCGACCCCGGCGAGGTGCTGGCCGCGCACCGGAGGCTGGAACTGGTTGCCGCGCAGGACGCGCCGATGGTGGCCGAGCGCGCCCGGGAACTGCTCCGCGCCGCGCGCTCGGTCGCCCCGGCGCGCACGCCGGTGCTGCCGCTCTACCTCGTGGTGGACGTCTCGGTGTCGATGGCGGGCGCGAAGATCGACGCGGTCAACGCCGCCGTCCCGGCCGTCCTCGCCCGCATCTCGGAACGCCTGGAGGACGCGGGGCTGCTCCGGTTCGGGGTGATCGACTTCGGTACCGACGCCCGGTCGCGGGTGGACCTCGCGCCCGCCGCGCAGGCGGACCTGCCCGCGCTGAGCCCCCGGGGCGCGACCTCCTACGCCGCCGCGTTCGCGCTGCTGCGCGAGCGGATCGACCGGGACGTCGCCGACCTCGCCGCCTCGGCGCACGTCGTCGGCGACGTCGTGGTCGCCTTCCTCACCGACGGCTGGCCCACCGACACCGCCGACCAGTGGACCGCCGCGTTCGACGCGCTGGTGGACGACGCGCCGACCGCGCTGACCGTGCTGGCCCTCGGCCTGGGCGACGACTTCACCGCGCGCGCCGCCCTCGCCCACGTGGTCGAGCACCCGAAGGTGTCGGGGTGGAGCCGCGCCCGGACGATCCCGGCCGACGTGCCGGGTCTGCTGGGCATCGCGGACTTCTACCTCGGCCTGGTCGCCGACCTGGCGCCGGCCCGCTGAGCCCCCGGGCCGGTCACAAGGCCGAGTAGTGCGAGGCGTCGCCCTTGCGCTCGTGTCATCGCCTTGCGGGGGCAGGTGCACTGCGCGAGGAATCTGATCGCGGGCACCCGGTCCACGAACGTCAGGTCGGTGTGCCAGTCCAGACTGACGCGGTCAGGGTGGTGACAGCGGAGGCCGGGGCGGGGATCGTAGAGGGGTGACCGGCGGCGAGAAGTTCACCGTGAACCCGTTCCTGCACACGGCACTCACCATCGCGTTCGCCCTGGCGCTGCTTGTGGGCGGGTGCGGGGTGCTGCTGACGGTGGAGGTGGAGAGCGCGTCCGGCCGATCGGTCGAGTGCGGCAGCGCCGTCACCGGCCTGCGCGGCTCGGTGACCTACGACCCGCGCGGCGAGCGCGGGGCCGAGGTGGCCCAGGACGCGGCGGCGTGCGCGGCGGCCCTGGGCACCCGGCGGGCCTGGGGGTGGCCGCTGACCGGGCTGGGCGGGGTAGGGCTGATCGTGGTGCTGGTGCTGGCCCGCTGGGTGCACCCGCCGCCCCGGTGGTGGTCCGACGAGGTCAAGGGCGTGCACCGCTGACCGGTTTGACGGCCCGCCGGGTGGCAACCCCGGTGGCGGAGGTGCGAACCATGACCGAACCCGACCAGGCCGACCTGGAGCGGACCCAGCGGCTCATCGACGAGGCGAAGGACATCGCGCGGGACCTGCGGGAGACCACGCCCGACCCGGAGGCCGTCCAGGGCGACGGGATGGGCGACTCCGTGCCGGAGTCCGAGCGGTAGGACGCGGGGTGGTCGAGCGGGCGGTGGACCCGCTCGACCACGGGGTCACCACGTGACGGGCAGTTCGCGCACCGTGTAGAAGATCGCATTCTCGTCGAAGGCCAACTCGTCCAGCGGTAGCGCCAACTTCAGGGTCGGTATGCGGCGGTAGAGCGTGCTGAAGACGACCTCCAACTCCATCCGGGCCAGGGGAGCGCCCGGGCAGAGGTGCCTGGTCCGGGTGCAAGAGCAGGGCAACCGTGCCCAGGGTGATCATGGCGGCGGTGGTGTCGTGCCCGGCCACCACGAGGAGTTGGCCCAGCACGGCGATCTCCCGTGAAGTCATCGCGCCGGTGGCGAACTGCTCGACGGCGAGCGTGCTGAGCAGGTCGTCACCGGGTGCGGTGCTCTCGTCGACCACCAGCCCCTCCAGGTAGGAGTTCAACTCCTCTCCGGCGGCCATGGCCTGTCGGGGGTCGGACCGGTCCATGACGAGCGTGCGGGCGACTCGCCGGAAGAAGTCCCGGTCGGCGTAGGGGACGCCGAGCAGTTCGCAGATCACCTGCGACGGCACGGGCAGCGCGACCGCCTCCACCAGGTCCACCGGCTCGGGGCCGGCGAGCGTCGCGTCCACGAAGTCGTCCACGATCCGTTGCACCCACGGCCGCAGGGCCTCCATCTTCCGCACGGTGAACTCCGGGGTCAGCAACCGTCGCTGGGCGGTGTGCTCCGGCGGGTCCATCTGCATCAACGTCTTCATCACCGTGTCCCGCGCCCTGCTCACCGCGTTGGTGTGCGGGAAGCCGGGCTGCGTGGCGTCGACGCCGACCCCCGGGTCGGCCGGCAGCGCGCGGACGTCCTCGTAGCGGGTCACCAGCCACGGCGTGCTGCCGTCCCACAACCGCACCCGGGAGACCGGCGCTGCGCCGGCCGCCCGGGTCAGGTCGGGTGCCGGGTCGAGCGGGCAGCCCGCAGCGCGGGCCATCGGGAACAGCGGCGCGTTCGCGTCGTCGGACACGGGAACTCCTCGTGCGTCGGGCTTGCGGGTCTGGGTCGTCGTCGGTCACGGGCAATCCGCCGGCCGTCGCACGTGCTGGTCGGCCCGCCGTGCGGTGAGGACCCCGAACGCGGAGACGACGGCGAACCCGGCCACCAGGTAGCGCGCGGACGCGACCGTGGACGGTGCGCCCGGGCTGACCAGGAGGCCGGCGACCGCCGCGCCGAAGGCGGTCGCCGTGGTCAGCACGGTGGCGATCGCGGCAGCCGCCCGCCGACCCTCCTCGGCGTCGGGGGTGCCGGACATCGCGGCGACCGACAGGTGCGGCATGGCGGTGCCGATCCCCCGCGCCGGCGACGACGAGCACGGGCAGCCAGGCGAGGGCGACCAGCGGCGCGGCGTCCTCGCGCTGCATCAGGGCGAGCACGGCGAACCCGGCGGAGAGGACCGCCGGACCCGCGACGCGCAGCAGCCGGGTGGTCCGCTCCCGGTGCGCGGAGGCGCTGACGACCTGGCCCGCCGACCAGCCGAGCGACAACGCCGAGGCGGAGAACGCCGCCACCAGGGGCGGCAGCCCGCCCAGTTCCCGGCTGAACAACGGCAGGAACGTCTCGACGGCGACACCGGACGCGAGCAGCGCGATGGTCAGGTAGACCCACCGCAACGCCGAACCGGACCGGTACGTCGAACGCGGCAGGACCCGCACCGCCGCGCGCTTCTCCATCACCAGGAACGCGGCCACGAAAGCGAGGCCCAGCGCGACGAAAGCCGCGACGGCCGGTGCTTCCGGGACGACCCCGGCGACGCTCACCGCCCCCACGCCCCCGACGACCAGCGCCAACGACGCGAAGGGCACCGGCTCCGCGCGCCCGCCCCGTGGCCCGCGCGGAAGCGCCCGGGGCACGAACGCCGCCATCACGACTGCGGTCACCGCCAGCACGACGAACGCCGGCCGCCACGACCCGACGTGCGCGAACAGCCTGCCCAGAGCCGGACCCACGACGTTGCCGACACCGAACATCGGAGATCACCGCGCTCCCGCGCGTCCACAGGTGGGGCGGCAGCGCTGAACGGACCACCGCGAAACCCAGGCCCGTCAACAATCCCGCGCCCACCCCCTGGACGCCCCGGCCGACCAGCAGCACGGGCATCGCCGGGCTCACCGCGCACAGGACCGAACCTGCGGCGAAGACCGCGAACCCGATGACGTACGCGCCGACTTCACCGCGTCCGGCCAGCACCCGGCCCACGAGCAACGTGGCCACCACCTGGACGACGAGGAACGCCGTCGTGTTCCACGCGTGATGCAATCCACCGCCGATATCGCCGACCACCGTGGGCAGCAGGCTCGCGGTCACGTAGATGGTGACCGCTCCGACGAGCACACCACCGGCCGATACGACTGCGGTGCCCGCATGAGTGCGCAACTCCCGCCACGACCCGATGTCCCGATCGTTCTCCACGCGCTTCCCCTCACTGGTGAGTGATCTGCGCATGGATGATGTCGGGGCGGGAGACCCCGGTAATCGGACAAATCAGACGTGAATTGATTCACAATTCTTTGCGGAGGCGCGGTTCGTCGCCGCGCGGTAGCGGAACCGGCGGCGGGCGGCCCGCCGCCGGTCCCGGATCAGAACTGGAGCGACCAGCTGTTGAGCCGGCCGACGTCCTGCGGGCCCGCGTCGCGGATGCGCAGCTTCCACACGCCGTTGGCCACCTCGCCCGACGCGTTGACCGTGTAGGTCGTCACGAGGTTGTCGCCGCTGTCGCTGTTGGAGTTCTTCACCCGGAACGCCGTGCCGTCCGGCGCGACGAGGTCGATCACCAGGTCGCCCCGGTAGGTGTGGGTGATGTCCACGCCGAGCACCAGCGCCGACGGGGCGTTGCCGGACACGCCGGACACGGTCAGCGAGCTCTCGACGGTCGCCTGGTCGGGCAGGGTCAGGTCCTCGTCGTTGGTGAACTTCTGCCCGCCGGGCGGGGTTCCGGTGCCGGCCAGCGTCCACAGCGAGTACGCGATGACGTCGGTCATCCGGTCCAGCGCGGTGGTGTCGATGTTGCTGGTCGTGTCGCACGACCGGTGGTAGCAGCGGTCGAACGCGACGCCGGACTGGCCGCCCCACTTCGACGCCTGCGCCGCCGTCTTCGTGGTCTCCGCGCCGGTGAACAGGCCGCCGACCGGGATGCCGGCGCGGGCGAACTGCGCGTGGTCGGACCGGCCGCCGACCGAGGTCAGCTCGGTCGCCACGACACCGTTGAACCCGGCTTCCAGCGTCTGCTGGAGCTGCAGCGACCCGGAGGGCTGGCCGCTCGCGCTGTAGACGAAGTAGCCCGGGTTGGGCGAGCCGGTCATGTCGAAGTTCAGGTACGCCTTGATCTTCGACTTCTCGGCGGCCGGGAGCTGGTTCACGTAGTAGGTGGAGCCGACCAGGCCCAGCTCCTCCGCGCCCCACCAGCCGAAGCGCAGGTGCTTCTGCGGCTTGAGGTTCTCCTTCGCCACGGTCAGCGCGACCTCCAGGATGCCCGCCGACCCGGTGCCGTTGTCGTTGATGCCGGGGCCGGCGCTGACGCTGTCCAGGTGGCCGCCGAGCATCAGCACGTTGTTCGCGTCGCCGCCCGGCCAGTCGGCGATCAGGTTGTAACCGGTCGCGCCGTTGGACGTGAACTGCTGGACCGACGTCGTGTAGCCCACCGCGTCGAGCTTCGCCTTGACGTAGTCCAACGACGCGCGGTAGCCGGGCCGGCCGTGGGCCCGGTTGCCGCCGTTGTTGTTGGCGATGGTCTGGAAGCTGTTCAGGTGCGCCTGGACGTTGGCGAGCGGGATGTCCGGCACGGCCAAGGTGCTCGGTGCCGCTGTGGCCACGGGTGGGCTCAGCAGGGCCGTGGCGAGGAGCAGGGCGCTCGCCGCCGGCATCGTCCTCTTGAAGGACATGGCTGCCTCCGCAGGGGTGTAGGGATAGCCGCTGTCGAGCGTGCGGGCTGCGGCAACCCGGCGGTAGCGACGTTCGTAGCTCATTGCAGCCCAAAAGCGACATCTTTTCGCATACTATTCCTTCAGTTATCACCGAAAATCAGTCGGGCGCGGCGGCGGTGCGCGGAACCGCGCGCGATCGTGGGAGCGCGGCCACGGCGACGGTCGCCGGCGGTGCGGCGGACCCGCGGAATCGGCGGCCGGCACCTCGGGAAAACCGACCGCCCGCTTACCGGAAACGACTCCGATCAGCCGGGCGGGGATGTCCGTGGTTTTGTCCCGGTGTCCGGGGTAGATCTGTCCGGTGTGTACGGGTTTCGCTATCCGGCGACGTCGGGAGGTGTTTCTCCGGCCCGTCACGGGAATTTCGACCGGCGGTGGCGAAATGGCCACGGGCCGTGCACCCGGCTTGTAGGCTCCGCCGAAAGCGGAAGTGGTCGGAGGTGCGCGCGGTGGACAGGGGGACGAGCCCCGAAGAACGGCTGGCCGAGTTCCGGCGGTCGTCGGAAAATGACGCCGGGGAGGACCTGGGCGTCGTGCCCGAGGTTCCCGGCGAGTTCCGGGGGGAATCGGCGGACGGGTCGGTCGCGGTGACCGTCGCGGCCGGGCGGGTCACGTCGGTGGTCGCCGCGCGGGCGCCGGGCGAGTACCCCGGCACCGAGCTGGGCACGCACCTGGTGACCGCCGTGAACGCGGCCCTGGCCGCGGCCAGGGCCGCCGCGCCGCAGGCCGCCGACCCGGTGCCCGACCTGGGGGTCCTGCTGGACCGGATCACCGAGCTGGGCGAGCAGAGCAGCCGGTTCACCCGGCAGCTCGGGGCGGCGCTCGACGACGTGGTGGCGAAGGTCGGGCCGCGCACCGGGATGCACGGCGACGGGTCGCCCGGCGGCGTGGACGCCCTGTTCTCCGACGCGGCGGCGGCGTTGCGCACCGCGCGGGACTCGCTCGCCGGTCTCCAGGGCGCCCAGGTGCTCGGCACCGGGTCGGACGAGGACGGCGACGTGTGGGTCACCGTCGGCGTCGACGGCGCGGTGTCGAAGGCGGAGCTGTCGGCGGCGGTCGGCGGGATGACCGCCCGCCAGTTCAACGACCGGGCGCGTCAGGCGGCCGACGCGGCGCTGCGGGACTGGCTCGCCAAGCGGGCCGAGCAGCGCCCGCCCGGTGCCGGCGGCGTCGACCCCGCGCGGTTGGCGGCGCAGGCGGACGCGCTGCGCACGCAGAGCTTGGAGCACCTGCGCGGGTACACCGGCAGGCTGAAGTCGATCATGGGCAGCATCGGCGAGCCGTAGCTCGCGGGAGAGGGGGCAGGGTGTCCGGGAAAGTGGAACTGACCGGTGACACGATCAGCCGGTCCGGGGAGCAGCTCACCGGCACGGCGGACCGCCTGGCCGAGGAGGTCGCGTCGTTCACCGGGCGGTTGGCGGGGTTCGGCGACGCGTTCGGCGGTGACGACCTGGGTTCGACCATGCAGATGATCTACGACGCCGTCTCCGGCGCCGCGTTCGAGTGCTTCGACGAGAACACCGCCGTGCTGTCGGAGACCGGCGGGCAGCTCTCCGAGATGGGCGCGGAGTACACCGAGGTGGAGCGCGCCAACCAGGGCGTGTTCACCGACCTGCTCGGGGGGATGGGCGGGTGACCACGGGTTTGATGCTGCCGCCCGAGCTGGCGGGGCTGCTGAACACCCTCGGCTTCACCTGGCCGGAGGGCGACGAGGGCAAGATCTTCGACCTGGCGGGCGAGTGGATCGCCTTCGGCGACCGGCTGAGCGGCTCGGTGGGCGAGGCGCACGGCCACGCCGAGGCGGTGTGGTCGCAGAACTCGGCCGGCGCGGTCGAGAAGTTCCGGGCGTTCTGGGACGGCGGGGACGCGCCGAAGCAGAACCTGGACGACGGCGCGACGGCGGCGGCCATGGTGGGCGCGGGCCTGTACGTGTGCGCCGGGGCGCTGATCGCGTTGAAGGTCGCCGCGATCGCGCAACTGGTCGCGCTGGCGATCGAGATCGCGCAGGCGATCGCGACGGCGGTGGTGACGTTCGGCGCGTCGCTGCTGGAGATCCCGATCTTCCGGCAGATCACCAAGCTGCTGCTGGACCAGGCGCTGGACCTCGCCATCAACGCGGTGCTCAATGGCTAGGCGCGGCAGGGGCGGCGGTGGCGGGAACCCCGGGCTGTTCCGGCCGATCCTGCAATGGCTGCGCGGTCCGTCGCGCTCCCGGGGCGGCGGGGCTCCGCCGCGCGGGCACCACGGCGGCGGGCCCGCCACGCCCCGCCCGCACACGACGCCGCGCTACCACCGCCAGAAGCCGATGCTGGACAAGTACCGCCACGAGACCGATCCCCGGCACCCGGCGAACCCGTTCCCGGGCCGGTCGGTGCGCCGGCTGTCGCCGCAGGAGCGCGAGGCGCACCGGGTGTTCATCGACGGCAACGGCCGCCTGCGCCGGGCGCGGGACGGCTCGCTGTACGACACGCAGTCGGG
Organism: Actinosynnema sp. NPDC050436; assembly: GCF_040655415.1. Taxonomy (NCBI): domain Bacteria; kingdom Bacillati; phylum Actinomycetota; class Actinomycetes; order Pseudonocardiales; family Pseudonocardiaceae; genus Actinosynnema; species Actinosynnema sp. NPDC050436. The sequence goes on along the minus strand of NZ_JBFAJV010000001.1, from coordinate 787,614 downwards.
CCGGTCGGCGTGGGGCGGGCAGCGGGCGATCTTCGTGATGGACGGGCGCGGCAACATCTACGCCTCCAACCACCACGCGCCGGGCCAGTTCCACCACTCGTCGCTGGCGGGCGGCCACCCGGTGGCGGCGGCCGGCGAGCTGTCGGTGACCAACGGGCGGATCAACTACGCGACCGCCGCGAGCGGCCACTACCAGCCGGGGCCGGAGCACATGTCGAACCTGGCGCACGAGTTCTCGCGCAACGGCGTGCGCCCGCCGATCTGGGACTTCCAGGGCCCGAGGCCGGGCGGCCGGCCGATGTTCGCCTGACCCCCGACCCCGACCCCCGACCCCGCCGACCTCCGCCCGGCCGCCGCGACCGGTGGCCCCGGGCGGTTCCCCCCGAAGGAGCACGATGACGATCGACCACCGCGCCGAGCTGAACTCGGTGATCTACGGGCTGTTCCGGGCACCCGGCCTGACCCGGGAGGTGGCGGCGAGCATGGTGGAGGCCATGCTCGTGCGCGAGTACTTCGTGGACGGTCCCGAGGCGTACTCGCGGGCCATCGCGCAGGCGCTGGCGCAGTCGGACCCGGTGACGGCGGACATCGAGCCGCCCTACGGCGAGACCGAGGTCCGGGCGTTCCTGCACCTGGTGCACGAGGAGTTGGAGCGCCACAAGCCCTGGACGTGACGGGCCGGTGCGCCCTCGGGCGTCAGCCGGCCGAGCCCTCCTCGCGGCGGGCGCGGGCGCGGCGCTTGCCCTCGTGCATGGCGACCACCCGGGCCACCGGGATCTCCCGGCCCTCGGCGACCAGGTCTTCGGGCAGGGACTGCGGTCCGGGCAGCCGGGCCGCCCACGGGTCCTGGTCGCCGAGCAGGTCGAGCGCCGTGCGGAGGGTGAAGTCGGCGGGCGTGACGTCGTCCAGGTCGTCCCAGGAGACCGGGAACGACACCGGCGTGCCGGGGCGGATGCGCGGGCTGTAGGCGGCGACGACCGTGGCCCCGTAGGCGCGCGTGGAGTCGAGGAAGACCTTGCCGCCGCGCTCCTCGCGGATGTAGGCGGTGGTGGCGGTGCCGGGGTCGATCCGCTCCGCGCGGACGGCCAGCGCGCGGGTGGCGGCGGCTGCGTCGTCGTCGCTCGCCACGACCGGCACGAAGACGTGCAACCCCTTGGCGCCGCTGGTCTTCACCGCGCCGTGCAGCCCGGCGTCGTCGAGCGCCCGGCGGACCAGTCGCGCGGCGGCGACGACGGCGGTGAACGCCTCGCCCTCGGGCGGGTCGAGGTCGAGGACGAGGTACCGGGGGTGCTCGCGGTCGTCGGCGAGGTGCAGCGGCACGTGGTACTCCACGGCGCGCTGGTTGGCGAACCACAGCAGGGTGCGGCGGTCGTCGCACAGCGCGTAGTTGATCCTCCGCTTCGAGGCGTCCGCCCACACCGGGACCGTGCGCACGAAGTCCGGTGTGTACTTGGGGACGTTCTTCTGCATGAAGGCGTCCTGGCCGCGCAGCACGCGCACCACGGACAGCGGTCGCCCGGCCAGGCCGGGCAGGATCCGGTCGCGCACGGCGTCGAGGTAGTCGACCAGGTCGCGCTTGGTGGCGTCGGCCCCCTCGAACAGCGGTTGGTCGAGGTTGGTCAGCGACACGCCGTCGCGTTCTTCGGCAGCACCCACCCGCCCACCCTTGCCGGTCGCGGCCGGGCAGGCAAGCGGGGCCGGGTGCAGCGGTGCGCGGGGCGGATGCCCGGCCTGTCTTCGAGGGGCGTTGGGTGCCGGGCGGCGGAGTCGGTCGGGGGCGGTGCCGCCGCGCTGGGGCGGGTCGGTCGGGCGACGGCGGTGTCGCCGCGACCGTCAGTCGGCCGGTGTGCGGGGCAGCAGGGCGCGGCGCAGGTCGGCGGGCTGCCGGGCGAGCCACGCCTCGGGGTCGGTGCCGTCCGCGCACGGGCCGGTGGTCCAGAGCCGGAGCGCGGCGCGTGCGGGGGCCAGCAGCGCGCGGTCGTGCGCGGTGGCGTCGAGGAGGGGCCGCCAGTCGCCCAGGTAGGCCAGGCCGACCAGGCGCCCGCGTTCCGCGCCCGGCCACTGCCGGCGGGCCAGCAGGTCGTGGACCGCACCGGGCGGCACGTCGCCGTCGCCGTGCCGGGCGAGGAACCCGAGGACGGCCGGCAGGTCCTCGGTCGCGGGCCGGTGCACGCCGCCGCGCGCGACGGTCCGCCCGTCGAGGGCGGGCACCTCGGCGACCACCGCGCGCAGGTCGCCCGCCGGGTTGGCCGTCGCCAGGGCCCGGACCCACCGCACGCGCGCGCCGACGGCCGCCGGCCGGTGCGCCAGCAGCGCCCGCCCGGCCTGGCGGCCGAACGCCCAGCCCGGCCCCGGTCCGGCGTCGCGGTGGAAGCCGAAGCTGGCCAGCGCCTCGACCACGGGGTCGACCTCGCCCCGGCGCAGCAGGGCCTCCAGGTCGTCCGGGCGGCTGCGGGTGGCGGCCAGGGCGGTGTTCCACGGCCACCGCAGCCGGCCCGGCGCGTCCCGGTCGGACAGCCGCGCGGCGCAGGTCCAGGCGAGCCGGGTGCCCTCGACGGGGTCGGCCGCGCACACCGCGCCGACCAGGGCGGCCAGCGGTGCCCAGCGGTCCCCGACGTCGGGCAGCAGGCCGAGCGCGAGGCGTTCGGCGTCGCGGGGCAGGCCGAGTTCGCGGGCGATCCCGGCGGCGATCAGCAGCCGGTGCGCCGGCTCGTCGGGCCCGACCTCGCGCAGGAACCCGCCGGCCCGCACGGGGTGGTGGCGCAGCAGGTGGTGCGCGGCCCGGTTCGCCCCGGCCGGGTCGGGTCCGCGCAGGGCGGCGACGAGCGCGTCGGGGCCCTCGGCGGCGGGGTGGTCGGCGAGCAGGGCGGCGACGACGTGGTCCAGGTCGACGTCGAAGCGCCGCCGCCACAGCCAGTCCGGCGGGGCGGTCGGTGCCAGCTCGCGGACCAGTTCGGCGCGCTCGTCGAGCAGCGCCAGGGCGTCGGGCACCCGGCAGGTCCGGGGGAGCCGCCGCTCGACCTCGGCCAGCCGGTCGCGGGCCGCCCCGGCGCGGCGCTCCCGCAGCTCGTCGGGCAGGACGGTGCCCAGCGCCCGCAGCGCCCGGTGGGCGCGGTCGGCCAGCGGCCACGGCTGCCCGGGGTCCACCAGCGGGTGGATCAGCAGCTCGAAGCCGCGCAGGCGGGCGCGGGCGACGGCCCGCAGGGCGGTGGTGCGCAGCTCCTCGGCGCGGCGGTCGAGCAGCGCCGCGTGCACGGCGGCGGTGAGGTGCCCGGTCAGCTCGCGGTGCACCGAGCGCGGGTGCGGCCTGCGGTGCACGGCGTCCAGCTCGGCCAGCGCGGCGACGCGGGCCGGTTCGGCGGCCTGCGCGGCGACCACCTCGGCGAGCAGCCCCGGTTGCTCGGCCGCCGCCAGCGCCTCGGCGGCCTCGGCCCACGCGTGCGGCCCGGCGGCCGGGTCGAGCAGGCGGGCGCGCAGCGCGGCGGTGAGCGCCCGACCGTCGCACCGGGCCGAGGCGAGCAGCCGCGCCGCGACCACGACGTCGTGCTCCGCGACCCGGCGGACCAGCTCGGCCGCCCGCGCACCGCCGAAGTCGGGGAAGGTGACCAGGACCAGGCCGGCCGGCACCAGGTCGCGGCGGGCCAGGCGCGCGGCGGTCGGCTCGGGGTCGCGCAGCATCACCCGCGCGGTGAAGTACGCGTGGTGCGCGGGGTCGGTGAACTCGACGCGGTCGCCGGCGCGGCGCAGCACACCGGAGGCGATGAGGTCGTCATCGGGCTCGTCGCTGGTCGCCGCCCCGGTCAGCAGGCGTTCGGCGACCAGCTCGCAGGACCGGAGGGCGGCCGGGCCGGGCGGCAGGCCGACCGGTTCGCACGGGTGCGGCACCCGGTCCAGGTCGCCGGTCGCCCGCACGTGCCCGACCAGGCTCGCCAGCACCCCGGGGCGGTGCAGCCCGGCCCGCACCCACGCCGGGTCCTCCACGGCGGCGGCGGCGAAGTGGTCCACCCGCACCGAGTGGTGGCCGAGCGCGCCGAGCCGGTCGTGCAGGAACCGCCACACGGCGACCGTGCCCAGGCCGTGCAGCGCGACGACCTCGAACCCGGCGTCGGCGAGAGCGGCCCGGCGCGCGCAGCGCAGCACCGGCACCCTGGGGTGGGCGCGGCGCGTGCCGGCCGCCCAGCCCGGCCCGGCCACGTGGTCCGGGGTGTCGAGCACGACGCGCACCGCGCCCAGCTCCAGCGCCTGCCGCGCCACCGCGCCGAACCCGAGCGCCGCCACCTCGGCGACCAGGTCGTCCGGGACGTGCTCGAGCGCCAGCGGTACCCGGCAGCGCGGCACGCCGTCGCACACCGCCGCCGCCTCCCGGTGCACCAGCTCCCGCGCGGCGGCGGACTTGCCGATGCCGGCCTCGCCGACCAGTTCGACCGCGTCGTGCTCGGTCAGGCGGTCCTGCACCGGCTCCAGGTCGAGGTGGCCGGCGTGCTCCTCGGCGGTGTCGGCGACGAGCCGCGCGGCGGTGGCCGCGCAGCACCGCACGACCAGGTCCCGGCGGTAGTCCGCGACCAGGTCCTCGACGCCGGCACGGCCGGAGACCAGCCGGGCGTACAGCTCGACCATGCGGTCCGACCGCGCCGGCAGCAGCGCGGACGCCGCCCGCGCGGCCTCGACCGCGAGTGCGTCGTCCCAGTGCCGGAACGGGTCCGCCCCGTCGACCCACTCGGTGACCACGCCCGCCACGACCGCCACGGCGGTCAGCTTGACGGGCGTCTGGAACTCCGGCCCCCACTTCACGGTCCGGTGCGCGGCGATCAGCAGCTCGTGCGCGTACGCCCGCCACCAGGAGCCGCCCGCGTCGGCGGGGTGGCGGCGGTGCGACTGCCGGCGGATCGCCCACAGCACCCGGAACGGCCCGGCCAGCCGGTCGGCGAGCAGGCCGAGCCCGGCGGCCTCCGCCTCCGCCGGCCCCGTGCCCCGGTCGACGGCGCAGGAGACCAGCGCGAGCACCCGTTGCAGCGCCGCCAGGTCCGCCCGGTCCAGCTCCAGCACGTCGCGCACCAGCCCGACCTCCAGCCAGCAGTGGTCCTCCTGCTGCGGCCGGTCGGGCGCGGTCCGCTGGTAGTCGATCACGAACGGCTGCTCGCCGACCACGACCACGTTGCGGGGGTTGAGGTCGCCGTGCGCGAAGGACACGACCCGGCCCGTCGCGGATTCGGTCAGCACGGCCGGCAGCGCGGCGAACGGGTCCGCCACGGCGAGCCCGTCGAGCAGGCCCGCCAGCCGTTCCCGGTGCCGTTCGCACCGGGTGTCGGTGATGGTGCCGCGCAGGGTGGTCTCCCCGTCGTCCGGGCAGTCCACAGTGGACCCATCGGCCACGCGGACCGTGATGTCGTCGCCCAGCAGCAGGGACGGGTCGTCGGGGCGTCGGCGGCGCAGGGCGGCCAGCACGACCGGGGCGCCGCGCCGCAGGTGCGGGGAGGTCGCCTGGAGCACCTCGTCGTGCGGTGTCGGCGACTCGGCCGGGTCGCCGAGGTCCGGGCGGACGGTCAGGTCGGGGCCCAGTTCGACGTTGCGCCCCCGCGCCGAGCGGGCGGTGCGGATGACGCGGTGCCGGTTGTGCAGCACCTGCGCCACACCGTCGAACAGCAGGTCCACCACCCGGACCGAGTCGTCCGCAGTGGACGTCCGGATGAACTCGCCGAGGGTCCGCAGCTCGACGTCGGGGCGACCCGCGTACTGGCCGACGTCGTCGTAGACGATCACCGCCGCGCCCGGCCCGCCGTGCCCGAGCACCTCGGGGCTCGCGGCCAGGACCGGCGCGCACAGCGCGTTCGCGGCCGGTTTGACGTGCCGGTGGTAGGCGTGCCACTCGCGGCGCAGCTCTTCGGGGGCGGCGAACTTGGCGACGTGCGCGACCTGGTGCGTGCCGCGCCGCACGACGAGCCGCACCACCGTCGCGCCGCTGCGCCCGCCGCCCAGCAGCCGCGCCACCTCGACCTCGTCCACCGGGGCGGGCCAGCCGCCCGGCCCCGAGTCCGGGATGCGACGCAGCGCCGCGCGCAGCTCGGCCCGCCGGCGCGGGTCGAGGTCGAGGTCTGCGAAGGTAATCTCGGGTGCGGTCACGCTGGGCGTCCTCCGGGGCGTCGTTCCGGGTGCTGCACGAGGGCGGGGGAGCGGTGGTGCGACGAGGTCCGGGCGACGAGGCGCGGGTGTGGACCGGGTTCTGCGCGGCCTTCGACCGGTACGCGCGCGAAGCGGACCGGCACGGCCTGACCGCCCGGTGGCGGTCCCTGGTCGCCGACGTCCGGGCGGGCCGCGCCACGGCCACCGACGTCCGGCTGCTCCTGGCGGAGCTGGCCGAGCGGCGCGGCCACCTGGAGGACTTCGTCGGCCGGGACGGCACCCTCCCGGCACCCGCCGACGAGGACGTCGCCGCCACCGCCTACGCCTGCCCGCAGGAGCTGTGCCACCGCCGCGACGCCCTCGGCCCCGCCGGCCCCGTGCCGCACTGCCCCGCCTGGGGCCTCGACATGGTCGACCCGGTCCGCTGAGCTGGACGCGACCACCGCCGTTCTGCCACCGTGGTGCCGACAGCGCCCACCGCCTGGGAGGCCCAGCGGATGCCCCGGACGCCGGTGCGGATCTCGTTCAGCGCCCTGCTCAGGGTCCGGGACGACGACCGCTACGTGCTGTTCCACTCGCCCACCCGACCCGGCGTGTGCGGCCCGCCCGGCGGGGTGGTCAAGTACCTGCCGCCGGCGGCGGGCCTGCTGGAGCGGCTGGGCTTCGACGAGGAGCTGACCCCGCCGCACGTCGAGGTCGCCCGCACCGACCTGCGCGGCGTGCTGCCCGCCCGGTCCGTGCGCGGCTTCCTGGCCTGGTTCGCCACCGGTGCCTACCGGGAGCACGCCGAGGACTGCCTGCGCCGCGAGCTGGCCGAGGAGGCCGGGGAGGTCGGCATCGGCCCGCTCGCCGAGAACCCGCACGACCTCCGGTTCTCCCACGTCCGCACGGTCGTGGAGGGCCCCGCCCCGGTGCCCGGCAAGCCGTACCGCCAACTGCGCCGGTTCGAGGTCCACGACCTGGTGACCGGGGACGGCGCGGGCCTGCGGGTGGCCCGCGCGCTGGCCCGCGCCGGCCGGGCCGCCGACCAGCCCGACGTGGTGTGCGCGAGCCGGTCGGACATCCGGCACGGGCGGTTGGGCAGGCTGTTGATCGCGCCGCAGAGCGCGTTCCTGATGGGCGGCACGCGGTTGGCACCGGACCTGCCGCCGGTCCGGTGAGGACCGGCGTGGCGACCGAGGTCCGGCTGCTGTCGGCGGGCCGCCCGGTCGGCGCGGTGGCGCTGCCGCCGCCCGTCCTGCGCCGGCCGGCCGGCGCCGACCCGGCGATCTCGGGTCTGGTGACGCTGCGGCTGGGCTACGCGCTGTCCGCCGGGACGCCGGACCTGTGCGCCCTGTCGGTCGTGGTGCTGTTCGACGACCGGCCCGCCCGGCTGCACGACCTGCGGGTCGGCCCGGCGGGCGCGCCACCGCACAGCCGGGTGTGGACCACGCGGCACGGCACACCCGGCTGGCTGGTCGGCGACCCGCTCGGCTGGTCACCGGTACCCCGCCAGGGCTGGTTCGAAGTCGACCTGGAACCGCCGCCGGCCACCGGCCCGGCACGCGCACCGGCCCTCGCCGGCCTGGCCCGCGTGCACGGCTCGGTGGCGCGGACCGGCCTGGTCCGCACCGGCCGCCTGCACACCACCGGCGACCAGCCGCTCCGCTTCACCTGCCCCCTCCCCCAGGCCGACACCCCGCCACCTCGGCTCGCCGACGGCCTCGCACGCCCCGGAACCGCCGCACCCGAGGTCGCCGCCCTGCTCGACAGCGCTCCGCCCCACCCCACTGCGCCGCACCCAACCACGCCCGGCCTCGCCGCGCCGCATCCCACCGCGCCGCACCCCACCGCGCCCGGCCTCGCCGCCCCGCGCGCCGCCGCCGGCTCGGTGTCCCTCGACCCGGTGTCCGGCCCGAGCGCGGGCCCGGTGTCGAGCCCGGCCGTGCGGCTGTGCGTCGCGGTCGACACCGAGCGGTACCGGCGGTTCGCCGTACCCGAGGCGGCCCGCGCCCAGCAGCGGTTCGCGGAGCTGCTCGACCGGGCCCGGCGGCGGGCCGGCGTCGGCGACGCCGGGGTCGACGTCTCGCAGACCGGCGACGGCGTGTTCCTGCTCCTCCCGGCGGGCGTGGACGAGTCGGTGGTGATCCCCGGGCTCGTGGAGGGACTGCGCGCGGGACTCGCCGACCTCAACCGCGACCTCACCGACCGCGCGCGGCTGCGCCTGCGGGTCGCCATGCACCGGGGGCACGTCGCCGCCGGTGCCAACGGCTGGCTGGGCTCCGCCGTGACCACCGTGCACCGGCTGCTCGACTCCGAGGCGCTGCGGCTGGCGCTGGCCGACGCGCCCGCCGCCGACTTCGCGCTGATGGTCTCCGACGTGCTCTACCGCGACGTCGTCGCCGACGGCTACCACCCGCTGGACCCGCGCGGCTTCGCCGCGGTGGTGGCGGAGGTGCCGGCCAAGGACTTCGCCGAACCCGCCTGGCTGCACGTCCCCACCGGCTGACCCGCCACCCCGCCCCCTCACACCGACGTGCCCAGCAGCAGCGGTGTCCCGTGCTCGGCGTGGGTGCCGTCGTCCAGCCTGATCTGCACGCAGGCCATGCCGAACGCCTTCGGGACCGGCTCGCCGGCCGCCAGCGCCTGGTAGAACCCGACGCTGAACGCGATGGCCGCGTCGTCGCCGATCGGCTGCCGCATCCCGATCACGTGGTCGACGTGCCGGGCCACCGCCTCGGCGAGGGCCACGGTGTCGCAGGCGTTGACGATCACGCACTCCACCGTGTCCGACACCTGCTCGAACAGCGACGCCAGCCCGTCCACCGACACCAGGCGCGACGCCCCCACCTCGTTCTCCACGTAGAGCCGCCCGTCGGGTTCGGCGTGCCCGGAGAAGTGCACGATCCGGGGACGCACGTCCAGCAGCGCCTGCGTGATGTCCCGCGTCCGGACGGCGCTGCGCTCGTGGAAGGCGTAGTGGTCGCGGTCCACGCCGAACCGCAACTGCTCCTGGATGGCGCGGGACTCGGCGGCCAGCCTCAACCGGTGGGTGTCGCTGGGGTTCGCCGACAGGTACAGGATCCGGGTCCGGTCGGTCGGAGCCCGGCCCGGCCGCTCGTCGGCCGACCGCACGTGCAGGTCGACGGTGTGCCGGGCGGACCGGGTGAGCCCGGCGTCGGTGCGGCAGTCCACGTCGATGCGCACCGGCACGTGGGTGCCGCTGCCGGTCGGCCGCACGTGCGCGGTGAACTCGGCGGTGTCACCCGGCGCGAGCGAGCCCAGCAGTTGCCGGGCACCGCCCGCGTCCACGTCGAACGGCCCGGAGATCCCGACCGCGAGCCCCACCAGGACCGGCACGCCGGTGTTGGCGACCCGGCCGCGCAGCAGCGACCACCGGCCGTCGGGCAGGACCCGGTCCACCAGCGTGACGGTGAACTCGGGCTCCGGCACGACCCGCGCCGCCTGCCGGGGCGTCACCTCGATCCCGGTCCGGAAGTCGACCACCCGCCGGCTGTCGCCCCACCGGTCCCGGTAGGAGAAGTTCCCGCTGCGCACCACCCAGCGGCCCTCCTCGTCCGGCCGCACCCGCAGCACCCGCTCGACGCTCTCGCCCGCGCCGAGCCGGGCCACCTCGATCCGCGACGTCCCGCTGAGCAGCGCGACCTGCCGGGGCAGCTCCAGCTTCAGCACGACGTGCGTGCAGGGCCCGGAGTCGGCGTTGGTCAGCCGCACGGTCAGCTCGACCGGCTCGCCCGCCGCGACCCGGTCCGGCGCCACCGCGACCTCGATCACCGGGCACCCTCCAGGGCGGTCGCCCGGGGGTGGTGCCGCTGCTTGCACTCCTTGCAGTGCACGGCGACCTGCCGGTCCTCCTCGCCGAAGGCGTCGTCCACGACGCTCACCCGGTCGTGGTGGCACAGCGGTTTGCCGCAGTGGTGGCACACCGCGTCGACGAAGACCTCGTCCGCGCCTTCCCGCGTGTGGCACTCGGCGCATTCCCACGCCATGGTCGTGCTCCTTCACCCTCGTCCGGACGTGCTCAGCGCACGTCGAGCTGTGCGTCGATCCACGCGCTGACCGCGCGGAAGGTCTTCTCGTCGATACCGCCCGAGGCCCACTGCCGCTCGATGTCCTCGCGCTGCCGGCGCAGCTCGACCACCCGCGCCGGCACCTGCTCCGACCCGGCGGCCCCGTGCCCCGACCCGCTTCCCGCCGGCCCGTACCCCGACCCGGCCGGTCCGTTCCCGGCCGCCGGGCCGTACCCCGGCTCGGCGGACCTGTTCCCGGCCGCCGGGCCGTACCCGGCACCCGCCGGGCCGTAGCCGGAGGCGGCCTGCCCGTAGCGGGGAGCGGCCCGCCCGTAGCGGGGAGCGGCCCGCCCGTGCCCGGACGGCGGGGCCTGGCCGTACCCCGGCGCGGCGGGGCCGTACCCCGACGGCTCCGGGCCGTACCCGGGAGCGGCCGGGCCGTACCCGGTGCTGTACCCGCCGGTGCCGTGCGCGCCGGTGGTGTGCCCGGAGGGGGCGGCGTGGTCGCCGAAGAACGCGTCGGCGGTCCCGGCGGGCCGGCTGCGCAGCGTCTCCCGGATGATCGAGCCGAGCCGGTCCCACTCGCCCTCGATCTGCTCCTCCATCGCCTTGGTGGCGTAGGTGGCCCGGACGATCAGCCGCACCCGGCTGTGCCCCGCGTGCGCCCGGATGTCGCCGTTGTGCTGCTCCTCCCCGGTCAGGCTCAGGCTGAAGTCGATCGGGTAGACGCCGTCGTAGCGGCGGCCGGTGATGTCCCAGTAGCGGTTCATCACGTGCGCCTTGCCGCTGGTGCGCGCCGGGTTCTCCACCACCCGCTTGACGTAGTAGCCCTCGTCGCTGAGCGCGTTGGTGAGCCGGGCGATCGTCTCGTGGTCGGGGATGATGCCGGGGAAGTCCTCGGTCTCCGGCCGGGTGTGGTCCTTGGCCTGGTCGGGCACCACTCGCAGGTCCTGGTAGCGCACCCCGGCCAGGCTCAGCTCGAACGTGGCGTGCACCTCGGTGCCCGCCCGGCCGAGGCCGCCGCCCGCGCCGCGCCGCCCGCCCAGCGGCAGCAGCACCTCCACCCCGGACAGGCCCGACAGGGTGCCCTTGAAGAACGCGGTCGCCTCGCCCCGGATCACGTCGTCCATCGAGATCCGCTCCTCGAACCGGACCGACAGCGTGAGCCGGCCCGCCGCCCGGTCCTTCTCGGTCAGCACGACCTGGTTCCACTCGATGCAGCGCACCACCGTGTCGGGGTCCTGCGGGTCGGGCCGCCGGCCGACCAGCGGCCGGTGGTTGGCGTTCTCCACGTTGCCCCACGACACCGGCACGTAGAGGGTCAGCGGCTGGAACTTGTCGATGACCAGCGGGTCGCTGTCCGGCCCGATCCGGCTCCACTGCACCTCGATCTCCAGCGTGCGCTGGTCCTGCTCGGGGGTCAGCGCGGGGGTGAGCCAGATCGGCACGTGGTCGGCGTCGCGCTCGGGCGTCACGGTGTAGGTCGAGCCGACCTCCCAGCGCGCGCCGCTGCGCCCGTCGGCGGCGGTGAAGAACGGGTGGCCGCCGGTGTTCCCGGTCAGCGGGATGACCGGCCCCGCCGACTCCGGGTCGGCGAACACCGCGCCCGACTCGCCGTGCAGCACGGCGAAACCGGCGTGGTACGGGACGCCGGTGCCCGGCGAGAGCCGGTACTTGCGCTGGTAGAGCGCGAGCCGCTCCAGGTCGGCGCGGGCGAAGGTCATCGCCACGCTGAACTCGCCGCGCGCCGGGTCGACCGAGGTGTGGTACTCGCCCTTGGCGTCGAGGGACAGCGTGCCCCGCACCGTCTCCCGGATCTTCGCCGAGTCGACGGTGGCGGGCAGCGGCAGCGGGGGCCTGGTGCGCAGCGCCTCCGCGTCCCGCCGCCGGCCGACGAGGTACGCGCCGACCGCGACCGCCGCGCCCAGCAGGAACACCACCAGGCCCAGCCCGACACCGGCGAACATCAGCAGCACGCCGGCCACGGCCGCCGCCGCGCCGCCGAGCAGCTCCCGCAGCGGCCGGTGCCCGGTGAAGTGCCGGCAGTCCGGGCAGTGGAACGCCTCGGGCGCCTCGATGTTCAGCCCGGCGAACTCGCTGCTGGGCCGCTTCGCCGCGCCGCCGTCGCCCCGGGCGTCACGGCCGCACATCAGCGCACCGCAGTGGTGGCAGGCGGCGACCACCTCGGTGGAGCCGCAGCCGCAGCAGCGGGCCCGGGGTGCGCGGGGCACCACGCTCGTCGTCATCGTCCTCGTCTCCTCGACGTGTCCGTTGTGGTCGGTGGGTGGTCCATCAGCGCCGGGCCTTGAGCCGCTCGAACCGCTCGCGCAGGGTGAGCTGGAGGGAGTTCATGACCTGGGTCAGCTCGCGGCTGGTGCCGGGCAGGCCGCCGCACAGGTAGAGCTTCAGGTCGCCGCTGTCGAAGGTGGTCTTGAAGGTGTGGCCGCCCGGGAGCTGGTTCTGCCGCTCCGTCTGGAACCGGCGGCCCTCCAGCAGCAGCCAGAGCTGCATCACGTCCGGCCCGGCCGCGCGGTTGGCGATCATCAGGTGCCGCATGGCGTTCTCGCCCTGGCCCCGGTCGGCCATCGACACCAAGACCTCGAAACCCTTCTCCTTCAACGCCGACTCGACGTCGGAGACCCGCATGTCGTCCGGGATCACCTCGTCGAAGTACAGGTGCTGGCTGGGCAGCATCAGCCGGCGCGCGAACGCGTCGTCCAGGATCAGCCGCAGGCCCGTGGTGATCCGGCTGCGGAGCCGGGGCCGCTCCGGGACGCGGGTGCCGGTGGCGGTGAACAGCCGGGCCTGCACGCCGGAGAGCAGGTAGTCGTCGACCTGCACCTCGACGGTGCCGTCGATGGCGGGCTGCTTGTACAGCTCGCCCGGCTGCGTGACCCGCAGGTGCAGCGTCGTGCTGCGGAACACGAGCGTGTCGCCGTGCGGTTTGCCGTCCTCCTCGTCGCGCTCGTTGACCAGCTCCATGGGGATCTCGCCCCACTCGATGCTGCCGTTGGCCGGGTTGTACTCGACCGGGATCGCGTGCCCCCGGGCGTCCTTGAGCTGCAACGCGCCCAGCGACGTGATCGTCGGCCAGCGCAGCGACACCCGCGAGACGGTGGGGGACAGGTCGCGGGTCCGCGCGGTGTTGGGCAGGTGCAGCAGGACCACGACGGTGAGCCGCAGGTAGGAGCGGAACAGGTTCTGCTTGGTGATCTCCTCGGCGACCCGGCCCATCAGGTCGTCGCGGGACACCGACATGGCGAGCAGCTCGTGCAGCTCGGTGCCGTCCGGGTCGATCAGGTCGACCCGGACGTCGACCGGGAACACCCGCAGCGCGTCCGCGTCCGGTGTGTAGTCGTGCCGGATCTCGCACGCCCAGCGGTCCGCGACCAGGTCGCGCGCGCCCAGCTCGGCGACCGGCACGGTGATCGGCGCGGAGCCGTAGCCGGAGGTCAGGTCCAGCACCCGCGCCAGGTCGGTCCGGCTGTGGTCGGTGACCGCCAGGTGCCCGACGAGCGCCCGCTCGGGCAGCGCGGTCGGTCCGTCCGAGGTGACGTCGGCCAGCGCCCGCCGGGTGAAGTGGTCCGCCCCGTCGTAGGGCATGGTCAGCTCGATGCGGCCGGTGGGCCGGTCGGTCCGCTCCTGCGAGGGGTTGCGGGAGATCTCCTGGTGGTAGCGGTACTCCTCGGTGAACCACACCCGGTCCAGGCGGGCGCGGGCGAAGGAGGAGTCCCGGGTGTGCGTGCCGCCCTCGCGGCGCGTGCCCAGCACTCGGCGCAGGAGGGCGCTCGCGGCGCTCTGCAGCTCCGCGAGCAGGCGGCGGGTATTCGACATGGTTGAGCCCTTTCACCGCGTTCCGGCGGTTTCGACGTCCCTGGGGTCGAACGCCCTGCGGCGTCCGGGGTGCGGGCGGTGGCGACCGGTCGGCCGTACCCGGTCGCGCGGATTTTTGGTGCTGACGGCGGTGCTCCCGCGCCCGATGTGTCGATCGGCGTCTACCTTGTGACACATCGCAACGGATCACCCCGTACTGGTACGGGATTCAGCCGTCCAGTAGCCCGATCCGGCGGAGTCCGGCCAGATCGGTGATGACTATCCGTCGGCTGCCCACGCCCAGCACGCCGTCGTCGCGCAGGTCACGCAGCGCCTTCTCCACGGTGGTCAGCGCGACCCCGGCCAGCGACGCCAGCTCGTGCTGGGGCAGCGGGAAGGTCAGCGCCCACCCCTCGGCCGTGCGCCGGCCGTGCGCGCCGACCAGGTCCACCAGCACCCGGGCCACCCTGGTCGGCGCGGGGCACACCACCAGGTCGGCGCACCGGTCGTGCAGCCGGCGCAGCCGCCTGCTGAGCATCCGGGCGACCGCGACGCACGCTTCGCCGTGCCGCTCCAGGAAGTCCTCCAGCTCCGCGCCCGGCACGACCCGCACCGTCGTGTGGTCGCCGGCGATCACCGTGGCGGCCCGCCGCTCGTTCTCCAGCACCGCCATCTCGCCCAGCAGGTCGCCCGGCCCGCTGACGTCGACCAGCAGGTCGCGGCCGAACTCGGAGGTCGTCATGACCTTGACGTGCCCGGCCAGCACGAGCATCGCGTGCCGGTGGTCCTCGCCCTGCCGCAGCAGGCGCTGGTGCGGTCGGTAGCCGACCTCGGTGCCCAGCCCCAGCAGCGCTTCCCGGTCCCGCGCGCGCATCCCGCCGAGCAGGCTGTGCGCGGGCCACGGTTCCCGGTTCAGCGTCGGCCGCCGTCGGTCATCGGTGCCTCCCACCCCTCGGAGATTCCGGATGGTGGTGCCTGGCCGGTCCGCGCACACCGTGCCAGTACGGGTTCGGCTCAGCCGGCCAGCTCCGTCAGCGACGCCTCGTCCAGGATCGTCACCGACCGGTAGCCGGTCTCGGCCAGCCGCAGCCTGCGCAGCTCCGCGAGTACTTTGTGGACGGTCGGCTCGGCCGCGCCGACCAGCGCCGCCAGCTCCGGCTGGGTCAGCGGGAAGCCGATGCCGATGCCCTGCGCGGTCGGCCGGCCGTGGTCGGAGGCCAGCTCCAGCAGCACCCGCACCACCCGGGTCCGCACCGGGCAGCCGCTGAAGTCGACGCGCCGCCGGGTGGACCACCGCAGCTTCGCCGCGACGCTGCGGCTGACCGCCTCGGCGGCCTCCGGGCGGCGCAGCAGGAAGTCGTGGAACGCCTCCCCGGACAGCAGCCGGCCGCGCACCGCGCTCGCCGCCGTGGCCGTGGCGAGCCGGGGCCCGCCGTCCAGCGCGGCCAGCTCGCCGATGAGGTCGCCCCGGCCCCGGATCGCCAGCAGCGCCACCCCGCCGTCGGGGTTGTCCGCCGTCACCTTCACGTAGCCGCCCAGCAGCAGGGTCACCTGCGTGGAGCGCTCGCCCTCGCGCACCAGCACCTTGCCGGGCCGGTAGTGCACCGGCACGCCGGAGGCGAGCAGGTCGGCCTCCGAGGCGGGCGACAGGGTGGCGATCAGGCTGGTCGACCGCCACCCGCCGTGCCCCATGCGTCCCCTCGGTCTGCGCCCGTGCCGCCGCGAAGACGTCGAGCGTGCCAAGGGGGACGGCCGGAGTGAATCGGGCACGCGGTGAATCACCCGTCTGCCACACCGGACGGGGCAGTGCCGCGACGCGTTCAGAGCAGCGCGGTGAGCCGCTGCTCGACGTGGTCCAGCGCCATGCGGACCGCGCCGAGCGCCACGTTGCGCGTGCCCAGCGCCGACACCCGCAGGTCGACCGGCACCAGCAGCAGCCGGCCCAGGCGCTTGCGGACCGCGTCGAACAGCACGTCGCCCGCCCGGGACACGCCGCCGCCCACCACGACCCGCTGCGGGTCCATGATCAGCAGCTGCACGGCCAGGCCGCGCGCGAACCGGGTGGCGATGGTGTCCACCACCGACGCCGCCGCCGGGTCGCCCTGCGCCGCCGCCTCGAACAGGGGCGCGATGTCGCCGTCCGAGGCGAGCCGGTCGCGCAGCGGGCCGTCGCAGCGCTGGACGCCCAGCCGCAGGACCTCGCCCGCGCCGACCAGCCGCTCGAACGCGCCCAGCCCGTCGGTCGGCGGCTTGGGCTCGTCGTCCAGGTCGGTGACCAGGTCGATGAACCCGAGTTCGCCCGCCGCGTTGGACGCGCCCCGGTAGGGCTGGTCGTCGATCACCATGCCGGTGCCGATCCGCTCGCCCCACTGCACGAACAGCAGGTTGTCGCCCGCCTCGCCGCGCCAGCGCTCGGCCACCACGGCCAGGTTGACGTCGTTCTCGATGGCGACCGGGCAGCCCAGCCACTCCCGCAGCTCGGCGATCACCGGCAGGCTCGACCAGCCGGGGATGCTCGGCGCGAGCACCACCTCACCGCGCTCGTGGTCCACGATCCCGGGCGTGCCGACCGCGACCGACCACAGGTCCGTGGGCGTCACCCCCGCCCCGACTGCGATGTCGGTGAGCGTTCTGCGCAGCAGCGGCACCACGTCCGGCCCGGTGGGGCTGGCGGCCTCGCGCTCGGCCAGCACGTTCCCGGCCAGGTCGGCGATCATCACCAGCACCTTGTGCGGGCCGACGTCGATGCCCGCCACGTGGCCCAGCTCGGCCCGGAAGCGGGCGCGCTGGGCGGGGCGGCCGATCTGGTGCTCGGTGGGGCCGGAGAACTCGGCGATGCCCGCGTCGGACAGCGCGGTCAGCGCCCGGGTGACCGCCGGCCGGGACAGCCCCGTGGCGACCACCAGGTCGGAGACCGTGGCGGTGTGGCCCGAGGCGTCGCGCAGCGCGTCGAGGACGGCCGCGGCGTTGATCCGCCGCAGCACGTGGGGCCCGGTGGCCGCCGATCCGGATGACACGCGCGCCTCGCTTCCGTGCTCTCGACGCGCACGCTAGCAGGTCCAAGCCCTTGACAGATGGTCCAGACCATAGCAGAGTATCGAACGGTTCGTTACTAAGTGCGCCCAGCTCACGTCCCTGCGGTGAGATTCGGCTTGGGGGAGGCGACTGACTGTGGAAGACGTGAAGTACCGGCTCATCGCCGATCACCTGATCGGTGCGATCGACCGGGGCGAGTACCCGGTGGGCAGCGCGCTGCCCACCCTGCACGACCTGATGCACAAGTTCGGCGTGGCCCGGGGCACCGCGCGCGCGGCGGTGGCCGTGCTGGTGGCCCAAGGCGTCGCCACGTCCAAGCAGGGCCTGGGCACGCTGGTGTGCGGCACGACCGTCCCGCCGCAGCCCACCACGCCCCGGATCCTGCCCGACGGCGCGACCTACCCGAAGGTGGTGCTCAGCGGCTGGACGGCGGCGGGCCCGGACATCGCCGGCCGCTTCAACCTGGCCACCGGCGACCTGGTGGTGCACCGCATCCGCCACCACCACACCGGCACCCGGGTGACCAGCATCGACCAGCAGTGGCTGCCCCGGGCCGTGGCGACCACGATCGAGCGGCACACCGGCCACGACATCTCCGACCGCAACGACACCCCGCACCCGGACCTGACCCCGTTGCTGCGCAACGCCGGCCTGGACCCGATCGTGGCCACCGTCCAGCTCGACGCCCGCCTGCCCAGCAGGCACGAGGCCGACACCCTGGACATCCCGGTCGACGCCCCGGTCCTGGTCGTCCACCGGATCACGCACGGCTCGTCCGGCACCCCCGTCGAGGCCACGACGACGGTGTCGAGCACCGGGGGCTCGGCCCCGAAGTTCACCATCCCGCTCACCGGCTGACCCGCACCACCTCGCACCACCCCGCACCACCTCGCAGCACCCGCCCGCTCGTCCCGCACAACGAAGTGCGCGAGCGGCCCCCCACGGCGACCCGCGCCGGCTATGATCGGATTCCGTGAGCACACTTCCCCCGGAACTGCGGGAACTGGTCGAGTCCGGGCCGATGGTCCACCTGAGCACGATCAACGCCGACGGCAGTCCCCAGGTCACCGTCATCTGGGTGGGACTGGACGGCGACGACCTGGTCAGCGGCCACATGTCCCGGCACCTGAAGCTGCGCAACATCGAACGCGACCCGCGCGTGGTGCTGTCCTTCGACGCACCCCGCACCCCCGAGGTGTTCCTCAACGAGTACGCGGTGCTGCGCGCACGGGCGACCGTCGAACCCAGTGACCAGGCCTGGGACCTCCTCGACCGCCTCACCAAGGTCTACATGTCGCCCGACGACACGTTCCCGGTCCCGCGCGGCCCCGGCTACGTCGTCCGCTACAAGATCGACCGCATCGGCGGCATCGGCCCCTGGGCCTCCAAGGCGTAAACCCGCCACCCCACCTTCACCCCGGCTTGTCCACCCTCACGTCGGCGAAGGCCCGGCGGCAGCAGGACACCAGCTCCCGCACCGCCGGCCCCCGCGTCGGCTTCCACACCAGCGCCAACAGCCCCGGCACGTCGACGTCCTCGATCGGCACGGCGGTGAGCCGGTCGGCGTAGTGGGTCGCCATCGACTCGCTCAGCAGCCCGACGCCCAGCCCCCGTGCCGCCAGGTCGGCGATGGCGTCCGACGCGCTCGCCTGGACGGCGATCGACGGCCGAACCTCCCGCGCCGCGCACACCCGGTCGAGCACCGCGCGCAGCCCGGTCCCGGGCGGCATGGAGATCAGCGGGTGCGCCACCAGGTCGCGCAGGGACTGCGGCCCCCGCGTCACCGGGTGCCCCGGCGGGGCCACCGCGACCAGCCGCTCGCTCACGATCGTCAGGGCGTCCAGGCCCTCCGGGGTGCCGCCGGCGGTGCCGACCAGGGCGAGGTCGAGGGTGTTCGCGCGCACCTCGTCCACCATCCGGTCGGAGTTGGCCTCCTGCAGGGAGATCTCGACGCCGGGGTGGTCCCGGTGGAACGCCGCCAGCGCGTCGAACAGGGGCGTGATGGTGCAGCCGATGACCATCCCCAGGGCCAGCCGCCCCCGGATCAGGTCGGTCACCTCGCCCACCGCCTGCCCGACGGCGTCGGCGGCGGCGAGCGCCGCGCGGGCGTGCTCCAGTGCCGCCTTCCCGGCGGTGGTCAGCGTGGCGGTGCGCGCGGACCGGTCGAACAGCTCCGCGCCCAACTCCCGTTCCAACTGCCGGATCTGCGCACTCACCCCCGACTGGCTGATGTGCACCCGCTCGGCGGCCCGCGTGAAGTTCCGCTCCTCGGCGACCGCCACGAAGTACTCCAGCTGCCTCAGTTCCATGACTGAAAATTCTAGCAACCAGAAAAACCATCCGTTGGACTTCTAGCTGCGTCTGGCACAAGCTGGTCTCACACCACCAAGAGGAGGACAACGTGCCGGAGTACGAGAAGGCCATGCGCCCCGAGGACATCACCCGCCTGTTCGTGGAACGCTCGAACGCGGGCGACGCAGCCGGCGTGGCCGCCCTCTACGAGGAGAACGCCGTCCTGGCCTACCCACCCGGCAGCCAGACGGTGGGCCGTGCGGCGATCCAGGAGCTGTGGGCGGGCGTGCTGGCCCACAACCCCCGCTTCGAACTGGAAACCCCGCTCCCGACCCTGGTGAGCGACGACATCGCCCTGACCTCGACCCCGCCGAAAGACGGCTCGGGCGCACGGGCCCAGGTAGTCCGCCGCCAGCCCGACGGCAGCTGGCTCCGCCTGCTCGACCAGCCGGAGTTCCAGCCCCCCACCACCTGACCCACCCCACACCCGGCCGGGCCACCAGGCCCCGCCGGGAAACCCGCTCGTCCGGGTTCGGCCGCCGTCCTAGTCTGCGATCATGAGGGCAGCAACGAACCCGGCCGACGAGGTCGCCCGCCTGGCCCGTGGCCTGGTCGACCTCAAGCTGGCCTACGAACACCAGGTGGTCGGCTGCACGGAAGCCGAGGTGGCAGAAGTCCTGAAGTCGGCGAGGAACTTCCCCCTGCCGGCGGAGTACCCGGAGTTCCTGCGCCGGATGGGACGCGAAGCCGGCCGCCTGCTGATCGGCACGGACCTGCACTACCCGGAAGTCCTCGACATCCCCGCCGATGCCATCGCCTTCGCCGCCGAAGACGCGCCACAACTGGACCCGGCAGGCAAGCACTTCTTCGCGGCCCACCAGGGGTATCAGTTCTACTTCTTCACGCGGGAGCACCCCGGTACGGTGTTCCTCTACACCGAGGGCGACGACGAGCCGGTGGTCTCAGCCGACACGTTCCTGGGCTGGCTCTGGAACCACGCCGAGTCCGAAGCGACCATCAGCTCACGCTTCATCTACGGCAACCGCTTCCCTTCTTGACCACCCTGGAACCTCGACGAAATGAAGCCCACGGTGACAACCGACATTCCCGTCCCTTCCACGAGGGACCTCACCGACGCGTTCGGCGTGGCACCGGTCCTGCTGGACGAAGGCGAGGCGACCTACCTGCTCGAAGTGACATCGGGCGACGCCGAGCTGCGCTTCAGCTACGACGTGGTCGAGCGCTCCGTGCGAGCAACCATCAGTCGCGGGGCGGCGAACCTGGTGGACCTCTTCTACGAGGGCCTGGACGGAATCTCGTTGATCACCGAGAACTCGGTCACCGGCCTGTCGGTGTGGCTGACCGGCCCCGACCACACCACCCGCCTGACGGTGACGGTCTTCCCGACCATGCACATCCACTCCCAGGTCCTGACCGCCTGACCCAGGCGAACGTCCACGGCTCACGGACCGAGGGCCGGTACTTCATCCAACGTGACAGGATCGAGTGATGTCAGTCGAGTTCGACCAGGAGAATTTCCGGCGTGCCGTTCTGGACATCGTGGAAACCGACCACCTCTTCCACCTGCTGAAGGACGTGATCGACGCCAGGCGCGCTGCCGGTGTCCCGGATGAGGCGCTGATCGCGGTGTTGAGCAGGCTCCGGCTGGATTTGCAGGACGAGGGCCGGGAGGAGGACGAGGAGTTCGTTGCGAACGGACTGGACGAGATCACGGGCTGGTAGCCGCGAAGGCCCGGCAGCAACACCGGTTTCTCGGCCGCGCCGACCGCTTCGAGGTCACCATTCAGGACCGATGACCAAGCAACGAAGCTGTGGCAACAGCCCCCGCCGCCCGGTGATCCCGCTCCGCTGACCTTGGAGAGTGAAGGTGCGTTTCATCCTCAAGCCCGATCGCGGCACCGTCGTGGCGTTCGAGCCGACCGCGACCCAGTACCGCCTGGAAGCCGGCGAAGAGATGGTCGTGGTGTGGCACGGGGGCCGGGAGGACGGCACGATCGAGTTGGTCGGTAACGATGTCGTCGTGCACGCCCCCTCGGAGGGCTACACCAGAGCCTGGAACGGTCGGGGACAGGAGGTCTTCGTCGGTCTCGAGTCCGATGAGGACTCTGTGGTCCAGCCGTCGGTGGCCAGCACGTCGGGTGAAGTGGCCGTTCGACCGTTGAGCGCATATCCGGATCTGTCGACGGGTCCTCGGATGGAAGCCGGGGGAGTGGGATTGCGCTTCATCCTCAAGGCCGACCGTGGTGCTGTCGTGGTGTTCGAGCCGTCTGCGGCCGAGCACTTCATGGAGGCCGCCGAAGAGTTGGCCGTGGTGTGGCACGGAGGCCGGGAGGACGGCACGATCGAACTCGTCGGTAACGATGTCGTCGTGCACGCCCCCTCAGAGGGCTACACCAGAGCCTGGAACGCCAAGGGCCAGGAGCTCTACGTCAGCCTGGAGTCCGGAGAGAACTCCGTGATCTAGGCGGGCGGCGGTCCAGCCGCCGAGCGAGGTGCCACGCGTCGATCGGGTCAGCAGGACTTGCGCAGGATCGCGCCGGACGTGCCCGGCAGCGAAACCGAGGTAACAGAGGAACCCTTGGCGTCCGCGTAGGAGCCGCCCAGCCGCACCGTCACCGCAGACGAGCCGGTCCGGTTGGCGTTGACCAGCACGGTGCCGCAGGCGAAGTCGCGGCGGAACACGTTCGTGCCCACCGAGCGGTAGGGGCCGGACGGCGTGCCCAGGTTCCAGTCGTACTCGGGGTGCCAGGGCGACGGGTCGTCGTAGCGGTCGGTACGCGCGAGTTCCGCGATCGCCGAGGTCTTCCCGGTGGCCAGCAGGTAGCTGGCCAAGGTGTACCGGAACGGTTGGTCCGCGCCGGCGCTGAAGTGGGGCTGCACCCAGGCGAGTTTGCCGCGCTGCTCGGCGGCCGTGATCTCCGCGACCTGCCGGCTCCAGCCCTCCGGGTACTCCGACAGCAGGTTCGTGTCGCCGAAGGTGAGCCACCACTCGTCGAAGCCGCCGTCGAGGTGCTCGGTGTAGGCGTTCCACGCGCCGTCGTGCAGGCGTGCGTTGGACAGGTTGGCGACGGTCTTCAGCCCAGCCGACGTGAATGACCCCCGGGTGTTGGCCAGCATCGACTTGTAGGCGTCCTGGAAGGACGAGTCGGTGCGGTACTTCGCCGGACACACGCCGTCGTGGTAGGCGTCACACGGGAAGAGGGCGTTGTCCATGAAGACACCGTCGAAACCGGCGGACTTGCTGCCGGCGACGACGCTGTCCGCCCAAGCCTTCTGGTACGCGGGGTCACCGACGTCCATCTGCCAGTGCCCGGCGTAACCGCTGTATTCGAGCCGTTTCCCGTTGGCATCCTTGAGGAACCACTCCGGGTGGTTGCGGTCGGCGTCACAGTAGCCGATGCCGGCGGGCAAATCCCGGTCGTCAACGCCGGAGCGGCAGGCGTAGCTCCGGGTCGAGCTGAGGTCTTTGTAGACGAAGACCTGCACTGCGGGGTTGGCCCTCTTGAGCTTGGCGGCGAGCGACCCCTCCCAAGCGTTGAGCACCACGTAACTACGCCGCTTCGCCTCGGTCCGAACCACCTCATCCGACACAGGACTGCTGTCGAGGTGCAGCCAGAACGAGCGCACGGACGCCGGGGCGGGGGCAGCGGACGCGGCGGGGCTCACCGTCACGGCCGTGGCGGCGACCGTGGTGACGGCCAGCAGGGAAGCAGCCTTCAACCAGCGCATGGAACCTCCTTGCGGTGCAGCGTGGGCCGGAAATGGCCGCGCTGAACTGCGTCACGCGTCCTGCGTCACGAGAAGGGCGGATCCGACGGCCGCACCGGCGACGTGGCGGGAACGCCACGAGGGCTGTGCGATAAGTGAGAACTCTTGTTACTAATGAGTACAGCCCTAAGTTACCGGCGAGTCAAGTGACGGTGCCCACAGAACGCGTACAAATCTCACGAACGGCACCCGTCGTCGGCGCAAGATCAAAACAAGTACCATCGAACCGGAAGTTGGCACAGGGGGATGACGTGAGCGCGCTTTCCGTAGTCGGCTGGACAGCCTGCGGACCGGCGGAAGCCGTTGTCGACCCGTGGGTGCCCTTGACGGTCAGGTGGAACAGCGGTGAAGCGCGCGGAAGCCTGACCATGATGGTGGAGGGCACGGCGGGTGGTCGGGTGGAACTCATGGTCGACCGCGTCGATGGAGCCCTCAAGCGCCTGGTAGTCCTGCACACAGGGCCAGAAGTGGCCTCGCACGGCGATGGCTTCGATCTCGTCGCAGAAGCGCCCTGCACACCTCGGTTCGACCTCGGACCGTGGGGTTCGAACGGCAGTGCCGACATCCCGGAACCGAAGCTCTCCGCCATCGACACCACGGCGGAGTTGTCGTACTCCGTCATCGGCGAAGTCCACGTCGTGCGGTTCTCCGGACGACCGGCGGCACGTCACATGGCTGGCGGGTCGGTGGTTTTCGGGCTGTCCGAAGAAGATGTTCTGATCGAAGTCGTATTTCGCGCTGTGCAACAAGGTATGACGGGTATCCCGCGCGCACTGACGGCTCAAGCCAGTCGCAACAGCGTCTTCCGGAGGTTCGTACGCCGATCGGCCGGCCGGTGAGTGAACCGCACGAAGACTCCGTAGCGAACGGACTGGACGAAATCGCAGACCGGCAGCCGAGTCCTCGAACAGGCGCTGATCCGGTGAGCTGTGCTGACGGTCGTCCCGCTGCTGCGAACCAGCCCAAGAGAGCCGGTCGTGAGACAGTTCGGAACCAGCAACAGGATCACCCAGCCCGACCCGCCGATGTGATCAGCCGACGTGGCGGCCCCAAGGATCCAGGGCCACCACGTCGTGTGCCTCACGGTGCAGGGGTGAGCGGGACTTCCACGAACTCGGTCGATTCGGCGGCCCTGGCCGCCACCGGCTGGTAGCGCAGCAGCTTCGGGTCACCCGCCGGAGTGCGGAAGGCGACGACCCAGGTGTCGGCGGCCAGCGAGAGCGTCGGGTCCACGGCCGTCTCGTGCGCGTAGCCGGTCACCTCGGCCCAAGGCAGCCACGTGCTGCTGCCGGGACTGGTCTGGCCCGTGCGGTAGACGAACCCGTCGTCACCGCGCACGGCGAGCTGGATTGTGCCGTTGGGTGCCATGAGCGCGCTCGGTGAACCGACCGCCTTCACCCCCGGCATGGGTACGCCGACCGTGGCGGCCCACGGATCGGCCGCCCGCTTCGACTCGATCGTGCCGTCCGCCTTGACCGCATACGACGTGATGTCGTTGTTCGGCATGACGACCGACGCGGTGAGGATTCCGCTGACACGACCAGCTGCCGGCGGTCGCCCCGGGGCGGTGCGGAGCGACTGACCGTCAGCGACCGCCACGGCGACCTGGTGGGCACCCTCGACCCGGCCGGCCCGATGACCTCGTTCGCCGACTCGGCCGCGTTCGACCCGTTCGGCAAGGCGGTCGCCACCACCGGAACCAAGCACTCGGTGGGCTTCCAGGGCGACTGGACCGACCCCGACACCGACCAGGTCAACATGACCGCCCGCTGGTACAGCCCCGAGACCGGCGGCTTCGCCTCCCGCGACGACCACCCGCTGCCCACGTCGCCGTCCGGAATGGCCAACCGCTACACCTACGGCCTGGGCGCACCGACGAACTACTCCCACCCGTCCGGCACCGGGCCGTCGAACGACGGCTGGTGCCTGTGCCCGCCGCGCCCCCGGGTCGACGACTGGTTCGACGGCGACTGGTTATCCAACCTGCTGCCGATCTTCTGCAATCCCGAGGAGGGAGGCGAACCGATTCTGCCGGGAGGGTTGCTTCCGCCGCCACCGGGCGACACGGGCAGGAACACCGGCTACTCCGGTGACAACAGCAAGCGCGGCACCGGTCAAGGCCGACGCCAACCGGACCCGGCGATAGCCGCACGCGAACAGGCGAGGGAGGTCGGCTGCAACAACCCCCTCCCGGTTGCGGAGGCGCTGGCGCAGCCGCTGTACGGCGGCGACCGCACCCCGCCCGTATCCTCCTCGCCGCAGGTCCAGTCCCACTTGGCGGGTGACTTCGCCAACCCGGTGGAAGACGTCAACAGGTCCTACTCGACGGTGTACGCCCAACTGCTGGAGCAGAACGGCTCCGTCGTAGCGAACATCTCGGCGTCGCTGAAGTCGCCGGTGTGGCTCACCGAGCAGAACTCCGGCAACGACTGCCCCGCTGTGGAGCTGGCTGTGCGAGACCGGCGAAGCGATCGTCGGCTTCGGCAACGCTGCCAAGGACACGGCAGGTGGAAGAATTGCGGGCCAGTTCAAGTTGTCGTCGACCCTTGGGTGCCCTTGACGGCCGAATGGGAGATCGACGATATTCTGGGAACTCTGACCATGATGTTGAGAGGCGCGGCAGGCGGTCGTGTGCAACTCACGGTGGGCCGGAAAGATGGAGTTCTCATGCGCCTGGCGGTCACGGGTTCTTTGCCGGAGGCGAAGTCATTCGAAAGATGCTCCCCAGTTCGTCGAAGGCGAGCCCTGTATTCCTGCGCTCGATTTGGGATTATGGGGATCGGACGACAGTTCCGACATTCCGGAGCCAAAATTCACGGCAATCGACACGTCTGTGGATTTGTCGTACGGCATTTATGGCGAGACTCGCGTCGTACGATTTTTCGAGTGTTCGACGGCACGTCCTGTGAAGGGCGGGTCCGTTATATTCGGTCTGTCCGAAGAGAACGTTCTTGTCGAATTGATCTTCACCGCTGTGGAATACGGAATGACGACTATCCCTCCCGTCCTCGATGGTCCGATTTAGGTTCTGCAATGAATCTTCTGGCCCAATGCCGCTTGCTCAAGGTGTTGAAGTGTGGGGCGAGTTCGAGTTTCCACCGTTGTTGGTAGAACGCAGCGAGTTCTACGGCGGGCGCGATTTCATCGGACGTTCCCCGTGGCCCGGCCCACCTGTCCGACCACCGTCGACCAGTCGATCTCGGGGGCAAGGCGAAAGATTCTCTGTGGTGAATGGACACGTGCGATCTCCCGCACGATCTGGAGTACCATCAGGACAGGTCAGGCCACGGTGCGATCCAGCCTCCATGGTCCATGCCGTACGAGGATTACAAGCGTCTACTCGAGAGCACGGGTGGATTGTGGGATTTTATCCCGCCGAAGTGACGGGGCAATTACATGTCTGTTGATCTCAACAAAGGCAAGTTTCGGCGAGAAATCCTCCGAATCGTAGAAGGAGACCATCTTTTCGCTCAGATGAAGGCGGTCATCGACGCCAGACGCGCGGAAGGCGTGTCGGATGAGACACTGATCGCGGTCTTGACTGAATTGATGATGGACATGCGTGAGCAGGAAAGAGAGGAAGACGAGGAGTTCGTAGCGAACGGGCTGGATGAAATCGCCGACTGGTAGCTGTATCGTGCACGGTGCTGACCGGCGGCGGACTTGGCAAGCCACCCTGACTGAATGCCGATTCAAGGTTCAGACGGTACGCCCTCCAGGTTTGGCTGTCACCGGCTCACGGGGATCGGTCGTTCCAGCAGCTCTCCGACGGCTTCGGAGCAACGTTCAAGACTGAGTTGCCAGTGCGTGCAGCTGGAATCCTTGTGGTGTTACCAGCCATGTGGCGAATATCCTGGACAGCAGCTGCCCGGCGGCGGAGCAGTAGTGAGGCTCCGCCGCTTCGGCTGTCAGACAGACGGAACAACTTCGGCCAATCGGTTAAGTATTTCCCGCTGCCGCTCCCGATACTGCCGCACGTTGCCCAGCTTCACGTCCTCGTACCCGCGCACCATGTCCGGCAGCGCCGCCAACTCCGCCACCACCGATCGGTCCACATCGGACTCACGGAACGCCCGCACCACGGCAGCCTGGTACTCCGCCACCAGCTCACGCTCCACCCGCCGCACGTGCGCGTACCCGAACACGTCCAGCCGCGTCCCGCGCAGCCGCCGCCCCGCCGCCAACACCCGGAACACCGGGCGGAACCACGGACCCAAGGCGATCTTCTTCTTCATCCCCAACGCCCGCAGCACCGGCGGGTGCAGGCGGTACGCCGCCCGTGCGCCCTCGCCGAACTCCGCCTTGATCTTCGCGTCCAGCGCGGGGTCCAGCGACAGCCGCGCCACCTCGTACTCGTCCTTGTACGCCATCAGCTTGTACAGGTTCCGGGCCACCTCGACGGTCACCTCGGTCGGCCCGCCCTCCAGCACCCGCACGCGCTCCACGAACTCGACGTACGCCCGCGCGTACTTCTCGTCCTGGTACGCCACCAGCTCCGGCACCCGGATGTCCAGCACCCGCGCCAGCTCGGACCCGGCCTCGGCCTGCACCACACCGCGAACCGCCGCAGCAGCACCGGAAGCCGTCACAGCAGCGCCGGAAACCGCCGGCACCGACCCAGCGGAGACGACCTCGGAGGCATCCGGTGAGGCCACGAGCCGCCGACCGTGGCGGAACGCCTGGACGTTCGCCGCCACCGCCACGCCGTTCAGCTCGATCGCCCGTTCGATCGCGGACGCCGGCAGCGGCAATGCGCCGGTCTGGTAGGCCGCGCCCAACTGGACGATGTTGGCGAACTGCCCGTCCCCGAACAACTCCTCCGCCACGGCCCGCGCGTCCAGCGCCACGGTCCGCGCCGTCGCCGACTCCAGCACCGAGTGGATCCGGCCGACCTCCGGGAACGAAACCGACGTGTCCACCACCATCTTCCCGGTCGGCACCTCGGTCGTGGACACCACCGCCACGGTCCGCGACGGGTCGGTCGACGCCAGGTTCGCTGGGTCCGCGCCGACCAGCGCGTCGCACGCCAGGTACAGATCGCACTCGCCGGCGGCCAGCTTCGCCGCGCGTTCCGCGGGCACGGCCGTGACCTTCAAGTCCGAGACGACCGCGCCGCCCTTCTGCGCCAACCCGGTCTGGTCGAGCGTGCGCACGTGCCGCCCGTCCAGCACCGCCGCCGTCGCCAGGATCTGGCCCACGGTCACGACTCCCGTGCCGCCGATGCCCGTGATCCGCACCGCGAAGTCCGGCCCCGCCTGCACGGGCTCCGGCACGGTGTCGAAGGCCAGTTCCTCGGCCTTGCGCCGACGCGGCTTGCCGCCACCGGGCATGACGGTCAGGAACGACGGGCAGTCGCCGTCCAGGCACGAGTAGTCGACGTTGCACGACGACTGGTGGATCGCGGTCTTGCGGCCGAACTCGGTCGGGATCGGCTGCACGGACAGGCAGTTCGACTTGGTGCCGCAGTCGCCGCACCCCTCGCACACCCGCTCGTTGATCACCACGCGGGTCGCGGGGGCTTCCTGCTTGCCGCGCCGCCGCTTGCGCCGCTTCTCCGCCGCGCACTCCTGGTCGTGGATGAGCACGGTGACGCCCGGGATGGCCGCCAGTTCTTCCTGTGTGCGCAGCAATTCCGAGCGGTCGCGGATGTCGACGCCGGCCGGGAACGAGCGGCGGCGCAGCTTGCGGGGTGCGTCACTGGTCACCACGACCTTGCGCACGCCTTCCAGCAGCAGCAGTGCGGTGATCTTCTCCACGGGCAGTCCGCCCACGGCGTCCTGACCACCGGTCATCGCCACGGCGGAGTTGTAGAGCAGCTTGTAGGTCACGTTCACGCCCGCCGCGACCGCCGCGCGCACCGCGAGGCTGCCGGAGTGGGTAAACGTGCCGTCGCCGATGTTCTGGGTGAAGTGCGGCGTCTCCACGAACGGCGCCATGCCGATCCACTGCGTGCCCTCGCCGCCCATCTGGGTCACGCCGACCAGCGAGCCGACCTGCTCGGGGTCCATGAACAGGCTCATCGTGTGGCAGCCGATGCCGCCGCCGACGATCGTGCCCTCCGGCACCTTCGTGGACGAGTTGTGCGGGCAGCCCGAGCAGAAGTACGGCGTGCGCGCGAGCAGCGGCACGGCGATCCGCTCGCGGCGGGTGCGCTGCCGCCACGCGTCGACCGACTCGATGCCCAGCGGCGCGAGCAGCCGGGCCAGGCCGGTGGCAATGCCGTCCGGGTCCAGTTCGCCGATCTCGCCGAACAGGGTCCGCCCGTCCGGTCCGGTCTTGCCGTGCACGGCGGGCGCGTTCGCCCGCCCGTACAGCACGTCCTTGATCGCGGCCTCGATGAAGGAACGCTTTTCCTCCACGACCACGACGGTGTCCAGGCCGTCGGCGAACTCCCGCACGATCGACGGCTCGACCGGGTGGATCACGCCGAGCTTGAGCAGCCGGATGCCGTGCCGCGCCAGTGCGTCTTCGGTCAACCCCAACCGGTCCAACGCCTGTTGGACGTCCAAATAGGACTTTCCTGCCGTGACGATCCCGATCCGGTCGCCCGCACGGCCCCGGACGATCCGGTTCACGCCCGACACCCGCACGTACTCCAGCGCCAGCGGCAGCCGGACGGTGTAGAGGCTGCGCTCCAGGCCGGCCAGCTCCGCGCCGAGCAGCCGGGACGTGGGCTTGTGGCGGTAGGCGTGGCCGGGCATCTCCGGCGCGGTCCACTGCGGGCTGACCAGGGCGGTGCTGGACGCGTCGGCGACGTTCGCCACGATCTTGAGCGACGACCACACGCCCGCCGCGCGGGACAGCTCGACGGCGTGCCGGCCGTGGTCGAGCACGTCCTGCGAGTCGGCCGGGAAGAACACCGGGATCGAGAGGTCGGCCAGCGCCAGGTCGGACGCGCACGGCACGGTGGAGGACTTCGCGTTCGGGTCGTCGCCGACCAGCGCCACCGCACCGCCGCGCGGGTCGGTGCCGGCCAGGTTGGCGTGCCGCAGCGCGTCGGTGGCGCGGTCGAGGCCGGGCGCCTTGCCGTACCAGAAGCCGGTGACGCCGTGGAAGCGGCGGCCGGGCAGCGCGCCGGTGAGCTGACTGCCCATCACGGAGGTCGCGGCCAGCTCCTCGTTGAGGCCCGGCCGGTGCACCACGTCGTGCTTGTCCAGCAGCGTGGCGCGGCGGGCCAGTTCCAGGTCGTAGCCGGCCAGCGGCGAGCCCTCGTAGCCGGAGACGAACACGGCGGTGTCCTCGCCGCGCCCCCGGTCGTGGCGCACCCGGTCGAACAGCACCCGCACCAGCGCCTGCACCCCGCTGAGGTGGACCACGCCGTCCTCCCGGAGGTAGCGGTCCTCCAACGTGAACGCCTCCACGCCGTGCTCCTTCACTCGACACCGATGCGGTGCGCGTCACACCACACGGTGATGGCCCTGGAAGCAACATCCGACCCGGTTTTCACAGCCTCGACGCAAAGAACGGCGCTCACCTGCACGTTTTTCACCGATCTTTTGCGTCGTGAACTATCCTGGCCGACGTGCCGGAAGACCTCGACGCCACCGACCACGAGATCCTCGCCCTGCTCCGCGAGGACGCCCGCCGGACCCTGTCCGACATCGCGGGCCGCGTCACGCTGTCCACGGCGGCGGTGAAGCGGCGGATCGACCGGCTCACCCACATCGGCGTGATCACCGGGTTCACCGTGCAGATCGACCACGCCAAGCTGGGGTGGGGGATCGAGGCGTTCACCGAGCTGAGGTTCGTCGGCAACACGAAGGTCTCCGACATCCTCGACACCACGACCCGGATGCCCGAGGCGCAGGCGGTGTTCACGATCGCGGGCGACCCGGACGCGCTGGTGTGGCTGCGCGTGCGCGACATGGCGCACCTCCAGCGCACCATCGACGAGATCCGCCGACACCACCAGGTGACCGGCACCAAGACCCTCATCGCGCTCGACTCGTGGACCAGGGGCCAGGACGGCTGAGCGTCCGACACCCACCGGCACGTCCGGAGACGCACAGCGGCTGCCGGCTCGGGTGAGCCGGCAGCCGCTGTCGTCCGGGAGCTTCAGATCAGCAAGCGCCCTGGTCCTGCCACACGGCCCACGAACCCGGCGCACCGGGCTCCGCGCCGGCCGAGTACCAGGTGGACTTCCACTTGTGGCTGTTGTGCGACACCAGATCGTTCGGCACGTAGGACGCCGAAGCGCTCCACGCCGTCAGTCCGTCACACCCGCCCGGACCGCCACCGCCGGTGACGGTCAGGGTGTAGGTGGCCGAGCGCGACGAGGTGCCCGAGCCGGTCACCGTGATCGTGTACGTGCCGGCGGTCGCCGTCGCCGCGACCGACACGGTCGCCGTGGACGACGAGCCGGACTGCACGGTCGACGGGTTGAACGACACCGAAACACCGCTGGGCGCACCGGCCGACGTGAGCGCCACGTTCTGCGGCGAACCCGACGTGGTCGCGGTGTTCACCGAGAACGTGCCGGAGTTGCCGACCTCCACCGAACCCGACGATGAGCTCAGCGACAGCGAGAAGTCGTTACCGCCGCCACCACCGGTCACCGTCAGGGTGTACGTGGCCGTCTTGGTCGCCGTTCCCGCGCCCCGCACGGTGATCGGGTACGTGCCGTTGCCGACCGTCGACCCGACCGACACCGTCGCCGTGGACGACGAACCGGACTGCACGGTGGAGGGGTTGAACGACACCGACACGCCGCTGGGCGCACCGGTCGAGGAGAGCGCCACGTTCTGCGCCGCACCGGACGTGGTCTGGGTGTTGACCGTGAACGTGCCGCTGCTGCCGGACCCGATCGAACCCGAACCCGGGCTCACCGACAGAGCGAAGTCGCTCACCGGCGCGTCGCTCACGGCCTGCTTCCAGATCGTGTACGCGATGCCGTCCGCCGAACGGTCCAGCGCGGTCGGGTTGATGTTGCTCGTCGTGTCGCACGAGCTGTGGTAGCACGAGTCGTACGCGCCGCCGGCCGAGCCGCCCCACTTCTGCGCCTGCGCGTTGGTCTTGCGCGCCGACGCGCCCGTGGCGTAGCCGGAGGACGGGATGCCCGCCCGCTGGAACGACGCGTCGTCCGAGCGGCCCGCGCCCTCGACGTTCTCCTCCGGGGACAGGTTCAACGACGTCCAGTACTCCCGCAGCGGCGCGGCGGCGGCAGTGCTGATGTTGTTGATGAAGTAGCCGGCGTTCCGCGAGGCCACCATGTCGAAGTTGTAGTACGCCTTGATCGCCGACTTCTGGGCGGCGGTCAGCTGGCCCACGTAGAACCGCGACCCGTTGAGGCCCTGCTCTTCGTCGGTCCACCAGGCGAACCGCACGTGCTTGGTCATCGTGGGGTTGCGCGCGGCGAGCTGGAGCGCGTTCTCCAGCAGGGCGGCCGAACCCGAGGCGTTGTCGTTGATGCCCGGCCCGGCCGACACGCCGTCGAGGTGCGCGCCGAACATGATCGTCTGGTTGGCGTCGCCGCCGGGCCAGTCCGCGATCAGGTTGTTGGACACGTAGGTGCAGCTCGTGCACCGCTGCTCGGCCACGGTGTAGCCCGCGGCCTGGAGCTTGGCCTTCACGTACGCCACCGACTGCGTGTAGCCGCTGCTGCCCGCGCGCCGGTGCCCGCCGCCGCTCGTGGCGAAGGACTGGAACTGGGTCAGGTGGCCCTGCACGGCGGCCACGTCGATGTTCGGCGGCGCGAGCGCGGCCGTTGCCGTTGCGCCGGGCTGCTGGGCTTCGGTCGCCAGCGCGGGCCCCGCGGACGTCGTCACCCAGGCGAGGGCCGCGAGAGCGACCGCCGCACCCAGGGTTCTGTGCTTCATCCGAATGCTCCTCGTGAGGCAGGGAATTGCCCGGCCGTCCCCGCCCAGCAGGTATGGGCGGTGTGCGGTGGCCCCGACCGAACCAGCGAAGCGTCGCACCGAGAACGCCCCCGAACGAACTTTCACCGTTGACGGCAGGGGTTCACCAGCGAAACCCGTGCTCACAGGGCTCGTCGCGGCTGACCGGCTCACCTCGGGCCGTCAGCCGCAACGCCCGCCCACACCGGACATTCCGGCGATTTCACCGCCGCTGCGGGCCTGCTCCGTCGGCGACGGCGTCAAGGGCCAGGTGCCACGGGTAGGTAGCCATGACGCGGCCTCCCGTCCTCGGCGGGTGGGGCCGGAAACCGCCTTCGCCGAACAACACGGTCACCCGTGCGGCGCGCAGGGTGGCGATGCTGCGGTGCAGGACGGCGTTGGCCGCGAGCGCGGTGTTGACGAAGGGCAGCACGGCGATGGGGACGCCGAGGCCGGTGAGCTCGGCGAGCTGGGTCAGGACGTAGGTGTCCGCGATGCCCGCTGCCCACTTGTTGATCGTGTTGTAGGTGGCGGGCGCGACGATCACGGCGTCGGCACGGGGCAGGGCGGGCTGGCCCTGGCGCTGGTAGCCGGTGCGCACGGGGTGGCCGGTGAGGTGTTCGAGCGCGGCGAGGTCGAGGAAGTGCTCGACGGCGGCGGGCGTGGCCACGCAGTGCACCGACCAGCCGCGCTCCTGGGCGAGTCGCACCGGGACGTCGATGTGATCGGCCGGTCCGGCACCGCAGACCATCAGGTACAGCACGCGCTCGGTCTTGTGTTCGGTCATGCGTTCGGTCATGCGGGGACTCCGGCCCGCTGAGCCATCTGACGGACCCGGCGGGCGGGCTCACCCGTGGTGGCGGACAACAGGGTGCGCAGCAGGCTGTGCCCGAGGGGCCGGCACCGGACTTCCTGCGGGGCAACACGTTCCGCGTGGGCGAGCGTGCGGACGGCTTCGGCGAACCTGCCGGTGCGCGCGTTGGCCCGGCTCAGGTCCAGCAGGTAGTTCGCCCGGCGCTCCGGAGGCAGCGCGCCGACCGCACCGGCCGGGATGGTGGCCGCGAAGTGCAGTGCCGCTTCGGCTTCATGAAGACGGACCAAGGCTGAGACGCGGTGGATGGCCACGTTGGTCCGGCCGAAGTGGGTGTGGTGGTCGTCGTAGTGGGGTTCCACGTGCTCGGCGGCCTGCGAGGCTTCCTCGTGCATGGCCAGGGCCAGTGCGCCGTCCGCCTGCTCGGCTGCGGAGATCGCGGCGGCGAGGTAGAGCATCCCGTAGGGGGCGAGCAGGGTGGTGGGGTCGTGGGGAACCTCGGCACGCATCCGGTCGGTCATGCCCACCAGTGCGTCGATGGCTTCGGTGCGCTGCCTGGCGGCGGTCATGGCGCGGGCGACGCTGCGGGTGGCGCGGGCCTGGGACCAGGTGTCGTCCACCTCCAGCGCCGCGTACATCGCGCGGTCGGCGGCCAGCCACGCCAGGTCGTGGCTCTCGAATTTGAGCAGCATCGAGGAGGCGAGGCGGTACGACGTGACGAGGATGCGGTGAGCGTCCACCTGATCGGCGGGGGAGGCGGTGAGAGCGGCGGTCTGGGCGGCGTCCAGCAGTGTGGGGAGGTGCTGGGCGATGGTCGTGAAGTGCGACGACGTCCAGGCGTGGTCCAGGTACTCGGCGCGACGCGCGAGCAGCGCCACCTCAGGCGGCTCGTGTGCGACTGGGCCCAAGCCCGGATAGCGTCCGAGAGCGGCGCGGATGACCGCGACCTCTTGGGCGTCCACGCAGCCCGCTGCCCTGGCTGCCTCAGGCGCGTCGATGAGGACGGCGGGGTCGAGTGCCAGAGCCTCGGCGACGAGTTCGATGGTGGGGATGCGGACCAGACTGCGTTCGCCGGACTCGACCTTGTCCAGCCACGACGTGGAACGGCCGACCATGTCGGCAAACTGCTTGCGACCCAGGTTGCGCCGAAGACGCCAATACCGGACCCGTTTGCCGATCCCGCCGTAGGCGTCCGACATCCGACTCCTTCCGCAGGTCGACGGTGGTGTCTGCACCAGGCGGCCGGTCACGCCGACGAGCACTCGGTACTTCCACTGGAGTCAAGCACGCCCTGGTGCTCGTCACCGCTCGACCATTTGGCTAATTCAGCAGTCCCGTCAGCACCAGCTCCAGGCGTGCCCGGTGGTGGTCGGGGCGGAGGCGGTGGCCGGCGGTGAGGGTGGCCAGGCCGTGCAGGGCGCTCCAGAACACCTCCACCAGCGTTTCCGGATCCCGCTGTCCGGCAACGGGTGTCACCGCCGCCATGAACTCGCCGAACGCCGCCCGCAGCTCGTCCGGAGTCTCCGACGTCCCGAACGGCACCTCCACCCGCTGCACGAACATCGCGTCGTACAGCGCCGGCCGCTCGGCGGCGAAGTCGAGGTACGCCTCGGCCACCGCGCGCAACGCCGCCGCACCCTCCACCCCGCTCCGAGCACCGCGCAACAACCCTGCCAGCACACCGAAACCGTCCACCGCGACCGCGCGCACGATCGCGTCCTTGCCCTTGAAGTGGCTGTACAGCACGGGCTGGCTGTACTCCACCCGTTCAGCGAGCCGGCGCGTGGTCACCGCCTCCCACCCCTCGGCCTCGGCCAGGTCGCGTGCCGAGTCGATGATCAGCCGGTGGCGGTCGGCGCGTTCGCGCTCGCGGCGCTCGTGGATGGGCACACCGCACCCTAGCACTGCTAGACAAAAGCACAGAGCTAGATCTAGTGTCGCTCCATAACCTAGCAACGCTAGAATCTGGAGTGATGATGGCCCTCAAGCGCGTGAACACCGTCCTGGCCGCACTGGTCGTGGTGGCGGGCCTGTACTTCGGCCTCAGCTTCCTGCTCGACGGCAACGGCGCGGCCTCGGGCTTCGGCATCACGCCCTGGCCGCAGGGCGAAGGCACCGGCTACTTCGTCGTCAAAGGCGTCCGCGACCTCGCCTACGGCCTGACCGCCCTGGTCCTGCTGTTGCTCGGACACCGCCGCGCCCTGGGCTGGGTGGTCCTCGTGGACGCGATCATTCCCATGGGCGACTGCCTCGCCGTCCTCACCCACGGCGGAACCGCGGGCTACGCCCTGGCCGTGCACGGTTCCGCCGCCGCTCTGGTGCTGCTGGTCGGTGCGTCGCTGCTGGTCGAGTCCTACCGCCCTCAGGCCAGCTCGACCGCCACCGGCACGGCGCTGCCCAGCGTGTGACCGACGGGGGAGGAGCCGACCACCTTGGCGTGCAACGCTTCCAGCTCCTCGCGCGGCGCGTCCGACTCGATCCGCACCGTGGCCGTGATCGAGTCGAACCCCGCGTGCCCCTCCCGCAACCCGAGGAACACGTGCAGGTCGACGTCCCCCTTCACGTCCACGGTCAGCCGGTCGACGGCGATCCCGGCCACCGTGGCGTTCGCCGCGTACCCGACCGCCAGGCAGTTGCCCAGCGCGCCGAGGAGCTGCTCGACCGGGTTGGGCGCGCTGTCGCCGCCACCCAGCCCGGTGGGCTCGTCCGACGGCGTCGGGTCGAAGCCCCGGACCTTGGCCCGGGACCGGAAACCGCCCTGCCACGTCACGTGCGCGGCCCACGTGGTGCGGGCCTTCGCGGCGTCCTCCTGCACGGCGGCGACGAGAGCGCCCACCGCCTGGATGTCGACCTCGTTCAGCTGCGTCTCGACGGTCATCCGATACCTCCGGTCGGGGACGTGGCCCTGGAACGATCGGGCGGCGAGGTCGCGGGTGACCGCGCCGCCGGTGGACGTCCCGCAGTCTGCGGCGGGTCCGCAGCCGACCGACAGCGCCCGCCACGTGGTGGGACAGCCGGGAAATCACGGGAATAACCCGTGCGGCCCATGATCCGGACGCAACCGGCCCAGACCGTGAACGCCGTCCGCGCCTCCGCAGCCGCCCGCGAATCGCCCCTGTAGTGCACGACCTCGCGCGCGGGGCGTGCCGCTGCGCCGCTCTGACATGATCGTCGGCGTGCGACCGCCCGCACCGCACCGGGCGTCCCGTCGACCAGTTCGCCGACCCGAGCAAGGAGACCGGCCATGGACCTCCGCCCCACTCCCGAACTCGACACCATCGTGCTCGTCCACGGGCTGTGGATGACGTCGCTGAGCTGGGAGAACTGGATCAAGCACTACGAGGGGCTCGGTTTCACCACGGTGGCCCCGACGTGGCCGGGCTTCTCCGACGACATCGCGGCGCTGCGCCGCGACCCGAGCGCCATGGAGGGCTTGGGCTTCAGCGAGGTCGTGGACCACTACGAGCGGATCATCCGGGCGCTGCCCAAGCCGCCGCTGATCATCGGTCACTCGTTCGGCGGTGGCGTCGCACAGGTCCTGCTGGATCGTGGGCTGGGTGCAGCCGGCGTGGCCGTGAACTCGGGCCCGGTCAAGGGTGTGTACGGGCTGCCGCTGAGCGCCTTGAGGTCGGTGATCCCGGTGCTGGCCAACCCTCTCAACGTCAAGAAGGCCGTACCGCTCACGCCGCGCCAGTTCCACTACGCGATCACCAACGAACTGGACGAGCGCGCGTCGCGCGAGGTCTACGACCGCTACCACGTGCCGGGCGCGGCACGGGTGCTGTTCCAGGGCGCGCTGGCGAACTTCCGGCCCGGCGGCCCGACCAAGGTCGACTTCCACAAGCGCGACCGCGCGCCGTTGTTGCTCATCGCAGGCGGTGCCGACCACATCGTGCCGGCGTCGATGAACCGCGAGAACTACCGGCGCTACCGCAGCGGACGCGTCGACTACCGCGAGTTCCCGGGCCGCACGCACCACACCGTGGGCCAGAAGGGCTGGGAAGAGGTCGCCACCTACGCCCTGAAGTGGGCGCTGGACGTCACCCGCAAGGCGTGACGGAAAATCGGCCGGCTCGACGGGCCGCGTCAGGGAAGGATGCGGTCCCGTGAGCCTGCACAGCGGTCAGTTCCACGACGTCGTCATCACCGCCGACCGAGTTCTCCGCTACCCCAGAACCACCGCCGCCGCAGCCGAGCTGCCGAAACGAGCCGCCCTCCTGGAGCGGTTGGCTGCACTGAACCTGGGCACGGCAACCCCACACCCCCTGTCCGAGATCCGCCCCGCCCCACTCGGCGAACTGCACCTGGTCCTCAGCCGCATACCCGGTGCACCCCTCACCCGTGCCGACGTCGAAGCCGAAACCGACGTGGTGGCCCGGGAACTCGCTCGCGTGCTGCACGCAATGTCCAAAGTGGACAAGGTGGATGGTGTTCCGGAAGCCGACCCGCGCCGTTGGTCCGAGTTCGCCGAAGGGGTGCGCTCCGCCCTGTTCCCGCTGATGTCCGACGCGGGACGCGAACGCGCAGAACGCGAACTGGCCGCTGTCCTCGCGCTGGACCACGTGGCGACCGGCCTGGTCCACGGCGACCTGGGCGGCGAGAACGTCCTCTGGGTCGACGGCCCGAGGCTGTCCGGCATCGTGGACTGGGACGAGGCCACGATCGGCGACCCGGCCGAAGACCTGGCCGCCCTCACCGCGAGCTACGGCGCACCCCTGGTCACCCGGATCGCCACCCACCTCGGCGAACCCGCACCACAGCACCGGATCGCCGCCTACCGGGGCACGTTCGCCCTGCAACAGGCCCTCGCCGGTGCCCTGGACGGCGACGACGACGAACGGGACGACGGCCTGACCGAGTACCGCTGATCCGCCGACTGCTGATCCGCCGATCGGCTGCCCCCAGGTCGGTGGCGGCCGATCGGGTGGTGCCGGAAACCGGTCGCCCCCACCTCGGATCATCCACTAGAACCAGTGGCGTGGAATGCCACGTGGCACGGGATACGACGACCTGCGCGCGCTGACCAACGACACCGTGGGCAGGCGGTCCTCGACTTCCGCGACCGCGCGTTGATCGGCGGCGGCTGGCAACCGGACGGTGGTGCGAGCTTGAAGACCTACTTCGTGGGCTGTTGCGTGCTGGCCTTCCCCAACGTCTACCGCAAGTGGCAGAAGGAACAGGCGTGGCGGCAGCAGCTCACCGGCGAGATCGAGGTCCTGGACAGGCTGCGACTCGACCACCGCGACCCGGCCGACCTGGCGGTGCGGCGGCTGCGGCGGTGGGAGGGCTTCGACGCCATCCCGGACGACCGGACCAAGCGTGCGGTGCTGTTGCAGGAGGTCGGGCACCGGGTGGACGAGATCGCCGAACTGCTCGGCGAGACGAGCCGGGACGTGGTGCGCGGCCTCCTGCAACGCCAGCGCCGCCGATGGCGCGACGGTTCGAGGTGAGCACGGCCCGATCAGGAACCCAGCTTCACGATCTGCGCCGCCACGACCGCCGGGCTCTCCAGCGGCAGCATGTGCCCGGCGTCGTCCACCACCACTGCCTCCCCGCCGACCGCCTCGGCCAACGTGTGCGCGTTCGACTCGGGGCACAGCCGGTCCTCGTCGCCGACGATCGCCACCACCGGCCGTTCCGCCGCCACGGTGAGCGCGGCCTCCCGGTCGTACCGGTCCACGGCGGGCCGGAACAGGGCGATCGTCTCCGGCCAGTGCGCCCACACCATGTCGGCGGTCAGCTCGACGTCCTCGGGACGCGGCTCGTCACCGAACAACCACCACCGCAGGCCGGCGGTCTTGGCGGGCTCGATCTTCTCCCGGATGGTGCGCACCAGGGGCCCGAACGCCCGCTCCAGCTCGCGCACCAGCTTGCCCAGCGCTTTCGGCCACGCCAGCGCCGTCTCCGCGAGCCCGGTGGCCGCCGTGGACACGAACACCACGCCCGCCACGCGCTGCCGGTAGAGCCGGGGACGCCGTTCGGCCATCGCCATCGCCGCCATCCCGCCCATCGAGTGCCCGGCGATGACGACCCGGCCCTCGGGCACCAGCTTCTCGATCAGCTCGCCCAAGTCGTCGCCGAGCTGCTCGATGGTCGCGGTCTCCGCGGTGGCCGCGCCGGACCCGCCGTGCCCCCGGTGGTCGTAGCGGATGACCTGCACGGACTCCGGCAGCGCGGCCACCACCCGGTGCCAGCTCCGCAGGTCCAGCGCGTACCCGTGCGCGAGCACCACGGTGAGCCCGCCGACCGCACCGCTGCGCTCCACGTTCAGCTCGGTCCCGTCCTCCAACCGCAACCGCTCCGCCATGGCGATGCCCCTTCCGTCGTCGGACCTCATCCCTCCAACGACCGGGCGAACCGGACGTCACGGTTCCGGAATTGCGACGGACCGGATCGACCGTCCACTCGCTCCGGGTCGGCGGAGGCGTTCCCAGGGCTGGTCGAACGCCAAGCACGGGCACAGCGGCCGGCCGTGGTGGCCCATCTCAACCGTGCGCTGCGTCCCCTCGCGGGAGGTCTACCGACCGGGTGGGACGCCTCGGCGCAGGCGTCCCACCCCGTCGTTCACGAGTTGCGCAGGAAGCGGTCCAGTACGCGGACGCCGAACTGGAGGGCGTCGACCGGGACGCGTTCGTTCACGCCGTGGAACAGGCCCGAGAAGTCCAGGTCCGCCGGGAGCTTCAGCGGCGCGAAGCCGAAGTTGCGGATGCCGAGCTGCTGGAACGACTTCGCGTCCGTCCCCCCGGACAGCATGTACGGCAGCACCTTCGCGCCAGGGTCCTCCGCAATGATCGACGCCGTCATCGCGTCCACCAGGGCCCCGTCGAACGTGGTCTCCACGGGCGGCAGACCCAGCCACTCGCGTTCCACGTCCGGGCCGAGCAGTTCGGCCAGTTCGCGGTCGAACGCCTCCTCGCGCCCGGGCAGGATGCGGCAGTCCACGGTCGCTTCGGCGGTCGACGGGATGACGTTGGCCTTGTAGCCGGCCGACAGCATCGTCGGGTTGGCGGTGTCGCGGATGGTCGCGCCGATCATCCGGGACAGCGCGCCGAGCTTGCCGATCGAGCCGTCGAGGTCGTCCTCGGGGAACTCCAGGCCGGTGATCTCGGAGACGCCCGCCAGGAACTCCCGCACCGACGGCGTCAGCACGACCGGGAAGCGGTGCTGGCCGAGCTTGGTCACGGCGGCGGCGAGCTTCGCCACGGCGTTGTCGTTGTGGATCATCGAGCCGTGCCCGGCGGTGCCGCGCACGCGCAGCTTGAGCCAGCGGATGCCCTTCTCGGCGGTCTCCACCAGGTACGCGCGCACGTCGTCCTTCAGCGTGATCGAGAAGCCGCCGACCTCGCTGATCGCCTCGGTGACGCCCTCGAACAGCTCCGGTCGGTTGTCCACGAGCCACTTGGCCCCGTACACGCCGCCGGCTTCCTCGTCGGCCAGGAACGCGAACACGATGTCCCGGGGCGGCACCACCCCGTCGCGCTTGAAGTGCCGCGCGACGGCGAGGGACATCGCCACCATGTCCTTCATGTCGACGGCCCCGCGCCCCCAGACGTAACCGTCCTGGACGGCCCCGGAGAACGGGTGCACCGACCACTCCGACGCGTCGGCCGGCACGACGTCCAGGTGCCCGTGCACGAGCAGCGCGCCGCGTGACGGGTCGGCACCGGCCAGCCGGGCGATCACGTTGCCGCGCCCCTTCGCACCGGACTCGACGTAGGTCGTCTCGTAGCCGACCTCGGACAGCTTCTCGGCCACCCACTCGGCGGCGGCGCGTTCCCCGACCAGCGTGTCGGGGTCGCCGGTGTTGGTCGTGTCGATCCTGATCAGCTCGCTGGCGAGGCTGACGACCTCGTCCTGCGCCACCCGCAGGCCCTGTTCCACGTTGCTCACCCGGCCTTCCTACCACCCCGCCGGTGACTCCGAACGGACCAGGCCACGTGCTGGGACCACGGCCCGCCGGGGTCAAAGGTCAAAATCGGGCGTGAACCGGTGCCGCCGGGCAGCCGTAGTCCCGTGGAACGCCCCCGACCCGAGGGACACCCCATGACCCCGACGACCCCACCCACGCGCCTGATCTCGTGGCTGGGCACGGCCGCCCTGGCGCTCGGCCTGTGGGAGATCGCCGCCCCGATCGCGCTGGGCCACGACTTCGGCGGCGCCCGCGCGCTGCCCGCCGCGTTCACCGGCGGCACGGTGCTGGTGGTGGTCTCGCTGGTACCGGCGATGACCCCGTTGCACGCGCGCTGGACGGCTCCGCTGGTCACTGCCGCCGGCGGCTGGATCGTCGCCGGGCCGTGGCTGGCCGGCCGCACGAACCTGGTCTTCCTGGTCAACGACCTGGCGGTGGGCGGGGCGGCGGTCCTGGTCGGCCTGCTGCTGTCCACGCTGACACGTCCCCGCGTCGTCGTCTGACCCCACTCGCGGCCACCACCAACGCTGCGGAACCCCGCTGTCACCTTGAGTGACGGCAGGCAACACTCGGACGCGATCCTGGTTGGTCATATAAGATCCTGGTCGTGCATACAGAACCCGACGCGGCGGGGTCCTTCATCGAGCAGGCACGGCGGGCGCAGATCGTGCAGTCCACGATCGAGGTGCTGGCCGAGCAGGGCTACGGCGCGGCCTCGTTCGCGCGCATCGCGCAGCGCGCGTCGATCAGCCCCGGGCTGATCACCTACCACTTCCAGACCAAAGACGCCCTGATATCCGCCGTGCTGGCCACCGTCGAGGGCCGCCTCGACGCCGCGATGGCGAACCCGGAGGGCGAGGAGCCGGAGAGCTACCCGGCTGCGCTGGAGGGGATGTTGCGGCGCTTCGCCGAGCACTGCCGGACGCACGGCGGCGAGATCAGCGCCATGACCGCCATCCGCCGCGAGGTGCAGGGCGAGGCGGTGCGCCAGGCGGTCGCCCGGACCGACCGGCGGGGGTCGGCGGAACTCGTCGCCTTCATCCGGGAAGGCCAGGAGCACGGCCAGTTCCGCGCGGTCGACCCGGCCCTGTACGCGACGGTCCTGATGTCCGCGATGGGAGAGTTCCCCCGCTTCCGGGCCGACGACGTGGAGGAGCAGCGCCGGGTCGCGGCCGACTGGGTCTCGCTGTTCGTCAACGCCATCTCGACCACCGCCGGACCCGGTGAGGACACCGACCCGGCCGACCCCACGTGGAGCGCACCCTGATGGACAACGCCACCGAACGCACGGCCATCCGCCAACCGGCGGGCGCGCACGTCTTCCTGTGGACCGCCTTCCCCGCCGGCGGTGCCCTGCTCGGCTACGTCCTGGCCCGCTTACCGCGCTGGATCACGGCGCTGCCCTGGTTCCCCAACCAGCAGAACATCGCCGAACTGGCCGAGGTGGTCGGGGTGAAGACCACCGCGGCGCTGGTGGTCGTCGGCGTGCTGGTCGGCGGCTTCGCCGCGCTGGTGCTCCAGCACCACTTCGTCACGGTCGCGGTCGACGAGCGGACGGTCGCGGTGCAGCGCGGCGACGGCACGACGTTGTTCGAGGGCACCGACGTGGTCGCCGCGTTCGTGGACGGCGTGCACCTGGTGCTGCTGGGTCCGGACGGCGCGGAACTG
Organism: Actinosynnema sp. NPDC050436; assembly: GCF_040655415.1. Lineage (NCBI taxonomy): Bacteria > Bacillati > Actinomycetota > Actinomycetes > Pseudonocardiales > Pseudonocardiaceae > Actinosynnema > Actinosynnema sp. NPDC050436. Next base: position 744,333 of record NZ_JBFAJV010000001.1, on the reverse strand, counting down.
GCCAGGGAGAAGACCGACCTCGCGCCCGACCGGCTGCGAGCGGCATTCGAGGGCCACGGCCGCGTCTGGTACGAGCGCGACCCGCACGGCGAGGAGTTCACGCGCTGGATCGACGGGTCGTCGGACCTGTCCCAGGACGCGCACGCGATCCTGCGCGCCCGCCAGGCCGCGATCGAGGCCGGCGACGCCGACGACCTCCGCGAGCTGCGCGGGGAACTGGCCCGGCACGGCGTCTTCGTCCGCGAGCAGGGCACCCGTCAGCACTGGCGCGCGGCCCGCTGACGCCGAGCGCGTCGGCGCAAAGCCTTACCGCACAACGACCACACACCGGCCTGAGTCGGTTCGTCAGTCGGAGGAGACCAGACGCCAGTACTGGCGTTCCTTCCGGTCGCGGACGACCACACCGAGGCGCGCGAGTTCCGCACGCAGCTCGCGCGCGTCCTTCATCGACTTGTCCTTGCCGCGCAACGCCCGGTCACGGGCCTTGAGCAGCGCGTCGGCACCGATCGGCAGGCCCGGCGTGCCCGGCACCCAGCGCCGGAACGCGTCGTGGTGCGGGTCCGCGTCCAGCCAGCGGAAACCCTGCCCCCGGAACGCCTCGGCCAGCTCGACCGGGCGCAGGTCGGACTGCTCGCGGGCCAACTCCTCCTGCCGGTGCCCGAGCAGGACGAGCTGCTTGCCGTCGAGGAATACCGCGTCGACCCGCTCGGCCGGCACGGCGGTGGTGTCCTCGCCCCGGTCGAGCACGACCTCGTGCCGGTCCACCGACACCGACAGGCTCTCGTGCTTGCCGATCACCGCGAGCACGAGCCCGGCGACCGCGCCGAGGGCGATGGCGCCGACCGTGCCCCACGGTTCGGGCACCGAGTCGACCAGCCGCAGCGGCCCCTCGAACGGCACCCACGGCAGCGTCAGCAGCAGGCCGGCGAGCAGCTTCACCGCGTACACGGCCGCCGCGCCGAGCACCGGGAACCCGAACCACATCACCGCGCTCAGCCACGGCGGGTCGACGACGGTGACGCCGCTCGGTCGATTCACGTGCCCCAACCCCCTGTTGCCGGACTCCGGCGGACAGCGTATCCGCTGCGCGCGACCACTCCTGCGCCCAGTGCCGTGCATCCGCCAAGTCGTCAGGTGATCTGCCCAGGGGAGACGGCGGCGGCTCCTCATCCGCCACCGCGACCCTGCTCGCGCCGAACACCCCGCACCCCAGGGCCGGCACCCCGACGAGCGCGACCGACCGCAACCGCACACCAGTCATCACGAAGCCTCCCAACCGATCCGGTGGCACCTCTCCTGGCAGCCACCGCACCAGGCTCCGCGCAGACCGTTGGCCGAACGCCAACCACGCGCTGCGGCCGAACACGCGGGCCCGGAGCTTCCCGCCGCGACCCCGATCCGCGGCGGGAAGCTCCGGGCCCGCAACCCCGTCACGCCACACTGCGCAGGTGCGCCACCCCCTCGGCCCTCCGCTCCTCACGCCGGCGCAGCCCGCGACGCGTGAACCTGATCAACACCGCGCCGACGACCGCCGCCGCGCATCCACCGAGAATCCTGAGCCGCATGGGCGACCTCCTCCTGATCGGGAACCGGGTGAGCACACCGGGGAGTGGACAGTCGCGTGTGGACGATCAACAGCGCCAGGCACAGCACGGTGACGCCACCCGCCACGATCCGGGCCGTGTACCCGACCCCGACGAGCGGCCCCAACGCGTTGACCGCACCGCTCGCCCCCAGGACCGCCCACAGCAGCAACGGGACCCCGATCCCGCCACCGCGAACGCGCTGCACCACTGCCCGGTTGCTCATGACCCAAACCTAGGAAAACCCCGCCGCCGCGACGATCCCGCAGACGACCGGACGGGGGTGAGGCAGGCCCTACCCGCCACCGCCCCGCGAACCCCACCGCACACCCCGGGACGGCGCTGGATGGCAGACCCGGCGGGGCCGCCCTACGCTGGCCGCATGACGGACTCGGAGATCCACGAGCGCATCAGCAGCCTGGTTGCCGAGGAGCACGAACTGCGCCAACGGGTGACGGCCGGCGACCTCGACCCGCAGCAGGAGCAGGCCAGGCTGCGCGAACTGGAAGTCACCCTCGACCAGTGCTGGGACCTGCTGCGCCAGCGCCGCGCCCGGTCCGACGCCGGCCAGGACCCCGACGACGCGCACCTCCGCCCGCCCGGCGAGGTCGAGGGCTACCGCCAGTAGTCACGCACCCGGGACCGGCCACGACCGCCGGCGGTCACGCACCCGGCCGTCACGCACCCGGCGGTCACGCCACGGCGGTCGACCACCCGGCGGTCAGGCGCTCGGGCGGCGGAACGCGAACAGCGCGATGTCGTCCTTCTTGTTCGCCCCGAACCGGGCCACCAGGTCGTCGCACAGGGCTTCCATGTCCCCGTCCGGCCCGACCGCGTCGCGCAGCAGGTCCATCCCCTCGTCCAGGTCCGCGCCGGAGTGCTCCACCAGGCCGTCCGTGGTGAGCAGGACCAGCGCGCCCGGCGGCACCTGGAAGCGCTCCGCCGGCGGCCGGGGCAGGCCGATGCCCAGGATCGGCCCCCGCACGGCCAGGTAGTCCGCGCCGCCCGCGTGCGCGACCAGCGGCGGGATGTGCCCGGCGTTGGCCACGATCGCCGAGCCGTCCACCGGGTCGACCAGCAGCAGGCACATCGTGGTCAGACCCTTGATCGGGTGGTAGCGCGACAGCATCGCGTCCAGCTTGCGCAGGATCTCGGCCGGGTCCTCCTCCTCGACCGCGTACGCGCGCAGCGCGTGCCGCACCTCGCCCATGATCGTCGCCGCGCCGATGGAGTGGCCGCACACGTCGCCGATGGCGATCAGGAACCGGTCGCCCTGCCGCGTCACCTCGTAGAAGTCGCCGCCGATCTCGGCGTGCGCGGACGCCGGCACGTAGCGGGCGGCCATCGGCAGCTCCGGCACGTCGGGCAGCTCGCGCGGCAGCAGGCTGCGTTGCAGCACCAGGGCGAGCTGGTGCTCCTCCACGTACGCCCGCAGCGCGTCGGCGGCCAGCACCGTGGACTGCGCGAGCTGCACCAGCAGGTTGCGGTCCTCGTCGGTGGCCACGGCCGACGGCGGCACGGCCAGCAGCACCGCCGGGCGCTTGGCCGTGCTGCGGATGACCGCCACGGCCGCCGGCACGCCGGGGTCCCACGACGGGTCCGCCACGGTCGACTCCCCGGTGGGCAGCTCGTCCAGCTCCGGCACCTGCGCCACGGCCACCTCGCCGTCCCCGGCCGTGCGGGCGATCCACCGGCCGCCGCCGTCCCCGGTCGGCCCGATCGCCGTGGCCGGGCACGCCAGCACCGTCGCGGCGGCCCGCGCGGCCTCGGCGGTCAGCGTGGCGAAGTCGCCGGCGGCGTTGATCGCCCGGGTCGCCGAGGTCAGCTTCGCCAACCGGTCGGCCAGGCGCTCCGCCAGCGCCCGCGCCCGGTAGTAGCGCAGCGCCGCCTCCACCGTCGCCATCAGCTCGCCGGCGTCGACCGGCTCGGTCAGGTAGGCGTCCGCGCCCCGGTTCAGGCCGGTGATCCGGTCCTCGGCCTCGCGGAACGCCGCCGACACGTGCACGACCGGTATCACGGCGGTGCGCGGGTCGCCCTTGATCCGCTCCGCCACGTCGAACCCGCTCATGTCCGGCAGGTCCACGTCCAGCACGACGATGTCGAACTCGCGCGTCGCCAGCAGCTCCAGGGCCTGCCCGCCGGTCACCGCCTCGGTCACCCGGTGCCCGCCCCGGCGCAGCCAGCTCGCCCGCACGTAGCGGCTGGCCTCGATGTCGTCGACCACCAGGACGTGCGCGCCGCCGTCGGGTGTCACCGGGCCTCCTCCGTGCGCACCAGGCGCACCGCGTCGCGCAGCGCCCGCCGCACCGTCGAGGGTGCGATCACCGCCGCGTTGAGCAGCACCGCCGACAAGCCCGTGACCAGGCGTTCCAGGTCCGGATCGGCACCGCCCGCCACGACCACCACGGGCACCGCCCGCAGCTCGTCGTCGCCCCGCAGGAAGGCCAGGATCTCCGATCCGCTCACCCTCGGCACGTCGGCGGCCAGCACGACCACGTCCGGCCGCTGCTCCCGGACCCGCTCCAGCGCTTCCCGGCCGTCCTTGACCTGCACCACGGTGTGCGCCACGCCGTCGAGCGAGATCACCACCCGCGCCCGCACCGCGTCGTCGGCCTCCACGACCAGGGCCGTGTCGGTGTTGAGCACGTCGGTCTCCGACTGGGGCAGCCACAACGTCATCTCGGTGCCCTCGCCGACCGTGCTGCGCAGCACGATGTCGCCGCCCAGCAGCCGCGCCAGCCGGCGCGCGTAGGGCAGGCCGAGCCCGGTGCCCGCGACGCCGACCTGGAGGCGGCCGGGCACCTGGTAGAACTCCTCGAAGATGCGCGGCTGCTCCTCCGGCGGGATGCCGATGCCGGTGTCGGCGACGGTGAAGCGCACCACCTCCGCGTCCTCGTCGGCCCGCACGCTCAACCGGACCGTGCCGCGCTCGGTGAACTTCAGCGCGTTGGACAGCAGGTTGCGCAGAACGCGCTGCAACATCACCTCGTCGGAGATCAGCGGCAGCGGCGCGGGAGCCGGGTCGAACACCAGTTCCACGTCACCGCTGCGGGTCATCGGGCGGGTCGTGCCCTGCAACTGGGCCAGCACCAGCGGCACGTCGACCGGCGCGAACTTCGGCCGCAGGCTGCCCGACTCGGCCTTCGCGGTGTCCAGCAGCTCGTTGACCAGCGCCAGCAGCGTCGAGCCCGCCTCGTTGACCAGGTCGATCTGCCGGCGCTGCTCCTCGGTCAGCGGGTCGCCGCCCGGCGAGGTCAGCAGCCGCGTCAACCCGATGATCGAGTTGACCGGCGAGCGCAGCTCGTGGCTGATGTTCGACCAGAACCGGGTGCGGGCCGCGCCCGCGTCGCGGAGCTGGTTCGACTTCTCCTCCAGCTCGGTGTAGAAGGCGACCACGCCGAGGTTGGTCTGCTCCAGCTCGTCGGACAGCTCCTTGTGCAGCGCCACGACGCCCTGGTTGGTCTCCTCCAGCTCCTCGTTGAGCCGCAGCAGGTCCCGGCGCTTGGCCTCCAGGGACTCCAGGGTGGCCAGCAGGTCCTGGTTCTGCGCCCGCAACTGCTCCAGCACGTCCGCCGCCGGCAGCGAGAGCATGTTGCGCAGGTGGGCGGTCTGCGTCGCGTCGGGCCGCACGTGCCCGCGCGGCAGCGACTTCACCAGCTCGACCCGGTCGCCCAGCACCTCGAACCCGTCCAGCAGCCGGCGCGCGGTGTCCCAGCCCGGACCGCGCACGTCGACCGTGCCGATCCCGATCACCAGGCCCGGCTCCGGCTCCGGCCGCAACCGGAACACCAGCCGCGTCGACGGCTGCGCCGCCAGCAGCTCACGGCCCACGTCGCTGAGCGCGGTCGCCACCCGGATCTGGTCCTGCGCGTCCAGGCCGACGGCCGCCGCGACCTCGCGCCCGCACTGCCGCAGGAGGAACGCGTCCGCCTCGCGGGCGACGGTGAACCGCAGCAGGTCGTCGGCCGGCGACGTCACGTCGCCACCACGAGCGCGCTCGCGTCGTCCTTGCGCACGCCGGCGTCGCGCACCAGCGTCGCGGCCAGCAGCAGGGGGGAGGAGATGCCGGCGACGTCCTCGGGCCCCCAGCGCTCGGTCAGGCCGTCGGAGTGCAGCACGACCACCGCCCCCGGCGGCAGCTCGTGGTCGAAGGCGTGGATCGTCCGCGCCTGGTAGCCCGCGATGCCCGGCACGGACACCATGGTCCTCTTGCGGCCGTCCGAGAGCACGGCGCCGGCGATGTTGCCCAGCCCCGAGTAGCGGATCCGGTTGCGCGCCGGGTCCAGCACCGCCACCGCGACCGCCCCGCCGCGCGTGCCGCGCAACCCGGCGTGCAGCTTCGCCACCACCGCCTCCGGCGCGCTCGGCTCGTCGTCGCAGAAGATCCGGACCGCCTCGCGCGACGCCGACGCGGCCAGCGGGCCGTGCCCGGAACCGTCGCACATCATCACCCACAGCCGGTCGCCGACGCGGCGCACGGCGTAGGCGTCGCCGCACACCTCCTCGTCGGCGATCGGCCTGGTCAACCCGGCCGAGGACGACTCCGCCCGGAAGTCGGGCACCCCGCGCTCCCGGCGGTGGAACCGGGCCGCGAGCACCGTGCCCCGGTCCCGGCGGGTCGAGACGTCCAGCAGGTCGGCGCTGCGCGCCACCACGCCCAACCCGATGCCGAGCGTGCCCGTGGTCGACTCGCCGTCCAGCATCGCGCGGGCCATGTCCGGGATGCCCGGCCCCCGGTCGACGGCCACCACCTCGACCGCCGCCCGGTCGTCCGCCCGCAGCGCGCGCACCACCAGGTGCCCGCCGCTGGTGTGCTTGTGCAGGTTGGTGCCCAGCTCGGTGACCGCCAGGCCGATCTCGGCCACCCGCGCGTCGCCGAACGCCAGCCGCTCGGCCAGCGCCGTCGCGACCCGCCGGGCCCGGCCGACCTGGGCGGACTCCTCCACCCGCACCCAGGCCACGTCCTCCGCGACCGGGACGCAGGCGGTCACCCCTTCCACTTCACCACCGTCACCGTCGTACCCCGGCCGACCTCGGTGTCCAGGTCGAACTGGTCCACCAGCCGGCGCGACCCGCTCAGCCCGAGGCCGAGCCCGCTGCCGCTGCTCCAGCCGTCGGCCAGCGCCAGGGCGAGGTCGGGGATGCCCGGCCCCTCGTCCTGGAACGCCGCCCGCACGCCTTGCCGCCGGCCGTCCGTGACCACCTCGACCCGCGCCACCCCGCCACCCCCGTACACGAGGGTGTTGCGGGCCAGCTCGCTCGCCGCCGTCACCAGCTTCGTCTGGTTCACCAGCGACAGCTTCGCGCGCTGCGCGTAGCCGCGCACGAGCTGGCGCACCCGCACCACGTCGTCGTCGCCGGCGATCGGCAACTCCTCAGGGTCTCCCAGGGGCGTGATCACCGGGAGTCCCGGCGCAGGTCGCCGAGGATCTTCAGGCCGCGTTCCAGGTTGAGCGCGGTCCGGACGTCACCCAGCGTGAGGCCGAGTTCTACCAGGGTGATGGCCACGGCGGGGCGCATCCCGACGACCACCGTGGTGGCGTCGAACAGCTTGGACAGCGACGCGATCGTGGCGAACATCCGGCCGATGAAGGAGTCGACGATCTCCACGCCCGAGATGTCGATGACCACGCCGTGCGCGCCGGTGTCCGAGATCCGCTGCGCCAGGTCCTCCTGCAGCGCCAGGACCGTCTGGTCCTGGAGGTCGATCTGGATCGACACCAGCAGGACGCCGCCGATCTCCAGGATGGGGACGTTCTCCATCAGCGGCCCTTGCCCGCGTTGACGATCTCCACGCCCTCGCGGCGCAGCGCGTGCCGCAGCGCGTCGGCCAGCGACGCCTTGGTGGTGATGTCGCCGAACTCGATGCCCAGCGCCACGATCGTCTGCGCGATCTGCGGCCGGATGCCCGAGATCGTGCACTCCGCGCCCATCAGGCGGGCCGCGAACGCGGTCTTGAGCAGGTGCTGAGCGACCTGGGTGTCCACCGCGAGCACGCCGGTGATGTCGATGATGGCGTGCTCCGCGCCGGTCTCGACCAGGCTCTCCAGCAGCTTCTCCATCACGACCTGGGTGCGCGCCGAGTCCAGCGTGCCGACCAGCGGCACCGCCAGCACGCCCTCCCACAGCTTCACCACGGGCGTGGTCAGCTCCAGCAGCTGCTCGGACTGCTCGGTGATGATCTCCTCGCGGGCGCGGGCGAACGTCTCGAAGGTCACCAGGCCCAACGCGTCCAGCAGGGAGGAGAAGTCCATCAGCTCGCGGAACAGCCCGGCGTCCGCGTCGTCCCCGACCAATTCGAACACCACGCGCTTGAGCGCGAAGACGCTGGAGGCGGTCTCCGACGGCGTGTAACCGCCGCGAGCGCGCGTGCGCGACATCTCGGCCAGCATGGACCGCACTTCCAGGTACCGCTCGTCGGTGATGTCCCGGCCGTTGTCCCCGACCAGCGGCAGCACGGCCGCGTAGAACTCGCGGAACTCCCGGTCGAGCTCGGCCGCCGTCACCCGCCCGCGCAACGAGTCCGCAGCCGCCCGAACCCACTTCTCGACGACCACGTCCTTCTGCTCCCGCAACACCGCAGGGAGCCGACGCCCGTCTACCTCAACCACCCGAAACCTCCTACGCGCCGCTGTCGTGCGTGACAGTAGCCGTTCGATCAACCCGAGCCGGGGCAGGCTGGATGCCCCGGACGTCGAGGATCAACCCAACTTTGTGACCCAACTCGCCCACTGTCACCCGACGTGCACGCAAGCCCACGAACGGTGGTCTACACAACGCGTGGAAGTGCCTACCGGTCGTTGCCGTGCTTACTGGTCGTCCTCACCCGAGTCGCCGTTCCCACCGTCACTGCCGTCCCCGCTGGGGGAGGTGGAGGTGCCCGGAGCGGGCGTGCTGGGGGACGTAGCGGTGGTCGGAGCCACCGAGGTCGAGGTCGCGGGCGGGGCGGTGGTCGTGGGGGCGGGGTTGCTGGTCGTGACCGGGTTGGTGCTCGGCTCCGGGGCGGGCGAGTCCGCCGGGGCGGCCGGGGGAGCGGCGGGCTGCGGCGCGTCAGTCGAACGGGTGACCCCGACGAGCGCCGGCCGTGCCTCCTCCTGCGTGGCGGCCCCGGAGACCTGGGCGACCGTGGGCCCCCCGGAAGACGGCCCGGTCGGCGTGGACTCGGCAGGCCGCAGGACGGAGGAAGTCACAGCGGTGACGGCAAGCGCCCCGATCAACACCCCCATGGACGCCGCGACACCCCGCCACGGCACCCGGCCCTTCTCCTGCCCCCCATCACTCTCCGCAACCACCTCACCGCCTGACTTCTCTACCTCACCTTCGCCGGGTACCTCCTCAGTCCCACCCGCCCCCACAACCGCAGCAGCCTGCGTCTGCTCCTGCTCGGCGCCTTCGACACCCGCCGCCTTCGTACCCGGCCGAGGCACGCTCTCCCCGTCCCCCGGCCGCCGAGGCGACACGATCTCAGGCGGCAAGGCAGCCGAGGGCGGCGACGTGACCTCCAGCGGCAGAGCGTTCAACACCCGCGCCACACCCAACGCGGAAGGCCGCTCCCGAGGCGCAAGCGAGGTCATCCGCCTCAGCAGGTCCGCGAACTCCTCCGGCACCTCCTCGGGAACCTCCGGCGGCCGACGCCCGGGCTCGGTGACCTGCCCGGTCAGGCACTCCAACAACAGCACCCCAAGCGCATATACATCGGTGGCGCCACTCAACGAGTGCTCGGAGTCATCAGGCTCGACCTCAGGCCGCCCGTCCTCCTCGCCAGGAGGCTCCAGCCCGAAGTCGCGGAGACAAGCGCTGCCGTCGTCGATCAGAACGTTGGCGGAACACACCTCGCCATGCACCAACCGGTGTGAGTGAACGTGCGAGAGGGCGTCGGCCAACTCGGCCCCCAGCCGAACCACCAGCCCGATGCTCAACGGCCCAGCCTCGACCCACTCCCGCAACGTGGGCCCTTCGACCAGCCGAAGCACCACGAACCGGGCCCCACGGTGGACATCGCTGTCGTACACCGAGAGCAACCCAGGATGAGACAACCGGGCCAACGCCCCAACCCCGAGCTCAATCCGCCGACTGGCATCGTCGTCTTCCGCAGGCTCGAACAACTTGACCATGACGTGCCGCCGCAACAGCCCGTCCCAAGCGCGAAAAGTCCGAACGACCCCGCCGTCCCCCAGGGTCTCCAGGAGCCGGTACCGGTCTGCCAGCAGGTTTGTGTAGAGCGACCGTGGCACGGTCACACCCTCCCTCGGGTGTCGGGTCGGGCGGCTTGATCTCCGGTTGCCCCACCAGCGCAGCCCACAAACCCCACCGCCTCCTCAACCCCACACCTCCACAAAGGACATCTCCGCCCCGTTCCACACCCCTCACTCAAGTCACGATCCGTAATCACCCAACAGCAGCCAGCCACCTCGCCCCCAACGCCGTCATGTGCCCTAGTCTCCGTCCCACACCGCTCCTGAACAGCGAAAACCCGGCGCTCACCCCCGTCAGGCACCCCGATTTGGACCATGAAAGACGATCATGTAACCTATGTTCACACCGCGGCGAGAGCCGAGTCCGGGTGGCGGAATGGCAGACGCGCTAGCTTGAGGTGCTAGTCCCCGAAAGGGGGTGGGGGTTCAAGTCCCCCCTCGGACACATAATTCGCCCCGCGAGATATCTCCAGGTCACCTGGAAGGCTCGCGGGGCTTTGTGCTGCCCGACGCTGCTCCGAGCCTACCTGCTGACGGCTTCCCCCGTGGTGTCGGCTGGCGTGAGGGCATAAGCAGCGGGCGGCGTCCGGCTCTTCGTGCCAGGACCTGTTGCCGGTGGTTGTAGTGGAGTCCGCTCGGCAGGCAGTCGTCTCGCCCGGTCAAGGAGGTGTCCCGTGACCGCCTGACGGAGATGGCGGCGTCTAGTCTGGGTTGCCGGTGTCGCCGTTGTGGCACTGCGTGATGGTGCGGGCGGGTCGGCGGACGGGGAAGGCTGTCGCGCAGGGTGGGTTTGACCAGCTGGTGTGTCACTTCGGTCCGCAGGCGCGTCGGGCCGGTCCGTTTCCTCGGCTGTCGCATAGGTCAAGACCAGCAGGAGTTGGTCGTCTCCGTTCCGGAGCGTGTCGTCGCCGGGCTGCCGGACAAGGCGCCTGCGTGGTGCGCGCTGATGTGCTGGCACCGCATTCGAGGAGTTCGACGCAGGTGGCGTCGCAGCGGAAAACGAACCCGAGTTCGTCGACCAGTCGTGCGGTCTGTTCGGCGTCGGGGTTGTCGGCGATGCCCGTGGTGGTGAGGTGTGCGGCGATGCGGGCGAGCACGTGGTCTTCGCGCAAGTACAGGTTGCCGGGCGCACTTTCCGGTCGGGTGCGGGCGCTGGTGTAACCGTGACGGCAGCGGTAGGCAGCCCGGCCGTGGGAGCGGTGCGAATCCATCCTCCGCCCGCATAATCCGCACTGAAGCCGGCCCGCCAACAGGTAGACGCACTCGACGCCCTCAGCGTCGACACCCTGGCCGGTGCTGTGCCGGGTGGCTTGGACGGTCTGGGCGGCGACGAAGTCCTGCTCGGACACCAGGGGCACGTGGGCGATGCGTGCCGAGATCGCCCACGCGTGCTGCTCGTTGCGGACGCTCGTCCGTCGGCCGCTCGGTGAGCGGGTGGCGCGGTCGGCGCTGGTGCGGTTCCACACCTCGCGGCCGGTGTAGCGGGGATTGCCCAGGATCTCCACCACCGTGCGCAACGACCGCCCGGGGTCCAACCGAGCCCTGTCGCGTTCCGTGTCCGCGCCCGACGGGCTGGGCACGGACTGCTCGTTGAGGTGACGGGCGATGCCCGCGGCGCTGTGCCCCGCCAGGCGTAACGAGAAGATCAGCTTCACCACGGGTGCCGTGGCAGGGTTCGGCACGAGCCGCTGCTGCCGAACTCCGCGCCGCGACAACGCCCGGTTCGGATGTGGCCCGGCGTCAACGAGGCGGTAGCCGTAGGGCGGCCTGCCACCGAGGTAGCGTCCCTGCTCGACGGTCTGCATCCGCATGGCCGTGACGACCCGGTGCCGGGAGCGCATCACCTCCGTCTGCGAGCGCGCTGCGAGCAGCGAGAGCAGCGCCTCGTGCGCGGGGTTGTCGAAGTTTACCGGCCCTTCGGCTTCCGACAGCCACAGCTGCACCCCGAACTGCTCCAGCACCGCCCGCAGCTCCCGCACCTGGGCGCCATCGAGGAACGCACGCTTGTACTCACCGACCACCACCGCGTCGACCCGGTCCGCGTTCGCCGCGATGTAACGCAACATCGCCGCCGCCCGAGGCCGTAGATGCCAAGGCACCTGACGGGAGCACCCCACCTCGAAGTACTCTCCCACGATCGCGCCGTGCTCCCTGGTGAGCCTGCGCGAGACATCCAGCTGCCAGGCCCGAGAAGTGCGTGGGTCCTGGTGCTCACGGGTGGAAGCGCGACCGTAGAACAGGAACCGCAGGCTCCCCGCCGGAGCGGCGTCCAGGGCTGGGATGCTCGGTGGAATGGTCGCGGCGATCCACTCGGCGAGCGTAGTCGGGCGTGGCAGGGCGGACTCCGTCATGGCGCGGTCCTCGACATCGGAAAGGGCTGGATGCCGAGGTGACGAGACACGCTTGCCTTGATGACAAAGAACTCCGGCGCTACGCCCGGTTGGAGTAGTTGAAGCGGCCTGGTTCGTCGAAAACATGGCGACCAGCGCACTGAGCAGGCCACGGGACAACCGCAGGGTCACCGGTGTCTGCACCGGTCTGGCCCAGCGATGGGGAATGAAGCCTGGCACGGTCCGGCTCCTCGTGCTGTCCCGCCTGTTCCGCGGTCCGCAGATTCTGACCTACATCGCCGTACTCGACCGCCTGTAGACGAGTTCCGAAGCACGCGGCGTTGCAGAGGCGTTCCGCACTCGTTGATCAGGATGTCGAGGATGGGTAGCGCCCTATCGGCAGCGAGCTCGGCTTCGCGTCAGATAGCCGGTTTTGACGGAGCGGGGTCGAAGGCGCGGTGAGCGCTGCGTCTGCTCCGATTCGAATGGGACGTGCCGGCGGGGTGCGGCGAATGCCGTAACGGCTGGTGTACCGGCGCGATACGGTAGTCGTGGCGTCCGGTCCGGTGAAAACCGTCTCCGCTGTGGTTGCGGCTGTTGGTGTGCCCGCCGGGTGCGTCGCGCTGCTGCCGGTCCTGCGTGAGCGGCCGTTGCTCACCCTGGCCCTGCTGGTCCTCTACGAGGTGGCGGTGGTGGCCGTCGGGTTCGGGGCGGCGGTGCTGGACGGGCTGCGGGTGCGCTGGAGCGCTCGGGTGGCGGAGACGTTCGACGGGGCCGTGCAGCGCACGGTGTCCCGCTACACGCGTCACTACCTGCGCTACGTCGCGGCCGGTACTCGCTATGTGGATCTCAAGGGGGTGGCCACCAGGGCCGAGTACACCCTGGAGATGAAGGACGTGTACGTGCGGCTGTCGCTGGACCGCGACCCGGCACGACCGTCCGGGGCGAACCCGATCCAGCCGCGCCGTCATGACGCGGCGCTGCCCGGATCCGACATCTGGCAGTGGCTGCGTACCCGGTCGATCGGCTCGGTCGTGGCCGTCATCGGTGCGCCGGGACGAGGCAAGACGACGCTGTTGCGCCACGTCGCCTACGTGACCGCCACCGGGGGACGCGCCGCGCGCAGGCTCCGGGCACCACGGAAGATCCCGATTCTCGTGCACCTGCGCGACCGCAAGGAGTGGACGCTGTCGGCTCCGCGAGACCTCGTCGAGCTGATCACCCGCTCGCTGCCGCCGATCGGCGGGCGACCGGTGCCGCCACGATGGGTCGAGCGCAACCTGAAACGGGGACGTTTCCTCCTGCTGCTCGACGGACTGGACGAGATCGCGGACCCGGCCACCCGCCGGGCCGTGGCGGCGTGGATCGAGACGCAGTCCAGCGCACAGGTCGGCAACCTGCTGGTGCTCACCAGCAGACCGCACGGCTACCGGGACAACGCCATCACCGGCGCCACGGTGCTCGCGGTGCAGGCGTTCGGTCCCGACCAGATCGAGGCGTTCATCAAACAGTGGTACCTCGCCACGTCGATCCGCTCGCACGGCGCGGACAACCGGTCGGCGAGACTGGCGGCCGCACGTGGCGCGGTGGAGCTGTCGGGCCGGCTGGAGGGGACTCCGGCGCTGCACGACCTGGCCTCGAACCCTCTGCTGCTCACCATGATCAGCACGGTCCACCACTACCGCGACGCCCTGCCCGGCAGCCGCTCCGAGCTCTACCGCGAGATCTGCGACGTGTTCCTGGGCAAGCGGCACGAGGCGGTCGGCGTCGCCCTCGACATGCCCGCGGCGGGCAAGAAGATGGTGCTGCAGGAACTGGCGTACGCCATGATGCGGCGCGGTGTCGGAACGCTGGCGACCACCGAGGCGGTCCACGTGATCGGCACCGCGCTGACCCGCGTCACCACACGGGTCACCCCGACGGACTTCCTGCGGCAGGTGGAGGACTCGAGCGGCCTGCTGATGGAACGCGAGCGTGACCTCCTGGCCTTCGCGCACTTGACCGTGCAGGAGTTCCTGGCAGCAGAGCACATCCGGGAACGCGGGCTCGGGCACGAACTGGTCGAGGTGGTCGCCCAGGACTGGTGGCACGAGACCGTGCTGCTGTATGCCGCCAACGCCGACGCCACATCCGTGGTGGATGCCTGCCTGCACACCGAGGGACCGCGTAGAGCCGACCTGCTGGCGCTCGCGGTGCGATGCGTGGAGGAGGGACGTGAGCTGTCGCCGGAGGTCCGCGCGGTCGTCGAGCAGCGCTTGAACCCTGCCGACCTGCGGTCGAATGCGGCAAGCCGGCACAACGCCGCACGGGCACGGCTGCTGCTGCGGACCGCTCACGAGCAACGCGTGCAGCGCGGCGTCTACAGCTCCCCTCCCGTCACGTGGCTGGAGTACCAGTACTTCCTCGACACCTCGCCGCAGTGCCGCACACCGGACCACTGGGTCGAGGACGTATTCGCCGAAGGCACGGCGAACGAACCGGCCACCGGCATCCGACACGAGGACGCTGTCGCGTTCTGCACCTGGTTGACCTCGGAGTTGGGCGGTGAGCACCGCTATCGGTTGCCGACCGTCGACGAACTCGACGCCATCCTGCCGGACGAAACCTCACCGACGTCCTTCTGGGCGTTGGATTCCTTCGCGGGCCGCGGTGATCGGAGAGCCGCACGACTGTTCGGAGCCTTGGGCACCCGGCAGCACGTGCCCTACCCGCTCGCGTCACCCGAGCAACCCGCCCACTGCGACGGTGGGCACCTGGTGAAGCTGGCCGCCGACGCTGCGGCCATCGCGAACGAGTTCAACCGGATCACCGTCCCGGACGACCCCGCAGCGTCGCTCGCCGCCCGGCTCGCACACTGTGGAGGGGAACTCGCCGAGGCTGCCAGGATCGTCTTCGCACGTGAGTCCCCGTCGTCCCGGTCCACGCCCAAGCGACTGGAATCCCGGCAACGACTGCACACCGCACTGCGGCGGATGCGCGAGGGCACCTCGTCGCTCTCGGAGGTGCTCGGCCAGGTCAAGGGCGATCCGTCCCGGCTCCGGCGTCGTCTGGACCCGAAGCGTGCCGAGGACCGCCGCTTGATCGGATTCCTCACCGCGTCCGTGCTCCTCGGCTACCTGCGGACAGTCGGACAGCACCTGGTCGTGCACGACCGCAGGGTCTCCGGCCGAATGGCACCCATCGAGTCACTGCGCTTCGTCAGGGCCGACGAGGAGGAACTCGTCGGAACTGCCCGGTACCGCCATCTGCTGCGCGAGGCCGGCACGATCCGGCGCACGCCGTGGTCGCGGATCAAGCCGGTGGCGGACAGGATCGGAGCCGCAGTCCTGCTCACGGTGCTGGCTCCGGTGCTGCTGGCACTGGCGATCGCCGTCGTGGTCGACACCAGGGGGCCGCTGTTCTACATCCACCGCCGCTGCGGACGGTACGGCGTGGAGTTCTCGTTGGTGAAATTCCGCACGATGGTGGTCAACGCGGACCTTCTCACGCGTGATTTGGCCGCGGCGAACGAAGGCTCGGGACTGTTGTTCAAGATGCGCCGCGACCCCCGCGTCACCCCGGTGGGAAGGTTCCTGCGGCGATACAACCTCGACGAACTCCCACAACTGATCAACGTCCTCGCCGGGCACATGTCCATGGTCGGTCCACGACCCCCACTTCCAGTCGAGGCCGCTCGGTACGACCTCACGACAGCACGCAAACTCCTGATCAAGCCGGGACTCACCGGCTTGTGGCAGATAAGCGGACGCAGCGACCTGTCGTGGGAGGAAGCGACCGTCCTCGAGTTGGACTACCTCGATCACATGTCCTTCGCCCAAGACCTCGCCATCGCAGCGGGCACCATCCGCGCCGCCTTCGTGGGCCAAGGCGCGTACTGACGCGCGCACTTGCGGAGGTGTCCCCGGGGTCAGCGTGGCCGATCGTCCGGTCGAACCGCCCCGTCGTCACTTCGTCCCCGGCGCTCGACATCGGGCCCGGCGTGCGGAAAGGCGGATCCACCGACCGTGCCGAAGAACCGCCTCGTCTTCCACCCGATCGCGGGTCCGCAACGTCCATGACGCCACCGCCTCGGGTCGCCGTAGCGGACGCACACAGTGGTGGAATAGCCGACCCGGTGGACGTCGGAGATGGCACCGTGGCCGGCGCGGATGCTGACGCGACGGGACGACCGGCGCTGGAGTCCACGCGGGCGGCCCTGGAGCGCTCGGCGGTGGAAACGGCGCAGATGGTCGGCGGGCACCGGCGTCCGAAGGCAGCGGAAGCTTGAACGAGGCTGAGCCGGATGGCACGTCGGGCCGCTCGGCTCGTTCCGCCCGCCGGGGCTCAGTCCTGTTCCTCCGGTCGCGGTCTGGTGAGCGCGCGCCCGCACCGGTGACCGCGCTGTGGAAGGACCAGATGCTCGACCGGCTGGAGCCGGCGCCGATGGACCGCGACGGCGTGGAGGCGCTGCTGGTGGCTGTGCTCGGCGGCCCGGTGGACGGCCAGGCCCTCACCCGCCTCTGGTCCGCGACCGGCGGGAACATGTTGCTGCTGCGCGAACTGCTGCTGGCCGCGACACTGCGGCTGCGCGACGGCGTGTGGCGGCTGGACGACTCGTGGTCGGTGCCGCCGCGGCTGACCGAGCTGGTGGAGGACCGGCTCGGCGCGCTGCCCGACGACCGCCGGCGGGTGCTGGAACTGCTGGCGTTCGGCGAACCGCCGCGTCAGCATCCTCGGTGCGGACGCAGATCACCTCGGCGAACGCATGGAGCAACCGGAGCGCGGCTTGCACAAGCGCCGGTTGCGCGCGACCTACAACCGCCGCCATGGTGTGACGCACATGCTCGCCGCACTCGTCCTGACCACCGGGAAGATCCACTCCCGGATCCGGTGCCGTAAACGCCACCGCGGGTTTCTCGACCTGCTCGAGAAAACGCACGCTCGCTGGCCCGACCAGCGGCTCCCCTTGGTCAGGGACGACTTCTCCCCGCACCGGCCCCGACGTCCGCGACCGGGCGGGCGACAACGACGTCGAGTCGGTGTTCCTGCCGACCTGCACCTCCCGGCTGAACTGGACCGAGGGGGGTCGCCGCTCTGCGTTACTTCGCCCTCAACGGCACCGACCACCGCACCCACGCCGAACAGAACGCCGCCATCGGTTCGTTCGTGCGCCGGCGCAACGCCCGAGTTCAGCCGAAGACCGGCTTCGCCACCGACTCACCCCATCCGCACTCGGACCCATACCCGATCGTCCGCTGCGGGAGCCTTTGGCCTTGAGGCCAGGATCCGGTCCGGGCGGGTGCGCGGACGGCCTCCGGCGGGTCGGGGTATCCGGATGGCGTCGATCACCAGCACCCGGCGTCGCTGCCGAGTGCCTCGACGCCGCTGAACGGAACCCGGTGGCGGTGGTGCCGACCAGCCCGGTGTGCCGAGCCCCGACGATCCCGAGAGCTCGGGCCGGGGAACCGGACGAGTTCCGCCGGCGATGCCGCCGGTCATCCCCGTGCGACGGCGGCGTCGAGGTCGTAGCCGTAGATCCATTCATTTGCGACCAGGGGGTCTTGCTGTGCGAACGCGGCATCCCTGGCCTGCTGCTCCGGGCCGTCGGGGAGGTGGTTGACGTGGGACCGACCGTGGCTGACGGCCTGCAGGCGAGTTGTACGGGGGATTCGGAGCTGTTCGTATCGGCGCAGCGCGGCGGCGGGGTCGTCGAGGTCCCCGGCCAGACAGCCCGCTAGGACTGCGGCGTCCTCGATCGCCTGTGCGGCTCCCTGGGCGAAGAACGGGAACATCGGGTGCGCGGCGTCACCGAGCAACGTCACGCCGCCGTCGGACCACCGCGTGAGCGGAGCGCGATCCAGCAGGGCCCATCGTCCCGGTGTGCCTGCGGCACGGATCAACCCGGTCAGGCGCCGGTCCCAGCCGGCGAATTCGGCCAGGAACTCCTCGTCGGTGGCGGTCGCGGTCCAGGACTCGACGGTGTAGTCGCCCGCGGGGGCAAAAGCGACCAGGTTGACGTACTCGCCTGCGGAGACCGGGTAGTGCACGAGGTGGTGACCGGGACCGATCCACAGCGTCTGGGTAGGCCGCCGGGCGAAGTCCGGGGCCCGACCCGCGGGGACCAGTGCACGGAACGCGCACATGTTGGAGTACGTCGCGGGTGCCTTTCCGAAGACGGTGCCGCGCACGGTGGAGTGGACACCGTCCGCGCCGATCACGATGTCCGCCTCGGCCGAACGGCCGTCGGCGAAGCGGATCCGGTACGTGTCACCGGTTGTGTCGAGGTCGACGCACTTCCGGCCGAGCTCGACACGCCCGGCCGGTACTCGTGAGCGGATCGCGGCGAGGAGGTCGGCTCGGTGCGCGGTGTAGGTGTGCTCGCCGTACAGGTCCCAGCAGGCCGTCTGGAGGTTCTCCGCAGACAGGACCCGACCGTCCTCCCAGCGGCGGAACTCCCACCCGGTGTCGAGCCGGACCACGCGCTCGCGCAGGTACTCGAACGCGCCGAGCTTGCGGAGCTGTCGCCCGGCGTTGGGGGCGATCACGAGGCCGGCGCCCACCTCGGCCAGGCGCGGTGCCTGCTCGTACACCGTCGCAGGGAGACCTTGGCAGTGCAGGAACGCCGCAGTCGCGAGTCCGCCGATGCCACCACCGAGGATCGCGATCCTGGGTTTTGCGATCGTGCCTGCTGCCATTCTGGGGTTCCTCCGGATGTCGGCGCGATCCGCGCATGGGAACGGACTGCTTCGTCGCGCACATGCTGCCTGTGCGTGGCTGCCCACGAGACGTCGCAAGTCATTGAACGGACACCTGGCGCGTTCGGCCGGGTTGCGCCGTCGGTCTCTGCGCGAGGGGCCGGGAGTCAGCGTGAGATCCCGTCGCCTCGCATCGCTGCTCTCACCGGAGTGCGTGGGTCCGCCGGTTTGCGGCTGCCGCTGCCGGGCGCGACCACTCGGTGACGGGAGCCGTGCGCGGGAAAGCCCGACGAAGTGACCTTCTACGAAGGCCCGCACCACTTGTTCA
Source organism: Actinosynnema sp. NPDC050436 (assembly GCF_040655415.1). Lineage (NCBI taxonomy): Bacteria > Bacillati > Actinomycetota > Actinomycetes > Pseudonocardiales > Pseudonocardiaceae > Actinosynnema > Actinosynnema sp. NPDC050436. The sequence continues at coordinate 725,223 of NZ_JBFAJV010000001.1, read as the reverse complement.
TCCAATGAACCGGTGCGTTGTTCCGGCCCTCACGGCTGCAGACACTCGCTGGGCGGCCAGGCGGTCGCCGTCACATCCGTCGAGCGTGCAGGAGTGGGCCGATGCCATCCCCCGGAGTTGTGGTCGACCGAAGAGAGCTCCTGCGCACGGGGAGGTCCGACCTGTTCATCGGCGGTCGGTTCCTGCCGGCGCACGGCGGCCGATACGTGGAGACCGTCGAGGCGGTCAGCGGTGCCCCGATCGCACAGGTCGCGGCGGCGACGGTGGACGACGCCGACCGTGCCGTCGAGGCAGCGGCGGCAGCGTTGCCCGACTGGGCCGGACTGCCACCGGCGCAGCGCCGGGCGGTGCTGCTCCGGGCCGCCGAGCTGTTCGGTGAGCGGTCGGGGGACCTGTCGGCGATCATGGGGCGCGAAATGGGCGCCACCCGGCCGTGGTGCCGGTTCAACGTCCGTGTCGCACAGGGCATGCTCGCCGAAGCTGCGGCACAGGCGTACTCCGCCGTAGGCGAGGTCATCCCGTCCGACGTGCCGGGCTTGACGGCGTTCGGCATTCGCCAGCCCGCCGGAGTCGTCGTGGGGATCGCGCCGTGGAACGCGCCGCTGATCCTCGGCGTCCGCGCGGTGGCGATGCCACTGGTGTACGGCAACACCGTCGTGCTCAAGTCCTCCGAGCAGACGCCGCTCACGCAGGCTGCCATCGTGGAGATCCTCCACGACGCGGGCGCACCCGCAGGAGCGGTCAACCTGATCAGCAACGCCGCGGAAGACGCACCAGCGATCGTCGAGGCCCTGGTGGCTCACCCGGCTACCGCGCGGGTCAACTTCACCGGATCGACCAAGGTGGGTCGGATCATCGGCGAGCTGGGCGGGCGATACCTGACGCGGGTGGTCCTCGAACTGGGTGGCAAGGCGCCGCTCGTGGTGCTCGCCGACGCCGATCTCCAGGCTGCGGCGGCAGCTGCCGGGTTCGGGGCCTTCGTCAACCAGGGTGAAGTCTGCATGTCCACCGAGCGGGTCATCGTCGAGCGGCCGGTGGCCGACGAGTTGAGTTCCCGGCTGGCGGCCAAGGCGGCGAGTCTCGTCGTCGGCCCGCCTGATGACGAGTCCTCCCAGGTCGGTCCGCTCGTGCACGCCGGTGCCCGCGACCACGTCATGGGGCTCGTCGAGGACGCCGTGCGACACGGTGCCGAAGTACTCGCCGGCGGAACCGCCGACGGCCTCTACGTCCGTCCGACCGTGCTGCGGCACGTCACCCCGGACATGCGCATCTACCGCGAGGAGACCTTCGGGCCGGTGGTGTCGATCATCGAGGTCGGTGACTCGGACGAAGCGGTCGAGATCGCGAACGACACCGAGTACGGGCTGGCGGCGAGTGTCTTCTGCCGCGACGGCGGGCGGGCGTTCGACGTGGCCCGCCGGATCCGGTCGGGGATCTGCCACATCAATGGAGCGACCGTGCACGACGAGCCGCAGATGCCGTTCGGCGGTGTCGGTGCCAGCGGGTGGGGGCGGTTCGGATCTCGTGCCGCGCTGGAGGAGTTCACCGAGTTGCGCTGGATCACCCAGCAGTCCGGCGAGCGCCACTACCCGATCTGAGCATGCGCCCGTTCCGACTTCCGCTCGAGGAGACGACCCACATGACCACCGAGGACGCCGGCGTCGTCGCCGGCGAAGCCGTTCCGGGAGCCACCGTGCGCGAGACGGTGTTCGAGGTGCTGCGGCGCCACGGGATGACGACGATCTTCGCCAACCCCGGATCGACGGAGATCACGTTCCTGACCGGACTTCCGGACGACCTCGACTTCACGCTCGCGCTGCACGAGGGCTCTGTCGTGGGCATGGCCACCGGCTGGGCGATCGCGCTCGACCGTCCCGCTTTCGTCAACCTCCACACGACCGCTGGGCTGGCCAACGCCGCAGGCGCACTCGCGACCGCCCGAACCAACAGGGTGCCGCTGGTGGTCGTTGTCGGGCAGCAGGACCGCCGCCACCTCGCCCACGACCCCTTCCTCGCCGGCCGGTTGACCGGACTGGTGGGCGACTACCCGGTGTGGACGAACCACCCCGCGCGTGCTCAGGACGTCCCTGCCGCGATCGCCCGTGCGCACCACGAGGCGGTGACCGGCGCAGGCCCGGCGCTGGTCGTGGTGCCGATGGACGATTGGCTCCAGCCCGCCGGGCGACTCCGCGCGGCGGCGGCGATCGACATCCGCCGCGGGCGGCCCACCCTCGGCCCGGAGATCGACGAGATCGCGGTCGCCCTGGACAACGCCCGCGCACCGGCACTCGTCGTCGGGTCCGCCGCCGACGGCGAGTCGAACTGGGCCGCCGTCGCCGCGCTGGCCGACCGCCTCGGTGCCCCGGTCTGGCAGGAGCCGTTCGGTGCGCGCGCGGGTTTCCCGCAGGACCACCCCGCCTTCGCCGGGCACCTGCCGCCGGCACGGTCGGCGGTGCGCTCCGCCCTGGCGGGCCACGACGTGGTCCTGGTGCTCGGCGCACCGGTGTTCCGGCAGTACCCCTGGGAGCCGGGGGACCTGGTCCCCGGGACGAGCACCGTCTTCCAGGTGTCGCCGTACGCGGACGACACCCACCACAGCATCGCCGACCGCGCCTTCGTCGCCGACGTCTCGGCGACCTGCCAGGACCTCGTCGGCCGGGTCCGCTCCCGAAGCGGGCACTCCCGCGCCGCACGCCCACCCGTGGCGCCCTTGGTGCCTCCGCGAGCCGGAGAGCCACTGCGGCCCGGTCACGTCTTCGACATCCTGGCCCGTCACCTGCCGCGGGACACGATCATCGTCGAAGAGTCGCCCTCCAGCCGGCCCGAGTTGCACCGCCGCGTCCCCGTTCGCGCCCCGCTCGGTTTCCTGAGCGCGGCTGCGGGCGGCCTGGGATTCGGCCTGCCCGCGGCGGTCGGCCTCAAGCTGGGAGCACCACGTCGCCCCGTCGTGGCCGTCCTCGGTGACGGTTCGTCGCTCTACGGCATCCAGGGCCTGTGGAGCGCCGCCCACTACCGGATCGGGGCACTGCTCGTGGTGCTGTCCAACGGCGGCTACGCCATCATGGACCGGCTCGCGGAACAGTCCGGACAGGGCAGACCACCGTGGCCGTCGTTCTCCGAGGTGAGCATCGCCCGGATCGCGGCGGGGCTCGGTTGCCCGACCCTGCGGATCAGCGACTACGACGAGTTGGCGTCGACACTGGCTGAACACCTGCCGGCACTCGCCGACCGGACGAGCCCGCTCGTGCTCGACGTCGAGGTGGCCGCCGACCCGGCCTACGGGTAGCCGAGCGCCTGCTGACGGCTTCGCTCACAGGATCGACGACAGGTCCGGGTCCCCTGCTCGCCGGTAGTGCTCGACGTGTTCCCGGAAACGGTTGCGGGATTGTCGTGATGTCCTCAGGAGAACGGAAGAACAATGTCCGCGCGCAACGGGAACACAGGTCGTGAGGCAACGCGGAGTACTCGGTGGATCCTGCTGATCTGCTGCCTGACCGTCGTCTTCGACGGCTACGACCTGATCGTCTACGGAGCCGTCGTGCCCGACCTGCTCGCTCACCGGCCGTGGGCGCTGACTCCGTCCGACGTCGGCCACATCGGAAGCGTGGCGCTCGTCGGGATGCTGATCGGAGCGCTGGTCGTCGGTACGCTCACCGACATCGTCGGCCGGCGCCGGGTCATGATCGGTTGCCTCGTCTGGTTCTCGGTCGCCATGCCGCTGACCGCACTGGCACCCGATCCGGAGGTCTTCGCCCTGCTGCGGTTCGTCACCGGACTGGGGCTGGGGGGAGTGGTCCCCACCGCGATCGCCCTGACCGCGGAGTATTCTCCCGCGCGGCGTCGCCAGCTCAACAACGCACTGATGTTCTCCGGCTATTCGGTCGGTGGCGTGCTCGCCGCGATCCTCGCGCTGGTGCTGCTGCCCGTCGGCGGGTTCCGGATGATGTTCGTCGTGGGGGCCGCGCCACTGGTCCTCGTCCTGCCGCTCGCCCTGCGGATGCTGCCCGAGTCGATCACCTTCCTGACGGCGAAAGGCCGTCACGACGAGGCAGCGGCCTACGCACGACGGTTCGGCCTCACCGGGCACGACGCACCGTCCGGGCCGACGCCCGCACCCCGACCCGTCAGCGGCGTCGAACGCGGGCTCATCGAGACCGGCAAGATGATCCTGGGTGGACACCGCCTGCCGATGACCCTGTTGCTCTGGACCATCTCCATCATCGGGCTCCTGCTGGTCTACGGGCTCAACACCTGGCTGCCGCAGTTCATGCGCAACGCGGGCTACTCGATGGGGTCGGCCCTGACCTTCCTGCTGGTCTTCAACATCGGTGCTGTCGCCGGCGTCATCATCGCCGGTGCGCTCGCCGACCGAGTCGGCGAGAAACCCGTCATCGCCTGCTCGTTCTGCGTCGCCGCCGCCGCCGTCCTGCTCTTCATCACCAAGCCCGCCACCGCGCCGCTGCTCCTGATCGGCGCGCTCGCCGGATTCGGCTCGAACACCCAGACCCTGGTCAACGGGTTCATCGGCGGGCTCTACCCCACGCAGGCACGCGCGACGGCGCTCGGGTGGGCACTCGGTGTCGGCAGGATCGGCGCCATCATCGGCCCGAGCTACGGCGGCTACATCCTGACGCAAATGGACGCGGGCTCGCTCTCCGGCAACTGGAGCTTCTACGCCTTCGCCATTCCGGCGGTGCTGGCGGCGATCCTCACCGTCCTGGTGCCACGACACCGCTCGACCCGCTCGCGCGACACGGTGGCCGCGCATCTCCCGACCACGCACACGCCCGACCACCCGTGACCGGAACCGGTCCGAGCCACCACGTCGAGCACAGCGCCATGCGGCAGGTACGGCGGTGCTCGTCGCCGCCGACCGGACTGCCGCGCAAGGAGTTGAACCATGTCCGTCACTGCGAATCAGGGGAGAAGCCACTTGTCCGGGAACAACGTTGATTCAGATGTGGTCGTGTTGACCGGGGCCGGCGGTGGCATCGGCCGGGCCACCGCCGTGCGCCTGGGCGGGCACGGCGCGCGCCTGGCCTTGACCGACGTGAACGAGCCGGCGCTGCGGGAAACCGCGGAGCTGGTCGCCAAGGCCGGCCGTGAGCCGATCACGGTGGCCGGCGACGGGTTGGACGCAGGCGTGACGACGGCGCTGGTCGCCAGGACGGTCGAGGCACACGGCCGGATCGACGGACTGGTCAACGCGACCGGCATCACCCTGCCCAGGCCGTTGCGGGACACCGCACCCGAGGACTTCGACCGCGTCATGGCGGTCAACGTGAAGACCCACATGATCTCGATGCAGGCGGTCCTGCCGGTCATGGCCGCGGCTCGGTACGGCTCGATCGTCAACATCTCGTCGGTGGGCGGCCGGGTCGCACTGCCGAACCTGAGCGTGTACTGCGCGTCCAAGGCCGCCGTGATCGGGCTCAGTCGCGGCGTCGCCGCCGAGTACGCCGCCGACAACATCCGGTGCAACGCCATCTGCCCCGGTGGGGTGGACACCCCGTTGGGTCGAGCCGCCCTCGACCCGTTCGAGGACAAGCAGCGGGGGCTGGAGATCCTCACCGGCCGCCAACTCTTCAAGCGCTGGGCCGAACCGGACGAGATCGCCGGCCTCATCGAGTACCTCCTCGCCCGCGGGTCGACCTTCGTCACCGGCGCGGTGTTCGACGTCGACGGCGGCCACACCACGACCTGACCCTGACGCATCCCGACTTCCTTCCGACCATGCAGGAGAGGCAGTTGCACATCACTCACCTGGGGCACGCCTGTGTGCTCGTGGACACCGGTTCCGCCAGGCTCCTCATCGACCCCGGCGTCATGTCCGACATCGACGGTGTCGAACGCGTCGACGCGGTGTTGCTCACGCACAAGCACCCCGATCACGTGGACCCCGAGAAGGTCCGGACCTTGCGGGCCAGGAGTCCCCGGGCAGCGCTCGTCGTGCCGGGCGACATCGGCGAGGCGATGCCCGGCCTGCCGGAGCACCAGATGGTCGAACCGGGCGAGGCGCTCAGGTTCGGTGACACGGTGGTCGAGGTCGTCGGTGGGCGCCACGCGACCGTGCACGAGACGATCCCGGGCTGCGTCAACCTGGGCTACCTGATCGACGGCGGCGCGTTCTTCCACCCCGGGGACTCCTTCCACGAGCCCGCAGCGGACGTCCGAGTGCTCGCAGTGGCGATCGACGGCCCGTGGCTCAAGATCGCCGAGTCCATCGACTACGTGCGACGGGTCTCGCCCCGCGTCGCCATCCCGATCCACGAGGGAGAAACCCTCGACCCCGCGAAGTACATCGGCATGATGAGCAACGCGGTCGGCGGTGCTGTCGTGCGCCGCCTGGACCGAGGGGCGGCCACCAGGCTGTAGCGGTCACCGCGGACACGGGCCGGGCGAAGTCGACCGCTGCCGTGGACCGGTGCCAACGCGGGAAGCCGCTCGCCCCGGGTGCCGAGGTCTCGTCGGAAGCACGTCCGGCGTCCTGACCGGAACCTCGGCACCCCCGGCCGTCAACGATTCCGTCCAACTCACCGACGGTTCCCTGTCCGGGGATCGTTGCGGGCCCACGAACGTCGTTTCGATCCTCAACGGAGAGGCAGGGCAACGATGCCCACATATCTGGTGATCCACTCGGTCGCTGGACAGCACCAGCGGCAGCCGAGGTCCTCCGCCAACGCGGTGGCGACCCGATGACGACCAGCGGCCTCGACCCCGAAGCACGCCGCTACGAGCGGCGCCTGCTCTCCGTCCTGTTCCTGGGCGTCGGCTTCGTCCTGTTCGACCGGCAGGCGCTGGCCTTCCTGGCGCCCTACATCGACGCCGACTTCGGGCTGTCGCCCACGCAGCTCGGCTTGGCCACGGGCGCGCTGTCCTGCGCGTGGGCTGTGTCCGCGATCCTCATGGGGGCGCTCTCCGACCGGCTCGGGCGGCGCAAGCCGCTGCTGATCACGGCCGTGGTGCTGTTCTCGCTGATCTCCGCGGTCTCCGGGCTTACTTCGGGCTTCGTCGGCCTGCTGGTCGCGCGGGCCCTCATGGGTGCGGCCGAGGGCGGCGTGATCCCGTTGTCGCAGACGCTGATGGTCCAAGCGTCCCGGCCGAAGCGACGCGGGCTGAACATGGGGCTGATCCAGGGCGCTTCGGCGGGTCTGCTCGGTGGCGTCGCGGCGCCGTTCGCCTTCATCTGGCTCGCCGAGTCCGTCGGCTGGCGTTGGTCGTTCTTCGTGACGCTGCTGCCGGGTCTGCTGATCGCCGCTGCGATGGCGGTCATCGTCCGCGAGCGGCCGGTGCCCCTGACTGCCGGCCCGGTGACGAAACCGGCGGCGGCGAAGGTGCCTGTTCGCCAGGCCCTGGGTATGCGCAACGTGGTGCTGTGCACCCTCATCGCGGTCTGCTACCTCACGTGGTTCTCCACCATCGTCACGTTCACGCCGCTGTACCTGCTGAACGTGAAGGGGTTCTCGCCGGGGACGATGGGGACGGTGATGACCTGCCTCGGCGTCGCCTGGATGGTGTGGGGTGTCGTCACGCCCGCCATCTCGGACCGGATCGGCCGCAAGCCCGCCCTGGCGGGCTGCACGGTCCTGGCGGTCTGCTGCCCGTTGGCGGTGCTGTTCGTGGACAACGCGTGGTTCCTCGGTGCGGCGATGATGCTGACCTACACGGGCGTCGGGTGCTTCACGCTGTTCATGGCGGTCATCCCCGCAGAAACCGTCCCGCCGGGCGCGTTGGCGACCGTGGTGGGAGTGACGATGGGGGCGGGGGAGTTGCTGGGTGGCACGTTCGGTCCCGTACTGGCCGGGTGGGCTTCGGACCAGTGGGGTTTGCAGGCGGCGATGGTCATCGCGGCGGTGAGCGCGGCGATCGTGGTGTTGCTGAGCCTGGGTCTGCGGGAGACGGCGCCCCGCATCCTGTCCCGGTCGACGAGCGACCCACGGCCCGCTCATGCGGGCAGCGAAGAGCGGGCGCGCTGAGAGTTCCACGGGCGGCTCGGCGCTTCTCGCGCACACGGCAGTGCGCTCACCTCGTTCCCCGGTCGGCATCGGGACGTGGGTGTCATTCGCCCCGGAACAGGCGGAGTCCTCCTTCGATCTCCGAAAGGGGGCTCTGCGCCAGGTAGGGCGCGAGCGCCTCACGGGCCTCCGCCGGGGAGACGAGCGCCGACCGGGCAACTTCGTCCACCCGCCAACTGCCGGTGTCGTCGTACACGAACTCGCCGACCAGCCGCCCGTCCCGGTAGGGCCAGGCGGCGGCGAACCGGTGCGAGATCTGGTAGACGCCGTCCGGGTCGGCGCCCTCGCCGGCGAGCGCCGGGTCGGTGCCGGGCACGACCCGGGCGAAGCCGGCCTCGATGAAGATCCCGTAGTCCGACACGGCGACTTGCTCCTCCAGCGCCCCGAAGACGTTCGCCCCGCGACCGACGATGTCCGAGTAGAAACCACGCACCTCGTCCATTCCACCGAGCACCGTCGTCCGGCCGCGTTCGGTGAGCCGGTAGACCGGGTGCTCGACGGTCATCGTGGGGATCAGGATGTCCCGCCACAGTCCGGAAACCTCCAGCAGCGCGTGCCGGCGGTAATTCTTCAGCACGTGCCGGTGCCTCGGGTTCTCCACCGCCGCGAGCGCGGCGTCGACGCCGGCCGGGATGTCCCGTACGTTGAACACCTTCATCTCGCACTCCTCGGAAACGTTCGTGGCCACGTCGCCACGAGTGGTGGCGCGGTTCGTCGCGGCGATCCGCGATCCGGTGTCTTCCCCGGGCGTCTCGCCCGTGCGCTCGTTCGCGCCTTTTGCGATGACCACGTGATGCTGCCCGATCGGGTTGGCGGACTGGCACGATCGGCCATCCTATGGACATACTCGGCTTCCCGGACCGGCTGCCGACAGGAGGACGTGCCGTGCCCCGCACGAACGAGCCTGGCCGGAGCGTCAGTTCGCGGCTGCTGGAGGTCTTGTTCTCGTTCCAGCCCGATCAGAGCGCGCTGAGCCTCGCCGACCTGGTGCGCAGGACGGGACTGCCGCACGCGACCGTGCGTCGGCTGGCCATGGAGCTGGCGGACGTCGGTGCGTTGAGCCGGAACCACGACGGCCGCTTCACGATCGGTCTGCGGCTGTGGCAGTTGGGCACGCTGGCCCCCCTCACCGAGTCGTTGCGCACCAGCGCGCAGCCGTTCATGGAAGACCTGTACACGGCCCTGCGCCAGCACGTGCAGCTTGCGGTCCGGGAAGGCGAGGAGGCGGTGATCATCGAGCGCCTGTCCGCTCCGCGCGCGCCGGGGCTCGTCTCCCAGGTGGGAGGGCGGCTGCCGCTGCACTGCTCGGGGGTGGGCAAGGTGCTGCTGGCCCACGGCGGTGGCGACCTGGTCGACGGTGTGCTGTCCGGCACGCTGAGGCGCTACACGCCCCGCACGGTCGTCGACTCGGCCGCCTTGCGCGGCGAACTCGCCGAGTGCCGCCGCACCGGCACCGCGAGCGTGCGGGGCGAGTTGACCACCGGCGCGGATTCGGTGGCGACCAGGATCGTGGACGCCGAGGGCACGGTGGTGGCGGCATTGTCCGTGGTGGTGCGCACCGGGTCGGTGAAGCACCAAGCCGCGCTCCCGTCGTTGATCGCCAGCGGCCTCGGCATCTCCCGCGTCCTCGGGTGGCGTCCGGGGATCAGGATCCGCGACGCGTGAGACCTGGCAGTCCGCTGTCCGTTGAACGGACACCGCGCTGGGCAGGGACTGCCCAGCGCGGTGACAATCCGGTCGACTGCGGCTGCGCTCCGGCAGTGGCGAGCGCGTCACTGCGGGTTGCCGGAACCGCCCGAGGGACAGGGACGTCCGCGGCGGCCCCGCACCACCCGAAGATGTGGAGGACCACCATGGCCCAACGGGACGTGTCCGGCACCGTCGCCGAACCGCCCGCCGTCCCGGCGAGCGAGCTGTTCAGCGAGGAGCGATCGGCGGAGGTGGTGGCGGCGAGCTTCGCCGGCACCCGCGACCCGCGCCTGCACCGGGTGCTCACCTCGCTGGTGCGGCACCTGCACGACTTCGTCAAGGACGTCGAACTCACCGACGAGGAGTGGGCCGCCGCGATCGGGTTCCTCACCGCGACCGGGCAGACGTGCACCGCCACGCGCCAGGAGTTCATCCTGCTCTCCGATGTCCTCGGCATCTCCATGCTGGTCGAGACGCTCAACAACCGGGCAGGTGACGACCTCACCGAGTCCACTGTGGAGGGACCTTTTCACGTGGTCGCCTCGCCCCGGCGCGAGCTGGGTGCCTCCATCGCCGAGGACGGCCGGGGCACACCGTGCCTGGTGACCGGCAGCGTGGCGGGTCCCGACGGGCGGCCGGTGCCCGGCGCGGAGGTCGACGTGTGGCAGGCCGACGACGAGGGCTTCTACGACGTGCAGCGGGCCGACGAGCGGGCGCACGGGAACCTGCGCGGCCTGTTCACCGCGGATGCCGAAGGCAGGTTCCGGTTCCGCTCGATCGTGCCGCGCTACTACCCGATCCCCGCCGACGGCCCGGTGGGGCGGCTGCTGGAGGCGACGTCCCGGCACCCGAACCGGCCGGCGCACATCCACTTCGAGGTGTCCGCGCCCGGCTACCGCACGGTGACCACCCACCTGTTCGTGGCGGGCACCCCGTTCATCGACTCCGACGCGGTGTTCGGGGTCAAGCCCAGCCTGGTGCGCGAGTTCCCGGAGGTGGACGACCCGGCCCGCGCGGAGCAGGCCGGTCTGCCGAACCCGTTCCGGACCGTGCACTTCGACGTCGTCCTGAGCCCCGCCGACGACGAAGGGGTGCGGTGACCGTGTTCCTCCGTTCCTTCTCCTACGACGCCGCCCCGATGCGCGTGCGCTTCGGGGCCGGTACGGTCGCCGAGCTTCCCGAGGAGGTCACCCGACTGGGGTTGCGCCGGGTCCTGGTCGTGTGCTCACCCGAGCAGGAGCAGACGGGGCAGGTGATCTCCCGCGCGCTGGGCACGCACTCGGCGGGGGTCCTCGCCGAGGCGCGGATGCACGTGCCGATCGAGGTGGCGCACCGGGCCGGGAAGCGGGCGGTCGAACTCGACGCCGACGGGTGCGTCGCGGTCGGCGGTGGATCTGCCATCGGGCTGGGCAAGGCCGTCGCCCTGGAACACGGTTTGCCCGTGGTCGCGGTGCCCACCACCTACGCGGGTTCGGAGATGACGCCGGTGTGGGGCATCACCGAGAACGGGCGCAAGCGGACCGGCAGAGACCGGCGGGTGCTGCCCGCGAGCGTCCTCTACGATCCCGAACTCACCGTCGGCTTGCCTGTCGGGATGTCGATGACCAGCGGCTTCAACGCGATCGCGCACGCCGTCGAAGCCCTCTACGCCACCGACCGCTCCCCGATCATCTCCCTGATGGCGCAGGAAGGGGCACGGGCGATGGCCGAAGCGCTGCCGGCGGTGGCGGCCAGGAGCGGCGACCTCGACGCCCGCGCGGCGGCGCTGTACGGGTCGTGGCTGTGCGGGGTCTGCCTCGGCGCCACCACGATGTCGCTGCACCACAAGCTGTGCCATGTGCTCGGCGGCGTGCTGGACCTGCCGCACGCCGCGACGCACACCGTCGTGCTGCCCCACGCGCTCGCGTACAACCAGGACGCCGCTCCCGACGCGATCGAGGCCCTGTCCCGCGCGTGGAACGCACCGGATCCGGCACGCCGGCTGTGGGACCTGTCCGGCCGGCTGGGCACACCCCGGTCGCTGGGCGAACTCGGGATGGCCGAGTCAGACGTCGGGCGCATCGCCGAGGAGGTGCTCCGGGACCCCTACGTGAATCCCGCGCCCGTGACCTACGAGGGTGTGGCGGAACTGCTCCGCGCCGCCTGGAGCGGAGAGCCACCCGCGCCCGACCGGTGACCGGGACGGTGGACGAGCCGTTGTGGCGGGGCGTCGACCAGGTCGTAGTCGCGCCCGATCGCCCCGGCGTCCGGAGCAGCACCGGCAGCAGCTCCTCGAGCTCGTCCCGGTGGCCGACCTCGGCGGCGATAACCGCGATGTCCACCGCCGCCGCGGTCCGGCCGTCGCCGTTGCGCGGGGGGAGGCGACGCCCGGTTCGAGCACGTGCCGGTCGGTCGGGGTCGGCTTTCTTTTGCCCGCGAATGAACCCGGGACCGGAAATGCGGTGACGCGGGGGTGACGTCCGGGGTGCCGGGGTGCTGCTGAACGGCCGGTCGCCTCCGGGGGCTCGTCGTCGCGGGCCGAGCGCGGTGGCGGCGACGGCGGAAACCGGTGGTGGTGAATGGAAACCCAGGTGCGGCGCGCGTTCGGGGAGTGGTGCCGGGCGTCCTTCGTCGTGCGTCCGGGCGGTCCGCGATCCGGGTGGGCCGCCGCATATTGCACATTTGTTGCATTGAGCTCGCTCAAACAGCCGAGGGGTGCTCGGATGACATCGCGGTCGGCGCGGGTTTCTGTCTCCGTCGAAGTTCCAGCGTCGTTCACTTTCAACGTCCGAACCGGGACGGAGCAGACGTGATCCCGAAGGGCCTCTGGATCGGTCCTGAACGCCCCACCTCTGTCTTCGCCGACTCGCGGAGGGGGCGAGAAGTCCGGTGAACGTGGCCTCGCGTGCGCATGATCCATCTCACCCTGCTGCGCACTCCCTGGACATCAAGGGCTGATTAGGCAAGCCTAAGCAAAGTCGATGACGGGATGAGGGGGACCGGTGGGCTCACCAGTGGGATCGGGCGGTGTCGAGGGGCGGGTCGCGCTGGTGACCGGTGCTGCTCGCGGTATCGGTGCGGCCGTGGTGGACGCGCTGGTCGATGCGGGTGCGACGGTCGCCGCCGTGGACGTGGACCCGGCGGTGCGCGATCGCGCCGGTGACCGCGTCCGGCCCTTCGTCGCCGACGTCTCCGACTCGGCCGCCGTCGCCGCGCTGGTGGACGAGGTGGAGCGCGAGCTGGGGCCGGTCGGCATCGGCGTCCCGGTGGCCGGTGTGCTGCGGCTCGGCTCGGTGCTCGACACCTCCGACGACGACTGGGCGGCGACGTTCGCGGTCAACTCGACCGGCGTGTTCGTCGTGCTCCGGGCGCTCGCGCGGCGGATGGTCGAGCACGGGAGCGGGGTGCTGGTGACCGTCGGGTCGAACGCGGCGGGCGTGCCGCGCGCCGGGATGGCCGCCTACGCGGCCTCCAAGGCGTCGGCCACCATGCTCACCCGGTGCCTCGGTCTGGAGTTGGCCGGGTACGGCATCCGGTGCAACATCGTCTCGCCCGGTTCGACCGACACCGACATGCAGCGTCTGCTGTGGACGGACGAGAACGGTGCCGAGCAGGTCATCGCCGGTTCGCCGGATCGGTTCCGGGTGGGCATTCCGCTGGGGCGCATCGCGGATCCGTCCGACATCGCCGACGCCGTGCTGTTCCTGGTTTCCGACCGGGCACGGCATATCACGATGCAGAACCTCTACGTCGACGGCGGCGCGACGCTGCGCGCCTGAAGGCACTCCGCTCGGGTGCTGGACTTGAAGGCCAATATTAGGTTAGCTTAACCTAAGCAATGCGGGGTGATCGACGGTGCCTCCAGACGGCCCCGGCCGAACGCGCCCGCGCAGTGCCGCAGTGACCGCCGACATTGCGTGGGAAGCGCTTTCTCCTGGTGCGGAAAGGGAATTCTGAGGTGTCCTCACTCACTCTGGTCCGACCGCGGCCCGTGCACCGGGCGGCCGACCTGCTGGCGGCCTACCTGCCGGGGTCGTTCTACTTCTCCTCCGCGCGGGGAGTCCTGCTCGCCGACGGCGTGCATTCGGCCGTTCCGGCGAGCGGGCACGGCGACCGCACCCGTGCCGTCGCCGGTGCGCTCGACGCCGCCGCGCTCGCCGGGGTGGAGCACCCCGTGGCGGTGGGGGCGATCGGGTTCCGGCCGGACGCGGAGAGCAGCCTCGTGGTTCCCGCCGTGGTCCGCAGGGCCGAGGCACCCCGACCGGGTGGCACGCCCGCGCCGCTCGCGGCCTCCTTCGACGTCCGCCCGCACCCCGAACCCGCGCACTACGTCGACGCCGTGCGCCGCGCGCTGGAGTTGATCGACGCCGGCCGGATCGACAAGGTCGTGCTGGCCCGCGCCCTGGACCTGCGGGCGGACACCGCCGTGCCGGTGCCCGCGCTGCTGTCCCGCCTGGTGCACGCCGACCCGGCCGCGCACGCCTTCGCGGTGGACGTCAGCGCGCCCGGCGACCCGGCACCGCGCACCCTGGTCGGCGCGAGCCCCGAACTGCTCGTCTCCCGGCGCGGCGACCGGGTGGTGTCCAACCCGCTGGCCGGTTCGCTGCCACGGGTCGCGGACGAGGAGGAGAACCGCCGCCGGGTCGCCGCGCTGCTGGCCTCCGCCAAGGACCGGGCCGAGCACGCGCACGTGGCCGACCAGGTGGCCGAGGTGCTCGGCCGGTTCTGCGTCGACCTGGACGTGCCCGCCGAGCCGACGGTGATCGGCACCCCGACCATGTGGCACCTGTCCACCCGGATCTCCGGCCGGCTCGCCGACCCCGCCGACCCGGCGTCGTCCGCGCTGGCGCTGGCCGAGGCGCTGCACCCGACGCCCGCCGTGTGCGGGGTGCCGGTCGGCGCCGCCCGGGACGCGATCGCCGACCTGGAGCCCTTCGACCGGGGGTACTACGCGGGCCTGGTCGGGTGGACCGACCACGCGGGCGACGGCGAGTGGGCCGTCACCATCCGCACCGCCGAGGTGAGCGACGCGACCGTGCGGCTGTTCGCGGGCGCGGGCATCGTCGCGGGTTCCGACCCGGACGCCGAGGTCGCGGAGACCGCCGCCAAGCTGCACACGATGCTGCGCGCGCTCGGGCTGGAGAGCGGCAGGTGAGCACCGACCACACGCCCTGGCCCGCCGCCGACGCGGCCCGCTACCGCGCCCTCGGGCACTGGCGCGGCCAGACCTTCGGCAGTTGGCTGACCAGCCTGGCCGCCGCGTACGCCGACCGCACCGCGATCGTCGGCGAACGGGACGGCGAGACCGTCCGCTGGACCTACGCCGAGCTGGACGAGCGGGCGCACCGCCTCGCCGCCGGCCTGGTCGACTCGGGCGTCCGGCCCGGCGACCGGGTCGTGCTCCAACTGCCCAACGTCCCCGACTTCGCTCCCGTCGTGTTCGGCCTGTGGCGTGCCGGCGCGCTGCCCGTGTTCGCGCTGCCGGCCCACCGGCACAGCGAGCTGAAGCACTTCGCCGAGCACAGCGGGGCCGTCGCGATCATCACCGTCGGCGAGCACGAGCGGCACGACCACGCCGCCGCCGCGCGGGCCGTCGCCGCCGAGGTCCCGACGCTGCGGGACGTGCTGGTCGTCGGCACGCCGGAGTTCGCCGCGCTGGCCGCGACCGGGCCGCGCGAGCTGCCCGACCCGGACCCGGAGGGCGTCGCGTTCCTCCAGCTCTCCGGCGGCAGCACCGGCCTGCCCAAGCTGATCCCGCGCACGCACGACGAATACCTCTACAGCGTCCGGGAGAGCGCCCGGATCTGCGCGCTGCGCCCGGACAGCGTCTACCTGGCGACCCTGCCGGTCTCGCACAACTACCCGCTCAGCTCGCCCGGCATCCTGGGCGCGCTGCACGCGGGCGCGACCGTGGTGCTCGCGCCGCGCCCTGACGCGGACACCGCGTTCCGGCTGGTCGAACGGGACCGCGTGACGATCACCGGGGTGGTGCCGCCGCTGGCCGCCGCCTGGGTGCAGGCCGCCGCCGGCACCGAGCGCGACCTGTCCAGCCTGGAGGTCCTGCTGGTGGGCGGCGCGAAGTGCGGCCGCGAGCTGGCCGAGCGGATCGGCCCGGCGCTGGGCTGCCGGCTCCAGCAGGTGTTCGGCATGGCCGAGGGCCTGGTCTGCTACACCCGCCTGGACGACCCGGACGAGCTGGTGCTGACCACCCAGGGCCGGCCGATCTCGCCCGACGACGAGATCCGCGTCGTGAACCCGGACGACCCCGCCGCCGCCTCCGACGACGTCGTGCCCGACGGCGAGGCCGGCGCGCTGCTCACCCGCGGCCCCTACACGATCCGGGGCTACTACCGGGCCGACGAGCACAACCGCACCGCGTTCACCCCGGACGGCTTCTACCGCACCGGCGACCTGGTGCGGCGTACGCCCACCGGGCACCTGGAGGTCGTGGGCCGGGCCAAGGAGCAGATCAACCGGGGCGGCGAGAAGGTTGCCGCCGAAGAGGTCGAGAACCACCTGATGGCGCACCCCGGCGTGCTCGACGCCGCCGTGGTCGCCGTTCCCGACCCGTACCTGGGTGAGCGGACCTGCGCGTACGTGGTGCCCGTCGAGGGCGCCGCGCCGACCGCCGCCGAGCTGCGCCGGTTCGTCCGCGAACGCGGGGTGGCCGCGTTCAAGGTGCCGGACCTGGTGCAGGTGGTGCCCGCGTTCCCGGTGACCGGGGTCGGCAAGACCAGCAAGCGCGAACTGCGGGTGGCGCTGGCCGCCCTGGCGAAGAAGGGCTGAGACGTGTCCCTGCCGAAGATCCGGCCGTACCCGATGCCCACGGCGGCCGAGCTGCCCGCCGGCCGGGTGTCCTGGCGGCCCGACCCGGCGCGCGCGGCGCTGCTGGTGCACGACGCGCAGCGCTACTTCCTCGCACCCTACGAGGGCGGGCCCGTCCCGGAGATGGTCGCCAACACCGCCGCCCTGCTCGCGGCGGCCCGCGTCGCCGGCGTGCCGGTTTTCTACACCGCGCAGCCGGGTGTGCAGGCCGCCGCCGACCGGGGGCTGCTCACCGAGTTCTGGGGGCCCGGCATCGGCGCGGTCATCGACGCCGACCCGGCCGCCGCCGACGTCGTGCCCGACCTCGCGCCGGAGCCCGGTGACACCGTGCTGGTGAAGTGGCGCTACAGCGCGTTCCAGCGCAGCACGTTCGCCGAGCAGTTGGCCGCCGCCGGGCGCGACCAGCTGCTGATCACCGGCGTGTACGCGCACATCGGCTGCCAGGCGACGGCGGTGGAGGCGTTCATGCGCGACGTCCAGCCGTTCCTGGTCTGCGACGCCGTCGCCGACTTCTCCCGGGAGCGGCACGATCAAGCCTGCGAGTACGTCGCGCAGCGCTGCGGCGTCGTCACCACCACCGCCGACGCGCTGGCCGCGTTGGCGCCGATCCACGCGGGAGCACCGAGTTGAGCACGCAACCCCTGACCGCGGACCGGCTCCGCACCGAGATCGCGGACGTGCTGGGCGTCGACCCGGCCGAGCTGTCCGACGACGCCGACCTGCTCGACCACGGCCTGGACTCGATGCGGATCATGAGCCTGGCCCAGCGGTGGCGCGCGGCGGGCGCGGTCGGCCTGGAGTTCGCCGACCTCGCCGAGGACGCCCGGATCGGCCGCTGGGTCGAACTGGTCGCCGCGCGCACCGCCGGGGGGTCCGCGTGACCGCCCGGACCGACCACCGGGACCGGCACGTCGAGCGGATCGCCGAGGTGCGGGCGCAGGGCACCGGCGCGGAACGGGTCGGCTACCCGATCCGGGTCCGCGAGGTCGCCGTGGTGCGCACCGAGTTGCTCGGCACCGGCCTGCTGCGCGTCACGTTCGGCGGACCGGGCACCGCCGGGTTCGAGGCGCACGCCGCCGACGAGCACGTGAAGCTGCTGTTCCCGGAGGCGGACGGCTCGCTGCGGCTGCCCGAGCCGAACGGCCTGATGCTGCGCTGGCCCAAGCCGTCGCCGACGTCCCGCGAGTACACCGTGCGCCGCTACGACCCGGCGACCGGTGAGCTGGACGTCGACGTGGCGCTGCACGAGGGCGGCCTCGCCTCGGACTGGGCGCGGGCCGCCCTGCCCGGCGACACGATCCACGTGGCCGGCCCGCCCGGCGGCGTGATCGTGCCGCACGGCTACGACCGCTACCTGCTCGCGGGCGACATCACCGCGCTGCCCGCGATCGCCCGGTGGCTGGAGGAGCTGCCGCGCGACGCCGCCGGCTGGGCGTTCGTCGAGGTGGCCGGCCCCAAGGAGGAGGTCGAGCTGGCCGCGCCGGCGGGCGTCGAGGTGCGCTGGCTGCACCGGGGAGAGGACGTCCCACCCGGCACGACCACCGACCTGGCCGACGCCGTGCGGTCCGTCGACGTCCCCGAGGGCGCGCGTGTCTACGTGTGGGTGGCGGGCGAGGCCGGCTCGATCAAGCCGCTGCGCCGATGGGTGCGCGACGAACTCGGCCTGGGCAAGGGCGACCACGACATCACCGGCTACTGGAAGCGCGGCGTCGCCGACTTCGACGACGACCACGAGCACGACCACCACTAGACCCCCGAAGAAGCAGTACCAAACACCAAGGAACGACGAATGTCCCTCGCGAGATCCCCCCGAGTCGTCGGCGCGCTCCTGCTGTCGGCGGCCCTGGCCGCCGGCTGCGGCTCCGCCGACAGCGGTTCGACCGACACCAGCGCACCGGCCGCCGAGGCCACGACCCGGGTCGTGACCGCCGACAACGGCGACATCACGATCCCGACGTCGCCCAAGCGCGTCATCGCCACCGGCTACGCCGTGCCCGCGCTGCTGGAGGCCGAGGCGCCGCTGGTCGGGATCTCGACCTGGCAGCGCGGCATCCCGCTGATGACCGACGCGGACAAGAAGCGCTACGAGGACCTGCCGAAGGTCGCCGGCGAGACCGCGAAGGAGACCAACTACGAGGCGATCGCGCAGGCCGACCCCGACCTGATCGTCATCGGTGTGCCGAAGCCGGTGCTGGCCGACATCGACGTCAAGCGGCTGGAGGCCATCGCGCCGGTCGTCGCCATCGGCCCGTCGGTGCCGTCGATGTGGCGCGACCTGACCCGCAAGCAGTCCGACGCGGCGGGCGCGATCGCCAAGTTCGACGCCACCCGCGGCGAGTACGAGGGCAAGGCCAAGAAGCTGGCCGAGAAGTACGCCTCCGTGCTGCCGGGCCTGAAGCTGGGCCACGTGGGCGCGTACGGCGAGGTCGCCAAGGGCAACTTCCAGCGCGAGTTCAGCGGCTCGTGGGGCACCAACATCGTCGAGGACATGGGTGCGAAGTACTACGGCCAGGTGAAGGTCAAGGGCGGCGGCTCGAAGGACGTCAGCGAGTACCCGTCGATCGAGGAGCTGCCGGCCGCGTTCACCGAGGCCACCGCGATCACCTACTCGGTCAAGCCGGACGGCACCGTCGCCCCGGCCGTGCAGTACGTGCTGGACTCGCCGCTGTGGAAGGAACTGCCGGCCGTGAAGGCGGGCAAGGTCTTCCCGATCCGCTACACCGAGGCCGCCACCTACCGCTCGGCGATGAAGACGCTCGACGCGGCCGACGAGGCGTTCGCGCCACTGCTGACGAAGTGATGCGGACGCGCCGGGGGCCGGGTGCGCTCGTCCTGGTGCTGGTCGCCGCGCTGGCCGTGCTGGCCGTGGCGGCGGTGGTGAGCATCGGGGTCGGCGCGCGCGCCGTGGCACCGCTGGACGTCGTGAAGGCGCTGTTCGCCTACGACGGGTCGAACGACCACGCCGTGGTCCGCGACATCAGGGTGCCGCGTGCCGTCCTGGCCCTCGGCGTGGGCGCGGCGCTCGCCGTGGCCGGCGTTCTCGTGCAGGTGCTGTCCCGCAACCCGCTGGCCGAGCCGGGCGTGCTCGGCGTGACGGCCGGTGCGGGATTCGCGATCACCACCGGGTCGGCGCTGGGCCTGACCGCGTCGCCCTCCGGGCAGCTCGTGGCGGCCGTGGTCGGTGCGGTCACCGCCGCGCTGCTGGTGTACTCGGTCGGCACGGGCTCCCCGCTGCGGCTGGTGCTCACCGGCGTGGCGCTGACCTCGGTGCTGGCCGGGGTGTCGCTGGGGATGCGGCTGCTGATGCCGACCGTGTTCGACGAGTACCGCTTCTGGGCGGTCGGCTCGCTGGCCGGCCGGGAGCAGACCGCCAACGGGGTGCCGCTGCTGGTGATCGCGGTGGCGGTGGGGTGCGCGCTGCTGCTGAGCAGGCAGCTGGACGTGGTCGCGCTCGGCGAGAGCACCGCGCACGGCCTGGGCGCGAACGTGGCCCGGGTCCGGTTGGCGGCCCTGGTGCTGATCACCGTGCTGGCCGGCGCGGCGACCGCGATCGCCGGGCCGATCCTGTTCGTCGGCCTGATGGTGCCGCACCTGGTGCGGCGGCTGGCGGGCGCGTCCGTGCCGTGGGCGATGGCCTACGCGGTCGTGCTCGGCCCGGTGCTGATGCTGGTGTCGGACACGGGGTCGCGGGTGCTGCTGCCGACCGGCGAGGTGCCGGTGGCGATCGTGACGGCGTTCGTCGGCGGGCCGGTCCTGGTGTGGGCCGTCCGGAAGTACGGGACGGCCTCGCTGTGAAGACCGCGGTGAAGACCCCCGGCGCGGTGGTGCTGCGCGCCGGCCCGTTCTCCGCGCTGGTGGAGCGGCGGCTGCTGGTGCTGGTCGGCGTGCTGGTGGCGGCGCTCGCGGGCCTGGCCCTGGTCGGTCTGATGTACGGGCCGACGTGGGCGAGCCCGGTGAAGGTGCTCGACGCGCTGTCCGGCGCGCGCGGCGGCTCGAACGTGGTGATCCGCGAGTGGCGGCTGCCGCGCGTGCTGGCCGCCATCGTGTTCGGCGTCGCGCTGGGCATCGCCGGCGCGATCTTCCAGAACATCACCCGCAACCCGATGGGCAGCCCGGACGTGATCGGCCTCGACGCCGGCGCGTACACGGGCGCGCTGATCGTCATGACGGTGCTGCACGGCTCGTCCGCGCTGCTGACCTTCGGCTCGGTGCTGGGCGGTGTGCTCACCGCCGCGCTGGTGTACCTGCTGTCGATGCGCGGCGGGGTGTCCGGCCTGCGGCTGGTGGTGATCGGCATCGCGGTCAACGCCACGCTGACCGCCCTCAACTCGTGGATCGTGCTGCGCGCCGAGCTGGAGGTGGCGCTCGCGGCGGTCGGCTGGCACGCCGGTTCGCTCAACGGCGTCGACTGGGCCGACGTGCGCGTCCCGTTCGCGGTCGTCG
Organism: Actinosynnema sp. NPDC050436; assembly: GCF_040655415.1. Classification (NCBI taxonomy): domain Bacteria; kingdom Bacillati; phylum Actinomycetota; class Actinomycetes; order Pseudonocardiales; family Pseudonocardiaceae; genus Actinosynnema; species Actinosynnema sp. NPDC050436. The sequence goes on along the minus strand of NZ_JBFAJV010000001.1, from coordinate 704,272 downwards.
GCGTGCTGCTGGTGCTGGTCGTGCTGCTGTCGCGGACCGCTCGGCAGGGCGCGCTGGACCCGGCCCTCGCGGTGACCACGGGTGTGCGGCTGGAACGCTTGCAGTTGCAGATGGTGCTGATCGGCGTGGCGTGCACCGCCACGGTGACGGCGGTGGCCGGCCCGATCGCGTTCATCGCGCTCGCCGCGCCGCAGATCGGCCGCCGGCTGGCCGGCGCACCCGGCACCCCCTTGCTCCCGGCCGCGCTGACCGGCGCGGTGCTGCTGCTCGGCGCCGACCTGGTCGCGCAGGTGCTGCTCGACCCCGTCCCGCTCCCGGTGGGCGTGGTCAGCACCGCCATCGGCGGCTGCTACCTGATCTGGCTGTTGGCGAAGGAGGTTCGGCGCTCGTGACCACGTACCCGTCCGCCCAGGACGTCGCCCAGCGCCCCGACGAGGTGCCGGCGCGGCGGAGCGCCGGTGGTGTCCCCGACACCCCCGCCCGCATCCACCACGACGGCACACACGTGCCGCCCTGGCGGACGACTCACCCCGAAGGAGGCTCTCCGCTCGTGACCACGCTCCTGTCCGCCCAGGACGTGACCTTGCGCTACGGCGACCGCGTCGTGTCGACCAGACTGGCCGTCGACATCCCGACCGGCGCTTTCACCGCGATCGTCGGCCCCAACGCGTGCGGCAAGTCCACGCTGCTGCGCGCCCTGGTCCGGCTGTTGCGCCCCACCGAGGGGCGGATCAGCTTCGACGGCCGGGACATCGGTTCCTACCAGAGCAAGGCGCTGGCCCGGCAGATCGGGTTCCTCCCGCAGGAACCCGTGGCACCCGAGGACATCAAGGTCCGGCAGCTGGTCGCCCGCGGCCGGTTCCCGCACCAGACGCTGCTGTCGTCGTGGTCGCCCGCCGACGAGACGGCGGTGGCCGACGCGCTGCGCGTCGCCGGCGTCGCCGACCTGGCCGACCGGCCGGTGCGGGAGCTGTCCGGCGGCCAGCGGCAACGGGTGTGGGTGGCGCTGGTGCTCGCCCAGGACACCTCCCACCTGCTGCTGGACGAGCCGACCTCGTTCCTCGACATCACCCACCAGTACCAGTTGCTGTCGCTGCTGGCCGGGCTCCGCGACGAGGGCCGCACCGTCGTCGCCGTGCTGCACGACATCAACCAGGCGTCCCGCTACGCCGACCACCTGATCGCGATGAAGGACGGCGCGGTGGTCACCGAAGGCCCGCCGTCCGCCGTCGTGGACTCCGTGCTGATGAAACAGGTCTTCGAGCTGCCCAGCGTCGTCGTCCCCGATCCCGTGACCGGCACGCCGATGGTCGTGCCCGCGTTGTAGTTCCCGAGGAGCCCCCAGTTGAGCCCCGAATCGTCCACCGTCCCCCTGTCCCTCCCCGTTGCGCGGGAGAACACCGTGCTGGAACTCACCGGAGCCCAACTGGGCATCTGGAACGCGCAGCGCCTGGAACCGGACTCGCCGTACTACGTGGTGGGCGACGTCGTGGAGGTCCGGGGAGACGGACCGGTGGACCCGGTGCTGCTGGCCGAGTCGGTGCGCGCCACCGCCGAGGAGGCGGAGAGCCTGCGGCTGCGGGTCTCCGACACCCCGGACGGCCCGCGCCAGGTGGTCTCCGCCGAGCCGGTGCCGCTGCCCGCGATCGTGGACCTGTCCGGTGCGCCGGACCCCGTCGCGGCGGCGCACGCGTTCGTCGCGGCCGAACGGGCACGGGTCGGCGAGGCGTGCCGGGGCATGGTGGACCGGGACCTGTTCTCGCACACCGTGATCCGGCTGTCCGACCACGAGGTCTGGTACACCCAGCTGGGGCACCACCTGGTGTTCGACGGCTACACGGCGGCGATGATCGCCCGCCGCACGGCCGCCCGCTACACCGCGCTGGCGACCGGCGAGCCGGTGCCGGCGGCCACGTTCGGCCGGTTCGCGGACCTGGTGGCGGCCGATTTCGCCTACCGGGCGAGCGACCGGGCCGAGCAGGACCGGCGGTACTGGGTGGACCGGTTCACCCCGCTGCCCGAGCTGGACGACTCGGTGGCGGTGTCCGGCCCGCCGGAGGACACGGTGTTCGCGCGGGCGGTCGTGCCGGCCGACGAGGTGGAGCGGCTGAAGGCGGCGGCCGAGCGCGAGGGGATCACCTGGGGCGAGGCGCTGATCTCGGTCTACGCGGCGTTCCTGCACCGGGTGCTGGGCCGCGCGGACGTGGTGTTCGCGCTGCCGTTGATGTGCCGCACGGGTGCCGGGCTGCGCACCCCCGCCATGGCGGTGAACGTGCTGCCGCTGCTGGTGCCGGTGCACGGCTCCGACCGGTTGGGCGACCTGGGGCGGCGGGTGGCGGGTGTGATGCGCGAGATGCGCGTCCACCAGCGCTACCGGGGCGAAGACCTGCCCCGTGACCTGGCCGTGCCGGGCGCGGGCGCGCTGCTGCACGGGCGGGGCATCAACCTCAAGGCGTTCGAGCTGGCCATGGACTTCGCCGGGGCGACGGGCGTGATGCGCAACATCGCGGGCGGCCCGCCGGAGGACATGGGCCTGAGCGTGCTGCCGACCCACGACGGCGGCCTGCTGCTGGGCTTCGAGGTCGACGCCCGCACGCACGACCAGGCGGCCGTCGAAGGCAAGCTGACCGCGCTGCGCCGGCTGCTCGCCGACCTCGTCGAGGGGCGCGCGGTCGGGCAGGTCGACCTGGTGCCCGCGGCGCAACGGGACGCGCTGCTGGGCGAGTGGTCACCGGCTGCGCTGCCGGGCGAGCCGCAGGACGTGGCGTCCCTGGTGGACGACCTGGACCCGGACGCCGTCGCGCTCGTGTTCGGCGACGACGAGCTGACCGGCGCCGAGCTGGCGGCCCGGGTGCACCGGCTGGCCCGCGTGCTCGGCGCGCGCGGGGTCGGGCCGGACGACGTGGTGGCGCTGGCGCTGCCCCGCTCGGCGGACCTCGTGGTGGCGCTGTTGGCCGTGCTGGACGCGGGGGCCGCGTTCCTGCCGCTGGACGTCGAACACCCGGTGGAACGGCTGCGCGAACTCGTCGCGGACGCCCGCACGAGACTTGTCGTCGCGGTGGGGGAGACGGCCGCCATCTGTCCACAAGGGACGGAAGTGCTGCTGCTGTCCGACGAGCCGGGTGCGAGCGGCGAGCCGTTGGCCGACCCGCACCGGCACCCGGAGCGGCTGGCGTACGTGATCCACACGTCGGGCTCCACCGGCAAGCCCAAGGGCGTGCTCGGTCGGGCCGCCGGTCTGTCCGCCCTGGTGCACCACCACCGCTGCACCACCGTCGCCGACACCGCCCGCGCGGCCGGGCGCCGGCTGCGGGTCGCGCACACCTACTCGTTCGCGTTCGACTCGGCGCTGGACCAGCTGCTGTGGCTGCTGTGCGGCCACCAACTGCACGTCTACGACGCCGAGACGGCCCGCGACGCGGACGCCCTGCTGGCCGCCTGCGCCCGGGACCGGATCGACGTCGTGGACACCACCCCGTCCATGGCCGCTCCGCTGGTGGACGCCGGACTGCTGCACGGCGGGCACCGGCCGGCGCTGCTGGTGCTGGGCGGCGAGGCGACCCCGCCGGCGCTGTGGCAGCGCGTGGTCCGCTCCGGCGTCGAGGCGCGCAACATGTACGGGCCGACCGAGGCCGCCGTGGACGCCACCAGCGCCCGGCTGTCCGGCGACGAGCCCACCATCGGCCGGCCGCTGCCCGGCACCCGGACCTACCTGCTGGACAACGCGTTGCGCCCGGTTCCGCCGGGCGTGCGCGGCGAGCTGTACCTGGCCGGTCCCCGGTTGGCGCGCGGCTACCTGGACCGGCCCTCGCTGACGGCGGAGCGGTTCGTTGCCGACCCGTTCGGCGGTCCCGGCGACCGCATGTACCGCACCGGTGACCTGGCCCGCTGGACCCCGCGCGGCCTGCTGTACCTGGGCCGGCACGACGGCCAGGCCAAGGTCCGGGGCCACCGGGTCGAGGTGGGCGAGGTGGAGGCCGCGCTCGGCGCGGTCCCCGGCGTGAGCGCCGCGGCGGCCGTCGTGCACACCGGCACCGGGCACGCCCGCCTGATCGGCTACGTGGCACCCGCCGCCGGCGCGACCCCCACCCCGGAGTCGGTGCGCGACGAGCTGGCCGGGCGCGTGCCGGACCACCTGGTGCCGTCCGTGGTCGTGGTCCTGGACGCCTTGCCGGTCACCGCGAACGGCAAGCTCGACCGGGCCGCGCTGCCCGAACCGCGCGCGACCGGCGGCGGCCGGGCTCCGGCGACCGACCGGGAACGCCTGCTGTGCGCGGTCGTCGCCGAGGTGACCGGTGCCGAGCAGGTCGGCGTGGACGACGACTTCTTCGCGCTGGGCGGCGACAGCATCACCGCCATCACGGTGAGCAGCCGCCTGCGCGCCCACGGCCTGGAGATCAAGCCCCGGGACCTGCTGGCGCGGCGCGGCCTGGCCGCGCTGGCGGCGGCGGCCCGCGAGATCGGCGAGACCGCCGTGGTGCCGGACGAGCCGACCGGGCCGGTGCCCGCGCCGCCGATCGTGCGCGCACTGCTCGACCCGCACCCGGACGTCGCCGCCGTCGCCGGGTACGCGCAGTGGACCGCGCCGCACGTGGCCGGTCTGGAGTTCGGCGACCTGGTCCGCGCGGTGCGCACCGTGCTCGACCACCACGACGCCCTGCGGCTGGTGGTGACCGACGGCGGGTTGGTCGTGCGCCCGCGCGGGACCGTCGAGCCGGACGTGCGGGAACTGTCCGGCGCCGACGTCGAGGACGTGGCCGGGGAACTGGCCGCCCTGCTGGACCCGGCGGCCGGCGCGCTCGTGCAGGTGGCGCTGCTGCACACCCCCGACGGCGACCGGCTCGTGCTCGTGCTGCACCACCTGGTGGTCGACGGCGTCTCCTGGCGCGTCCTGCTGCCCGACCTGCGCGCGGCGTGCGCAGGCCGGGCGCTCGACGCGGTGGGCTCGTCGTGGCGGCGGCACGCGCTGGTGCTCGCCGAGCAGGCCGAGTCCGGTGCCCGGCGCGGCGAGCTGGACCGCTGGCGGCACGCCCTGGGCGGTGCCCGGCTCGGCCGCCGCCCGCTGGACCAGGCCCTCGACACGGCCGCGACCGCCGACCGCACCACCACCGTGGCCTCGCCCGAGGTGACGGCCGCGCTGCTGACCACCCTGCCCACGGCCTACCGGGCGGGCGTGGACGACGTGCTGCTGGCCGGGCTCGTGCTCGCGCTGCGGTTGCACGGCGTGCGGGAGGACGTCTCGGCAACCGCCGAGGGCCACGGCCGCGACACCGCCGGCCTCGACCTGTCCCGCACGGTCGGCTGGTTCACCAGCGAGTACCCGGTGCGCGTGCCGGTGGACGCGGTGCGCTCCGACGCGGCCCTGGCCGACGCGCTGGCGGGCGGCCAGGCCGCCGGACGGCTGCTGCGCGCCGCCAAGGAGGCCAAGCGCACCGTCCCGGACCACGGCCTGGGCTACGGCGTGCTGCGCCACCTCGACCCGCAGACCCGCGACGAGCTGTCCGCCGTGCCACCGCCGGACCTGCTGCTGAACTACCTGGGACGGTTCGCCGCGCTGCCCGGTGACGGCTGGCGGCTGCCCGAGGGCGACCCGTTCGCCGTCGTGGAGCCGCCCGCCAAGGCGCTGGAACAGCTGCTGGCGCTCAACTGCTTCGTCCGCGAGGACGGCGCACCGAGGCTGGCGGTCGAGTGGACCGCCGCCCGCGAGGTGCTGCCCGCGCACACCGTCGAGCAGCTCCAGCACGCCTGGTCGCAGGCGCTGGCCGCGCTGGCCGCGCACGCCGACCGGATCGGGCCGGACGGCGGCGGGCTCACCCCGTCCGACCTGCCCCTGGTGGACCTCGACCAGGACGCCATCGACGCCATCGAGGCCGCCGGGCGGGTGGAGGACGTGCTGCCCGCCGCTCCGCTCCAGGTCGGCCTGGCGTTCCACACGCTGGCCCGCGCCGAGCAGGACACCGACGTCTACGTGGTGCAGGCCGTCACGCTGCTGCGCGGCGACGTCGACGCGGAGCGGATGCGCGCCGCCACGGCCGAGCTGCTGCGCCGCCACCCGGCGCTGCGCGTCCACCTGCACACCACGGCCGACGCCGTGGTGCAGGTCGTGCCCGCCGACGTGCACCTCGACTGGCGGCACGTGGACCTCACCGGGTCCGCCGCCGACCCCGAGGCCGAGTTCCGCACCGAACTGGACCGGCCGTTCGACCCGCACCGCCCGCCGCTGATCCGCTTCCTGCTGGTCACGCTCGGCGCGGGGGAGCACCGGCTGGTCCTCACCGTGCACCACGCGCTGCTCGACGGCTGGTCGATGCCGCTGGTCGGCCGCACCCTCCTGGCCACCTACGCCGAGCTGGGCGGCGGCCCGGCCGCGTCGGTCGCCCCGGCGCAGGACGAGTACCACCGCTGGCTCGCCGGCCGCGACCACGACGCCGCGCTGGACGCGTGGCGCGAGGCGTTCGCCGGGGTCGAGGGCACCCACCTCGCACCGGCCGCCGGTCCGACTGCGGTGGGCCGCCCCGAGCGGGTGATGATCGGCCTGGGCGCGGAGTTCAGCGACCGGCTGCGCGCGTTCGCCCGGGACCGGGGGATGACGCCGGCCACCGTCCTCACCACCGCGTGGGGCGTGCTGCTCGGCCGGCTCACCGGCAAGCAGGACGTGGTGTTCGGCTGCCCGGTCTCCGGCCGGCCCGCCGAGGTGCCCGGTGTCGAGTCGATGATCGGCCAGGTCGGCGGCACGATCCCGGTGCGCGTCCGGCACACCCTCGCCGACACGGCGGCCGACCTGCTGGAGCGGGTGCACGCCGAGGCGCTGGCGCTGGCCGAGCACCACCACGCGGGGCTGCCCGCCATCCACCGCGCGGTCGGTGCCGGCGAGCTGTTCGACACCATGCTGGTGATGGAGAACTTCCCGCTCTCCACCCGTCGCACCACGCGCGTCGCGCCCGGCCTGGACCTGGTCGGCGTCGACATCACCGACGCCACCCACTACCCGCTGACCGTCGTCGTGCTGCCCGACGACGAGATCACGCTCGGCCTCGGCTACCAGCCGCACGCGTTCGACGAGGACGCGGTCCGCGCCTACGGGCGGTGGCTGCGCAACCTGCTGCACGAGATCGTCGCCGACCCCGACCGGCCGGTGCCCGTGCTGCGCGCGCTGGACGCCGACGAGCGGGCCGACGTGCTGCGCCTGGGCGTCGGCCCCGTGCCGACCCGGGAGCGCGGTGGCGTGCTCGCCGAGTTCGGGTACTGGGTGCGGCGCACGCCGGACGCGGAAGCCGTGGTGTGCCGGGACCGCTCGCTGTCCTACGCCGAGCTGGACCGCCGGGCGAACCGGCTGGCCCACGCGCTGCTCGACGCGGGCGTTCGGCCGCAGGACCCCGTGGCGGTGCTGCTCCGCCGGGACGTCGAGCTGGTCGTGGCGCTGTTCGCCGTGCTCAAGGCGGGCGCGGTCTACGTGCCGATGGACCCGGACTACCCGCAGGACCGCCTCGCCTTCATGTTCGCGGACGCCGAACCCGCCGCCGCTGTGTCCACAGTGGACGTGCCGGGTGGTGTCCCGGTGGTCGACCCCGTCACCCCCCGTGGCCCCGAGGAGTGGGACGACGACCCGGTCGAGGCGCGGCGGGGCATCGTCGACGATTCGCTGGCGTACGTCATCTACACCTCCGGCACCACCGGCAGGCCCAAGGGCGTGGGCATCACGCACCGGGGCCTTCCGAGCCTGATCTCGTTGCAGGAGGACGTGGTCGGCATCGGCGCGGGCGAGCGCTACCTGCACTTCGCGTCCACCAGCTTCGACGTGGCGTTCTGGCAGTTCATGCTGCCCCTGCTGTCCGGCGGTACCTCCGTCATCGCCCCGGAAGAGGTCCGGGTGCCCGGTGACGAGCTGCTGGACTACATCGCCGAGCACCGGGTGACCGGCGTGAACCTGCTGCCCTCGTTCCTGGCCGCGATGCCCGACGACGCGACCGTCCCGCCGGACGTGTTCTTCGTCGTCGGCGCGGAACGGCTCGACCCGGAGCTGGCCCGCCGCTGGGGCGACCGGCGCGCGCTGTTCAACGCCTACGGCCCCACCGAGGTCACCATCAACTCGGTGACCTGGCACTACGACCCCGCCGACCCCGGCCCGCTGCCGATCGGCCTGCCCGACCCGGAAGTCCGCGCCTACGTGCTGGACGCCGGTCTGCAACCGGTCGGCGTGGGCGTGACGGGCGAGCTGTACCTGGCGGGCCCGAAGCTGGCGCGCGGCTACCTCAAGCGGCCCGGCCTGACCGCCGAGCGGTTCGTGGCCGACCCCTTCGTGCCCAGTTCATCCGGCTCGGCCGGCGAGCGCATGTACCGCACGGGTGACCTGGTGCGGCTGCGCGCGGACGGCCGGATCGTGTTCCTGGGCCGCGCCGACCACCAGGTGAAGGTGCGCGGATTCCGGATCGAGCTGGGCGAAATCGAGACCGCGCTCGCCCGGCACCCCGGGGTGCGGGCGTGCGCGGTGGTGGTGCGGGAGGACCGGCCCGGCGACCGGCGGCTCGTCGGCTACGTCATCCCCGCCGACGGTGCCCGGCCCACACCGGAGGACCTGAGGACCCACCTCGCCGTCGAGCTGCCCGACTACATGGTGCCCGGCGCGTTCGTGGAGCTGGACCGCCTGCCCCTCGGACCGGCCGGCAAGCTCGACCGGGCCGCGCTGCCCGCGCCGGAGCTGCGCGCGGTGGCCGCCCGCGAACCCGCGACGGTGGCGGAAACGGTGCTGCTGGGCGTGTTCCGCGAGGTGTTGGGCGAGCACGTGCAGTTGGACGACGCGTTCCTGGACGCGGGCGGCGACAGCATCGTGTCGCTGCGGGTGGTCTCCCGCGCCCGGCGGGCCGGGTTGAGCCTGACCGCGCGGGACGTGTTCGAGGGCGTCACGGTCGCGGGGATCGCCGCCCGCTGCGGGCTGCCCGAGGTGGCGGACGACGCCCCGGCCGTCGGTGACGCGCCGCCGACCCCGGTCATGCGCTCGATGCTGCGGCGCGGCACGGCCGACGGGTTCTGCCAGTGGGTCGAGGTCTGCGTGCCGCCCGGCGACGTCGACGGCTGGCGTCGGGTGCTGGACGCGGTGCTGGCGCGGCACGACGTGCTGCGCGCGCACCTGGCGGAGGTCGACGGCGAACCGGTGTTGCGCATCCCGGCGGAGGGCGCGGTGACCGGGGCGGACGTGCTGACCCACGTGACCGCCGACGGCGACCTGCGGTCCACCGTGGATGACTGCGTGGCCGCCGCGCGGGACGCGATGGACCTGCGCAAGGGGCCGCTGCTGCGGGCCGTGTGGGTGGACGCCGGTCCGGACCGGTTGGGCCGGCTCGCCCTGGTGGCGCACCACGTCGTGGTCGACGCGGTGTCGTGGCGGGTGCTGCTGGACGACCTCGCGCACGTGCACGGCGGGGGAGTGCCGACCCGGCACGGCCGGTCGTTCCTGGGCTGGGCGCGGGCGCTGCACGACGCCGTCGCGCACCGACGTGCCGAACTCCCGCACTGGCGCTGGGTGGCCGAAGCGCCCGTGGTGCCGATCGCCGAGCCGCTGGACCCCCGGCGCGACACGGCGGGCACCGCCCGGCACCACGTGGTGCGGCTGGACGAGGAGACCACGCGGACCGTCCTGACCACGCTGCCCGCCGCCCTGGGCACCACGCCGGACGCCGTGCTGCTGACGGCACTGGCGCACGCGGTCGCCGGGTGGCGCGGCGGCCGGCCGGACCTGCTGGTCGCGCTGGAGGGCCACGGCCGCCCGAACCACCTGCCCGACCGCTCCGGCCCGGTGGACCTGGCGCAGACCGTCGGGTGGTTCACCGCCGTGCACCCGGCCCGCGTCGCGGTGCCGGCCGGCGGGGTCGCGGCTGCGCTAAAGGCCGTCGCCGGACAGCTTGCGGCGGCCGGGGACGGGCTCGGGCACGGCGTCCTGGGCGACGAGGCACCCGGCCGGGAACCGGAGATCAGCTGGAACTACCTGGGCCGGTTCCCGGACACCCCGACCGCCGAAACCGCCTGGCAGTCGCCGCCCGACGCCGACCCGCTCGGCTCCGGCGGCCCGCCCGACCTGCCGCTGCCCCGCGCGCTGATGGTGGACGCGCTGGTCCGGGACGACGCCCTGGGCATCCGGTTCACCTGGCCCGCCGCGCTGCTCACCGACGTCGAGGAGCTGGGCCGGCGGCTGGTCGCCGAGCTGACCCGGATCGCCGGCGACCCGGCCGTCGACGCGCTGCGCGGCGGCGAGGTGCTGCCGCTGACCCCGTTGCAGGAGGTCGTGCTCCGGCACGCCGGGCCGGACGACCCGTACACCGTGCAGGCGGCGTTCACGCTGACCGGCGCGCTCGACGTCGAGGCCCTGCGCGCCGCCGCCGACGCCCTCGTGCGACGGCACCCGAACCTGGGCGCGGTGTTCCCCGCCGGGTGGGACGTGCAGGTCGTCCCGTCCGATCCGAGGCCGGGGTTCCGGGTGCTGGACGCGCCCGACGTGGACGCCGCGCTGGACGCCGACCTCGCCGAGCCGTTCGACCTGGTGACCGGGCCGCCGCTGCGGATCACCGCGCTGCGCTCCGGTGACCGGCACACGGTCGTGCTGACCAGCCACCACGTGCTGTCCGACGGCTGGTCCGCACCGCGCATCCTCACCGGGCTGTTCGCGCTGTACGCGGGCCGGGAGCTGCCGGAGCCGGTGCCGTTCGCCCGGTACGCGCGGTGGCTCGCCGACCGGGACCCGGCCGCCGACCTGGCCGCGTGGCGCACCGAACTCGACGGGCTGGCGGAAGGCGACCACCTGGTGGGCGACCGGCCGGTGCCGGTCGGGGCCGCCGAGCCCGCGCTGTTCACCGTGGCCGGCGACCTGGTCGCCGAGCTGACCAGGGCCGCCGCGAGCCGGGGGCTGACCCCGAACACCCTCGTGCAGGGCGCGTGGTCGGCGGTGCTCGCGGCCCGTTCCGGGCGCACCGACGTGTCGTTCGGCGTGATGGTGGCCAACCGGACCGCCCCGGTGGACGGGGTGGAGGAGATCGTCGGCCTGCTGGCGAACACGGTGCCGGTGCGCACCCGGTTCACGGGCACCGTGGCCGAGTCGTTGGCGGATCTCCAGGCGCGGCAACAGGCCATGCTGGAGCACCACCACGTGCGGCTCGCCGACCTGGAGAAGCTGACCGGTCTGCAACGGCTGTTCGACAGCCTCGTGGTGTTCGAGAACTACCCGGTGGACCCGGCGAAGCTGCGCACCCCCGCGCCCGGCCTGACCACGGTCGCCACCCGGTTCCGCGAACGGACCCACCACCCGGTGACCGTCACCGTCGTGCCCGGCGAGGACGGCTGGCACGGCGTGCTGCACCACCAGGCCGGACTGTTCGACCCCGACCAGGCCCGTGCCCTGGCCGACGACCTGCTGCGGGCGCTGCACGCGCTGCCGCACCGCTTCGACGACCCCGCCGACGCGTTCCTGGAGGGCTGGTGAGCACCCCGACGAAGGTGGACGCGGCCCTCTGGCGGACCGCGTTCACCCTGGTCCTGGGCACGTTCATGGCGACGCTGGACAGCACGATCGTCCTGGTCGGCGTGGACGCGCTCACCGAGCGGTTCGACGCGTCGGCGACCGAGGTCCAGTGGGTCACCACCGGCTACCTGCTCGCGGTCGTCACGGCGGTGCCCGCGTCCGGCTGGCTGGCCGACCGGTTCGGCGGCCGGCGCACCTGGATGACGGCGGTCGCGCTGTTCACGCTGGCGTCGCTGCTGTGCGCGCTGGCCTGGTCCCTGCCCGCGCTGATCGCGTTCCGGGTGCTCCAGGGCCTGGCGGGCGGCGTGCTGCCGCCGGCGGGTCAGGCGCTGCTGGCGCGCGCGGCGGGCCGGGAGCGGATCGGCCGGGTGCTGGCCGTCGTCGCGCTCGTGCCGCTGCTCTCCCCGGTGTTCGGCCCGCTCGCGGGCGGCGCGATCCTCGGCGCCGCCGACTGGCCGTGGCTGTTCGCGGTGAACCTGCCGATCGGCGTGGCCGCCGTCCTGCTCGCCCGCCGCACCGTCCCCGCCGGCCCGCCCGCCGAGGGGCGCACGCCGTTCGACGTGCGGGGCGCGCTGCTGCTCTCACCCGGTCTGGCCGTGCTGGTGCTCGGTCTGACCAGCGTCGAGGACGGGCTCTCCGCGCTGCCCGTGGCCGCGATCACCCTGGGCGTCGCGATGCTCGTCGCGTTCGTCCTGCACGGTTTGCGCGCCCGCACCCCGCTGGTCGACCCGCGCCTGTTCGCCCGCCCGCCGTTCGGCGTCGCGGCGCTCGCGCTGGTCGTGCTCGGCGCGTCGGTGTTCGGCACCATGTTCCTGCTGCCGCTGTTCCTCCAGGGTGCACGCGGACTGTCCGCCTGGGACACCGGCCTCCTGCTCGCGCCCCAGGGCGTGGGCGCGGCGGTCGGCTCGCTGGCGGTCAACCGCGTCATCACCACCACGTCGCCACGAACCCTGGTGCTGATTGGCGTCGCGCTGGTCGCCGTCGGCACCGCGCCGTTCACGCAGCTGCACCACGACCTCCCGGACCTCGCCATCGCGGCGGCACTGCTGGTCCGGGGCGTGGGCGCGGCGATGATCGGCGCACCGGTGATGAACATCGTCTACAGCCGCATCGAGCAGGCCCGCCTGCCCCGTGCGGCGAGCGCCCTGAACCTCCTCAGCACCCTGGGTGGTTCCCTGGGCACCGCGACCATGGCGGTGGTGCTCCAAGCGCGCCTCACCGCCCGCGGACCCGACCCGGCGGCGGCGTTCGCCGACGCCTTCTGGGTGGTCCTGGGTCTGGTCGTCATCGGAGCCCTGGGCGCCACCCGGCTGCCCCGCCCCCGATCCCCCGAGCACGATAAGGACACCGCAGATGTCTGATCAGGACACCCTGCCCGCTCCCGCCGAGGTGGCCACGCACGTCGTGGCCGACCGAGTGGCGCACCACCGCAGAACGGTGGTCGACGTGCTGAGCCAACGGGACCCCCGGCTGCTGGTCGTCGTCGGGCCGTGCTCCGTGCACGACCCGGCGGCGGCGCTGGACTACGCCGACCTGCTCGCGCGGGCCGCCGAGCGCTACGCCGACGACCTCGTCGTGGTGCTGCGCGCCTACCTTGAGAAGCCCCGCACCGTCGCGGGGTGGACCGGCCTGCTGCCCGACCCGACCCTCAACGGCAAGGGCGACATCGCGACCGGCATCCGCCAGGGCCGCGACTTCCTCGCCGAGGCCGCCTCGACCGGCCTGCCGCTGGCGTACGAGTTCGTGGACCCGATGCTCGCGCACTACGTGGCCGACCTGGTCACCTGGGGCGCGGTGGGCGCGCGGACCGTGGCGTCCCAGCCGCACCGCCACCTCGCGTCGTGGCTGCCGATGCCGATCGGCATGAAGAACTGCACGTCCGGGCGCATCGACACCGCCGTGCACGCCATCCAGGCGGCCGGCCTGCCGCACTCGTTCCCCGGCGTGGCACCGGACGGACGTCCCACCGTGCTGCGCAGCACCGGCAACCCGGACGCCCACCTCGTGCTGCGCGGCGGCCCGACCCCGAACTACGCCGCACCGCACGTGGCGGCGGCGCTGGCGGCCCTGACCGAGGCGGACCAGCCGCCGCGCGTGGTCGTGGACGCCTCGCACGGCAACAGCGGCAAGGACCACAACCGGCAGCCCGCCGTCGTGGCGGACCTGGCGGCGCAGGTGGCCGACGGCAACCGCCTCCTGACCGGCGTGATGATCGAGTCGTACCTGTCCGACGGCAACCAGCCGCTCGGAACCGGCCCGCTGCGGCGCGACCTGAGCGTGACGGACGCCTGTCTCGGCTGGTCGCGCACCGAGGACCTGCTGGAGACCCTGGCGCAGGCCGCCCGCGCCCGCGCGAACCGGTAGCAGTCCCGCCGCACCGAACCGGTGATCCCGGCCGGTCGAGACGACACCCGGATCCCCGAGTCGTCCTCTCGGCCGGCCTCCGCGCGCCCGCACGCCAAGCGGCGAAGTCCCGCCCGACCAGGTCGGGGACGGGCACGGCGGCCGGCCGGCCACCGTGAGCCTTCGGCGGTGTCGGACCTGCACCGGTACCAGTTCGGCCGCGTTCATCCGGGCCGTGCTGGTGCTGCGCTGGTTCCGCAACCGCAGCCGGGTCCACCGCCTGGCCCCCGATGCCGGGATCTGGCGGGCCACCGGCTACCGCTACCTGCGCGAAGGCATCGACGTCCTGGCCGAGCGGCGCCGGAGTTGCACGAGGTGCTCGAACACTGCCCGGCGTCGATGAGTTGCACGAGGACCTTCCTGGGCCATGGATGCCCCTTCTCGCCAGATGGAGTGCGACTCGATCTCGATCCGAACCGCGAGATCGGCAACACCGCGCTCGGTCGTTCGGTGCACTCAGGAAGGGCCGACTGCACCGATGGAGACCGACGACTCCGCCGGCCGGCGCGGCGGATCACCTCCACCGCACTCGACCTGCCCCCATCTGCCGGCCGGTCACATCTCGTCGGCGACATCCCGAAGCCGACGACGAAGTGACATCCGGCCACACACCGTCATCCCGAGTGGATGCGGCACCGCGACCTGTGGGCCGGCGAGGTGCCGGCGCTCGCCACCGTCGGAAGCACGTCGCTCGCTGTGCGGGCGGGGTCGAGCCTGATCTCGGATGGGTGAGGGGGGTGACTCGATCGGGGGAGGAACCGTCGAGTGGGGGACGACGGCGCGCAGGAAGCGGATGGTGAGGGGGAAGGGACGCGCCGGGTCGGCAGCCACGTTCGGTGGTGGCGGGCCGGGACGTTCATCGCGCTGGTCGGGGAGGGGCGTCATGAGGGTGGGAAGGAAGTCGGCGGCGGTGCTGTCGGCCACGGTGGTGGTGGCGGCGGTGCTCGTCGGCGGGGGGACTGCGGGGGCGGCGACGGCGAACACCGTGGCCATCAGTTCCGATCACGGTCACGGGACGGCGCGGACCACCGGCTACGGCCGGTTGAGGGGTCTGGTGCACGGGGATCTGACCTCGCGCAGGGGTGACCGGGTCTACATCTCCGGCAAGATCGTGTACGACGGCAACACCGACAACGTGTGCGGTCGCATGACCGGGAACGTGACCGCGACGGCGGGACGGGTGGTCGATGGGTCCTGCGACGGCGACGGCCGCCTGGTCGGGACGCCCAGCGGCATGGAGTTCCGGGTGTGCAAGGACCGGGCCGGGCTGGATTCGTGTGGTCCGTGGAGTGCCAAGAGCCGGTTCTGACCACGACACCGACGCGAGCGGACACGGGCCGGAACCCCAATGACGCTCCTCGACACGTCTCAGGACGTTCCTACCGAGCGTGAGGAGGACACCCCGGCTGTTCGACGCTGTTCGTGGCCGGGTCGGCCGCGTCGCGTAGCGTTCGTGTGTGAATCGGCGGCCGGTGCTCGTGTCCCGCAGTTGTACGACGGGTTGGACGGACTGGGTGCACGGCGAGTTGTGGTTGTCGCACGGCGGCCTGGTTCGGCGGCGCATCGGTCTGTGGCAGACGCTGTTGAACGGTTTCGGGCCCACGGTGGAACACCCTCTACCGGAACGCGATCTCGACGTGGACGTGGTGCGCGACGAGCACCGGACCAACCTGGTGCTCGGCTGGGCGGAGGTTCGTTCGGCGGACCTTCGTCGCGGACTGGTCACCTCGCGGCTGCGGTTGACGACACGGGACGGGACCGTGCACCACCTCCTGTTCTTCCGAGTGGACCCGGCCTACGCCGTCCTCAAGCCCGTGATCGACCGCCTGTAGGCGAGTTCCGGAACGCGTGACGTTGCCGAGGCTGTTCACCGAGCGAGACGCCGTGGCGTACGTCGCCTGCGACCCGGCCGGTACCCCGGTCCAGGTCGCAGGCGTTGTCCGGACACGGCACCCCATCCCTGCCGAGATCCGGTCAACTGGGCTTGCACGAATGAGTTGGCCTGCGCGCCGATCACGTCGACGGTCGGCGGCGTGGAGGTCAGCGCGTTCGAGGGCCGGTCGTGATCGGGGGGAGCGGGCGGTCGGAGCCGGCGACCCGGGTGAACCTGGCCATCAGCGGTTTCAGCACCGGGGACGTGAGGGCTTTGAGAACCGTGTTGCGCGTGGTCACGCCGAAACGGGTGCGGGGGAAGGCCATGCGCTCGATGCCGCGCGGGAGCTGCTGGACGTCCTCGACCAGGGGGCGCATCCACTCCTCGTAGGCGGCGAGGCCGGTGTCGGGTTCGGCGGCCGAGAGGGTGGCGGCCAGGACGTACCCGGCGACGAGCGCGAGCGACGCGCCACCGCCGCCCATCGGCGTGACGCACCAGGCCGCGTCACCGGCGAGGCACACCCGACCGCGCCGCCAGGTGGGCATCCGGATCTGGGTCAGGTGGTCGAGGTGGACGTCGGGGGAGGTGTCGAACCCGTCCAGGACGCGGGACGTCTCCCAGCCCGCGCCCGCGTAGTGGTCGCGCACGCGGGCCAGCAGGTCGGCGCGGGCGAGGTGGGTCAGGTCGTCCGCGCGGGCGTAGGCGAGCATGGCGCGCGTGGTGCCGCGGTTGTCGGGCCGGAGGTGGACCTGCCGCCCGCCGGTGGTGGTGTGCCAGCGCCACCGGTCGTCGTCGTCCGCCGTGCGCGGGATCGTGCCGAACAGCATCGCGATGCCGAGTTCGCGGCGGTCGACCTGGTCGCCGAACAGCCGGTCGCGGGTGGCCGAGCGGACCCCTTCGGCGATCACCAGCAGGTCCGCGCGCAGCACGCGGCCGGTGGCGGTGGTCATCACGACCGCGTCGGTGTGCTCGTCCACCTCTGCGATCGGGTCGCCGTAGTGGATTTCGACGCCCTCTGGCAGGTGGTCCAGGACCGCGCGGGCGAGGTCGCCCCGCAGCACCTCCAGTTCGGCGGTCGCGCCGTCCGGGCCGTCCGAGGGCAGTTCCGCGATCACCTTCCCCGCCGCGTCCACGAACACCGTGCCGGTTTCGGTGGTGTTCAGCGCCCGCACCGCTTCAAAGAGTCCCATCCGTGCGAGTACCTCGCGGGCGACGCCGCGCACGTCGACGTTCTGCCCGCCGTCGCGGAACGCCTCGGCCCGCTCCAGCACGGTCACCTGCCACCCGGTGCGCCGCAGCCAGAAAGCAGCCGACAGCCCGGCGATGCTCGCGCCGGAGATCACCGCATGTCTCGTGGTCACTGAGAGGTCCCCCCGTCCGACACCGTCGGGGCAAACCTACGCCGGACCGGTGCGGTTCCGCCTTTCGGCAGCTACCGGTCCACGTGCCCGCCGGGGCTCGGAACGTGGAGTCCTCGACCCGAGCCCCGCGTCCTCTTCGGTTCGGCGCACGGCGTTCGGGTGATGATCGGGCGATCGCTGGTGCCGCGCGTCGTTCGGTGGCCAGACTCCGCTGTGTCCTGAGCGAGGAGGTCGACGTGGTCCGGACAGTCCTGATGTCGGTGCTGATGGCTGTGCTCGTGACCGCCGGGCCGGCACCGGGCGCGGTCGCCGACGTGTCGGAGAGCGAGTACCTGGTGGTGCTCAAGGACGCGCGGACCGATCCGCGCGCGGTCGCCTTACCCGGCACGGTGCGGACCACTTTCCGGCACGCGGTGAACGGGTTCTCGGGTGAGCTGACCGCAGGGGAGGCGCGTCGGCTCACCGGCGACCCACGGGTTGCCCTCGTGCAGGAGAACCGCCGGTTCCACACGACCGGTACGCAGGCGTCGCCGCCGTCCTGGGGGCTGGACCGGATCGACCAGCGCGAGCCCGCGCTCGACGACTCCTACACCTACTCCACCACGGCCTCGAACGTCACCGTGTACGTGATCGACACCGGGATCTCCACCACCCACCAGGACTTCGGCGGACGTGCCACGTGGGGCACGAACACCAGCGGGGACGGGACGAACGCGGACTGCAACGGTCACGGCACGCACGTCGCGGGGACCGTCGGCGGCACCTCCTACGGGGTGGCCAAGCAGGTGCGGTTGGTGGCGGTGAAGGTGCTCGACTGCGGGGGATCGGGCACGACCGAGACCGTGCTGGCAGGCATCGACTGGGTTGTCGCGCACCACGTGTCCGGGCCCGCCGTCGCGAACCTGAGCCTGGGCGGCGGGGCCGACGCGGTGCTCGACGCCGGGATCCGGCGGTTGGTCGCCGACGGCGTCACCACGACGGTGTCGGCGGGCAACGACGGCGGCGACGCCTGCCAGAAGTCGCCGGCCCGCGTCGCCGAGGCGATCACCGTCGGCGCGACCACCAGCGAGGACGAACGGGCGTCGTACTCCAACAGCGGCACCTGCGTGGACCTCTTCGCGCCAGGCGACTACATCACCTCGGCGTGGAAGGGCGGCAACCAGGCGTCCAACTCGATCAGCGGCACCTCGATGGCCGCGCCGCACGTGGCCGGCGCGGCGGCGCTGCTGCTCGCCGTCGACCCGACGACCACGCCCGCCCGGATCGGCGCGCACCTCGCCGCCGACGCGACGACGGGGAAGGTGGGCGACCCGGGCGCGGGTTCGCCGAACCGGCTGCTCGTGGTGAACACCGGTGCCCGACCGGGCTACCCGATCGTGGCCAACCCCGGGCACCGCGCGCAGCGCACCGGGACGCCCATGACGTTCCAGGCGACCGCGACGGGCGGAACCGCGCCGTACACGTGGTCGGCCACCGGCCTGCCCGCCGGCGTGACGATCAACGCCACCACGGGCCTGGTCTCGGGCACCCCGACGCAGACGATCGTGAACGGCCAGGCCGGGATCACGGCGAAGGACAAGGCGGGCCGCGCCACCACCGCGTCGTTCCGGCTCACGGTCGTGCCGCCCGGCTGGACCTGCCCGACCGGTGGCCAGAAGCTGGTGGACCCCGGCTTCGAGTCGGGCGGCGTCGGGTGGTGGTCCAGTGGCTACCTGATCGACCGGTTCACCGGCGTCGACGCGCCGAGGACCGGGTCGTACGCGGCCAGGCTCGACGCGTTCACCGCGACCGGCGGCAGCATCACCCAGGACGTCGCGATCCCGCAGGAGTGCGCGTGGTCGACGCTGACGTTCTACGTGAAGGTCACCCGTGAAGGGACCGAGGACCCGTACGACGAGCTGCACGTGCGGATCAACGGCCGGGTCGTCGCCACCGTGCCGGGCAAGGGCGCACCGACGGGCTACCGCCAGGTCACCGTGGACCTGGCGCCGTTCGCGGGTCGGACGGCCGAGATCTGGTTCACCGGGTGGGGTGACACCCGGAACACCACGCACTTCGTGCTGGACGACCTGGCGGTGAACGCGCGCTGAGCGGCCCGAGCACGGCAGCCGGACGCGAGTTCATGTTCGTCCCCAGTTGGCGGCCCCGGTTCACCGGGTTGCAGGGCCACGAACGCGGGCGGCGGGTTGGACACCGGGTACTTCCTCCAGCCCCCGTCCACTACTGCGATTTCCCGCTCCAGCACGCTCGCTGGTGAAGAGCGTTGTCCACTGAGCATTACCGACCTCAAATGCGAGCACTGATCACATAGTCCACTGGCTTGATCGTTCGTCAGCCACGTGGGCTTCGTCTTTGCAGCAAACTTGCAGGTCAAGCCGTTGGGGGACCCCCAACGGGCTCTCCGCTCCGGCTTCCTTGAGTGCCGCTCCGACGTCCCCGAGTGAGTCGATCATGGCGTGGTCTCCGGCTGCTGTCAGGTATCCCGGTGGGGAAGCCCCTTCAATCACGACCTTTGCGGTGGCCCTCACCGGCTGATTCGTCCATCGGCTCTACCACCGCCAGTGGGCAATTCCCGTCTTGAGAGCTTCTTGGAATCAAGGCGGCTCCTTCTTCTCCCTCGCCCGCGCACGCCTGCGCGGACCGGGCGAGCGCGATCACTCTTCAAGAGGGCACCGACCAGCGGTTCAACGTGGATTTTGCGGCCATCTGGCGAGGCGTCGCGACGCTCGTCGGCAGCGGTGATCGACCGCTGAGAAGGGCGGCTCGGACCACCTCCGGCGACACGACAACTTCGCACCGCGAAAGGAAAGTCATGGGAATGCCGAGTCCGGAACAGGCACGAGAGTCGGATAACCGCTCGGCCATCGTCCACGCCGTCAACGAGCACTGGCGACGAGCGGGCACGTCCGGCGATGAGCGGACCGCCAGGAGCACGACGGCGGATCACTTTGCTTGTGGCGACATCACCGCATCCGCGATCTTTACCAGCCGACGCGCCGCCCAACCTGGTCAGAAGAACGCTTCACACCGTTGGTTTGACGGGCTCGAACTTGCTGACTCCTTGAGACTGCTGCGCGCTACTGCGAGCACCGGGCACGTCGACGTCGCCGTGGCGAAGACGCGGTGGAGCGTGCAAGACCGTCCGAGGCGAGACTCCGTTACCTCCGCCTGGACGCGCCGGCGCACCGGAGCCATCCGTGCATCGATACCTTCGAGGGTGGAATACGACTGACCCTGACGGCCGCAGTCGCCGCAGTCGCGGTAGTCGATGGGCGTGGTGCAGGGAGTTCGTGTGAGGGCGAGTCCTACCAGCGCTGGGCTCGCCGTCGTTCAAGCGAACCGCTCTCGTCAAGTCATCCCGTGCCACTGATGTCGCGGGCGGTTCGGGTCATCTCCGCTTCGCTGTTCGTCTTCGTGACCGTTGAACCCCTGCGCATCACCCGGTAAGCAGGAAGGGTGCACATGGACCGTCGTGACGACGAGCAGCCGGACGTCTCGCTACGGGTACTGGGGGCGCTGGAGGTCCACCGCAGCGGCGAACCGGTGCCGATAGGGCACGCACGTCAGCGGTCGGTGTTGGCGGTGTTGGCGGTGGACGCCAACCGGGTGGTCCCGGTGGACAGCCTGCTCAACCGCGTGTGGGGTGACCACGCCCCGTCCCGGGCCCGGTCGGCGTTGCGCACCTACCTGTCCCGCCTTCGCTATGCCCTCGTCCCGACTGGCGTCACGATCACCCACAGGGACTCCGGATACCTGCTGTCCGCCAGACCCGACAGCATCGACCTGCACCGCTTCCGCCGACTGCTCTCATCGGCTCGAACCGCGGGCAGCCCCGAACACGCTCTCGTCCTGATCGACGAGGCACTGGCGCTGTGGCGAGGCGAGCCGCTGGCCGAGCTGAACACCGGCTGGGCGGACACGATGCGTGAACGTCTGCGACACGAGCGTTTCGCCGCCGAGAGCGACCAGATCGACTGGCGACTCCAGGTCGGCGAGCACCGCGCATTGCTGCCGGAGCTGGCCGTGCGAGCCGCCGCCCACCCGTTGGACGAGCGCCTCGTCGGGCAGCTCATGCTCGCGCTGTACCGCGACGGCCGACAGGCCGACGCCTTGGAACGCTACGAACGGACCCGGCTCACGCTGGCCGATGAATTGGGCGCCGATCCGGCACCACCGCTGCGGGAGTTGCACCAACGGATCATCGCCACCGACCCCGCGCTGACCTCCCGACCTCCACGTGCGGCGACCGCACCGGTCCTGGTCCCCAGACAACTGCCACCCGCGCCACCGTGCTTCATCGGCCGAACCTCCGAACTCGCCACGCTCACCGCGTCCCTGGACGGCCTCGGGCAGGGAAGGGTGGTGGCGATCTCCGCGATCGCGGGTGCCGAGGGCGTCGGCAAGACGTGGCTCGCGTTGAACTGGGCGCACGCGCACGCCGGCCGGTTCCCCGACGGCCAGCTCTTCGTCGACCTCCACGGCTCCAGCCCGTCCGCAGCGCCCATGGACCCGTCCACCGCAGTACGCGGGTTCCTCGACGCCCTGGGGGTGGAGGCCTCGGCCATCCCCTCCGACCCGCAAGCCCAAGTCGGTCTGTACCGGAGCCTGGTGGCGGACAAGCGGATGCTCGTCCTGGTCGACAACGCTCACAGCGCTGATCAAGTGGTGCCGCTGCTGCCGGGCAGTGCCACCTGCGCGGTGATCGTCACCAGCCGCAACTGCCTCACCGACCTCCTCAACCGCCACGGTGCCAACCCGATACGGATGGACGTGCTCAACGCCGCTGAGGCTCACCAACTGCTCACCGAACGGCTCGGCGTCCGACGGGTGGCCGCCGAACCGGACGCGGTGCGCGAGCTGCTCACCTCGTGCGGCGGGGTACCCCTGGCACTGGTCTCCGTGGCGGGCCAAGCCACCGCGAATCCGGACCTCCCGTTAGCCGCACTGGCGGCCGAGTTCCGCGACACCGCCACCCGACTCGACGCGCTCCACGACGACAATCCCGCCGCCGGCGACTCCTGGTTGAAGCTCGTGGAGCACTGGTTCGTTGAGCCGGCCAGGCGCAAACCACGCCGCTTCGCGGACCGCCCGGCGACCGGATTCGAAGCCGTCGTCCATCGCTGGATCGACGAGTGGAACGCCGACCAGGTCCTCGGCACACTCGCTGAGTATTGCGCACAAATCAACGACGACTGAGGTGCCCCGAGTCTCCGCATACCCCGACGTAGGCACGGGGGAAGTACGGGAGTGCGACGAACTGGGCCAGGCAGTGTGCGTCTCGGCTGTTCTGCGGGTCGTCTCGGCGGTCGTCGTCGCGGCGGAGTAGCAGCGGTGTACAGGTCCGCAGGTGTGGCAGGCGGGCTCCGGCCCGCCGTCTCTGCCCGTCAGCCCCCGCCAAGCTTGTCGAGCTGCTGTCGGACGCAGTCGGCGTCGTCGTCGCGGCCTTGTCCCCGGTACAGCTTCAGCGCCTCCTGCCACACCGCCTTGGCCTGCTCATCCTGCCCCAGAGCAGCGTGGCAGTGGCCGAGTTGGTCGAGCACTTCGGAAACGTAGGTGGTCTGGCCGAGGGAACGGAACAGTGCGAGGGCTCGGCGGTAGTGGGCGACGGCCCGGTGGTGGTGGCCGGTGCGGTGATCGATGAAACCCAGACTGTCCAAGCTGTGAGCCTCGCCGTCGGCGTCGTGGTGACGTCGCTGGAGTGCGAGAGCGGCTTCACAGAGTTCGCGGGCGTGGTCGTAGTCGCCGAGGCGCGCGGCGTACCAGCCCACCGTGTTGAGTCCGTCGGCTTCCAACACCGGCTGTTCGAGGGCGCGGTACTGGTCCAACGCGTGGCGGGCGTGCTCGAAGGCCCGCCGGTCGTCCCCTCTGCGTCCCCACGCGGTTGCGAGGGAATTGTGGATGTACGCCTGTTCGGCGGAATCTTGGTGCTGCTCGGCCAAGTCGAGGGCCTGGCTCAGGTGTCCTACGGCGCTTTCGTGCTGGTCCAGTTCGGCATAGGCGTAGCCGAGGCGTCGGTGGGCGAAGGTGCGCGTGCGGGGGTCGGATAGTCGAGAGGCGGAATCGAGTGCGGCCTGCCAGACGGCCAACTCGTCGTGGTGGTGTCCCCTTCGTCGGTGGAAGGTGCCCAGGACCCAGGCCAGGTGCCACACGGTCTGGTGGCGGTGGCGGGCGACGGCCGTGTGTTGGGAGGCGAGCAGGTGGAGGTGGTGGGTCTCAAACCAGGCCAACGCGGTCGCGATATCGGGCAGCCGGTGGACGTGGGCACCGGGAGCCGGCGGGTCGAGCCGGATCGGATCGCGGTGAGGCTCCAGGAGGTGGTCGGCGGCGTGGGCGGTGTGGAGGTAGTAGTCGACTGCTCGCTCCAGCGCAGCGAGCCGGACGGGTTCGGGACGGGCGTGGGCGATGGTGGTGGCGTAGGCGCGGATCAGGTCGTGCATCACGTACCGGCCGCCCGGCCGCCGTTCCAGCAGCGACGCCTCTTCCAGGGCCGCCAACGCCCTACGCGCCGCAGACAGGGACAAGCTCGCGAGAGCGGCGGTAGCGGGCGGTGTCGTGTCGGGGCCGGGGGTGATGCCCAGCAGGGCGAACAAAGTGCGTTGCTGTTCGGTGAGTCGACGCAGGGACCAGGACAGCACGGTCGGCAGGCTGGCGGCCGGGTCGGTGTCGTGATCCAGCATTTCCAGACCGAGTTCGCGCAGCTCGGCGGAAACCTCGGCCAGCGGAACGGAGGGTCGGGTGGCGGCAGTGCGGGCGGTGATGGACAGGGCCAGTGGGTGGCCCCCGCACAGCTCGACCAATTCGTCCACGGCGTCGGGGTCGGCGGCGACGGGGTCGGTGCCCAGGCGAGCGGTCAGCAGCGCGCGGGCCTCGTCACCGCTGAGAACGTCGAGGTGCAGGTGGCGGGCACCGTGCCGGTCGATGAGGGAGGCCAGCCGGTGGCGGCCGGTGACCAGCACGGTGCAGGTGGGTGTGCCGGGCAGCAGCGGCACGACCTGCTCGGCGGTGGCGGCGTTGTCCAGCACCACCAGCATCCGCCTGTCGGCCACCAGGCTCCGGTACAACGTTGCCTGCGCGTCCAGGTCGGGCGGGATGCGGTCGGGGTCGACGCCGAGCGCGTCGAGGAACCCGCGCACCGCCACAGCCGGGTCCATCGGCTCGTCGGTGGGGCTGAAGCCCTGCAGGTCGACGAACAACTGCCCGTCGGGGAACCGGTCGACGTGCTGGTGGGCCCAGTGCAACGCCAACCAGGTCTTGCCGATGCCGCCGGCCCCGGCCAACGCCGAAATCACCACTGTCGCGCCTTTGCCGATCGTGGCGGAGTCCAAGGCGTTGGTCAGCACCGCGAACTCCTCGACTTGGCCGGTGAAGGACCTGGGCGCGGCAGGCAACTGCCGGGGTGCCGCCGGTGTCGCGGTGGCGCTCGGTGCGTCTGCGGCGAGGTCGGTCGTGCTGGTGAGGTCGGGGTCGGCGTCGAGGATGCGGCGATGCAGGTCCTGCAGTGCGGTGCCGGGGTCGGTGCCCAACTCCTCGACAAGTCGTTCCCGCATCCGCTGGTAGTGCTCCAGGGCGTCGGCTGGGCGTCCGCTGCGGTACAGGGCCAGCAGGTACTGGGCGGCGACCTGTTCGTCCAACGGGTGCTCCACGGCCCGTGCGGACAGCTCCGCCACCAGTTCCCCGCCCTGGCCGGCACGCAGCCTGGCGTCGACCAAGGCGTGCTGGGCGGTCAGCCGTTCCTGCCGCAGTCGTGCGCGTTCGGCGTCCGCCCACTGTCCGGTCAGGCCCGTCAACGGCTCGCCGCGCCACAGCGCCAGCGCGTTGCTCAACAACGCGATGTCACCTTGCCCGTGGGCGCACAGCTCACGAAACCGGTCCAGGTCCACCGCCGGATCGGCCTGGTCCACCATCAACGCGTAGCCGCCCGACCGGAGCACGATGTCCACCGCGCCCGTCTCCGCCAGGGAGCGGCGCAGCCGGGAGATGTAGCTGTACAACGTCTCCCGCGCCCGCCACGGCGCGTCCGGACCCCACACCCGCTTTACCAGTCGCTCGGCCGGCACCGTTCGGCCGACGTCGACCGCCAACGCCGCGAGCACGCACCGCTGCCTGGCCGGACCCAGATTCACCGTTCGACCGTCGACGTTGGCGGTCACCTCGCCCAGCAGACCGAACTCCACCGCCATGCACCGTCGCCCCCTCGGCTCGTGGTTCCCCTTCGAGCGACAGGGATAGTGTGCGCGCAGGGTCGGTACGTCGACCTCGCCGACGGTTCACACGAACGGCCGCCCCTCCACGACATCCGCGTGGCACCCGGTCCGTCGGGCGTGATACAGGACATCGTGCCCGGCGCGGCACTGTGATCTCGTCATGTGTCATCCGTCGAGGTGACAGGTGGGGGTGCGCGTGGCAATGCTCTGCGACCGACACGGCATCACCGACTCGGTGTCCTGGCCACCGCCGTCGACGATCGACTGGTTTCCCAGTCAGACGGATTGATCGGCCCGACCGAACATCACGGTCGTCCCCGACCGGAGACGGCCTGACATCGACCGGTGATCGATAGAGCAGATTCCGCGACCGGTCCCCGGCCTCGGCGTCGACTCCGGTATCCGGCCCGATGCCGAGCCCGATCCGCTGCAACGGGCCGGTCGGTACTCGCCATCACCCCGCTGGCCTGCCGGTCGTTTTGACGTCGGTCGCGCCGGTCGGGCTTGACCTCGGACTCCTGATCGCGCGTCGGCCGGCCAAGTGCGCTGACAGCAAGGCGTCGCCAACCCGGGTATAAGAAGTGCCGCGCATCCGAGTGGTGTGCGCCGATCTTCATAATTGCCGCGGGGTGTGAATGAATGCGGATCAAGTGCGGCGCGAATGCGGTGGAAGTCGACGGAGTGCGAGATCGCACCGTGGTCGTCGGCTGTAAAGAAGGGGCTGGCGGCCTACGGCGTGTGGGCCGCCGTTGTCGGGATAGCGCGGATGCGCACCGCTGGATGGGCGTCGGCGACTCCGTGCACGGGCCTGCCCGCCGTGCCCGTGCGGTGCCTACGGAGCGAAGGGCTCCTGGAGCTGACTCGAAGTGGAAGGATTCCTGGGCAGGGGTGCGCCGCTCTCGCCAACCGTCGCCGACTACACCGGAGCCGCCTCGGATCGATTCGGTGCGAGCAGCACCTCACGGTCGAGCCGTTGTACTTCAGGTCGTCGTTCCAGGCCCAGCCGACGATCTGTTCTTCGACTACGCACGATGGCCGGCACCAGAACACAAACAAGACTCTCGACGCCTGCGACCAGATGACGGCCCTGGTGCCTCGGCTGAAGCAGTCGCTCGACGGCTGGCCTCCCGGGAGGTGACGTGGTCGATCACTTCCGTGGGTGGCCGATCACGTCACGGTGAGGCGGATGGGTATGCCGAGGCTCGGATTTCCCGGGCTGGTGGTGCGCAGGTCCAAGGCGACGTTGTACACACCTGGGCGCAGGGTCGTCGCGTCGATGTCGACCACGGCCTGCCCGGTCGCTCCCGGCGCGATGGTGGGGGCCGTGCCGGACGAGAGCCACGGCAACTCCGTGTAGATCGGGTAGCGGGTCTGGAACAGGCTGATGTTCGCCGGGCCGGTAGGGGGGAACGGGCCGGCGAAGCGCGGGCCGGTGTAGGCCCAGACGTTGCCCGCCGCGTCCGATTCCAGGCCGCCCGCGTTGTACGGGCTGGGGATGGGCGACGAGCCGAGCAGCGCGCCGGACTGGCAGTCGGTGGGGTCGATCAGTTCGATCCGGCCGGTGCGGCCGTTGTAGTCGCCGGTGGACTCGTAGACCCAGATGTCGCCGTGGGGGCCCAGTGCGGCACCCTTCGGGTAGTAGTTCGGGTCCCACCGGCTGAACTTGATCAGGCACGACGAGACCAGCGCGCCCACGTCCGGGTGCGAGGTGCCCTTGACGGTCCACACCGTCCGGTCGTCGATCAGGTGGAAGACGTCGGTGGCCGGGTTGTAGGCCAGGCCGCTCGTCCCTCCCACGACGTGGGGAACCGTCGTCAGCAACGGGGTGACCTCGCCGGTCAGGGGGCGCACGCAGTGGATCACCGCGCCGCCGTCGTACGTCGAACTGTTGACGTAGCAGAACTTGTCGCCCACGACCGCGAGGTCCGCCGGCTTCTCGGTGTCGGGCAGCGTCGTCCGGTCGCGTACGACGCCCTCCGGGGTGAGGCGGGTCAACTGGTGCGTGGTCGGCGAGCTGAGCCACAGGTCGCCGTTCAACTCCGCCACGCCGTAGCTGTTCTCGACGCCGGAAGCCTTGGGGTCCCAGGAGTGCAGCGGACCGGACGCGCCGGGGCGGGGCGGCGTGGAGCCGCCGGCGACCTCCCGGACCGTCGTCCAGGAACCGGGCGCGGTGCCGGAGTTGTGGACCGGTGCCGACGCCGTGGTCCTCCCGCCGGCCGGCACGGTGATCTCCAGTACGTTCGGCGGCGGGTCCAGGATCGGTGACTTGAACGCGTGGTCCAACGTGAGCACGGTGTGCTCCGGCACGGATCCGGGTGCCAGGACCACCGGCGGGGATCCGTCCAGGCTCACCGTGATGCGAGGATCGGTCGCGGAGACTTCGAGCTGGTAGGTGCCGCGGTAGTCCACCGAGGTGCTCGTGGTCCGGCCGCCGAAGGTCGTGGACAGCCTGGCCAGGAACAGGTACCGGCCGGTGTTGGCGTCGGTGACCCGGCCACGGGCGATCGCGGTGCCGGGCACGTGCAACCGGACGGCCACGCCGTCCGACAGCTTCGCCTCGTTCTCCGACCACACGAAGGCGCTGGTGCCGTCGGCGTTCTCGACCCCGACCAGGGCGGTCGCGCCGCGTTCGGCGGGCTGGTCCAGGCCCCGGTACTGGAGCAGGATGACGCCGTTCTCGCCGAACACCACCTCGGCGGTCAACCTGCTGCCGGGCACCGACTTCAGCGTCACGTTGCGCCACTCGACGATGAAACGCCGGTCCGGTGCGACGCCGTCGGTCCCGGTCCACACGCTCGCGTCGGCGTCGACCACCAGGTCGTCCCAGAACGCGTACACGCTGCCGTTGGGCTGGTTCGGCGAGGGGATCTGCTTGGGCGGCTGCATGGGGCTGTTCTGGGTGAAGCTGATGAAGCCGTCGGCCTTTATCACAGCGCGCTCGTGCATCGTGCCGTAGAACGGCAAGGGGAATGGCAGGTCGACCCACTTGCTCCCGTCGTCGCCGGTGATCCAGGTGTTGGTCGTACCCTCCACAAAGGACGATTTGAGGGTCGAGGCGGTGTAGCCGTAGGTATCGGCGCCGGGCGTGGGCGCTGCGATCGCCGGTGTGCCGAAAGCGAGCAACGCCAGGGCGAATACGGCGGGCAAGAGGCGCATCACGCACTCCTGTCGAGGGGCGGGCGGGCCGACCCACCTACCGTGCCGAGTGCACGCCCACGATCACAAGGCACCTTACGGACGCCGCACCACCGCCGAAAGCGCGGTGTCCGGTGTGCCGGTCGCGACCCAAGACAGGGACCTCACAAGCGGGCGCGACTCACGGCCAGGTGGTCTCGGTGCTCCTCGGCCCGAGCCACCGACGCCCGCAGCCGCCCGCACCCCCATCCCGTAGGTGCCGGGGTAGGTCGACTCGGTGCACCTGGTCGGCGAAGCCGCCGGGGTCACCGATGCCAGGAGCCGGGGTGCCGTCCATCAGGCCGGCGGTACACCGGCTGTGCTGTTCTCGGTGGCTGCGAGGTAGTCGGCCAGGGCTTGTCGGGAGCTGGTCAGGGTGGTGATCTGGTCGTCCAGGGCCTGTAGACGGATGCGTAGAGCGTCGACCAGTTCGGGACAGGGTTTCAGGTCCGGGGTCGTGCCGGTGGTGCACGGGAGCATGAAGGCGATGACCTCGGTGGACAGGCCCGCGCCCAGCAACTTCTTGATCTGGGTGACGGTCAGGACGGCGTCCTCGTCGTACTCGCGGTAGCCGCCTGTGCTGCGAGCCGGCTGGAGCAAGCCCTGGGCCTCGTAGTAGCGCAGCTGGTGGGCGCGCACTCCGGTGCGCCGGCTCAGTTCCCCGATCAGCACGTCGGTGCCCCCTTGACCTTCATACCGGTGTGAACGTTCAGGATCGCCTCATCTGTTCCGAGACACCCTGGGGGAAATGGTGACGAGCGAGACGCCGGTGGCGATCATCGGACTGGGCTTGATGGGGCACGCGCTGGCCGGGGCGTTCCTGCGCGCGGGGCACCCGACGACCGTGTGGAACCGCACGGCCGCGAAGGCCGACCGGCTGGTGGCGCAGGGCGCGAAGCGCGCCGACTCGGTGCGGGACGCGGTGGTGGCCGGGGAACTGGTCGTCGTCTGCGTCACGGACCACGACGTGGTGCGCGGGCTGCGCGAGCCGATCGCCGACGTGCTCGACGGCAAGGTCCTGGTGGACATGACGACGGGCACGTCCGAAGAGTTGCGGGAGGCGGGGGAGTGGGCGGCGTCGCGGGGAGCCTCCGCGCTGACGGGCCAGATCATGGCCATGCCGCAGGACATCGGGACGGCGGAGGCGCTGATCCTGCACAGCGGCTCGCGCCGGGCGTTCGAGCGGCACGAGGCGACCCTGCGCGGTCTCGCCGGTGCATCGGTGCACCTGGGCGAGGACCACGGCCTGTCCGCGCTGTACGCGGGGGCCGGGGTGAGCCTGATGTGGAGCGTGCTCAACGGGTTCCTGCACGGGACGGCCATGCTGGGCGCGGCGGGTGTGGACGCCTCGGTGTTCGTCCCGTTCGCCCGGCAGAACCTCACCATCGCGGCGGGCTGGCTGGCCGGGTACGCCGAACAGGTCGACCGGCGGGCGTACCCGGCCCTGGACGCGACGATCGAGTCGCACGCGGGCGCGATGGCCCTCGTGGTCCACGAGAGCGAAGCCCTGGGAGTGGACGCGGAGATGCCGAAGTCCGCCAAGGCCCTGGCCGATCGCGCCATCGCGGAAGGCCGAGGCGGTGAGAGCTACGCCGCGCTGGTCGAGCTGTTCCGCAAGCCCTGACCGTCACTCGCGGGGCGTCGAGTGCACGGGTGCGCAGCGCCGCTGGGCGGTGGTGAGCACGACTCATGCTCCTGACCAGGGTTCGCGCGGAGGCGTATCCCAGCACGAGCCGGTCTGCCGAGGATGTGGCAGAGGCGTTCACGACGTTTGCGCGGCAACCGCCGGAAAGGGAGCGCGTGATCCACGCCCCGAGACCTCGCCGGGTCACTGCGGGTTGCCGCTGCCTCGCCGCCTTCTCTCGGCGACGGCCTTGCGGCCGAAATGCACGACACCGCCGACCATCACGACCACCCACAGCGGAATCGAGACGGCCAGGGGTATGAGGCGGGTGATCACCAGTAAGAGCGTGATGGCGAACGCAGCCGCGTAGACCATCGACTCCACTGAACTCCGCCTCATCAACCCTCTTCTCCGGTCCCGAATGTCGACAACTTGAAGTCACGCTTCGTCGAGTTCACTCACTTGAGAAAGGTGATCGGATAATCGTTGGAGAAGCCGATGTGCTGTCCGTTCTCGTCGCCGTCGACGTAGGCGAAGGCGTAGCCGGAGACCCAGACACCGCCGGTGGCGTTCGTGTGCTCCGTCGGCGCGGGCCTCCAGTCGAAGTACAGACGGTGCGTCGCCAGTGTGGCCGGGCAGTACACGACACCACGTCCTGCGGAGATCGCGCCCCAACTGTCCGGCGCGGCTTCGTAGGAGAGGTACGGGGCGAAGATGTCGATGTGGCCTTCTGCTCCGCATGAGTAGCGAAACTCGATCATGCCCTTGTCCGGCGTCGCAGCCTAGGCCACGATCCTGGTCACCACCACCCAGGCGGCCGGATCATCGGTGGTGGCTACAGCGGCCAGTGGTGACGCGATCGACGGCACTCCGGTGAGGAGCGCGACGGCGGCAGCAAGCCGGCGCAGGCGGAGGAGCACGGACGTGATCACGCTCCGAGCCTAGGGACGGTGGCAGGCGAGCGGAACATCGCTCGCCCGGTCGGCTCATCCGGCGGGTGACCGCCCAAGCCGGTGCCGAAGCGGATGAGCGGGTCGGGCTGATCCGGGCGTGTGGAACCGTGCGGCCGATCGGGCGGTACGCGTGTCGGGTCGGTGAGGACGGTGGCCGGTCGTGCGGTAGAACGGAGCTTCGGGGAGACCGGCAGGCTGCCCTGGAGGGCTGGGATGGTGGTTTCCGGTCAGGCCGTGCACCGCACGATCGTCGTGGTGGACGTGGAGGGTTTCGGCGCTCCCAGCCGGACGCTGCCCCACCAGGTGGCGACCCGGGCCGGCTTGTACCGGGTGGTCGCTGCCGCCCTGCTCGCGGCCGGGGTGCCGTGGGAGGACTGCTACCACGAGGATCGCGGCGACAGCGTGTTCGTGCTGGTTCCGCCGGACTACGCCAAGGCACCGTTGGCGGAGGTGCTGCCGGGGGCGTTGGTGCGGGCTCTGCGAAGTCACAACGACACCAGCCCGGCTCCTCAACGCACCAGGTTGCGCGTGGTGATCCACGCCGGTGAGGTGGCCTTCGACGGGCACGGCGTCACCTCGACCGCAGTGACCACGGCCTTCCGCCTGCTGGACGCGCCGACGGTGAAGCAGGCGCTCGCGGACTCACCCGGACTGATCGTGCTGATCGTGTCGCGCTGGTTCTTCGACGAGGTCGTCCGCCACTCTGCCACGCTCGACCCGGCCACTTTCCGACCGGTGCCGGTGGCGGTGAAGGAGGTCCGGGACACCGCCTGGGTCGCCTTGCCCGACCACCCCCATCCCACCGACCCGGCCGTGCTCGACCAGTCGGCGAACCCGCCCGCACCCGATGACGGCCGTGGCACGCGCCCCCGACAGCTGCCCGGAGCGCCGGCACAGTTCATCGGCCGCGAGGAGTACCTGGCCGACCTGGACCGCGCCCTGACGCCGGTTGACGGCACACCGGCCACGGGGACAGCGGCGGTGATCTCCGCACTGGGAGGGGCGGGCGGCATCGGCAAGACCTGGCTGGCGCTGAAGTGGGCCCACCGCCACGCCGACCGCTTCCCGGACGGGCAGTTGTTCGCCGACCTGCGCGGCTTCAGCCCCGACAGCCGACCTCTCGACCCGGCGGTGGCGGTTCGCGGCTTCCTCGACGCGCTCGGCGTCGACCCCGGTCGCCTGCCCGCCGACCCGGACGCCCGGACAGCGCTGTACCGCAGCCTCATCGCCGGCAGGCGGATGCTGATCGTGCTGGACAACGCCGCCACCGCCGACCAGGTCGTCCCGCTGTTGCCCGGCACCCCCACCTGCACGGTCCTGGTCACCAGCCGCACCACACCCGCGTCGCTGATCGACCGCCACGGTGCCCGCCACCTCCGACTGGACGTCCTCTCCGCCGAGGAAGCCCACGCCCTGCTGGCCGAACGCCTCGGGCAACGGCGAGCGGACGCCGAACCCGACGCGGTCGACGAGTTGGTCGATCTGTGCGGGCGCTATCCGCTGGCGCTGGCGATCATCGCCCGCCACGCCGTCACCCGTCCGGCCGTGCCACTGGCCGAGTTCGCCGCGGAACTGCGCGAACTGGGCTTGGAGGTGCTCGACCACGACACCGACCCCGCTGCCGGTGTGCCCAGCGTCCTGTCGTGGTCCCTGCGCCACCTGACGTCCGAACAGCGGCTGGCGTTCACATTGCTGGGCACGGCTCCCGGTCCCGACATCACCCCGCTCGCCGCCACCCACCTCATCGGGATGTCGGCGGCACGAACGCGTCAGACGCTGCGCGCCCTGGAGAACGCTTCTCTGCTCGACCGACGCGCACGTGGCCGCTACGCCATGCACGACCTCATCCGCACCTATGCCACCACTCTCGCCCAAGACCTGCCCGAACCGGTCCGCCGGGCCGCGCTGGACCGTGTGGTGGACTTCTACCTCCACACCGCGGACGCCGCCGCCCGGCTCGTGGACCCCCACACCGCCCTGACCCCGCTGGAGCCACCCACCTCCGAGGTAAGCCCGCAGCCGCTGTCGGACCAGCACGCCGCACTGGCTTGGCTCGACGCCGAACACCCCCACCTGCTCGCCGCCCAGCACACGGCCGCTGCCCAGGGCCGGCACCACACCGCCTGGTGCCTGGCCTGGTGCCTGACCGACTTCCACCGACGGCGCGGGCACCTGCACGACGACGTGGCGGCGTGGCGGGTCGCGGTCACCTCGGCCGGCCACCTGCCCGACCCCGGCACCCTCATCCGCACCCACCGGCACCTCGGCGCCGCCCAGGCCCGGCTGGACCGGCACGACGAGGCCATCGGGCACCTGCGCCAGGCACTCGCCCTGGCCGAGGAGCACGGCGACAGCACCCAGCAGGCGCACACCCACCACGAACTGGCACAGGCATGGGAGCAGCGCGGGAACGACCGCGCGGCCCTCCACCACAGCCGACGCGCCCTCGACCTCTACCGCGTCGAGGGCAACCCGGTGTGGGAAGCCTCGACGCTCAACATGGTGGGGTGGTTCGCCGCCCGCTTGGACGACTACGACACGGCTCGCGAGCACTGCCAGGCATCTTTGGCCCTGCACCGCAGCCACAACAACCCCGACGGCGAGGCGGACACCCTGGACAGCCTCGGCTACATCGACCACCGCACGGGCAACCACCGGCAGGCCATCGACCACTACCACCAGGCTCTCGCACTGGACCGCGCCCTCGGCCACACCTACCAGGCCGCCAACACCCTGGACAGCCTCGGCCACCCCCACAGCGCTCTGGGCGAGCACGAGCGGGCCCGGGCGGTCTGGCGGGAAGCACTTGAGCTGTACCGGGAACAAGGCCGCCATACCGACGCCCAGCGCGTTCAACAGCAGCTCGACGGCCTCGGCGGTACCGCGGTTCCCGGACCGGACGTCACCACTGACCCTTCAGGGGCGGCGGCTCAGGTGGTGAACGATCACCACTGACACGGGAGCGACGTCACCGCTCAAGACCGCCCGCGCCTGAGCCGTCCGAGCCAGGAACGCAACGGTCGCGGTTTCCTGCGGTCCTCGTCGGGTGGGACCCGCACGGCCATCAGCTCGTCCACGACGTCCGCGACCTCTCGGCCGTCTCCCGGGTCGACGGCGCCGGCGATCAGTATCTGGGAGGCTTTGCCCAGCACGGAACGTCGGTTGTGGTGGTCGATCACCTTGCCGTCGGTGGCTCCGATGTGGCGCAGGCCCAAGCCTTGGGCCATCCCGGTCAGCATCATCGTCAACTCGTCGAGCGTGATCCCCGGGCGCAGCGAGACGCCGCGCGCCTTGAGGATCTCGGCGTACACGCCGCGCCAGTAGAGGAAGGAGTGCTTGTACACGCCGCTGAGCGCTTCCCTGATCTGCTCGTGGAAGTCGGCCAGGCCGGTCACCAGGTACTGGAACCGCGCCGAGGTCTCGTCGGCGTGCACGATCTTCATGTCCGCGTAGGCGACCTTGTCCACCGCGTCGCTGAAGTTCGTCGTCTCGCGCAGTTCGGCACGCGTCGCTTCGTCGAGCATCCCGTCGGTCAGCGAGTACCGCTCACGCAGCGCGTACCGGACCAAGTCGCCCAGGTACAGGGCGAGGACGGGCCACCGATCCTTCAACGCGGCGACCGAGGGTTTCGTCCTGTCCTTCTTCCGGCTGGGCGGCGTCCCGAACAGCGCGCGAGCGATCCGGTCGTCGGCGCGCGCCTCCTCGAAGATCAGTTCCGCCCCGGTGGCGATGTTCTCCTGGGTCAGCGTTCCCAGCGGGCGGTACCTGTGCTTGTGCTTCTCGTGCACCAGACCGAACAGCTCTCGCTCGGCCAGTCGCCGGCCGCTCTCGAGGCATGCTCGGGTCACCGGGCTGTTGGCCAGCTTCCGGCCGGTGAGCAGCCGGCCGCTCTTCGTCCGCGCGTTGATGGCCACGTCGTCCAAGGGTCCGTCGTACATGCGTGGAGTATCGGGGCCCTGGTCCCGACGCTGCTCCTCCGTTCGGGAGGAACTTCGCGGAGTACCAGGTCAGCGCGTACCCGGGTTTCCTGCGGTCATCGAACCCCGCAGAGAGGTGACCACGTTGGGCAGGCACTCCCGCAAGCCCCGTCGACGATCGCGGTTCGTCCTCGTGTTGCAGGTCGGCTTCGTCGTGCTGCAACTCTGCCTCGCCCTGATCGAGGGCTTGGAGGTGATCGCCAGACTTCTGGGCAACCTGTGATGAACGGTCTTCGACCGGGTCTCGCGCTGGTGGTGCTACGGCGGTGGACCCGGGTCAGGGGCAGCCGGTGTCGGTGGTGTCGGCTCGGGGGACGGCGGTCAGCGCCGCGCACAGCCGGGTGACGGCGGTGTCCGTGTCGGTCGGGACCATCAGCACCTCGTCACCCGCGCTCACCAGTCCGTCGGCGGTGAAGGCGAGGCGTAGCGGCTGGGGGAGCGGGGTCGACCGGTGGCCGTGGACGGTGGCCAGTTTCCCGCCGGTCTCCACGTCCCACAGCTGCACCTCGGTGCTGCCGGAGGAGGCGGTGGCCACGGTCCTGCCGTCGGGGGCGACGGCCAGGGCGTTCACGTCGGGGCCGGTGGCGAACTCCCGGGTGACGCGCGCGGTGGCGGGATCGGTGAACTTCACCGTCCCGCCCGCCGCGACGACCAGCGATCCGCCGTGGAAGGCGACGACGAGCAGGCCCTTGTCCTCGACACGGCCCTCCTGCCGGGTGAACGACCCGGTGTCCCACGCCTGCGACCACGAGCTCGTCGCGCCGAGCATCTCACCGGCCAGCCACCTCCCGTCCGGTGAGAACTGCACGTCCCGCGCCGGGAACGGCGTCTCGACGTACGTGCGTTCGGTGAGGGCGGCCAACTCCCAGACCCGTATCCCGGTGAAGTCGTTCGCTCCCTTCGGACGCACGATCGCCGCGATCAGGTCGGCCGACACCGCGACGGCCCTGACCTCGGTGCCCGCCGCCAGTACCACCGTCCGCTCCCCGCCGCCCGGGTCGGTCACCGCGATCTCGTCCCCCGTGGCCGGCCGCCGGGTCACGGCCCGGTGCCCGCGCGGGCCGAACCTGACGTCCGTGCCCGTCACGGGTCCACCCGTCCGGACGGGCACCACGCGCTGTTCGTCGGCGACCCACGGCGCACCGGCAGGGTCGACGGCCAGTCGGTGGGCGGCACCGTACAGACCGTCGTAGCGGTGCGGATTGGGCCGCCACACGATGACCATGTTGATCGGCAGCACCTTCACCTTCGTCTTGTCCGCGGCCTTGTCCATCGCCGTGGCCGCGGTGGTGCCCGCCGAAGACGCCAGCGCGGAGATCGGGCTGACATCGCCCGGGTACTCGGCCATGACGGCACCGTCGACGGGCGAGTGCGCGGTCAGCTTCCCGGTGTCGGTGACCAGCACCCGTTCGCCGTCGCCGAGCACGGCCATCTCACCGCTTCCGGTCGCCAGCGAGCCGAGCGGTTCGGCGTCGTCCGGGTTCCACAGCCGCACGGTGCCGTCGCGGCGGGAGGACGCCAGGAACCCGGAGGCGTAGTCGAGGCGCAGGAGACCTGCCGAGGCCGGCTGCGCGTCGCGGTGCTCGGTGCGCGCGGCGAGGCGTTCCCCGGTCGGCTCCCACAACTCCACCACGCCGTCCGACCGTCCGACCGCGAGCCGCTTCCCGTCCGGGCGGAACTTCAGGTCGATGACGTGCGCGCCCTGCCCGAACGCCGGCCGGACCCGGGCGCCGTCGCGCCACAGCTCCAGCCCGCCCGGTACGGCGACCGCGAGCGTCCCGTCGGGGCTCCAGCCCGCCGCGTTCCCGTACCGGCCCGTCGAGGGCGAGCCCCGGACGACGTACTCCGCCGACTTCGAGCCGAGGTCCCAGACTGTGGTGTCCCCGCCGGAGACCGCGAGGTGCGCCCCGTCAGGGGAGAACCGGAGACCGGCGACGTCCTGGACCGCTTCGTTGCCGCTGTCCTCGACGTACATCAGCGCCCGCCGTTCGACGACGTCCCAGACCAGGAACGCTCCCCGGTCCCCGCCCACGGCGATGCGCCGGCCTTCCCGGTCCACGGCGACCGCCTGCGCGAAGGCGAAGAACGGGTGGTCCTGCAAGGTCAACGTCAGGGGAGCGGTCCGGGTCAGCGCGGTGAGCAGCGCCGAACGCGCCTCCGGGGTCGGGGCGGCGTGCTGGGCGCGCAGGGCGTCGCGCATCGCCCGCACCGGGTCCCGGGTGGTCAACGACTCGGTGGCGAGTTGCCGGGACTGCTGCTGCGCCGACTCGTCCCGGGCCAGCACTGCCACCGTGGCGGCGATCGCGACGACCACCACCAGCGCGGTGGACGCGGCGACGGTGGTCGCTCGGACGGTCCGGGACCGCCAGCGGGCCCGGCGGACCGCGTCGAGGTAGTCCCGCTCGACGGGGGTGGGGGCGGGGTGCCCGGACGCCCACGACAGGGTCGTCGCCAGGCGCGGTCCACGCGGCAGGTCACCGGCGTGGCGGCCCGCGTCGACCCAGCGCCGGGCCGCGTCCGCGAGCTTGCGGCGGGCGACGAGGGCGTCGCGGTCCTCGTCCACCCACGCGCGCAGCCGGGGCCACGCGGACAGCAGCGCCTCGTGACTGAGCTGCGCGCCGTCCCGGTCGGCGGTGACCAGCCGGGCCTCGACCAGCCGGTCCAGCACCGGGCTCGGCGGCAGCACCGCGCGCCGGCGGGTGACCGCGCCGCTGTCCTGCACGCTCGTCATGAGCAGCACGGTCGTGCGCAGCGTGTTCTGGTCGGCGGGGGAGAGCTGCGCGTAGACCTGTTCGGCGGTGCGCGCGACAGCACCGTCGATCCCGCCGGTGGACAGGTAGGCGGCCAGGGTGAGGGTGTCGCCCTGCCGGTGGTGCCAGGTCTCCCGCAGCGCGTGCGCCAGGCGGGGCAGCGCACCCGGGTCGTAGTCGGCACCGCCGAGGTCGGCGATCAGCCGGGCGGGCAGGCCGGGTTCGACGGACGCCCCCGCCGCCTCGGCGGGCGCGGTGATCGCCCGGCCGAGCTCGTCCACGCCGAGCGGCCCCAGGATCACCGCGCGGGCCAGGGCGCGGCGCAGCGGCGGCAGGGCTATGCAGCGGTCCACGAAGTCCGCCCGCACCGCCAGCACCACCAGTCCCGGGCCCGCGTCCGCGAGGGCGGAGGTGAACGCCGCGCGCTCGTGGTCGGCGATGTCGTGCGTGAACAGCTCCTCGAACTGGTCCACCACGATCACCACCCGGCGGGTCGGCCCGAACCTGCCGGCCCGGATGCCGTGGGCGAGCGCGGCGGGATCGGCTCCGGTGACGCCCGCGACGGCACGGGCCAGCGCGCCCACCGGGTCCGCGCCCGGCGTCAGCACCACGTGCGGCCAGTCCGGGACCGCCGGCAGCAGCCCCGCGCGCAGCAGCGACGACTTGCCCGCGCCCGACGCGCCCACCACGACCGTCGGCTCCGGGTGGACGGCCTGCTCGGCCAGCCGCACCACCAGTTCGGTGACCACGTGCGCCCGGCCGTGGAACCACCCGGCCTCCTGCTCGGTGAACTCGCGCAGCCCCGGGTAGGGACAGCCCTCGCCCGGCGCGCGGGTGACCGTGCCGGCGGCCGAGCGGATCACGGCCTGGACGAACAGCGCGCGCTCGGCGGTGTCGGCGGCCACGGTCATGGTCCCGTTGAGCCGGACGGCCTCGGCGGCGGCGGAGATCAGCGCGGACGCCGTCGGGTAGCGGTGGTCGGCGTCCTTGGCCAGGCCCCGGGCCAGCACCGCGTCCAGGCCGGGGCCGATGCGCCGGTCGAACCGGGACGGGACGGGCGGCGGCTCCACCAGGTGCGCGGCCAGCTTCGCGGCGGGCTCGACCCCGCCGAACGGCAGCCGGCCGGTCAGCGCCTCGAACAGCACGCAGGCGAGCGAGTAGACGTCCGCGCGGCCGTCCACCTCACCGCCGAGCCGTTCGGGCGCGATGTAGTCCAGCGATCCGATGAACTGCCCGGTCCGCGTGATCGCGGTGGCCGCCATCGGTCGGGCGATGCCGAAGTCGGCCAGGAAGGCGTGCCCGGACCGGTCCACCAGCACGTTGGAGGGTTTGACGTCGCGGTGCACGAGCCCGGCGGCGTGCGCGGCGTCCAGCGCTTCGGCGACCTGCTTGAGCAGCGGGAGCAGGTCTTCCGGCGTGAGGCCGTCGGACAGCAGCCGCTTCAGGTCGACGCCTTCCACGAGCTGCATGTCGAGGTACAGCGTGCCGTCGATCTCGCCGTACGCGTGCACCGGGACCACGTGCGGGTGCGTGAGCCCGGCCGCGATCCGGGCCTCCCGTCGGAACCGGGTCTCGTACTCCTCGTCGCTGGTCAGCAACCGCTTGAGCGCCACCGTGCGGTCGTTGACGGTGTCGTGGGCCCGGTGCACCACTCCCATGCCACCACGGCCCAATAACTCCCCGACCAGGTAGTGCCCGAACCGCTCCACCATGCTTCCCCTCCACCGGTTGCGATGGGTAGTAAACCGGTTGCGTGCGCTGCGTGGACGGATTCGCCGGGGCAACCGGGTGTTTCCGCCTGCCTCGGCGGCAGGAGCCCGAGGCGGGTGAGGAAGCGGCCGTCGCAACGCAGCGTCGCCCCGGTCGAATCGGGCGAGGAAAGGCGAGCGGAGTCCGGGAATCATCCCAGTCGGTCGATCACCGGGCTCCGTGACATCCCGTGGGAATCCGGCCAACGGCTTCGGATCAGGCCCGCTTGCGGCTCGCGATCTTGTCGGCGACCTGCTGCACCTGGGCGGGGTCCGCGTCTCGGGCGAGGGCGACGTAGTGGTCCATGACGGCCGGCCGGTAGCGCACGGGCAGCGTCTGTCCCGGGGCGAGTCGGGTGAGTTCGGTGATGGTGAGGTCTTCGTCTGCGATGCCTCGGAACGAGATGCCGTCGGCGGTCTGGACGTCGAGCATCAGGACCACGCGTGGAGTGCTGTTGACCTCCCGCCAGTCGACGAGCACGCCGAGCGCGAGCGCCCCCGTGCGCAGTTCCGCGTTGCGCTTCCTCGCGTCACGGCTCAGGAGCGGGTTCGGGGCGACGCCCGGGAAGGCGGGCCCGACGCCGAGCGATTCCCGACTCAGGTCGGGCCTGAGCTGCGCCATCAGGTCGTCGAGCTTCTTCTGCTTCTTCTTCGAACCGAAGATGCCGAACATCCCGACCCCTCCCTCACGCCGGTGCCGGAACTCGGCCTGGCCTTCGCCCTCGTCGGGAGTGTACGTCGGCCCTTGTCGATCTCACCGACGGCGACTTCCGGGTCGACGGCCGTCGGAGCTGGACCCGGACTCCGCCGAAGCACGTCCCGCGCGGGTCTCAAGGGCGCCAGACCGTGGCGTAGGTGTGGTTGTCGAGGTAGATCTGGCCTGCCGCCGTGCCGGATTCGTTGATGAACCGGACGGTGTCGCCGTTCGCGCCGGCGGGCAGCGGGAGCGCCGTGCGGGCGCCTTCGCGGGACCAGCGGACCGGCCCACCGGCGTAGCCGACGGACTGCCCGGCGTCGTTGATCGCCGACACTTCGGAGAAGTAGCCCGGCGCGGAGGTCTCCAAGGGGCGGTAGGTGCCGTCGGCGTCCCACTTCCTGGCGGACATGCCCCACGGGTTGGGCTGGTGCACGGCGACCACCTCGCCGGACCGGTTGGGCGCCCTCGGCACGACCGACTCGCCGAGGTCGATCCGCGTGCCGTCGGCGCCCTGCCGGAAACCGCGGGAGGACCCGTGGATCCCGGCGAACGCGCCGGCGTCGTCAGCGATCCAGGCGTCCTGCCCGTCGGTGGCGGTGCCGTCCGCGTTCTACCGGACCGAGCGCGTCACCCAGCCTCCCTGCGAGTCGGTGCCGCCCGCCCGTCCGACCACGACCCGGCCATCGCTCACCGAGGTGAAGCTGGAGCTGATGTCGCCTGGCTTGAGCTGCAACAGCGCGACCGTGCCCGAGGGGCTCCAGCGCACCGCGCGCCGCCGGTCCGAGTTGTCGTGGGAGTACCCGAACACCGTGCCGTTGGAGATGACGACCTCCGTGCTCGCGCGCAGGTCGCCGGGCAGGGGCGGCAGGGTGGAGACCCGACCGCCGGGTGCCCAGCGCAGCGCGGTCCGCGAGCTGGTGCCGGTCCGGGCGTTGCCGACGATGACGCCGGAGTCGTTGACCGACTGCGCCCAGACCACCACGTCGGTGTTGCCGGCAGGTGGCTGCTGCCTGCGCGGGGGTGGTGACGGTGACGCCGAGCAGCAGGACCGCACCGGCGAGGGCCGGGATTTGCTTCATGGCGCACGCACTTCCTCACGGCGTCGAAGTGCCGGATCAGTCGTGGGAATTCCGTCGAATCGGCAGCTTGTCGGGGAGAGCACCGGTCCGGACAAGCGTCCGATCGTCCCTCGCGCCGGGACCGGTCGGTCGGTGTTGAGATATTCCAGCCGATCTGCGACGGGCTCTTGGGCCACCGCCGAGGCTCCGGTGTTTGTGGCCGGCAGTGCGGTCCGGTGGAGTGCTCGTGGAGCAGAACTCGCCGGGCCGGGCGGACTTCGAGATCGAAGTGGACGGCGTGCGCGTCAGGCGAACAGGTCCTGCGGTAGCCCCATTGCCTTGAACAGGTAGTCGCGTGATGCTTCGAGGTCTCGGCGTAGCCGGTTCAGGTCTGCGTCGAGCAGCCGCCCCCGCCACTTGCGCACCCGACCGGCGACTATCACGGTCTCGACGTTGGTGCGGTCCATTAAGGACACGACCGCGCCGGGCACGTTGTTGAGCGGGGCCACGTTGAGCGCGGTGGCGACCAGGAGGACGATGTCGGCGTCCTTGCCCGGTGTGAGGGTGCCGGTTCGGTGGTCGAGCCCCAGGTGCTTGGCACCGTTGAAGGTCGCGTAGCGGAGCACGTCGCGGACGGTGAGAAGGTCCGGCGTACCGAGGGCCGGCGTCGGCCAGTTGTCGGGCGGCACGGGGGTTCCCCGGTCCAGGACCAGATGGTTGATGACCATGCGCTGCATGGTCATCGCGGCGCGCATCTGCGTGAACGGGTCGGCGGTCATCGTCGTCTCGACGTCGGAACTCAGGGAGGGTTCCATGCCCAGTTCCTGCATCTTCAGGATGGGCGGAGTGCCGTGCCGCATGGTCATCTCGATGGGGAACGCCAGCGAGACGTGCGCGCCGGCGTCCCGGAACTGCTGCCAGGTCTCGTCGGACATGCCGGTCATGTGGATGAAAAGGTTGTCCGGCCCCACTTCGACCCCGCCTTCGCCGTGCGCGATGGCATCGAAGACGGGCCGCATCCCCCACGAACCGACAGAGTGGGCGGCGATCGTCAGGCCCAGCTCGCGGGCGATTGCCCAAGCCTTGCTGTACACCTCCTGGCCGAGGTGGAGTTCGCCGCCCATGACCATGGTCACGAGCTGGTCCTCGGAGGGGAACCACCTGTCC
This sequence comes from Actinosynnema sp. NPDC050436, assembly GCF_040655415.1. Taxonomy (NCBI): domain Bacteria; kingdom Bacillati; phylum Actinomycetota; class Actinomycetes; order Pseudonocardiales; family Pseudonocardiaceae; genus Actinosynnema; species Actinosynnema sp. NPDC050436. The sequence goes on along the minus strand of NZ_JBFAJV010000001.1, from coordinate 661,774 downwards.
CGGATGCGGTAGGCGTCCTCTGGGTAGCGGGCTCCGGTGCGGCCGTCGCCTTCGAAGTAGCCGAATGCGGCACGCCGCCCGGTGTCGATCAGCGCCTGGATCGCCGCATCGGTGTGGTCGGGGGAGTGGTGGATCTGTGACACGTCGAGCACCGTGGTGACTCCCGCGTCGAGTTGCGAGAGCCCCGCGAACAACTCGTTGATGTAGACGTCCTGCGGCCGGTACAGCCGTGCGAACCCTTCGAGGATGTGCTCGCTGTAGTTCGGGTGCGCGCTGGGCGATCCGGATCCGTCGTCGCGGAGCAGGCCGTTGGCGAGGAACGCGCGCTCGGCAGTCTCGAACTGGTGGTGGTGGGTGTCGACGAAGCCGGGCATGACGATCCGCCCACGCGCGTCGATCACGCCGGCGTCGGCGGCGCGGATGTCGGGCCGGATCTCGACAACCCGCTTGCCCTCGATCAGAACGTCGGCCCGCTCGAAGTCGCCGACGTTGTGGTCCATGGACATCACTGCACCGCCGCGAATGACATAGCGGCGTCCTTGGCGGCCGGCGTCCTTCGGCGGTTGACCGTCGTCGTACGCGTCGGCCGGGTCGGCGATGCTTGCCGCTCCGGCGGCGGCTGCGGTCACCGCCGCGGAGGTCTTCAGGAAGTCACGCCGCCTGCTCATGGTGTCCCCCGTACTCCATCGAGTTGATGTATCAACTTCAGAGTACGCGCGTGAGTTGATACATCAACTGGTGAGTACGATGGCCGCATGGTGCAGCAGCGACTGACCGAACGCGAACTCCGCGCCTGGCGGACGTCCTTCCAGATGCTGGAGCTGTTGCGAACGCGCGTCGAGCAGCAGCTCCAGGCAGGCAGCGGTCTGTCCAGCGCCGACTACACCGTGCTCGCGTTGCTGTCCGAGGCGCCCGACGGCCGGATGCGTGCCTACGAGCTGGGACAGGCGGCCGGCTGGGAGAAGAGTCGCATGCACCACCAGCTCACCCGGATGGGCAAGCGAGGTCTGGTCACCAGGGAACAGTGCGGCTCCCGGGGCGTGGACGCCGTGATCACGGCGGAGGGCCTCGCCACGCTCAAGGCGGCCGTGCCCGGCCACGTCCAAGAGGTCCGGAAACTGTTCGTGGACCTCCTCACGGCGGAGGAGCTGGACCAGTTCGCTCGAATCGCCGGCACGATCCTGGATAATCTCCAGGCGAACCAGCCGGCCGGCTCGCCTTGATCAGGCGGCCCTTCGCTGGATTCGTGCCGCAGAGCAGTAGGTCGGGTGGCTGGGCCGGTTGGCCAGTTGACCTGACACCGCAGACGGGGGCTGATGTGGTCATGGCGCGCGTGGGAGCCGATGGGACCGATGCGCTTCAGCGCGCCCGTGAGGAGATGAAGGCCGTGCTGGCGGCGCGGCCTGCGGTGGGGGACCTCGACCGGGACTCGGTCCCGGCGTGGCTGTCCCGCCGATACCTCCGGCCGCTCCAGGTCGCCGCTGTGCTGTCGACCACGTCCGGGATCGGTGTTTTCTTGATCAACGACGGTCCGTGGTACCTGCACCTGGTGGGACTGGTGCAGGTGGTGCTGGGCCTGTCCATGTTGATCGTCACCTTGGTCGAGGCGTGGAACCGTCGCACCGACGCGGCCCGCTTCCGTCTGCTCGGTCCGGACGCCTGCGACGCGCTGGCCGACCGGCAGGCGCGCAGGAACGAGGACCGACCGCTGTCCACGGTGCTCCAGGCGCTGTTCGACCTCGTGCTGGTGGGCCTGCTGGGTGTGGTCGCGGTGGGGGCGTGGGACGACGGTGTGGTCGCCCAGGTGATCGCCGTGGCCGTGGTCGTCGGCACGCTGGCCCAGAAAGTGCTGTCGCGTGTGTGGTCGGACAGGATGCACTTGTGGCGGACGGACTTCCTGCGCGAAGAGGCCCTGCAACTCCCGCCCCTGCCCGAGGACTGGGAACCTCTGCTCACGTACCGCAACGAATAGCCGCAGGCACGGGGCTTCCGGAGCGAGCACACCCATTGTCTCCAATCCGCTGCGGAGTTTCGGTGTCGGTGTCCGAGGTTCGGAGAACCTTGCTCTCGGTGTCGGGGCGGAAGTTGTTGCGGTCGACACTGGAAGGCCATGACACCCTTCTCTACTTGCTGGTGTGGCCCCTTGTTGCCTGCGAGCTTTTCGAGGCTCGATAACCATCTCCAATGGATCGATTGGCCGGCTGATGATTGGCGGCGGTGGGCGGGCCGATCCGGCGGTGTGAAGACGACTGCCCGCCGGAGGCGCTGGGGGTGGCTACTTATCGTCTGGAATATCCAGTGTCTCGAGAAATGGCTGCGTGCGATGATGAATGGGCCGGAAGTCGGTTCTCGTGGTCGATACCGCTTGTGGCGTCAAGATATGGGAGTTGTCGCTTTCGCTAGCGTTGAGCTGGCGATAGAAGATTTGGTTGCGGGTCCGTCCCAGGTCCGATGGTCAGTCGAACGCGGTGATCGATCGTCCGCTCAACCGGAAAACGATCCGGTCGAGGTCGAAGCGGCATCGAGAGGTGTTCGAGAGGTCATCGATCGATTAGGGCGAAACAGGGCCGAGTTGGTCGGCGGGCTCGTGGTGGGCGTGACCAAGCTCGAAATCAATCTGGCCGATACGGAGCCGACGGCTGTACAGGCTGCCGCTGCCGCGGCTACGGCGGATCTGTTTGGTGTGCTTGATCGTGTTGAGGTGGTGTACGAAGCAGGATGGCGATGTCGGTGGCTCAGCGAATGATTTTAGCCAGTCGGCTCGATTGCAGCACATCCTTCGCTGCTTATCGCCACTTCCCCTGGCTGCACCGTCCCGGATGGGCGTCGACTAGCATAAATTACGCCTCCCGCTGAAGCGGGAAATTATGGTTGCACGTCGGATCGCCGCCCATATTCGTGCAATGCTGCCGCTGGCGGAGGAACCCGCATGGAGTCATTTCTTGTGACGGGCCGGTCGTCAATAACTCACAGGGACCGCGACCAGTCGCCGTCCGTTCAAGGTTCATTGCAGGTCTGTATCAGGTGCGCCGAGCACGCTGTGGTCAGTCGCTACCGACTCGCGGAAACGAAGGAGTGGACATGCGTACGCGTAGTGTGCTGGCCGGTATCGGAATCGTGGGGGCGTTGGCGATCGGTGGGTTCGCCGCACCGGCCCAAGCCGCATCGGAATCGGTGACGGCCCAGGTGCGGACAGGAACGGAGGTCGCTCCGTCCGCAGCCTGCACCGATTGGTTCGACAAGGCCGGTCACCGTGGTGCGGGGCGGTACCACGTGAAGTGCACGGGGTACTACGTCAAGGTGTGGGTGACCTGCAGTTCGGGTTCGCCCGTCAACGGCGCGAAGCGCAAGGACTACCAGAAGGCCGAGTGCCGCAACGGTGCCCGGATCACCAGCGGAGGCTTCAAGGCCACCCGTAGCTGATCGGAGGCGGCATGGCGGGCGGGAAGGAGGACGTCGGAGTGAGTGAGCACAATGACGCGCCGACTCCCGCCCGCCCTGCCAGTCCGAGTTCACTGCCTCGTCAGTGCTCCGCAGCGTCGGTCGCATCCGAGTGCCCGACCGGTTCCTGTCGTGGGTCGAGATCGTCGAGTTGCCGTTGGACACGTTCGGCGTCGGTGTCGCGGCCTTGCTCCCTGTACAACCTCAATGCCTCCTGCCAGGCAGCACGGGCCCGGTCGTGGTGGCCGACGGCGGTGTACGGGTCACCGAGACGGTCGAGGATGCCGGCGACCTCGAAGGTGTTGCCGTAGGCGCGAATCAGGGCGAGGGCCTGGTTGTAGTGGTGGATGGCCTGGTTGTGGAGACCGGTCTGGTGATCGATGTAGCCGAGGCTGTCCAGCGTGGCCGCCTCACCGTCGGAGTTGCGGTGGTGTCGGTGCAGGGCGAGAGCTGCCTGGCAGTGCTCGCGCGCGGTGTCGTAGTCGTTCAGGCGGGCGGCGAACCAGCCCACGCCGTTGAGCGCTCTGGCTTCCCTCTCCGTGTTGCCGACGATGCGGTAGAGAGCGAGAGCGTGTTCGGCGTGAGCCAGAGCCTGGCGGTCGTCGCCTCGCAATTCCCACGCGGTGGCGAGCGCTTGGTGGACGGCGGCTTGTTGGTCGCGGTCGTGGTGGTGCTCGGCCAGTGCGAGGGCGTGGTTCAGGTGTGCGGCGGCTTCTTCGTGCTGTTCCAGCAGGGCGTGGGCGAAGCCGGTATATCGGTGGGCATTGGCCGACATCACGGGGTCGGGCAGGTGCGCGGTGGCATCCAGCGCGGCCTGCCACACGGCCAGGTCATCGTGGAGATGTCCGCGTCGGTAGTGGTAGATGGTCAAGTTCCAGGCCAAGTGCCAGACCGTGCCGTGTCGGCGTTGGGTTGCTGCGGCGTGTTGGGCGGCGAGCAAGTGGGGATGTTCGACGTCGAACCACGCCAGTGCGGCCGGGTCGTCGGGAAGCGGATGGGTAGTGGTGCGGGGTGTCGGAGGATCCGGTGTGATTCGTGGGGCGTGGGGGTCCATGAGGTTGCGGGCGGCGTGCGCGGTGTGGAGGTAGAAGTCGACTACTCGTTCCAGCGCTGCCTGCCGTATCGGTTCGGCGAGGGTATGGGCGACGCCGGCGGCGTAGGCGCGGATCAGGTCGTGCATGGCGTACCGGCCGCCAGGAGTGCGGTCGAGCAAGGAGTCGTCGACCAGCGTGCGCAACGCGGCGAGGGCTTGGCGTTCCGGCAGGCCGGTGAGGGCGGCTGCGGCGGGCAGACCGGTGTCGGGTCCGGGGGCGACGCCCAGCAGGGCGAACGCAGCGCGCTGGTCGTCGTTGAGCCGGCGCAGGGACCAGGACAGGACCGCAGGCAGACTCGCGCCTGGGTCCCCGACGTCGTCGAGCGCATCCAGGCCGTACTCACGTAGTTCGGCGACGGTGTCCGCCAGGGGAAGGTGGGGCTCGGCGGCGGCGCGGGCAGCGACCACCCCCAGTGCCAACGGGAACCCGCCGCATAACTCCATGAGGTCGGTTGCCGCCCGTTCCTCTTCTGCCACGCGCTCCGCGCCCAGCCACGCCACCAGCAGTTGCCGGGACTCGGTGTCGGTCAGCACGTCCAGGTGCAGGGGGCGGGCACCGTGGCGGGCGACGAGTGCCGGTAGTCGGTTCCGGCTGGTGACCAGGACGGTGCAGGTAGCGGTGCCCGGCAGCAGTGGTACTACCTGGTCGGTAGTGGCGGCGTTGTCCAGCACGATCAGCATCCGACGCCCGGCGACCAGGCGCCGGTACAGGGCTGCCAGGGCGTCCGGGTCCGAGGGGAGACCGTCGGGAGCGGCACCCAGGGTGGTGAGGAAGGCGCGCAGCGCGTCGGAGGGGTCGACGGACCTCTCGGTGGGGCTGAAGCCGTGCAGGTCGACGAAGAGTTGCCCGTCGGGGAAGTGGTGCAGGTTGCGCTGGGCCCAGGTCAGGGCGAGCCAGGTCTTGCCGATGCCACCCGCTCCGCCCATCGCGGAGATCATCACCGTTGCGGCTGCCTCTGGAGAACTGGACGTCGGTCTCGGCGCGTCTGTCGGGTCGGTGTCTGGGACTGCGGTCAGGGCGCGGTCGAGTTGGGTCAGTTCCGCACGGCGGCCGGTGAACAGTCCCGGTGCGGCGGGGAGTTGGTGAGGTACCACCGCCGGCCGGTCCGTACCCGCTGTGGGGTTGGCCAGAGTGGGGTCGGTGGTGAGAATCCGTTGGTGGAGTCGCTGCAGGTCCGGCCCCGGGTCGGCACCGAGGTCGTCGGCGAGTCGGGTGCGCAGCTGGTGGTAGTGCTCCAGGGCATCGGCTTGGCGGCCCGCGCGGTACAGAGCGAGCAGGAACTGTCCGGCCAGTCGCTCGTCCAAGGGGTGGGCAGTGGTCAGCGTGACCAGATCTGCGAGCAGTTCACCGTGCCGGCCCAATCGTAGCCTCAGGTCGGTGTGGTCCAGTTCCGCAGCCAGCCGCTGCCGGTCCAGTTCGGCGCGGAGGTTGTCGACCCACGGGGTGCTCAGATCAGCGCACACCTCGCCACGCCACAACCCCAGTGCCTGCTCGAACAACGCCGCCGCGCGGACGTCGTCAGCGGCGGCCCTGGCGTCGGCGAGCAACCGCTGGAAGCGGTGCAGATCCACCGCGTCCTGGTCGACCACCAGTTCGTACCCGCCGGGGCGGCGCACGATGTCGATCTCGCAGGTGTCGTGCAGGACCCGGCGCAGGCGGGACAGGTAGCCGTAGAGCGAGTTCCGGCCACCATGCGGAACCCGGTCGCCCCAGACGTGGTGGAGGAGCTGGTCGGTCGACAGCCGCCGGTTGGCCTCGACCAGCAACGCCGCCAGCACCCATCGTTGCCGGGCATGTCCCAACTCGACCGGCAGACCGTCGACCTGCGCTTCTACCGGACCCAGAACGCGGAATTCCACCGCCATTGGAAATGATCCCCTTCCGGTCCGTGTTCTTGCCGCTGGTCTATCAAAGGCTTCGGGTGATCTCAGGTTCCTGTTGCACTTTCCTCCGAACAGCCGAGTGCTGTGCAGAAGCGGCGAGGACGATGGAGCAGGAAGCCACTTCGCGTGGTGCGCAGTGGGTCTCGATCTGGTGGACGCACCCGGCAGGCGCGATGATCGCAGTGGCGCGGCGTGGGCCGCGCCGCGCCTGGGTCAGAAGCTTCCAAGTTCTGATCGGCTTCTGGTAGGCATCGGCAGCGAAGGTGGCGACGGTGTTGTGACCAGCCCGTCGAGCAGGCGGACGTTGATGCCGCGGCGGTGTTTCTCCGCGCAGGTCTTGCAGGGCCGGCGGGGATGGCGACGTGGTGTCGAAGTTGACGACGCCGACCTGGTGGATCGCGGGCCGGCCACGTACCTGAGGTAGTCCCGATCGATTCCCGGATCGATGACCTCATTGGGATGAGTCACATAGTGGGCGCTTCGGGCGACAACAGCCTCATTCGATCGCCGGGTCGGACTCAAGCCCGTGAAGCAGCGCTGAGGCCGGGGGCGCTTGTCGCGTCCGGTTCGGCGTCGCGGAGCGCCGCGTTGTCCTGCGGTCCGGCCGGGTGGCGGGGGAAGCGGGTCCCGAGGTCACCAGGGTTGAGGCGAGGTGTCGTCCGGACTGCTCGTGGTTGACGTCCTGCGACACCGTGGTGCTGCGGCTGCACGCCCGGCTGACGGACGCGCTGCTCGACGTGATGACGCAGGGCGTGGCCGACGGGACGTTCTCGGTGTCCGACCCGACGCTCGCCACCATCGCCATCGGCGGGATGGACGTGCAGGTCGCCCACTGGTTCAACCCCGACCAGCCCTATCCCGCCGAGGTGGTCGCCGACCAGTACGCGCGGTTCGCGCTGCGCATCGTCGGCCTCGACCGCTGATCCCTCCACCCGGAAGGCAGCACCATGCGCACAGTCAAGACCCGTCAAGGCGTCCTGCGCGGCACGACCACCCGTGGCGGCGTCGAGGTGTTCAAGGCATCCCGTACGCCGCGCCGCCCTTCGGCCCGAACCGGTTCCGGCCGCCGCAACCGCCGCAGCCGTGGCAGGGTGTGCGCGCCGCAGTCGCCTTCGGCCCGTCCGTGCCGAAGGCGAGCTACGCGCCTCCCTTCGACGTGCTGATCCCCGACGCGGAGGTCCCCGGCACCGACTGCCTGAACCTCAACGTGTGGACGCCCGACCCGGCGGCGCGGCTGCCGGTCGCGGTGTGGGTGCACGGCGGCGCGTTCACCAGCGCTTCGGGCGCGGTGCCGCTCTACGACGGCAGTGCGTTCGCCCGCGACGGCGTGGTCTGCGTGACGCCGAACTACCGGCTGGGCCCTGACGGCTTCCTGCACCTGGGCGACGGCGACCTCGCCAACCTCGGCCTGCTCGACCAGCTCGCCGCCCTCACCTGGGTGCGGGAGAACATCGTCGCGTTCGGCGGCGACCCGGACCTGGTCACGGTGTTCGGCGAGTCGGTCGGCGCGATGAGCATCGGCGCGCTGCTCGCCGCCCCGCGCGCGAACGGCCTGTTCCGCCGGGCGGCGTTGCAGAGCGGCGCGGCGCACCACGTCGTCGGCGCGGACACGGCGGCGCGGATGGGCCACAAGCTGGCCGGGCTGCTCGGCGTGCCCGCCACCCGTGAGGCGCTGGGCGCCGTGCCGGTCGACCGGCTCACCGCCGCCGCGCAGGAGCTGCGCGCGGCGGTCACGCCCGATCCGGAGGGGTGGGGCGAGGTCGCCTTCACCACGCTGCCGTTCGAACCGGTGGTGGACGGCGACCTGCTGCCGGTGTGGCCGATCGAGGCAATCGCGGCAGGAGCGGGCGCGGACGTCGACGTCCTGGTGGGCACGAACCGCGACGAGTTCCGGTTCTTCCTCGTCCCGACCAAGGTGCTGGATGTGGTCGACGAACCGTTCGCGCGGGCCGCCGCGTCCCGTTATGGCCTCGACCCGGACCGGGCCTTCGCCGCGTACCGCGCGGAAACCCCGGACGGCACGCCCGGTGACGTCCTGGCCGACCTGTCCACGGACTGGTTCTACCGGCTGCCTGCGATCCGGCTGGCCGAGGCCCGCACCGCAGGACCGGGCCGCACGCACGTCTACGAGTTCGCGTGGCGGCCACCCGCTTTCGACGGCCGGCTGGGCGCGTGCCACATCGTGGAGGTCCCGTTCGTCTTCGACAACCTCGACGATCCGGCGCTCACGCCGCTGCTGGGCGACGAGCGCCCACAGGAAATCGCGGACACCATGCACGCGGCCTGGGTATCGTTCGCTACCACCGGCGACCCCGGCTGGCCCGAGTACGACACCACACGCCGCGCCACGATGACTTTCGACATCGAGTCGGCCGTCGTGGACGACCCCCGGCCTCGTTCCCGCGCGCTCTGGGGCGGCAAGCGCTGAAACCGGGCCGGTCGGGCACCGATGTCGAGGGGCCGTGACAACCCTCGGCCGCCTGCGACTCACGCACTCGTCCTCGTTGCCGCACTTGACGGCTCAGCATCTTCGCCGCGTCACCCTCCCGGCCGAGCTCGGTCCGCTGTGCAGCACGAACCGCGCCTCGACATGATCACCGATGAACGAGGGTTGCTGTCAGGCGCTCCGATGCCAGACCAGACGTCGGTCTTCCACCTCAGGCACGCACGGGGTGGTGCGAATGCCGTAGGGCTTGACCCGCTCGCCATAGGCACGTAGCGCAGGAAATTTCGTGTGTAGTGCGTTGGCGACATCATCGAGCATGTCGGTCACGTTCTCCCAGTACGGGGCAGGCCGACTGCCGTCGTCCCGGCTCCAAACCTGGATGCAGCCCTGCAACCGGCCGGTTCGCAGGTCCATGAAAAGGTGATCTCCGGTGCCCGTTGCCGCGATCGGCACGAAAGCCGTCCGGAACACACCGGATCGGCTGCCGGCGTCAGTTCGGTCCGACCGTCCGGCAGGCCGGATCCGTCGCACAGCCGCCACCACTCGACCAAATCGTCAGGTAGCGGTGCCGGGACGTCGGCCTCCAGGGCCAGGAGGTCGTGTTCACGCGCGGGCGGGGCGAGTCTGTCGAAGGTCTCCGGTGCGTGGACTCGTAGCCACGAGGTGATCAGATTCCACGAATCCGCCGAGGATGCGGTCATGGCACCAAGATGCACCATGATCCGCAGAGCGGTGCGGTGGTGTGGACCGCGTCCGCACGGGACCGAGGGTCTGTTGTGCGTGGCGGTGATGACGCGCATGAGGTACCCGTCGCATTCGTGACTTGGTCGGGCAGCGGCCTGGCGATCCCGCGCGGCACGTCGTCACCGCTTTCCTGCTGTTCTCGCCGCTTCCCGCCGTCGAAATTCTCGGGTCGCTCTGTGCGGTGCAAAAGTGCCGTGTGCGCAGGTTCCCAGGAGGGGAACGAGTCGGGGCCAGGTTGTGTGCAGGGACCCGGCTGCGACCGTCTGGGTGCACGGACGCGCTGCACCGATCGTGTGAAGACGCTGTGCTCGTGCGCATCGGCGTGACCCGGGTCGGTATCAATGCCTGGGCCGAAGGGCGGAGAACGAGGGGCGACGTGCTGCAATTCCAGTTGCTGGGGGAGGTCGCCGTCGTGGTGGACGGCTGCGTGGTGGATGCCGGGCACGAGAAGCAGCGGTGTGTGCTCGCCGCGTTGGCGGTGGACGTCGACCGGGTGGTGTCGGTGGACCGGTTGACCGAGCGGGTCTGGGGTGACGATCCGCCGTTGCGGGCACGGGGGACGCTGGTGGGCTACCTGTCCCGGCTGCGTCGGGTGTTGGCGACAGTCGGGACCCCGGACATCGTGCGACGGTCCGGCGGGTACTCGCTGAAGGCTGAGCCGTCGGCGGTCGATCTCCACCGGTTCCGCGCGTTGTGCGCCCATGCCCGCTCCGGTGTCGACCGGCACCGCGCGAAGTTCTTGAAACAGGCGTTGGAACTGTGGCGCGGGGACGCGCTGTCCGGGATCGGTGGTGGTTGGGCGCTCGCCGAACGCGGCCGGCTGCACCAGGAGCGACTGGACGCGGAGTGCGACCTCACCGACGCCCTGCTCCACCTCGGGCACGGCGAGGACTTGGTGACGAGCCTGTCCTCACGATCCGCCGTCTGGCCGATGGACGAGCGGGTCGCCGGCCACTACATGCTCGCCCTCTCGCGCGCTGGTCGCACCGCCGACGCGCTGGCCCACTACCGACAGGTCCGCGAGCGACTCGTGGCGGAACTGGGCATCGACCCCGGCCCCGGCCTCCGAGAGCTGCACCAGAGGATCCTGGCCACCGAACCGTCCTCGGCCCGACCCGGGACGGGCACCGGGAAGCGGTGGGTGGTGCCCCGCCAGTTGCCGGCGGCGCCAAGTCCGTTCACCGGTCGCGTTCGCGAGTTGGCCGAGCTGGACAGCGTCCTCGCCGCCGCGACGGGCGACGAGGCCGAGCCGGGTTCGCCGGTCGTGTTCCCGGCGATCGCGGGCGCAGGCGGCATCGGCAAGACCTGGCTCGCGCTGACGTGGGCGCACCGCAACGTGGACCGGTTCCCGGACGGGCAGCTCTTCGTGGACCTGCGCGGCTTCAGCCCGACCGGACGGCCGATGACCGCCGACGTGGTGGTGCGCAGTTTCCTGGAGGCGCTCGGGGTCGGGCCCGATCGCCTGCCCGTCGACCTGGCCGCCCGGACCGCCCTGTACCGCAGCCTGATCGCCGACCGGCGCATGTTGATCGTGCTGGACAACGTCGCCACGGCCGACCAGGCCGTGCCCCTGCTGCCCGGGAGCAGTTCCTGCGCCGTCCTGGTCACCAGCCGCAACCGGCTGCCCGCGCTGCTCACCCGCCACGGTGCCCGCCCGGTGCAGGTCGACGTGCTCACCGACTCCGAGGCGCGCACCCTGCTCGACGCCGCGTTCGAGGACGCCCGCGCCAACGCCGTCGTGGAGCGGGCGGTCACCGAGCTGATCGGGCTGTGCGGTGGCTTTCCCCTGGCGCTGGGCCTGATCGCCGCCCACCTCCGCACACAGCCCGGTCCCCTGGACGACATCGTGACCGACCTGCGTCGACTCGGCCTGGACGCCCTGGACTCCGACGATCCCGACGCCAGCCTCCCCGCAGTCCTGTCCTGGTCCCTGCGTCACCTGACCGAGCAGCAGCGCACCGCTTTCGCCCTGCTCGGGATCGCGCCCGGGCCCGATACCGATCTCCTCGCCGCCGCAAGCCTCACCGGGCTCCTCACGCGCGACACTCGGGCCGCACTGCGGGGGCTCGTCGACGCGTCCCTGGTCACGCAGACGTCCGACGGCCGGTTCGCCATGCACGACCTGGTCCGCGACTACGCCGCCACCACCGCCCGCGAACACCTCCCGGAGCCGACCCGGCAGGCGGCGCTGAACCGGGTCGTGGACTTCTACCTGCACACCGCACACACCGCCGAACGACTCCTGCACCCCCACCGCACGCCGATCCGGTTGGACCCGCCCGTCCCCGGCGTCGGCACCCAGCCGTTGCCCGACATCCCGGCAGCGCTGGCCTGGCTGGACGCCCACCACCCCCACCTGCTGGCCGCCCAGCACACCGCCATCACGCACCACCGCCACCAGACCGTGTGGCACCTGGCGTGGGCGCTGACCACGTATCACTGGCGACGGGGAAACCGCCACGACCAGCTGATCGTGTGGCAGGCCGCCGTCGACGCCGCCGAACGCCTGCCCGACCCCACCACCCGCACCCTCGCCTGCCGGGTCCTCGGCTACGCCCACGCCGAACTGGGACAGCACGAGCAGGCCGTCGATGCCCTGCGTCGAGCGCTCGTGCTGGCCGAACGCCACGACGACCCCGTCCAGCAGGCGCTCACCCACCACGCACTCGGCCGGGCGTGGGCACTCCGGGAGGACGACCGCCGGGCGCTGGAGCACGCCCGGCTGGCCCTGGACCTCTTCCGCGTGCTCGACCAGCCGGTGCAGGAAGCCCTCGCGCTCAACCAGGTGGGCTGGCTCGCCGCCTGCCTCGGCGACCACGGCGCGGCCCGCGAGCACTGCCTGGACGCCCTCGTCTTGTTCCGCCGCCACGAGAACCCCGACGGCGAGGCGGCCACCCTGGACAGCCTGGGCTTCATCGACCACCGGACCGGCCGGCACCCCGAGGCGATCCACCACTACGAGCAGGCCCTCACCCTGTTCCGAACCCTCGGCAACGCCACCGAGGCTGCCAACACGCTCGACAACCTGGGCCAACCCCTCGCCGCCCTGGGGCGGCACGTCCAAGCGCGCGCTGCCTGGGAGGAAGCCCTGGAGCTCTACCTGCGGTCGGGGCGCACCGCCGACGCCGAACGCGTCCGGCGGCGACTCGACGCACCCGACGGACCACCCGACAGCCGGCCGGTCCGCGAGCCGTGACCCGCTGCGCGAAAACCCGGAGCCGGCCCACGGATACGGGTGTAGCGTCGACGCCGCCACGATCAGTGCCCGTCGCCGTCGCACGGCGACAGTCGAGCACGTCTGGAGGCAAACGGGGAATGAGCACGTTTCACGGGGGATTCGCAGGTGCCGCGTCGACGGTCGCCATGACCGCAGCAGCACTGTTGACCGGCACGCCGGCGGCCGACGCCGTCGACTGCGGCGCGAGCCTGACTGGCTGGACCGGTCCCAAGAACGTCGCAATCTACAAGGGCAGCGCCGGCGAGGTCATCAACACCGTCACCTTCCTAGCCGGGAAGGTCACCAGCAAGCATCAGAGATCGGGTTCCGTCGACACCTACCAGGGCAGCTACACCGTGAGCAACGTGGTGCACGGGCCCAACAAACTCACCATCGACGTCGAGGACGCCGCGCACGGGGTCCGAGACCGGATCGATTTCCACGCACCTCGGTGCAACTCCGCCGGGCGCGTCACCCATGCCGAGATCAGCTTCGGGAAGGGTGACATCGAGGGCTCGATCAACCGCACGTCCTGACGCCGTCGCCCGCCCCGGCGAGCCCGTGAAGCCGAACTCGCCGGGGCTGACTCCTCGTCGGTGAACTTGTCGGGAGGGACCGCGCTGGAGGGGACCGTGATCAGTACCGTGTCGGCTGCGGCGGCTTGTCTCGTGTTCTGTGACGGCGAGTGGCACCGAAGTGGGCGGCCGGCTTGATCGGTGCTGGGGCATGATGTGATCGCGTCCGGACGAGTTGATCTGAAGGCGGGGTTCAGCCCTGTTCGGGCCTGCCGGAGTTGCGGCGCGAGGTCTTCGTGCGCGGTGAGTTCTCGCAGCGACGCCATAGTCATGCCGGCAAGCCTGTCGTCGAGGACCGGAATGCAGCCCAACTGCCCGACCTGGACTTGGGGCACAAACAGCCGCTCGAACGGCACCCCGGCGCTGCCGTTCGGTGGTGGCGAAGCAGGATCGGCGTCTCGCGCATCCTGCTCCCGTAGGTCTTGCTACCCGCTGCAACTGTGGTGAGGTCGTGATTGGTGCATGCGGTCAGACCTGGGACCAGCGGCCGGTGTCGCGGGTCCGAGTGCCGTCCAGGCGTTGGCGCAGGGCTGCGGCGTGGCGCGGTGAGTGCGCGGCGTGCCGCAGAGGTCCGCTGATTTGAACGAAGTCACGCAATTCCATCAGGAGTTCGAACGCGGGGGAGGTGGAGAGGTCGTAGCCGTAGCGCGCGGCGAAGCGGCCGGCCCAGGTGGGGCTGTCCCGGTAGCGGCGGGCGGCGTGCCAGGAAGGCACCAGGTCGATTTCGCGGGGACCGGCGGACACCGAGTCCCAGTCGCCCAGCAGCACCGCGTGCGGTGTCGGGCCCGCCAACAGGTTGCCGGCCCAGGCATCGCCGTGGATCAATCCCCGGCCCAGGCGTAGGTCGGCGCGTTCGAGTTCGGCCCCCCAGGAGGCAGGGTGGTGCGTCTCTGGTCACTCGGGTGGTGGGCTGGGCGGGATCCTGATGGCTCGAAGCGCGTGCGTCGTGATCTGCGAATCCTGACTCGTGAAGGGTTGACGGATCTTCGTCGTGCCGCGATCGAGCAGGGCTTCGCTGGGCGCGGTTGGCGGGAAGGGCACGGAAGTTTCGTCAACGAGTCGGCGTTCATCTGGGTTTCTGGCGGCCTCGAACTGGACGGGGTCATGATCTGTGACCTGATCATTGTTCAGCATGAGTTCAAAGATTACGAGAGCAGGGGGACGGCGGTGCAGACGGGTAAGGTAGAGGTGCGTCGGCATCGTCTGGATATCCGACTGGCTGACTGGCGTCGGTTGCGTCGAGCATCTCGTGCGGATGAATGGGATGCATATCATGCTCTCGAATCGACGCTCCCGTTCGACCTCCGCGAAGTCGGCGAATGGGGGTCGGAAGAGTGAAGTCAGGAGCGGGCAACGTGAATGCGAGCCGGATCACTGGCCGAGGTTTCGGCGAATCGGTACTGCTCGCCGAAGGTTCGCCGATGAGTGCGGTGGGCAGCGCGTCGTCCAGGTGGCGGCCGACCGCGAGGCGCAGGTGACCGACGACGATGCGGACCGTAAACGGCCGGTCTGCCTACAACTCCGGGCCCTGCTCCGCGCGAGTCGGTGGTCGAACGGTCGGCGGCTCTGAGATCGACACCACCGCAGCCGGGGTGCGGGGATAGCGGTCGTGAGAGTGTGGTGTCCACGGTGTTCTTGGGGCGCACCGCCACGGGGGCTGCCCACGAACGCGGTGCTGCTCAGCGCCGCGGCGGACCGGCCCGCAGGTCGTTGTCAGCGGGCCTCAGGATTGTCGGTCCGTGTCTTCTCGCGGGGTCGAGCCGAACTGAGCGTCCCATCGGCTCAGGATGCTGTCCACCTTCGGTGCCAGTGCGCGCCACCGCTCGGCGATCGGTGCCAGGTGCTCGACCATCTTCTCCCGCGAGCCGAACAGGAACACCTCGCTGACCGACAGCGCCGCGTCGATCTTGCGCAGGTCGTCAGAGCCCAACCAGTCATGGCCTGGAGGGAACCGGCGCGGTCGAAGAGCGGGCCCAGGTGTCGGGCCAGTTGCCACACGTGGCGGTGCAGACCGGTGTCCGCTGCCGCCTGCACGGTCGCGCGCAGACACCTCTGCTCGGCGTGGAACCACGCCCACGCCTCCTCTGCGGTCGCTGGTACAACGGTGTGCCTGCCGGGCTGCACCGGTCCGGGCAGGCTCGGCCTGCGGTAGGGCCAGAGCTTCCCGGCGATCGACTCCGAGGTGTACAGGTGCATGGTCACCAGCCTGGTCACCGAGGCTTTCCGCTCGCCGGGCCCGGCGTCGAGTTCGGCGGCGTGCAGCCGGACCAGGTCGTACATGCGGTAGCGGCCGGGCTCGTGCTCCTGGAGCAGGGAAGCGCGTTCCAGCGTCCGCAGGATCGTCGTCGCCTGCTGCGTGGTGAGATCGGCCAGGCACGCGGCCGAGGCCGCGCTGAGGTCCGGCCCGGGCGCGGTGCCGAGGAGCCCGAACATCCGCGCCTGCTCGTCGGTGAGGACGCTGGTGGACCACGACAGGACCGTCCGCACGCTCGCCAGGTCGTCGTCGTCCAACTCGCCGAGCCGGGTGGCGGCGTCGGCCGGCTGGGCGGAGAACGAGGCGAGGGAGAACGACGGGCGGGCCCGTGCGCGGCCGGCGACGACGCTGAGGGCCAGCGGCAGCCCCGCGCAGTACGCGACCAGGTCGTCCGCAGCACCGGGTTCGGCCGCGACGCGGCCGGCGCCGATCCGCTCGCGGAGCAGCACACGGGCCTCGTCGTCCGGCAGCGCTTCGACCAGCACCTGCTCGGCCCCGCGAGTGGTGACCAGCGCGGTCAGGCGGTGCCGACTGGTGACCAGGGTCGTGCAGTTGCCACCGGGCAGCAGCGGGGTGACCTGCGCGGTGTCGGCGGCGTTGTCGAGCACGACGAGCACCCGCCGGCCGGCGGTGAGGCTGCGGAACAGCGATGCCTGCGCGTCGAGGTGCAGTGGCACGGCCGCGTGGTCCACCCCGAGCGCGTGCAGGAACCCCTGCAACGCCGCCGTGGGTGCGACCCCGGGCTGCCGGACGGGTCGAAGCCGCGCAGGTCCACGAACAGCTGGCCGTCCGGGAAGCGGTCCGCGTTGCGGTACGCCCAGTGGACGGCGAGCGTGCTCTGCAACTTCGCGCCGACGTCGCTGCCCTCGGCTTGTGATTCGCGAGCAAGGGCCTGGCCTCGAACGTGTACCGTGGCGTCTCCCGTGCCGCTGCCGCCTCGCAACGCCTCGATGTCGCCGGATTCGGGGCCGGGTACGTGGGAGCCGCCGGGTTGAGCGACCTGGACGGACCACGGAGAGGTTCGTTGGATGCGGCGTCGCCCGCGCCGGCCAGACCGCTGTACAGCGGCGCACCGTGCCGGACCAACCCGGACGAGCTGGGCGCGTTCGCCGCTTGCTCGTACCAGAACCCGATTGATCCCAGTTGGCTGGCCTTCTGCCACAGCTTCCCGGCCGCGTGCCAGGAGGCGAAGGCGCGCAAGAGCCCGGGCCTGGGCACGCGCAGCAACGACCACAAGGGTTCTCCGCGTTCCGGTGGGGGCAAGAAGAGCGGCAAGTCCAACTCGGGTTCCGGCTATCCGACTGCGCCCAACGGTGACTACGAGACTCCGGACGGGCTGTGGCACCGGCCGAACGGGAAGGGGTGGGCGTACTTCTGATCGACGCTCGTTGATGCCGCGCTGACGTCGTGCGGGCACATCGAGGCCCGCACGACGTTTCGGAGAAGCGGATCAGCTCCGGGGTGGGCTGTCCGGAAGGTGGGTGATGGTGTGGTCGTCGGTGATCGAGGCGAGGCGGGCGACGAGCCGGTCGACCTGATCGGCCTCTCTGTCACGTCCCTGCCGGCGGTACATCTGCCGGGCTTCCTGCCACGCGGTGCGGGCTTCGCGGCGACGGCCGAGGGCGAGGTAGGGGTGACCGATGCGGTGCAGGATGTTGGCCGCGCCGTGGAGGTGTCCGATGTCGAGGCGCATCTGAAGGGCTCGTCGGTAGATCTCGATCGACCGTTGGTGGTTGCCCGTGCGGTGGTCGATGTAGGCGAGTGTGTCGAGCGCGTGGGATTGGCTGCTTTCCTGCCCGTACTTCCGGTGTAGGACAAGGGCCTCATCGCAGTTGCGGCGGGCGAGGTCGTAGTTCCCGAGGTTGGCCGCGTACGTGCCCGTCGCGTTCAGGGCGAATGCCCGCATCGGCTCGTTGCCCACCTGCGTGTACAGCCGGACTGCTTCCGAGGCGTGCTGGAGTGCCTGGTGGTCCTGTTGCTGTAGCTCGTGGGAGCGCCCGATCATCAGGTGCGCCAGTGCCTCGTACCCGTGGAGTCCCGCGTCCCGGGCGCGCGCGAGCGCCTCGTGGAGGTGAGGAGCGGCTTCGCGGTGCAGGTCCAGTTGGGAGCACGCGTCGCCCAGGTGGATGCGGACGACTATCCCACCCACTGGGTCGGGCATCCGTTCCAAGGAGGAGAGGGCGGTTCGCCACGCGGCCAGGTCCTCGTGGCACCGCCCTCGCCGGAGGTGGAAGTTGACCATGGCCCAGGCCAGCTTCCAGGAGGCTTCGTCACCTTCGTCGCAGGCGGTCTTCTGGGCTGCCAGCAGGTTGCGGTGTTCGGTTTCGAACCAGTCGAAGGCCGAACGCAGGTCCGTCAGGGGGAGCGGGGTCGAGCCGGGCGGCGCGGGGTCGACCTCCAGTGCTTCCCGGGCCGGGACGAGGAGGTGTTTGGCTTGACGTGCGGTGTGCAGGTAGAAGCTGATCACCCGGAGCAGTGCCTGGTGTCGCTCGTCCGCCGGGACATCGCGGAGGGCTGCGGCCATGGCGTGGCTGCGGACGAGGTCGTGCATGGCATAACGGCCGTCCGCGTCCTGGCGCAGGAGTGACGCCTCTTCGAGTTGGCGGAGAACTCGTCTGGCGTGGGCGGGTGGCCGGCCGATCAGGTTCGCCGCCGCCGGAAGGCCGATGTCGGCTCCGGGAGCGATGGCGAGGAGTCCGAGCGCCGACTTGTGCGTGGCGGGAAGTGCCCGGTACGACCAGGAGAGCACGGCGGGCAGGCTCGACGCGGGGTCGTCCTCGGCGAGTGCGTCCACGCCGAGTTCTCGGAGGTCGGTGACCAGTTCGCCCAGCGACACCTGCGGATGGGCCAGGGCGCGGCTGGCGATGACGGCCAGCGCCAGCGGGAGACCTCGGCACAGGGCGATGACGTGGTCGACCGGTTCGGCGTTGTCGTCGGCCCGGCGGCTGCCGAGCCGCCGGACGAGCAGGGCGCGGGCCTCGTCGTCGGGCAGGACGTCGAGCGGCAGGTGACGTGCGCCGTGCCGGGTGATGAGGGTGTGCAGGGTCCGACGACTCGTCACCACGGTCGTGCACGAGTCCCCACCCGGTAGCAGGGGCTCGACCTGGGCCGAGTCCGCGGCGTTGTCGAGCACGACGAGCATCCGCCGGCCGGCCACGATGGTTCGGTACAGGGCGGTCTGGGCGTGCAGGTCGACCGGGATGCGGGCTGGTTCGACGCCCAGGGCAACGAGGAACCCCCGGACGGCCGCGATCGGTTCCATGGGGGTCCCGTCGGGGCTGAAGCCGTGCAGGTCCACGAACAGTTGGCCGTCGGGGAAGGCGGCGAGGTGATCCTGCGCCCACCGGAGCACGAGCCAGGTCTTGCCGATCCCACCCGTGCCGCCGATCGCGGACACGAGGACGGGGCCGGCCCCGGGTGCCTGGCCGAGAAGCGCGATCTCGGCGGCCCGCCCGACGAACTGGTCGGGCAGGGCGGGGAGTTGGCGAGGCACGACCGGGTCGTGGGCGGGTCGGTGGACGTGCACGCCGCCGTGCACCGCTCCGGCCTGGACGACCGCCCCGACACCGGCGGTGTTCACCTCGTTGGCGGTCTGCGCCTCACGAGGTTGCGGAGGCGTCGGCTGCCTCGGCCTTCTGCCGGATGTCGACATGAGCGGTACCCCTGGGCGGCTGGAAGCGGTGGAACACCTCGCAACATCCGCTCGAACCCTGTCCGATCCGGTGCTTGATCGCAATAGGCGGCTCCGGCAGTGGCCGTTCGGATGCCCTGCGGGCGGTCGCGGACCTCGTGCGCGACTTGTCGGACATTTTCGCGTAATCTTCTGTTCCGCCCCGCAACGCGGATTCGTTGATTTCCGCAAAGCGTCCGGTTCGGTGGAACCGGAAGAAATGGCGGAAGTTTTGTTCTGCCTGGACTTCTGCGTGGTCGACTGCCTTTCCGGGCCTCTACGTTTCTCTCGTGGCCGAAAGGCGACGCCGCGAGGAATACGGCCTCCGGATCCGCAACGGGCTTCGGATGAAGCGCGTCTGACCAGGAGAAGAACAATGGCGAACGACCAGATCAACCCCATCTCCGACGACGTCGAGATCACCGCTGTCGTCGAGCTCGACGACGCCGACCTGGACACCGTTGCGGGCGGTTACGGCGAGTACGGCAGCGGGCGTCGCCTGCCCCGCGCGTGAGCTGACTGCCAGTCGGGCTGTTGTGCCGGTAGCGCTGCAGCAGCCACGCCGCACGACGACGGGCGCGTCGGGAAACCGGCGCGCTCGTTCGCGTTCTTCCACCGGGTCCGCGTTCCCGGTCTACCGAGGAGGAGCCGGTGAAGTTCCGCAAACGCGCCCTTGACTCGTTGGCGTCGCCGGAGCAGTTGGACGAGGTCGCGCAGCTCGCCCCGGTGCCCGCCTGGTTGACCGCGCTCGCCCTGACCGCAGTGGTGGTCGGCGCGGGTGCCTGGTCGGTCTTCGGCACGGTGCCCAAGACCGTCTCCGCGCCCGGTGTGCTCACCCGCGCCGGTGGTGTGTCCACTGTGGACGCCACGCGCGCGGGACTGGTGACCGCCGTCCTGGCTCGTTCCGGCGAACGGCTGGAGCAGGGCCAGGCCCTCTACCGGCTGACCGACCCCGACGGCCGCACGCTCACCGTCGGCTCGCCCTGGACCGCGTACGTGGTCGGCACGCTGGTCTCGCCCGGCCAGTGGGTGGCGGCCGGGACCGGTGTCGCCACCCTCGAACGGCTCGACACGTCCGACGACCGGGTGCGTGCCGTGGTCTACGTCCCCGCCGCGTCGGCGCGGTCGGTGCGCGTCGGGATGGCGGTCGAGTGGACCGGCGCGTCCGGTGTGGTGCGTGAGGTCGGCTCGTTCCCGGAGACCGCCGACTCGCTGCGCGCCTTCCTCGGCCGGACCCGCGACGTCACGCCCTTCCTGGCCGCCGGCCCGGTCGTGGCGGTCACCGTCGAGCCGTCCGGCGACCTCGACCGGTGGGGCTCGCAGGGCGTCGTCACGGCCCGCATCACGCTCGCCGACGAACGCCCGGTCGACTGGCTGCTCACGTGACCGCCGTCGCCGAGCGGACCGCGCGCCCCACCCGCCGCCGGGTCCGCACGCCCACGCTGGTCCAGATGGAGGCGACCGAGTGCGGCGCGGCCTCGCTGGGCATCGTGCTGTCCCACTACGGCAGGCACGTCCCGTTGGAGGAGCTGCGCCGGGACTGCGGCGTCGGCCGGGACGGCTCCACCGCGTCCGGCCTGGTGAAGGCCGCGCGGCGGCACGGGATGACCGCCAAGGGCAAGCAGTGCGGGATCGCGGGCCTCGGCGAACTGCGGCTGCCCGCCGTCCTCTACTGGCGGTTCGAGCACTTCCTGGTGCTGGAGGGTATGGACCGCCGCCGGGTCCGGCTCAACGACCCGGCGCTGGGACCCCGGGCCGTCCCGTGGGACGAGTTCGAGCGCTCCTACACCGGCATCGCCATCGACCTGGAACCCGGGCCCGCGTTCCGGCGCGAGGGCCGGCGTTTCAGCCTGCTCGCGGCGGTCCTGCGGCGGTGGCGCCACCTCGGGTCGGTGGTCCCCCTCACCGTGCTGCTCGGGGTGCTCGTCGCGGTGGTGGGGATCGCGTTCCCGGTGCTGTCCCGGGTGTTCGTCGACCGGGTCCTGCTCGGCGGGGACACCGGCGTGACAGCCGGTCTGGTGTCGGCGCTGGCGATCGCGGCGGTGCTCACGTTCGTCGCCGCGCTCGTGCAGCGGCTCCTGCTGGTCCGGGCGGAGACCGCCGTCGCGCTCAGCGGGGCCGCCCGGTTCTTCCGGCACGTCCTGCGGCTGCCGCAGGCGTTCTTCGACCAGCGGCAGGCCGCCGACCTCGCCCACCGGGTCGAGACGAACGACGCGGTGGCCGAGGTGTTCACCCGGCGGCTCGCCGCGACCGCCGTCG
Source organism: Actinosynnema sp. NPDC050436 (assembly GCF_040655415.1). NCBI lineage: Bacteria > Bacillati > Actinomycetota > Actinomycetes > Pseudonocardiales > Pseudonocardiaceae > Actinosynnema > Actinosynnema sp. NPDC050436. Next base: position 640,191 of record NZ_JBFAJV010000001.1, on the reverse strand, counting down.
ACCTCGCCCTGGTGCTGGCCTACGGCGTCCTGCTCTGCTGGTACGACCCGGTGCTGGGGCTGTGCGCCACGGCGTTCTCCGGGCTCAACGTCGTGGTGCTGCGGTGGTTGTCGGGGCTGCGCACGGCCGCCGTCGCCGGGGTCCAGGCGGAGCGCGGACGCTGGTACGCCGGCGTCGTCTCCACGATCGCGATGATCGAGACGACGAAGGCGAACGGGCACGAGGACCTGGCCTTCCGGCAGTTCGCCGCCCGTCAGGCCGCGGTGAGCGGAGGTCGGCAACGGGCCGGGGTCCCGGCCGCCGTGCTCGGCGTGGTCCCGGCGCTGGTGATGGCGGTGACCACCGCCGTGCTGCTGACCGTCGGCAGCGGGCTGGTGCTGGAGGGGACGCTGACCGTGGGCCTGCTCGTCGCGGTGCAGGGCCTGGTCACGGCGATGAACCGGCCGATCGACGATGTGAGCGAGGCCGCCGCCCGCGTGGCGGAGGTCGGCGTCGACGTCCGGCGGCTGCTCGACGTCGAGCGCTACCCGGTGTCCCCGGCCCCGCCGGACCCCGTCACGGGCGTGCCGGTGGAGGGCCGGGTGGTGGTCGAGTCGGTCACCTTCGGCTACAACCCCTCGGCCGCGCCGCTGCTGACCGACTTCTCCCTGGAACTCCTGCCCGGTGCCCGGGTGGCGCTCGTCGGCGGTTCCGGCAGCGGCAAGTCGACGGTGGGCAGGCTGGTCGCCGGCCTCCACCGGCCGTGGCGCGGGCGCGTCACGATCGACGGGTACGACCTCGGCGACCTGGACCCGGACCTGCGGGCGGCGACCACGGCGGTGGTCGACCAGGACGGGGCGCTGTTCCAGGGCACCGTGCGCGACAACGTGACGTTGTGGGACCCCACCATCGGCGATGACGAGGTGCTCGCCGCGCTGGCCGACGCGCAGGTCCTGCACGAGGTGGCCCGGCGGCCCGGCGGCCTGGACGCCCCGGTGCGCCAGGGCGGCCGGAACTTCTCCGGCGGCCAGCGGCAACGCCTGGTCATCGCCCGCGCCCTGGCCCGGCGGCCCCGGCTGCTGGTGCTCGACGAGGCCACCAGCGCCCTGGACACCGCGACGGAGGCGCTCCTCGACGCCGAGATCCGGCGACGCGGGGCGACCTGCCTGGTGGTCGCCCACCGGCTGGCCACCGTCCGCGACTGCGACCTGATCGTCGTGCTGGCCCACGGCCGGGAGGTCGAACGCGGCACGCACGACGAGCTGCTCGCCCGTGACGGCGCCTACGCCGACCTCATCCGGCACCACGACGCCCCGGAGGTGACGCCGTGACCCACTGGGACCTCCTCACCGCCTCGGCGTCGGCGGCGACCGCACAACCGCGCCGGCTCGACGGGTGGCGGCTCGCCTACCTGGTCGAGGGTGGCCCGGTCGACGTCTTCGCGGTGCGTGAACTCCCCGACGGCAGGCGGTCCCGCCGCCAGTTCGTGGCGCGGTGCCCGCAGTTCAGCGCCGTGCCGCCGCCGACCCTGACAGGCGAGTGGCAGCTCCGGGCCGTGCCGCTGCCCGGGGCGTACCTGCGCGAACTCGACGCCCCGGCGTTCCCGGGGTGGGCCGCCGCGCTCGCCCCGGCGCTGGACCGGGCCTTGCAGGCGATGTCCGGCCGGACCCGGCCGGCGCACCCGCCGCGTGACTGCGAGCCGCTGCGCCCGGGAGCGCTCGCCTCCGGCCGGTCCGCGCTGTGCGCCCGACGCCCGCTGTGGCTGCGGGCCGCCGGCGGGTTCCGGGTCAACGGCGGCGACGTGGTCACCGCCGGGCGGGACGCCGTCCTGCTCGCGGTGGGGGACTGGGTCCGCGCCGAGGACGACTGCGTCTTCGCCCTCCGCACCACGGAGGACGTCCTGCGCGCCGGCGGGCTCACCGACGTCGTCGGCGGCTACCTGACCCGGCGGGCCTGGGCCGCCGTGGACGAGGCACGGGCAGACGACGAACGTCTCCTCGCCGCGCTCGCCGAACGCCGGCGTGCCCACCGGTCCGCGATCGCCGCGACCGCCCACCGCGCCCTGGGCGAACTGGGCCTGGGCTCCCGCACCGCCCCGGCGGGCCAGAACGGCGGCGGGCTCCGCGACGTGTTGCGCGCGGTGACCGGGTGGCGGCGGTGAGCGCGCCGCCGGAGGACCCGTTGGCGGTGCTCCAGGCACGCGCCCGGCAGTCCGGGGTCCGCCTGCGCCGGACCCGGCTGGACCGGGGCTGGCAGCGGCGCGACGTCGGACCGCTGATCGGCCGGCGCACCGACGGGGGCGCGGTGCCGCTGGTGTTCGCGCGCGGTCGCTACCACGTGGTCGATCCCCTGACCCGGGCGCGCACGCCGGCGGACGTGGACCAGTTCACCGACAGCGCCGCCGTCCCGCACCTGCCGCTGCCCGCTCAGGCCCGCCTGCGGGACCTGCTGCGCAGGGGCTTCACCGGCAACCGCCGTGACCTGCGCGGGATGCTCGTGGCCGGTGCGCTCGTCGCGGTCCTGCACCTGGCGACCCCGCTGGTCATCGGTCAGGTGCTCGGGGGACTCGTCCGGGGCGACCTGCGCGGGATGGCCTGGGACATCGCCCTCTACCTGACGACCGCCGTGGCGGCGGCGCTGCTGGAAGTCGTGCTGAACCTGAGGGCTCTGCGGTTCGAGGACCGGTTCGAGGCCAACCTGCACCTGGCGTTGTGGGACCGGCTGCTCCGGCTGCCCACCGGGTTCTTCCGGGGGACGACCAGCGGTGCGCTGGCCAACCGCGTGCTCGGCGTCGCCCAGGTGCGCCAGGCCCTGGACGGGGTGCTCGCCAGGGCGCTCCTCGCGGTGTGCACGGCCTGCGCCGGGCTCGGGCTGCTGCTCGTCGTGGAGTCCGCGCTCACCCGGGTCGGGGTCGGGCTGGTCGTCGGCACGGCGCTGGTGAGCACGGCGCTCGGCGCGGTGGTCGTGCGCCGCCAACGGGCCGCGTTGCCGGCCGAGCACCGTGCCGCCTCGGTCACCGACGAGGTGCTGGCCGGCGTCACGACGATCAAGACCGCCGCCGCCGAACCCCGGGCGTTCAGCCGGTGGGCGGAGGCCGCGGTGGCGGCGCGGGCCGGGGTGCAGGGCGTGCGGCGGGTCCAGGCGGGGTTCGCGGCGCTGGTCACGGCGTTGCCGATCAGCGCCCACCTGGTGCTGCTGGCGGTGGTGTCGGGTCCACTGAGCGGGCAGGTGCCGGCCGAACGGTTTTTCACCGCCAACGCGGGCCTGGCGCTGCTGGTGCAGGCGGCGATCACGCTGTGCGCGGCCGGGATCGACGTCGCCGCCGCGCTGCCCCGCCTGGAAGAGGTGTCCGACGTGCTCACCGCGTCACCGGAGAGCGAACCGGGCGCGCGGCAGGTGGACCTCGCCGGCGAGGTCGAGGTCCGCGACGTGACGTTCCGCTACCCGGGCTCGGACGCCCCCGTGCTCGACGGCGTCTCCCTCCACGTCCGGCCCGGCGAGTTCGTCGCCCTCGTCGGACCGAGCGGATCGGGCAAGTCGACCCTGCTGCGGCTGCTGCTGGGGTTCGAACGGCCCGACACGGGGGCGGTGCACTACGACGGGCAGGACCTGGCGGGGCTCGACGTGGGGGCGGTGCGCCGCCAGTGCGGGGTCGTCCTCCAGGACGGGCGGCTGTTCGGCGGCACCCTGCGCGAGAACATCTGCGGCGCCGACCCGTTGCCGATCGAGGCGGTGTGGGAGGCGGTCCGGCTGGCGGGGCTGGAGGAGGACGTCGACCGGCTGCCGATGGGGCTGCACACCGTGGTGCCGTTCGGGGGCGGCACGCTGTCGGTCGGCCAGCGCCAGCGCGTGCTGATCGCCCGCGCGCTGGCGACGAAGCCCCGGGTGCTGTTCCTCGACGAGGCCACCAGCGCGCTGGACAACCGGACCCAGGAGATCGTCACCGCCGGCACCCGCCGGTCGGCCGCCACCCGCGTGGTCGTCGCGCACCGGCTGTCGACCGTGCGGGACGCGGACCGGATCTTCGTGATGGACGGGGGTCGAGTCGTGCAGGCCGGCACGTTCGCCGAGCTGTTCGCCGACACCGACGGCCTGTTCCACCGGCTGGCGGCGCGACAGGTGGTGGGGGAGCCGTCCGGGCACCCGGTCGGCGGGTCGGCGGAGCGCGCCGCGCTGGAGGTCGGCTGACGCCACTGCCCTGACTGCCCGAACGTGGAACGCCCTTCTCGTTGCGCTGCAATGCGTCGGGCCGGAGGTCGTGGTGCGCGGCGCGATCCCGGATTTCCCCCAGCCCCGGCAGGGACGCTGGACCTCCGGCGAAGCGACCCGAGTGGGCCGCCGGCATCACCGACGCGAAGGTGCGCACCGACGCGAAGAAGGGTCGGGTCGTGCTCGTGTCGGCCGGTTCCGGCGGTGTCGCCAAGATCGACCGGGACAGCGGCGAGGTGCTCTGGAGTTCCACGGTCCCACGCCGCGCGAACGCGCACTCGATCGAACTGCTGCCCGACGGGCAGATCGTGGTGGCGGGCAGCGGTGACGGCACCACGGGCAGGGGTGGGGCGCTGTACTTCTTCCCCGCGACCGACCGCAAGCACAACAGCCACACGCGGCCGATCGACTTCCCCGGTGCCCACGGCGTGGTCTACAACGACGGACGGCTCTGGGCGCTCGGGTACGGCTCGCTGCGGCAGTACGACATCCGCAAGCGGTCCCTGGCGGAGGCGTCACCGAGGATCACCACGTTCTGGGCATTCGACGAGAAGGCGGGGAAGGTGACGAAGGAGAAGGTCGGGCACGGCCACGACCTGGCGACGATCCACGGTACGGAACGGCACGAAATGTGGATCACGAACTCCCACCACGTCTACCGGTTCGACAAGTACAAGGTCGCGGAGCAGTCGCCACGGCGGCTCACGGACGGCCGTGACGGCAGGTGGGTGAAATCGGCCGGCAACCGGGTCGACGGGACGACGTTGCAGACCCGCCCGTTGGAGACCAACAAGGGCCAGTGCGCGGCGAAGTTCCAGACGCCGACGGTGTCGCTGTTCGACGGCAACGGCCGTGAACTGCCGTCGAAGACCCGGAAGGGCAGTTGCTTCTACAAGGCCCGGCCGGTCGTCTGGACGTACTACTGACGTTCCGCAGGCTGGATCGCAGGCCACTCCGGACTGCGGCCCCGGATCGCGTGCGCGGTCCGGGGCCGACAGGCCCGTCAGCGGTCAGCGGTCATCAGATGCAGAAGACGACGTCGAGGTAGCTGGCCTTGGCGTCGGCGGGCGGGAAGCTCGCCGATGGGGCGTACCAGCTGGCAGTCTCGCCGTTCTTGAGGACCTTCGAGTGGCAGGCCAGCACGTTCACCCACTTGTTCCCCCGGATGTCGGCGTACCACAGCGGCGCGATGTGGTGGGTGTAGTTGCTCCAGCAGTTGGTCCAGTACAGGTTCCAGCCGCCGCCGGAGGCCGGCTCGGAGTAGGCTCCGCACGGCAGCGCCGCCCCGGCAGCGGACGTCCGGCTCTGGCCCGAGGTGGTCAACTCGACCAGTTGGCCGGCTGCGTTCGCCGACGCGGCGACGGGTGCCGCCTGCTCCCCGCCGGGCACCGCGGTCGCAGCCGCCCCACCCATCAGCGTCCCCCCGACGATGGCGGCGGCCACGGCGGCGATGCCGACCTTCGCGCGGATCTTGTTGATCATGTCGTCCCCTTGGTCACGATCAGCCGATTTGTCACTTAATCGATCTGTGCAAGATCACCGATCACTTCGGTGACACGGCAATTCGGCCAGACGACGTGGTGGTGGTCAATAGGATGACCGGATACTGCAAAGAGGTCACCTTGGTGATTGAAGTGTGCTTCGCGGGCGCACGCGTGGGGCTGTACGCGCTCAAGCGACAGCGAGCCGTGGGTCTGCTGCCGCCCGATCAGCTCCGAGGCTCGTCCGCGATCACGCCGACCTGTTCCGGGTCGTCCGGGGCGGGCATGTGGCGGATGCTGTCGCTGCCCTTGTGGTCGTGGGTGCGGCTGTACCGGGAGTCCAGCACCCTCGCCATCTTGTGCGCCGCGCCGGCGTACGCGTCGTCCACGGTGGCCGCGTGGTGGGTGACCGCGACCGGCTGCTTGCCCCCGGGCCGTGCCTCGATGACGCACTTCTTGTCTTCCGGCTTGCCGGCCGCGTCCTCGCTGAGGTGCACCTCCACCCGGGTCAACCATCCGCTGAACCGGGACAGGCCGTTCTCCAGGTCGGTGGTCACATAGGCGGCCAGCCGTTCGCCACCGTGGATGCTGTGGTCGGTGTTGACCTGGATCTGCATGAGCACCCTCCGAAACGGGACAACAAGGAACCCAGTCCGTACCACGGGACCGGCCGGTCCAAACCCGATTCCGTCGCGCACGATCGGGCTATTCGCCGTGAGGCCCGCAGGCAGGTGCAACCGGGGTGCAGGCCGTTGATCGTCGCCCGGCGTGCTCCGGGGCACCGGCCGGGAAATGCCGCCGAGTGGGGATGCGAAGGTCGCTACGTGGTTGCCGGGGCGGCGAGCCGGTTCGGCTCGCCGCCCTTGGTGCACCGACGGATCAGACGATCCTGATCGCTTCCATGCGGACTCCCCCCGGGTGGTTCGGGAACCGGAAGTCGGTGTTCTTCCCGATCGGGGTGGCGGGCTGCCACCTGCCGTCCCCGAACCACTGCACGCGGTTGTTGCCGGTCCAGATCCGGTCGAGCCAGGTGCCGCCGGGGTAGTGGGCCGTGCCGCCGTTGGCGTAGCAGTGGATGAACTGGGGTCCCCTCTGGTGCGCGTACACCCAGAGGAAATCGTCCCGGTTGCACGAAACGCGGTTGATCGGCAGCGGCGCGGCCGTCGCGGTGGCGGCGGGAAGCGCGGCCATCACGGGGATCGCCGCAAGTGCGGCGATGACCGCCCGTTTGACTATCTGTCTCATGTGAAGTTCCTCCGTGGACTGCGGAAAACGTGACGGTCACCGCCCTGGGGTCGAATGTCCGTCAGGTGAACCATATCGGCAGAATTGGCGTTCAGGTGGCCCGCAGTCTTTTCGGGCAAGGAGGCTGCACTTTGGTGCAGAGGCTCTGACGTTGGATCATCCGCTTGGCTGTTTGATCGGGGCGTCGATGTTGTCGATGCGTCCCGAGGTCGACCGTCGAAATTCTTGTACGCGCAGAATGATTGACTCGGTGATGCGCGCCTCCTGGAGGGGGCCGCAGGGTTGGGTTTGCCTTCGAGGTTTGCGCGCAGGGCGCGCACTCGACGACCGGGGGGCGTGTCTGGTGGTCAGCTTCGGGTGAAGCGGACGGACCACAGTTGGAACGTGGTGGTGTTGCCGGGGTCGACGCGGAAGCCGGCCACGGTGCAGTACGGGTCGCTGAAGACGACGGCGGTGGCGTCGGTCTGGTTGGAGGCGCTGAGGATCAGCGGAGTGAGGGTGTAGCAGGCTCCGATGGTCGGGTCGTTCAACTCGCCGTATCCGTTGAGCAGGTCGGAGGTGTAGAACGTGCCGTTGGCGACGTCGGTCGAGGCGGACGCCGGGATCGCGGTGGTGCAGAGCAGCAGCGCGGTCGCGCTCAGTGCCGCCGATGCGGTGCGGATCGCGTGTCTCATGTGGACTCCTTCGACTGGTGGGCGCCCTTCTTCCGTCGGTTTCGAGGACGTGGTCGACCGCGATGTGCCGGGAACGGTCTATGCCGTTGAGGCGGCGACGGTGGCGGCCGGCGGAGGAGTGCCCGACGGAGGAAGAGGCCGCACGGAGGCGGGGTGGTGCCCGGAGAGGCGAAGTCTGCCGGGTGGAAGCACAGCGTGCGCTCCGTTCGTCGGCATCTCAATCGTCCATCCGGGTGTCGATCTCCGGGCGTGTCGTCGGCGAAGGGCGGGTACGCCCTGAAAGTGGATACTTCTCCGTGCGGCTGTCGCCGGACCGCGACCCGTCACGACCGTTCGGCGTGAACTCGGTACCTCCACGCCCTCGGTCCGGAAGCTCCCGTTGACGGTCAGGCGTCCGTCTCGGCAGAGGAGGTGCACCTCCTTGAACTGGTGGAGGAATTGCGTCGCCGGAACCCGTGCTTCCAGATACGATCCGGGAACCCCGCTGAGGTGACGAGGACCGGTTATGACGACCGATTATGTCGAGATTCCGGAGCTGTCCACCTACTACCTGGAGGACAGCTTCGTTCTCGCCATTGAACAGGCCCCGTCCGAGCTGCGCTTCCGAGTCGAACTGGTCCTCACCGAGTCTCACCCGTTGTACCGACCGGCGGCTCCGGACAAGCAACACTGCTACGCCGACGGCTGGCTCATTCTGTCCGAGGCCGCCCGTGTCGAGTGGGCGTGGAGGTCCTACCAGGTCTTCACCGATGCAAATGGGGAGATCGACCTCGACAACATCGACTACCTCAAGCGGGTCGGCGACCACTGGCTGATCGGCGGTTCCTGGGGCGAAGCGCGCGTCTACACGTCGAATGACCCGAAGGTGCTGGTCGACGAGTAGAGCGCGGCCGGTGGCGCTGCCCCTTGCACGGCGCGCGTCGTCGCCGCACCCCGCGGCGCTTGTCGGAAGGCGCAAGGAGTTTTCAGCAGGCTAAGTGTGGTGCAGTCCGCAGGAGTGCGGAAGCAGGTCCGGCAGCCTGGCCATGATCATCCTCAGGCCGGGACTCGACGGCCGCTGACCGGCGAACCTGCTTCTTCGCACCGGCTGGCCACCTCAACCCGGGTGGGTCGAACTCCGGTCATCTGAACTCGTGCACGACCTCGATTAACCCGACCAGGTGGGTGTTGAACTCGTCAAGTTCATCTGCTGGTACCCACAATTCCAGGATGGTCCGACCTCCGGCCTGCCGAACCGGGTAGCGCTGGAGGAACTCGGAGTCGACCCGGAAACGGGTCACGTAGCCGACTCCGCTGTGGGGGACGTTCCAATCCCGGGCGATCTGGATCGCGTAATCCTCATTGAGCACGGGGTAGAAGATCGGCTGATCCGGAAGCCGGGGTGGCCAAGCGCGCCAGCCGGACTGCCGGACGAGTTCCAATTCCTCCGGACCGGTAGGGCGCCAAAGCACGGTAGTCGGCGTCTTCCGGTCTTTGGTCACCGTGTGCCTTCCTGTCGCTTGGCCGACTCCGTCGGCTCTTCGTCGTTGCACCCTACGGGGCGTTGATCTCGTTGCCAAACCATTTCGGGGCCGCCCGGAGCGCAGTTGTGCAGTTTCGATCACCCCGATGGGCGAACGAGCAGAGGGTGGGATGCCGATTGCCCGAAAGCGCCCTGGATCGGAGGCGTGAGGGCAGGGTTTCGCAACCACCGGGCCGGGTTGGCTTAGCGTCGGGGCGTCATGCCAGGACCCGGCAGGAGGTTGCTCCGATGACCAGGACGGCGTTTCTGTTCCCAGGCCAGGGTGGTTACCTCCCCGGCGCGCTCGCGGAGTCGCGGGACAGCCACCCGGAGGTGGCCGAGGTCGTCGCGGAGTTGGACGCGGTGGCGCGGAGCTTCGGGCGTGCGGAGATCTCGTCGGTGCTGTGCGACCCGGATGCTCCGGGTGCCGACGTGTTGGCTGAGAGCGACCCGGAGACGCTGCACCTGGCCCTCTACGGCATCGCGGTCGCCTCGTTCCGGCTCCTCGTCGCGTCCGGCCTGCGTCCGGACGTGCTGATCGGCCACAGCTTCGGCGAGATCGCGGCTCTGGCGGCGGCCGGCGTGTTCACCGTCGAGCAGGGTGCCGTGTTGGTCGCACACCGGGACGAAGCGCTGCGTCGGCACGGTGGCGTGGCGGGCGGCCTGGTGGTTTTGGGCACGGGGTACCGGCGTGCCCGCCACCTGCTCGGCGCGGTCGATTCGTGGGAACTTGCCGTTGCCGTCGACAATTCACCGGACCAGGTCGTGGTTTCCGGGCCGGACGCCGAACTCGGCGCGCTGGTGAGCGCCGCTGAGGCGCTCGGGATCAGCGTCACCAGGCTCCCGGTGGGCTACGCGTTCCACAACAGTCGCCTGCTTGCGGCAGCGGCCGAGGACTTTGCGGAGCGGGCTTCCTCGATGCTCAAGCGGCGTCCGCGCATACCGGTCTACTCGCCGATTCTGAGCCGGTACCTGGACGGGCCGGGCGACGTGGACGCGTTGATCGCCGACCAGTTGGTCCGTCCGGTGCGATTCCTCGACGCCGTGCGGACCGTGCACGCCGACGGTGTCCGGAGCTTCGTGGAGTGCGGTCCCCGGTCCACGTGCCGTGACCTGGTCGACCGGATTGTGCCGCACGTCAACACTGCTGTCGTGCCGCGCGGGTCCGTCGAGGAAGAAGCCGCCCCGCCGGTGCCCGAACCCGCGCGACGGCGTCCCGAGGACGAGGCGAGCGTGCTGGAGAAGGCCCGGGAGATCTACGCGACGGCGCTGGGCTACCCGCACGAGGTGCTGCTGCCCGACGCCGACCTGGAAGGTGATCTGGGCGTCGACAGCGTGAAGCAGACCGAGCTGGTGATGCGGGTCCTCAAGACCTACGACCTGGCTGTGGACGGCGAAGCGCCGAGGCCCGCCGGATACCCGACGCTGCGATCCGTCGCGCAACTGGTCGGCGACCTCGCCGCGCGACGCGAGGTGGCGTGATGCCGCTCTCGGATCCCGTCGCTGTCGTCGGCATGGGGATCGTGGTGCCCGGCGCGGCCGACCCCGACGAGTTCTGGGCACTGCTGGGGCAGGGGCGCAGTGTCGTCGACGACCCGGGGGAGCGGTGGCCGCGTGCCGGGAACTTCCTCTCACCCGACTCGGACGCCGAGGACCGCGCCTACACGTGCCGTGGCGGGTTCGTCCGGAACCCGGAGCTGAACCCCACTGCGAGCGCCGAACCGGACGCGGTGGTCCGCTGGCTGCGGCACTCGATAGCGCAGGCGTACGCGAACATCGCGGTCGGCGCGGGGGATCGGGTCGCGGCCTACGTCGCAACCACCGCCGACGCCAACGAGGCGTTCGAGGAGACGCTCCTGGTCGACGTGGCCGCGCGGCGGATCGCCGCTCACTGGCCGGGCTCCGAACGTGCGGCGGATGTGCTGGAACTGGTGCGCAAGCAGTTGCGCGTGCACTACCCGAACGCCTCGGACCACCTCCGCGCTCACGCGCCGCACGAGGCGTTGCGCGCGTCGATCGCCGGGTTGCTCCCCGAGTCGACGCCGGTCGTGGGCGTCGACACCGCCTGCTCGTCGGGCCTGTACGCGGTGGACCTGGGCGCCAAGGCCCTCCTCGCCGGTGACGTCGACGTCGCGGTGTGCGCGGGCGTCCAGAACCTCACCATCCGCAACTGCGTGGAGTTCTCCAAGCTCGGCGGCCTGAGCCGCCTGGGTCACGTGCGTTCGCTCGGCGACGACGCGGACGGCACCCTGTTCGCGGAGGGTGCCGCCACAGTCGTGCTCAAGAGCCTGGCCAAGGCGCGTCGTGACGGTGATCCGGTGCTGGCGGTCCTCGGCGGGTTCGGCGCGGCCTCGGACGGCAGGGGCAAGGCCGTCTTCACACCGAGCGCGAGCGGGCAGCAGCGGGCGCTGAGCCGTGCGTGCGAGGCCGGCGCGATCGCCGTCGACGACCTCGACTGGTGCGTCGCGCACGCCACGGGCACCCCGACCGGCGACGGAGTGGAAATCGGTGTGCTGAACGGGAGCCTGACCACCCGGGGCCACCTGTGCACGTCCACCAAGGCGGTGCTCGGGCACACCGGGTGGGCGGCCGGGACGGTGTCGCTGATCCACGCGATCCTCGGCCTGCGCAACAACGTGGTGCCGGCCCACAACCCGATCGGTGACGTCCGCGCCGAACTGCGGGACGCCAAGGTCACCGTCCCCCGGACGCCGGTCGCCTTCGCCACTCGGCCGGACCGCCCGCGCGCGGTCGGTGTCGCGGCCTTCGGCTTCGGTGGGACGAACGCCTACCAGATCGTCCGCGACGAACCCCGTGCGGGACAGGCGGTACCGCGCTCCGGGCCGGCCCGGGACGACGACGGTGTCGTGCTCGTCGCCTGGTCCGCCCACCTGCCCGGTTCGCCTTCGTCGCACGACGTCCTCGCCAGGGCCCGCGCCGGGCTCGCCCTGTCCGACGCCTCGTTCGGCCCCGCGCACCCCGAGCTGCCCGCCGGGGCCGGGCGGCTGACCCCGATCACCGTGCGGACCGTCGACCGGACCCAGTTGATGGCACTCGCGGTGGCCCACCGGTTCGCCGCCGAGCACGGCGCGCTGTGGGGCGGACTCACCGAGACGATCGGTGTCTTCACCGCGCACAGCGGCCCGCCGGATGTGCTGGGCGACGTCACGATGCGCGCTTACCGCCACGACTTGACCGATCTGCCGGTGACGCTCGACGGCCTGAGGCCCGACCACTGGGCGCGCGCAGTCGCGGACGCTGTCGCCGCCCTGCGCCGGGAACGACCGCCCACCAACGAAGACACGCTCGCGGGGCACATGCCGAACGTGGTGCCGGCGCGCATCGCCGCCCACCTGGACCTCCACGGGCCCGCCGTCACCCTGGACGCCGGGACGTCGTCCACCCAGTTCGCCGTGCACACCGCGATCCGGTACCTGTCCACGCGGGAGGTGGACCTCGCGCTGGTGCTGGCGCTCAACGGTGCCACGACCGACGAGGCCGCGAGCTGTGCAGGGGCGCGACCGGGCGAACTCGCCGAGGGCGCGTTCCTGTTCGCACTGGCGAGGTCCGGTGACGCGGCGCGGCACGGCTGGCCGGTCGTGGGCACGCTCTCCTCCGACCTGCACGGGCGTGCATCCGCCACGCGTCGGCCGCGCCGGCGCACGTACTCGGCCGCTGAGGGTGCCGTCGACCTGGTCGAGCTGGTGGCCCGTGATCAGACCGGAACGCTCTCCGAGGCACCCGCCATCACTTTCACCCCGGTCACGGCCCCGGCGGCCGGCACCGGAGCGACCACCACCCCGGCTGCTACTCCTGGAGCGACCACCGCGCGTCACGTGACGTTCTGGGAACGCCATCCGGCCTCGGAGCGCACGCCGGAGCCGTCGTCCGCGCCGGATGCAATTCTCACTGACGAGGTGACGGCGGGCCTGCTCGACCCCACGGCTTCCGTCTTCGTCCTGCGTGGAAACGAAGATCCCGTCACCGCTGTCGACCGATTGCCCGGCTCGCTCCGGCACCTGCGGGTGATCGTGGCGCGGGCGGGGCAGGACGTGGCACCTCCGTCCGCCCTGCGCCTGCACGAGGTGCTCTTCCTTGCCGTGCAACGCAACCACCGGACGCTGGGCGACGGTGGGTCGATCGGCGTTGCGGTCCTGGACGAGCTGTCCGCTGGTGTGCCCGCGCCGCACACCGGGCTGTTCACCGGATTCGTCAAGAGCATGGCGTGGGAGCTTCCGGGCTGTGCCTCGCACACCACCATCACCGACGCCGATCCGGTGGGTGCACTGCAAGAACTGGCAACCGAACTCGTCCTGCGCGGTGGGCTGCCGGTCACCCTCCACCAGCGCGGTGTGCGCCATCGGCAACGCATCACCCCGGTCACGGGCACGACGGGAACGCTCCCGTTGCGCCCGGGATCGGTCGTGGTGGCCGTTGGCGGCGCACGCGGGATCACCGCCGCAGTGGTCGAAGCGCTCGCCCGGGACATCCCGCTGACCGTCTGGCTCCTCGGTTCATCACAGCCCGACGAGGTGCCACCGGAACTGCTCGCGGCACCGGATGATGACTTGCAGCGGCACCGGGCGGCTTTCATCGCCGAGCGGGCCGGCGGCACCGACCCGCGTCCGATCGCCGATCTCAACCGGGAGTTCGACCGTCTCGTCCGGGCACGGGAGACGGCCTGCACGGTCGCCCGGCTCCGGGAACGGCTCGGTGCCAAGGCGGTGCGGTACCTCCCGGTCGACGTCACCGACGCCGAGGCGGTGCGGCGGGCCGCCGCGACCGTCGCCGCCGAGCACGACGCGATCGACCTGCTGATCAACGGCGTCGGCCTGCACCGGCCCGCCGACCTCGAACGGAAGACCCTCGCGTCGTTCCGGCTGGTCCGCGACGTCAAGGTCGAGGGCTACCGCAACCTCAGGCAGGCTTTCCCCGACGTCCGGCTGTGGTGCAACTTCGGCTCGGTGACGGGGCTGGTCGGCCACCCGGGCGAAGTGGACTACTCGTCCGCCAACGACTTCCTGGCCCACGCCGCGCAGCACGGGCAAGCGGTTCACGGCCACGACGAGCACACGATTGCCTGGGCGATCTGGAAGGAGGTCGGCCTCGCCGCCGAAGAGTTGGCACGAGGTTTCCTGGACCGCGCCCGGCACTCGTCGGACATGTCGAAGGACGAGGGCGTCACGCACTTCCTCGCCGAACTGGCGCAACGGTCTCCGCGTGACGCCCTGGTGACGTTCATCGGGGAGCACGACCACCGGTCGTCGGCGCGACTGTTCCCCGGCTTCCTGCGCCACGGCCGGGCCGGGCACTTCCTGCGCGAACCTCTCGCGCAGCGGGGTGACCGGGCGACCTGGCGGCTCACCGTGGACCCGGGGACCGAGCGCTACCTCGCCGACCACCTGGTGGACGGCGTGCCGACGTTGCCCGGCACGATGCTCGTTGCGATCGCTGCCGAAGCGGCCGGGCACTTCGCCCCGGGCGTTCCTGTCCGGTCCTTCCGGGACATCCGCTTCCCGGTGTGGGTGCGTGGTCGGAAGGCGCGTGAATACGCCGTTGAAGCTGCGAGAGTCCCCGGTGGCGCGGTCCTGGTCCGCCTGCTGTCCCGCGTGACGACGCCGGACGGACGTCTGCTCAAGGAGCAGGAGCACTTCCGTGCCACAGTGGACACGGACCTCCCGCCCCCGCCCCAGGCGACGCGAACCGGGTGGTGGCGTGCCCCGAACGCGGAGCCGGTCCACGACCCTTACTACGGGGACGAATCGCGCGTGCGGTTGGCAGGCCCGTTCCGGCCGACTCGGAACCGGGAGACGCACGACCTCGGCGCGACCGCCCTGTGGCAGCCGGATGTCGACGGGCTGCCCGAGGTGTTCGCCGAACTTCCGATCCCCAGTCTGCTGCTCGACGCTCTCGCCAGGACCAAAGCCCTCCACGTGGTGGACGGCGTGCACCAAGTGATCATCCCCACGCGCGTGCGCCGCATCGAGTTGGAGATTCCGGCGAGCGACGCGGAGCTGGCGAGCCTGTACCCGGACGGGATACAGCTGCACTGGACCGGACCCACCGCGACCTGGTCCGCACTGGCGTCCGATGGTTCGCTGGTTGCCCGCATCATCGACATGGACACCGCACCGTTCGGTCAGGTGCGGCACAGAGCGACACCACTTGTCGAGGACAGCCGTGTGTACCGAGCGGACACTTCGACCTCGCAGTGAACGTGGTCGGACGTCGACGCGGTGGAGACGCTGGGACGGCGATGTCGTACCCGCCTTATATGGTTCGGGCATGAGCCAGTCGATCCAGTTCACCGACCTCAACTTCAAGCTCGCCGTGGTCCAGGAACTGATGTACAACCAGGGCCTCCTGCCGAAGTTCCGCCTGACCGTGCACGCCGCCGAGCAGGGCTTCACCTACGACGCCGCGAGCGTCGAGGCGGTGCCCGAGGCCCTCGCCTACTTCGAGGCGCTTGAGGTCCCCGTCGAGCTGGCGGAGAAGGTCACCGAGATCGAGATGGACGGCGGCAACGACATCTACCTCCAGATCGCGCCGAACTGGGACGGTGAGGACGATCTGTTCGACGTGGACGAGTTCGCGGACGTGCAGCACTTCCCCAACCTGAAGTCGATGACGCTGCTCTTCACGGGCAACGAAGAAGCGCTGGAGATGCTGCGCGCTCGCGGCATCGAAGCCGACTGGCTCTGACCCGGCCGCTGCTGCTCTGGCAGGGACCACCGGCAGCGTCTGCTCACGACCGACCACGGCTCCGCCTCCCCGTCGGGAGGACGGAGCCGTGCCGCGCGACCGGTCAGGAGCGGGTGTCGAGCCACTCCCGGAAGGTGGGTCCGGCGAGCGTGGCGTGCGGACCGGGCAGGAATCCGCCCTCGGCGGCGATCTCGGCGTCGGGGATGCCGGAGCCGTCGACGGGGACGACCTCGACGCCCCGGCGGGTACCGAGGAGGCGGGCCGCCTCGGCGAGGATCTCCCGGCGGGGCCCGGCGATCTCGGGGATCGGTGTTCCCGGGGTGGGCGCGTCCTGGTCGGTGGCCAGGTCGACCAGTGCTTCGGCCACGGTGCGGCAGGCCACGAGCTGGGTGGGCAGAGCCGGGACGTGGGCGACGTCGCCCTGCTGCCAGTCCAGGAGTTGACCGACGAACTCGTGGAACTGCGCGGCGCGCAGGATGCGGACGGGGATCGGGCCGGAGAGCAGGAGTTCTTCGTGGACCTTCTTCGCGGCGATGAAGCCGGCGGTGGCCTTGTCGACGCCGATGATGGACGCCACGGCGATCCGGCCGACCCCTGCCGCACGCCCGGCCTCCTGGAGGTTGTGGGCCGATGTGCGGAAGAACTCCGTCGCCGCCTCCTGGTCGGAGGAGTGCCACGAGGCGACGTCGACGATGACCTCCACCCCGGTGAGCGCCTCGGTCAGGCCCTCGCCGGTGATGATGTCCACGCCGGTGGCCCGGGCCACCGGCACGACTTCGTGTCCTCGTTCGGTCAGGACGTCGACGACGTGGCGGCCGAGCCGCCCGGTCGCTCCGGCCACCGCGAACCTGCTCATGCTCATCGCCTTCCTCACTCGCTGTAGTTCCGGCCGGGGGGCATACCGGGGATCGGCTTGGCGATGAGCGCGGCGGGGGTGAAGAAGCCGATGTGCGCGATCGCCATGATGAGTGTCCAGAGCGCCTTGTCGTCGTAGTGGACGGATGCCCTGGCATAGAGCTCTTCGGAGACGCGTTCGCCGAGCGGGTTCGGCGTGAGGACGGCCTCCACCAGCTCCAGCGCGACCCGTTCGGCGTCGGTGAAGCAGGTGGCATCCCGCCAGGTGCAGACGGCGGTGATGCGCTCCTCTGGCTCGCCGGTCCTGCGGAGGTTTCCGGTCTCCCGGACGGTGAAGTACGTGCTGCCGAGGATCTGCCCGGCGCGCAGGTGCAACAGGCTCACCGTCGTCGGGGGCACCGCGCCGTTCTTGAGGACGTTGTGCAGGGCTTCGGCCACAGGCGCCATCTCGGGGACGAACCGGAGGGGGCTGGGCATCCTCGACCGCAGGCCGGTCGGTTTGTCTGGTGTCATGATCGGACTTCCTGGCTCGTAGGTGTTGCTTCGGTACGAGCAGGAGATCCCGGCGAACTGGCCGTTGTGACAACCCGGCGATGTGACGGGAACCACCGACCGTGGGTGTCACAGAGCGGTGCGAGCCGGGATCGTATGGGCATGGCACGGTCGCGAACGGACAGGCAAGCACCAGCGGTGGGCGAGCAAGCGCCGGGCACCGCCGGCGAGGGCCACGCGACCCACGGGGTGGACGCGCCCACCGAGGCGTTCGTGGCCCATCGCGACCTGCTGTTCACCGTCGCCTACGAGATGCTCGGCTCGGCCACCGATGCCGAAGACGTCCTCCAGGAGACTTGGCTGCGCTGGGTGGGCGTCGACCTGGCCACGGTGCTGAGCCCGCGCGCGTTCCTGGTCCGGATCACCACCCGGCAGGCGCTCAAACGGCTGCGGACGCTGGCTCGGCGCAAGGAGTCCTACGTCGGCCCGTGGCTGCCCGAACCGCTGTTGACCTCCCCGGACGTGGCCGAGGACGTCGAACTCGCCGAGAGCGTCTCGATGGCGATGCTGCTGGTGCTGGAAACCCTCGCGCCGACCGAGCGGGCGGTGTTCGTGCTGCGCGAGGTGTTCGACCTGTCCTACGACGAGATCGCGGAAGCCGTCGACAAGACCCCGGCCGCAACCCGTCAGATCGCCCACCGGGCACGGGCGCACGTCGCCGCGCGCAGACCGCGCGGCACCGGCTCCCCGGCCGAGCACCGGGCGGCGTTGGACGCCTTCCGGTCGGCGGTCGAGAACGGTGACTTGCAGGGCCTGCTCGACGTCCTGGCACCCGACGTCGTCGCCCTGAGCGATGGCGGTGGGGTCAAGCACGCCCTGCTGCGGCCCGTCGTGGGCGCGGACGAAGTGGCCCGCCTGCTGGCGGTCGGCTGGTGGAAGCGCGACGCGGACCGGTCGATCCAGCCGGTGCAGGTCAACGGCGGCCCGGCGCTGCTCATCCGCATCGGAGGGGAGATCGACGGCGTGCTGGCGGTGCGGGTCGAGAACGGCTTCGTCACCGGTGCCTACCACGTCCGCAATCCAGAGAAGTTGTCGCGCGTGGAGCGGGAGATCACTGTGAGCCGCTGATGGCGGCGACTGCCTCACTCCGTCGCCACGACCGCCGTGGCGGCACGGTGTGAAGCGCTTGCCGCACCGCATGTGACGTGAAGCAATTCACCTGCCCGAGACGCATATTTTCCGAGAACCGACGTTTAGCGTGTACGGGGTTCACCCGGAGGGCCATCGGCCCCGGATTCGTTTCCTTGGAGTTCTTGATGTTCCGCGCGCTGCGCGGCCGAAACTTCCGTCGCTGGGCTTTCGCCGACCTCGTGTCGGTGACCGGTTCGTGGATGCAGTTGATCGGCCTCAACTGGGTGGTGATGGAGCGCACCGGCTCCGCCGCCTCCGTCGGGCTCTCCGTGCTCGTCGGCACGCTGCCCGCAGTTCTGCTCGGTCCGTGGGCGGGTGCGCTCGCCGACCGGGTGCCGGTGCTCCGGGTGATCGTGGCGTGCCAGGCGTTGCACGTCCTGCTGGCCGTCGCGCTCGCCCTCGCGGTGTGGTGGCGGGAGCCGATGCAGGTGATCTTCGCGTTGACCGCCGCCGCCGGGCTGGTGTCGGTGTTCGACGGGCCGGCGCTGGCGCGGTTCGGGAGCCAGGTCGTGCCCCGGGAGGACCTGGGCAACGCGCTCGCGCTCGGTTCCGTGCTCAGCTCGACCGGCCGCATCCTCGGCATGAGCAGCGCCGCAGTGCTCGCTGCGGTGCTGGGTGCGCCGGTGTTGTTCCTGATCAACGCGGTGAGCTTCGTGGCCGTCATCGCGGCCGTGCTCACCATCCGGCGTGGTGAGCTGCACCCGTTGGCCGGCAGTCCGCGTGAGCAGGCGGGTGTGCGGGCGGGCCTGCGCTACATCGGCGGTTCCGGGCGGCTGCTGCTGCTCTTCGCGCTGGGGTTCGTGCTGTCCAGCCTGGGCCGCAACTACCAGGTCACGATGGCGGCGATGAGCGACAGCGCGTCGGGCTACGGAGTGCTGTCCACGGTGTTCGCGGTGGGCACCGTGCTGGGTGGGCTCGCGGCGTCGGCGCGGCGCACGTTGAGCGTGCGGCTGCTGCTGGTGGTGGCCGCCGTGACGAGCGTCTTGCAGGCCGCGAGTGGTCTGGTGCCGGGTGCGCTGGGGTTCGCGTTGGTGCTGGTGCCGATCGCGGCGGGCGCCGTGGTGATCGACACGACGATGAGCACCCGTCTGCAACTGGACAACGCCGACGGGATGCGCGGTCGCCTGGTGGCGGTCAACAACTCGGTCGGCGCGGCGGCGGGTGCGGTCGGTGCGCCGCTGCTGGGGTGGTTGTGCGAACGCCTCGGGGCCCCCGAAACGCTGGTGCTGGCGGGAACTCTGACCCTGATCGCCACCGTGTTCGCCGCCGTGGTGTTCTCCGCGTCGCCGCACGTGCGGACGGTACTGGCGCACCGGGTGCTCCGCCGTCGACGGACGGTGCGCGCGCCCGGCCACCCGACCCCTTCCGGCCGTCCCACGCCGGCCCGGCCCGGAGGGCGAACGCGGCGGAAGGTGCGTCCTCGCGTGCGAATGGGCCTGTGAAACGGGCGTGGCCGCCGGTGGCGCGATTGGGGCGGCGGCACAGGGGTATGTCGTGGGCAGGCTCTTCTACCTGAGAGGAACGGCTATGCACAGTACGACCACGACAGACCGGCTGCGCACCGCTCTGGGCGATGTCGGGTATCCGGCCGCTAAGGAGCAGTTGGCCGACCACGCGTCGCGCAACAACGCCGATGAGGACACCGTCCACGCACTGCGTTCCATCCCCGAAGGCGTCTACGAGTCCTTTGACGAGGTGGTCCGATCCGTGCCGGTGGACGAGGAGCGGGACGCCTGACGTCGGAAGGCGTGCGCCGTGGTGACGGTCTGCTGCTTGCCCGCCCTCGTTCACCGAGGAAGGTGATTGTCGCTGCCTGATCGGGTGGCGTGCAGTGATCGCCGTTTCGTGGCAACGGCAGGGGGTATGCCTGAGTACGTCGGGGTCGAACATCCGGTGGATGGCCACCGGCCCCGAACGCCCTCAACGTCCGACATGAACGGGAGTTCTGTTCGATGAGCACCATTACCGAGTCCGTCGACGTGAAGGCCACCGTCTCCACCGTCTACAACCAGTGGACCCAGTTCGAGTCCTTCCCCCGGTTCATGGACGGGGTGGAGGAGATCCGGCAGATCGACGACACCCACACGCACTGGAAGATCTCCGTCGCCGGGGTGACGAAGGAGTTCGACGCGACGATCACCGAGCAGCACCCGGACGAGCGGGTCGCGTGGACCTCCGACTCCGGGCCCACGCACGCGGGTGTGATCACGTTCCACCGCATCGACGACACCACCACGCGGGTGACCGCGCAGATGGACATCGACCCCGACGGTTTCGTCGAGAACGTCGCCGACAAGCTGGGCATCCTGGACCGCAAGGTCAAGGGCGACATGCAGCGGTTCAAGACTTTCATCGAGCACCGCGACGGGCAGGAGACCGGTGCGTGGCGCGGCGACGTCGCCCGCCCCGGTCAGCACTGACGGCTGACGTGACCACCGGAGGCCGCCGCGTTCGACGTGGCGGCCTCCGGTCGTGTCAGCGGTTCACGGGCTTGGCGATCCAGAGCTGGTCGGGTGTGCCGTTGCACGGGGTGAGCTCGACCCGGGCGGCCGGGCGCATCGCCGTCAGGCACGTGTCGGGGTGGACGCTGTTCTCCAGCGCGAACGAGCCTTCCGGCCGGACGCGTTTCGCCCAGGTCTGGGATTGCGCGCCGATGCAGCGGAGCATCCGGACGTCCTGGGGCTCGTAGCCCGTCAGGCAGTCGACCGCCGGTTTGACCAGCACCGTGACGTACGGGTCGGTGTCCGCGGGGAAGATCCGCCACTGCTGACCGGGTGCGCCGTTCCCGGGGCGCAGCGTGACCAGGCCGCCCGGGTCCGCCGTGAGCACCGAGGCGGGCTTGCCCACGCTCCTGATTTCCAGGTAGTCGAACGGGTCGTCGGCTGCGTGCGCGGCCGGTGCGACGAGGAGCAGGGCGGTCAAGGAGAGCAGAAGTCGGCGCATGGGTCCATTGACCCATCTCGCGGTGCCACGGACGGGCGTCGTTGCTGCGCTCGGTGGTGAAGTCGTGGTGACGCGCGGTCAGGGGCGTGTGGTCGGGGGGAAGCCGGTCCAGCGGAGGTCGGGGCGCAGGTGGCTCAGGTCGTTGACCATGACGATGGTGGGCGGCGTCCCGGGCCGGTGCTCGATGACGGTGAGCGCGGCGTTGGCGCTGTCGAGGCCGAGCCACCGGATGGGCGGGGACTGGAGGGCGTCGCGGATCAGCCAGGCGATGGGGTACGCGTGGGTGATGAGCACCTCGTGCACGTCCATGTCGCCTTCGGGTGCGGTGGCGAACCGCGCGGTGAGTGCTTGCGCGATCTTGTTCCCGGCAGCGGCTTCCTCGGGGTCGTAGCCGTCGAAGAACGGTTTCCACGGTTGCGGGATCTCTGCGACGGGCGGCACGTAGGGCACGTGGTCGATCAGTTCCGGGGCCTCGGCCACGGGTGCGCTCCCGCTGAGGAGGATGTTGAGCTGCCGCGCGCTGTCGGCTGCCCTTGGCAGTGGCGAGTGCCAGACGGCGGTGATGGGGAGGTGCGCCAGGCGCTTGCCCAGGAGTCGGGCCTGCTCGCGGCCGGTGTCGGTCAAGGTGCCGAACGCGTCGGCGTCGCCGTGCCGGGCGATGTAGAGGTGCCTGGTTGCCATGAGCGCATCGGGAGGGTGCACAGCGCGTGCGGACCTCCCGGTCTCCTTCCTCGGCGTGGTGGGGGATCAGAGGACGGTGACGGTTCCGGCTGTGCCGTCGAGGGCGATCCGGTCACCGGTCCGGATGCGGGTCGTGGCGTCCGCGACGCCCAGCACGGCGGGGATCCCGTACTCCCGGGCCACGATCGCGGCGTGGGAGAGGGAACCGCCGGTCTCGGTCACGACCCCGGAGACGATGGTGAACAGCGGTGTCCACGCGGGGTCGGTGTACCGGCAGACCACGACCTCACCGGGGCGGACAGCGCGGAAGCCCGACGGGCCGCGCACGATTCGCGCGGGTGCGGTGACGGCCCCGTGGGAACCCGGTGTTCCCCTCAACGCCGGGGAGGACGTGGCCGCCTCGGGAGCGGGGATCGCGGGGAGTGCAGCGGTGATCGGGCGCGATTGCACGATCCACACCTCACCGTCCACAACGGCCCATTCGATGTCCTGCGGGCCGTCGAGCACGGCGGCGATCCGGTGTCCCAGGTTCGCCAGGGCCGTTGTCGTGTCGTCGTCCAGGGTTCGTGCGGTCCGAGTCCGTTGTGCGACAACGCTCGTGACGACGCCGGAGTGGCCCGGGTCGGCACGGAGCTCCTTCCTGCCGATCGTGCACCCGATGGACCCGTCCGGTGCGACCTCATAACGGTCGGGGGTGACGGTTCCGCTCACGATGGCGATCCCCAGGCCCCAGGACGCCTCGATGCGGGTCGGATCGCCTGGCTGCCAGGGCGTGAACAGAACGCCCGACACCTGCGCCTGGATCACGCGCTGCACGAGAACGGCCATGCCGGCAGCGGAGTGCGGGCTGCCACCGGTCCGTTTCCGGTAGTCGGCCACTCGCGGGGCGCGGGCGGACGCCCGGCACACCGAGATCGCCTCGCACACGTCACGTGCTCCCCGAACGCCGATGACGCTCTCGTACTGGCCCGCCGCAGAAGCACCCGCCGTGTCCTCGTTGGCTGCGGACGAACGGACCGCCACCACCGGATCACCCAGCCGGTGGAGTTCCCGCGCCACGGCCGTGCGGAGTGCCTGCCCGGAGTCGGTGTGCTGTTCGCCGACGGGCACGACGAAGCCGTCAGGCACCGGGACGCCGTGGCGACGCAGCACGCCCAGCGTTGCCGCCTTGCCTCCGCAGGTCGAGCGGGTCGCGTCGGAAAGCCTCGTCAGCATCACACCGTCCATCAACAAAACATTGACAACATTATGTTGAAGGTAGCAGGGTGGGTGGCATGGAGCGCAAGCACGACCTGGACCGAGCCGGGAGCGCCGACCAGGCGAAGGGCCAACGCGAGCGCGATGCCCGGGACCGGCTCATGGCGCTGGGCGCCGACCGGCTGGAGCGGCGTCCGTGGCGGCCTGATCCGGTCCCACCGACGGCGCTGGACCTGACGCAGTACGCGCTCTGGCGGTCGGCGGACCTCGACCGCGACGAACTGCTCAGCGCCCTTGCGCTGCTGCCGGCGGCGCGGGCGGAGGTCGAGGGCGTGGAGGTCGGGCTGCTCTTCACGGCCCGGAGCGAGGGCCTGACCTGGGCGCAGATCGCGGACGCGATGGGCTTCCACTCCCCGCAGGCGTGCCAGCAGTACGTCACCCGCCTCAGCGCCAGGCAGGACAAGCAGTCATGACCCGCCGATCGACGCCGGAGCTGCTCGTCCTGCACGCGGTACGGCTCCTGGGCTTCGCGAACAGCGCCGAAATCGCCGCGCGCGCCCGAACCGACCTGGACGAGGCTCTGCGCGTCCTGCGCGGAGCGGAACGCGAGGGCTGGGTGCAGCACGTCGAGTTCGCCGACCTGGGCGGCTGGTCGCTCACCGACGCGGGCAAGGCCGAGAACGAGCGCCGACTCGCGGTCGAACGCGGCAGTGCCGACCCGGAGAACCGGATCGCGGCCGTCCACCGCGACTTCCTCCCGCTCAACGCCCGGCTGCTCCGCGCCGTCACCGACTGGCAGATCAGGCCGACCGCCGAGGAACGGTTCGCACCCAACGACCACGTCGACACGACCTGGGATGGGCGCATCCTGGCGGAACTCGCCGCCCTCGACGACGAACTCCCTCCCCTCTGCGGTCGCCTCACCGGGGTGTTGACGAGGTTCGACGGCTACGACACCCGCTTCGCGGCGGCCCTCCGCCGGGCGCGGGAGGGAGACCGCGGTTGGGTGGACAGGACGAACATCGACTCCTGCCACCGGGTGTGGTTCCAACTCCACGAAGACCTGATCGCCACGCTCGGTGTCGATCGCGGCACGGAGAGCACCGTCCCGTAGCGGAGTGGGGGAGGACACCGCCGGCACGGGCACCAGGGAGCCAGTCGTGCGTGTCGGACGGCCGTGCTCGGGTACCCGTAGAGGACCGCGCCTGCGCGACGATGCTCTGGAGGGACTCATGGTCGGCTCTTCCCACGAGCGCGGCGAGGTGGTGTTGGACGTCAGCCTGACCGGGGCCGAGACGCCTCCCCTGCGCGAGCTGCGGCAGTCGGTCCGAGGTGCCATGGCGCACCTGGAGGACGAGTGCGTGGAGGACGCCGAGCTGCTGGTGACGGAACTCGTGAGCAACGCCTACGACCACGGGCACCCGCCGATCGCCATCCGGTTGTGCTCGGTGTCGTCGGTGATGCACATCGAGGTCGAGGACGGGGACCGGGCGAACCTCCCGCAGGTGGGCGTCTCGCGGCTGGGCGGGGAACGGGGACGTGGTCTGGTGCTCGTGGACCAGCTCGCCCTCTCCTGGGGCTTCGACGCGACCGCGACCGGCAAGGTCGTGTGGGCCGACGTGAGCTGCCCCGTGTCGAATTGACGGTCCCGATGACGGATAGACCTGGAAAGGCCAGGTCGCAGCGGTGGGTGCGGACGATGCGCCACCGTGTGGGAGGGCGGGGCTCACTTGCCGGGAGCGGAACCGCCGGCAAGATGTGCACGGTGGACGTGACCGCCAGGAACAACGTGACCGTGCTCGGCCACCGGAACGAGCCGACCCTGCTGCTCGCGCACGGCTTCGGCTGTGACCAGCACCTGTGGCGGCTGGTCGTGCCGGCGCTGGCCGAGCGGTTCCGGGTCGTGCTGTTCGACCACGTCGGGTGCGGTCGGTCGGACGCGTCGACGTGGTCGGCGCAGCGGTACTCGGCGCTGGACGCCTACGCCGAGGACGTGCTGGAGATCTGCGCGGAGCTGGACCTGCGGGACGTCGTGCTGGTCGGGCACTCGGTGTCGGCGATGATCGCGGTGCTGGCGGCGAACCGCGAGCCGGACCGGTTCGCGAAGCTGGTGCTCCTGACGCCGTCCCCGTGCTACCTGGACGACGGGGACTACCGGGGCGGGTTCAGCCGCGCCGACATCGATGAGCTGCTGGAGTCGCTCGACTCGAACTACCTCGGCTGGTCGGCGACGATGGCGCCGGTGATCATGGGCAACCCGGACCGCCCCGAACTGGGCGGCGAGCTGACCGAGAGCTTCTGCCGCACCGACCCGGAGGTCGCCCGGGTGTTCGCCGAGGCGACGTTCCTGTCCGACAACCGCGCGGACCTGCCGGAGGTCTCCGTGCCGACGCTCGTGGTCCAGACCGCGCAGGACGCCATCGCGTCGCAGGAGGTCGGCCGGTTCGTCCACGACCGGATCGCCGGCAGCGAGCTGGTGACGCTGGACGCGACGGGGCACTGCCCTCAGCTGAGCGCTCCCGAAGCGACCGCTGCGGCGATCCTGGCGTTCGCCGGCGCCCGATGATGTCCGGGGTGGAGGACGCGAGGGGCGCCGACGACGACAACGGCGTCGGCGCGTCGTTCTCCGCCCTGCTGGAGGACAGCGTCGAAGACCTGTACGAGAACGCCCCGTGCGGCTACCTCTCCACGTTGATGGACGGCACCATCGCCAAGGTCAACGGGACCCTGCTCGGCTGGCTGGGGCTGCGGCGTGACGAGCTGGTCGGCAGGCGGAGCTTCGGCGACCTGCTGACGGTCGGCGGCCGGATCTACTACGAGACCCACATCGGGCCGATGCTGGCGATGCACGGCGAGGCCGGCGGTCTCGCGCTGGAGCTGAAGGCCGCCGGCGGGACGCGGCTGCCGGTGCTGGTGACGTCGAAGGTGAAGAAGGGCGACGACGGTGCCGCGCAGCTGATCCGCACCACGATCTTCGACGCCCGCGACCGCCGCGCGTACGAACGCGAGTTGTTGCGCGCACGCCGGGAGTCCGATGCCGGACGTGACCGGGCGCGGCGGCTCGCGTCCACGCTGCAACGGACCCTGTTGCCGCCCGTGCTGATGACCGTGCCGGGGATGGAGGTGGCCGCCTACTACCACCCGGCCTCGGTCGACGAGGTGGGTGGCGACTTCTACGACCTGTTCCCCCTCACCGGTGACACCTGGGGCTTCTTCCTCGGTGACGTCTCCGGCAAGGGCGCGGAGGCCGCCGTGGTGACGTCGCTGGCGCGGTACACCCTCCGCGCCGCCTCGGTGTACGACGCCGAACCGGTCGGGGTGCTGGACAACCTGAACACGGTGCTGCTCCAGCAGTACAGCGGCGGCGGCACCCGCTTCTGCACGGTCATCTACGGCTCGCTCGTCCCCGACCACACGGGTTGCGCGATCACCCTGGTCAGCGGCGGGCACCCGCCGGCGGTCGTGATCCGCGCCGACGGTGCGGCGGAGTTCCTGCACACCGAGGGCGGGATGCTCGTCGGTGCCGTCCCCGGCGCGAAGTTCACCGAGGTCTCGGTGCGCCTCGCGGCGGGCGACACCCTGCTGCTCTACAGCGACGGCCTCACCGAAGCCCGCCCGGCCGGCACCGGCGGCGAGCGCTACAGCGAGGAGGAGCTGCTCGACTTCCTCGCGGAGTCGCGGGCGGGCACCGCGTCCGAGGTCATCGACGCGTTGACGGCGCTGCTCACCGGTTTCGGCGACGGTGTGGAGGACGACACGGCGCTGCTCGCCCTGAGCATCCCCGCGTCCCGCGACCACGGCGGTGTGGTGCGAACGACCGACACGACCGGTCCACCGCTCGACTAGCGTGGTGGCCGCGAGATCGACTGTCGAGAACAACCCTGTCCGGCTCCGCACTGACGACCCCGCCGTCCCGGGTCGCAACCGCCACTGTGGACAGCCGAGTCGAGAGAAAGCCGAATGACCGGAGACAACACCCCAGAGGCAGTCGCCGAGATCGACCGCCTCGACGCGGCGGTCAGAGCAGCGCCCGCAGGAGACCTGGCGGCGCAGATCGCGCTGTGGCGGCAGACGACCGCGCTGGAGCGCTGGTTCTTCCTCGCGCGGGGCTCGGCCGACCAGCCCCGCCCCTATGCCGTGGCCGCCGAGCAGGGACCGATGATCTGCCTCTACAGCAGCGCCGCACGGGCGGGTGAAGCCGCACGCACCCTCGGGCTGGCCGACGCGGCACCGTTGTTCAGCGTGCCGACGCCCGCTGCGATCGACTACGTCGCCTCGTTCAGCGCGGCCGGCGTGTTCGGTGTGACGCTGGACCACCCTCGGCTCGGTCACCACATCCCGCTGGCGAACCTGGCCCTGCTCAAGGGCTGGGTCGAAGGAGCCGGGCGGTGAGCGGTGCCGACCAGGGGGACGGCTTCGTCGAGGTGATCGCGCGCGAGGTGGAGGCCGACCCCGGCAACCTGGCTCTGCGCGAGGACTTCGTCACGCTGCTGCTGGGGCAGGACCCGGAGCGCGCCGCCGCCGAACTGGGGGCGTTCGAGGCCCTCGGTGGTGACCCGGCGCGGGTGCGCCTGCTGCGCGCCCGATTGATGGCGGCGCGCTTGCGCACGTCGAACCCGCTGCCGCCCGCCGAGACCACGCCCCCGGCCGCGTCGTCCGCCCCGACAGCACGGTCGGGAAGGAGCGGGCCGATTCCCGCTCCGTCCTCCGAGGACCGTCAGGACGGCGGTGCTGCGGCGTCGCTGTGGGACACCGAACGCCCGGCGGTGACGCTGGCCGACGTCGCGGGCCTGGCCGAGGTCAAGCGGCACCTGGACACCGCGTTCCTGGCTCCGCTGCGCAACCCCGAGCTGGCGGCGGCGTTCGGGCAGAAGCCGGGCGGGTCCCTGCTGATGTACGGACCACCCGGCTGCGGCAAGACGTTCATCGCCCGCGCGATCGCCGGCGACCTCGGAGCGTCCTTCCTCCACGTGACCCTCGCCGACCTGCTCGGCAAGTGGATCGGGGAGAGCGAGAAGGCGATCCAGAGCGTGTTCCGCAACGCCCGCGCGGCAGCGCCGTGCGTGATCTTCTTCGACGAGTTCGACGCCCTCGGCGGACGGCGGACCTCCGGTGGCGGCGGCTCGCAGGCGATGCGGATGCTCGTCACGCAGTTGCTGGAGGAGCTGGACGGCGTGGCCGGCGTGAACGACGGGGTCTACTTCCTGGCCGCCACGAACCGGCCGTGGGACATCGACTCCGCGCTGCGCCGACCGGGCCGGATCGACAAGACGGTGCTGGTGCTGCCGCCGGACGCGGTCGCCAGGGCGGCCATCGTCCAGGGCGCGTTGGCGGGCAAGCCCGCTGACGGGGTGGACGTGGTCGCCGTCGCGGTGGCCACGGAGGGGTTCTCCGGTGCCGACCTCGCGCACCTGACGACCACCGTGCTGCAACAGGCCATGGTCGAGTCTATGAGCAGCGGTGCGCTGGTGCCGGTGACCACGGACGCGGTGCTGGCCGCTGTCGGCGGCATCGTCCCGTCCACGACGTCCTGGTTCGACCAGGTGGCACCGGTGCTGGAGTACGGGGTCGACGACGGCACCTTCGACCAGCTCCGGACGTACCGGGTCAAGCGGGGGATGCGGTGAGCCACGCCGGCCGCGCGACCGCCGACGACGCCGTGGAGCGGACCCTGGACCTGGCCTGGGAGCTGTTCGAAGCGCAGCCGACGCACCCCAAGGTGGCCGAGTTGGCGTTGCAGGTGCTCGCGGCGCAGCCGGAGCGCAGCAGCGTGTCGCTGCTGCTCGCCAACCACCGCGAGGTTTGCGGCGAGACCGGTGAGGCCCGGCGCCTCTACCTCCAGGTGGCCGGTCGCCGCGACCACCAGTTCGTCAACGCGGCCCGGGCCCTCCGGCACCTGGCGTTGGCCGAGCACGATCACCCCGAAGCGCTGCACTGGGCGCGCACCGTGCTGGGCGAGGAGCACGACGAGTGGGACGACTGGATGGAGCTGGGCTTCGCCCAAGCGCTCTGCGGGGAGCACGAGGACGGGTGGCGCCAACTCGACGACGCGGTGGCACTGTGCTCCCGGACGGCCCCGGACGAACTCCCCACCGCGCTCGGCAAGCGCGCGGCGCACCTGCTGGGGACCTTCGCGCCGCCCGACCGGTTCGTCCCCACGGCCGAGGACGCCATCCGGGCCGATGCGGCCAACCACTGGGTCGCCGTGATGCTCGGCTGGTCCTACCTGGTGCAGTACCGGTTCGCCGACGCCGAACAGCTCGGTCTGCGACTGCTGCGCGAGAACCCGACGGAAGAACTGCTGCACGGGCTGGTGGGCACGGCTCGGACGATGCTGCGGATCGTCGAGAACGCCCACGCCAAGGACATCACGATGGAGGACATCCGCCGCACCGGGGTGATCGAGCTGGGGTGGCGCCAACTGCGTGACCGGATGCTCGGCACCGACCTGGTGTCCGCGCTGGCGGCGTTGGACGACGTGATGCCCGCCGACCTGCGTGCCGCGCTGCGCCCGGGTGTTTCGCTCGCCGACGTGCCCGACAGCGACAAGCTCGGCTCCGCCGTCGCTGAGGACCTGGTGGTCTGGCGCGACGGCCAGCAGCCCGGCTCCGGCAGCGTCTGGGGCCTGGCCGAGCCGTTCCGCCTGATGTCGGCGACCGAGATCATCGCCCTGTGCACCGAGATCGAGGCCGACCCGGAGGGGCACCCCGACTGGCCGGAGAACGAGGTGGGGGAGCAGGTGATGACCGACGACGCCGGGGCGTACCTGGTCGTCGTCGCGTTCGGGGCGGTGGTCACGCGCCGACCCGGGCGACCCGACGAGCCCGTCGCCGAGTCGATGGCCGACTGGGTCTGGGACCGGGTGGTCGACTTCGGTGGCCCGGACCCGCGACCGGCACGCCGGGTCGCGGCGTCGACACCGCAGCGCCCGACGGGTTAGGCCACTTCGGCGTACCGGTGCAGGAGTCGCGCCAGGTCGGCGTGGGTGCCCCTGGTGCGCAGGCGCGGTGGTTCGGTGCGGCGGGGGCCTGCGGTCCGCAGGTCCTGCACGAAGCGCGCCACGCGGTGCGGCGGCGGTAGGACGTCGGGTCCGCCGAGGTGGTCGACGACGAGCAGGTCTTCGCCGGAGTGCGTCTCGATCGCCGCCGACCAGCCGTGCTCCTCGTGCCAGAGCAGGGCCAGGTCGCGGTGCGGGTGGGTGGGCAGCCGGGTGTCCAGGGCGAGGTAGGCCGAGACCGGCGAGTCCTGGTCGACCGTGCAGCTCTCCAGGCCCACCCCGAGTGCGGCGGCGACGTCGCCGACGTAGCGGTGCAGGGCGTGGACGGCCGCGTGCTGGTCGGTGGGCGGGGCGAGGGCGACGGTCACCGGTGGATGCCTTCCGGGGAGTGCGGGAGGACGCGGTGCGCCCGTCCCGGGGTGCGGGGGATCGCCGGGAGCGGCGGCGGTGGCCACCGCTCCCGGTACCGGGGGAGGGGGTCCGGGCGTCGACCCGCGCTGCCGATGTCGGCGCTGCGGGATTCGGCGCTGCGGGGTCGACGCGGCGGGGGTCGGCCGGACGGCCACCTCAGCTGTTGATCTCCTTGCGCTGGTCGCGCGGTGGGCTCGCCACGGCGATGCGCCGGGGCTTGGCCTTCTCCGCGACCGGGATGCGCAGCGTCAGCACGCCGGCCTCGTAGTCGGCCGTGATGTGGTCGGTGTCCAGGTTGTCGCCCAGGAACAACTGCCGGGAGAACACCCCGAGCGGGCGTTCGGACACCTGCACCTGCACCTGCTCGGCGGACGGCAGGGGACGGCGCTCGGCCTTCACGGTCAGCACGTTGCGCTCGACGTCCAGCTCGATGGCGTCCGGGTCGATGCCGGGCAGGTCGAAGCAGACCACGAACTCGTCACCCGCGCGGTAGGCGTCCATGGGCATGGCGGCGGGCTTCGACCAGGTCCCCGCCACCGTCCCGAGCAACTGCTGGGTCAGGCGGTCCAGATCGCGGAACGGGTCGGTGCGCATCAACATCGGTGGTGCCTCCTCCTCGTGGATCGGGGTCTCGTCAACACGCCCCACTGTTGTAGCATGTCGTCCAGAGGATGACAAGTGGTTGGTCGTCGAGGGGATGACATGGATGATCCGGTGAGCGGGATGCGCGCGGTCGCCGCTGCGGTGGCCGATGCCCGACGGGGAACGCCGACCGAGGTGCTGGCGGCCCTGGAGACCCTGCGGCTGCTGCGCGACACCCTCGCCGCCTGGGAGCCCGAGCTGATCTCCGCAGCACGGTTGGACGGCACCAGTTGGGCGGCACTCGCCCCGGCGCTCGGCGTGGCCAGCAGGCAGGCCGCCGAACGCCGGTACCTGCGCCTCCAACCCACCGGCACCGGCGAGACCACCGGCGAGGCCCGCGTGGACGCCCAGCGCGACCGGCGGGCGGGCGACCGCGCGGTCGCCGAGTGGGCCCGTCACAACGCCGGCGTCCTGCGCCGGCTGGCCGGCCGCGTCAGCGACTTGGACGACCTGGGCACCACCGCGCGCGCCCACGCCGACGAGGTCGACAAGGCCCTGGCCGACAGCGACCCCGCCACCCTGCTGCCCCCGCTGGCCGCCGCCCGGCCCCACCTCGCCTGCGACCACGGTGACCTGGCCGACCAGATCGGTGCCATCACCGACCACACCGACCACCTGCGCCGCCAGGCTGGTGCCAACCGGAGACGTCGCACCCCCTGACCGCCTTTCACGATCACTTGGCCTGACGGCGACCTCTACAGTTCGACGGTGCAGATCTGGACGGAGCGCCCTGCCGTGGGTGACGTCGAAGAGGTGGTCCGTCGTTACTTCGCCCTCTTCCGCGCCGGGAACGTGGCCGAGGCCGGGCGGCTTGTCGAGCACGCCTCGGTCCCGCACGTGCTCAAGGCGCTGTGGGCCGGCTCCGTGGGAGCGGGCGTCGACGGCGAGGTCGGCGACGACCTTTCGTGGCTCCGGGAACTCGACCTCGGGGCTTTCGCCTGGGGTCCCACCGGCAGCCACTGCTACGTCGAACTCACCTGGGGTGGGAGGGTGATCGAAGTGTCACTGGGTTTCTGGGTCAAACCGGTCGACGGCGGCTGGGTCGTGGCCGGACCGTCCACCCTCTGGTAGTGGGAGTGATGGGCAGATCGGGTAGCCGTGCCGGCCGGGTGATCCTCCTCAACGGGACGTCGAGTGCGGGCAAGACGACCTTGGCGCGGGCGATCCAGGACGAGAGCGACACCCCGGTCGTCTATTGGGGCATCGACACGCTGTTCAGCCTGGTGCCGCCGAACTGGGGTGGCGGACGCGACGGTCCGCTCAGCCGTGAGGGCTTCTGGTACGACCGGACCGGCCGCGACGCGGACGGGCACCCGTCGGTGGTCGTCCGTTACGGCGAGGTGGGTCGTCGGATGCTGAAGGCCGCCCAGACCGCAGCATCGGCGTTCGCCCACGGCGGCGACGACCTGGTCGTCGACGAGATGCTGCTGACGCCGGATCTGCTGTCGACGTGGATGGAGGCGTTGGCGGGCTTGGAGGTGCTGCTGGTGTCCGTCACGTGCCCGCTTGCGGTGGCAGAAGAGCGTGAACGCGGCCGACGCAACCCGAACGGGCTCGCACGAGGCCACTACAGCATGGTTCACGACCACGGGACGGCCTACGACA
This sequence comes from Actinosynnema sp. NPDC050436, assembly GCF_040655415.1. Classification (NCBI taxonomy): domain Bacteria; kingdom Bacillati; phylum Actinomycetota; class Actinomycetes; order Pseudonocardiales; family Pseudonocardiaceae; genus Actinosynnema; species Actinosynnema sp. NPDC050436. Next base: position 607,386 of record NZ_JBFAJV010000001.1, on the reverse strand, counting down.
TGACCGTCGACAGCACCACGGGCACGCCTGCCGAGCTGGCCGCTGCCGTGCTGCGCAGACAATCCGGTAGAACTCCGTTGGCCTGGTGAAACTCTACGAACGGTGGATGAGTTGGCTTCGTTCGACCTGACAAGCCAGTCCGCGCCATGGGTGATCTTTGGGCGCGGGGTGGATCGGGCTGTCCGGGCGCAGTTGGAGGAGGTGGAGGCTGCGGGCGGGCGAGTTGTCGAACTGCGGTTCGATGATCCTCCGGACTGTGGAACGGTCTTCCGGGAACTCTTCCGGAAACTCGAGTTCCCAGGTTACTTCGGCTGGAACTGGGACGCTGTGGTGGATTGTCTCGATGATCTTCCTGTCGACATCACGGGCGGGTTCGGGGTGGCCGGCCTCATCCTCGGTGCCGACGCCCTGGTGGACTGGGATCGTTTGCCCACCCTTGTCTCCGTGCTCTCCTTGGGGGCGGGTCGGGCCAATTCGAGTGTTGATCTGGATGGCGAAGCTCAGGAACGCCCGGCGATCGCACTGCACTTCTACTTCGTCCTGGACGAGAAGTCCCCTCATCAGGTGGCTGAGAATGTGGAGCATCCGGACCTGGTGGTCGAATCACGAGGAGACTTCGTCACCGTCCGGTTGAACCCGGAGGTTTGGCCCTACTGAAGACGCTCGCTGAGCGGCCGGTTCAGTTCCGGCCAGGACCCGGCCTGCGGTTCCTGGTGCCTACGTCTCCACCTGAGGCCCTTAATCGGGATGCGCGTGGTCGGCGTGCTCCCGGATGCTGGCGCGATGGATCCAGCGACGATCGTGCGGGCGGTCGACGGAGCGGTCGGCGCGAAGCTCCTCGGCGTCTACCTCCACGGCTCCGCCGTGCTCGGCGGCCTCAAGCCGGCCAGCGACGTGGACGTCCTCGTCGTCACCCGGCACAGCCTCGACGACCACGAGCGCCGGGCGCTCGTGGACGGGCTTCTAGGAATCTCCGGGCCGGGGACGCGGCCGGTGGAACTGACCGTCGTGGTGCACTCGGAGGTCCGGCCCTGGCGGTACCCGGCGGCTGCGGACTTCCAGTACGGCGAGTGGATGCGCGACGAGTTCGAGTCCGGCCACCTCCCGCGACCGGCGTCGATGCCGGACCTGGCGATTGCGCTCTCCTCGGTGCTGGCTGCCGACCACGCCCTCCACGGCCCTCCCGCCGCCGTGCTGCTCGATCCGGTTCCGGCTGCCGATGTCGTCCGGGGCAGCGTGGCGGGCATCCCCGACCTGCTTGAGGAGTTGGCCGGCGACACCCGCAACGTGGTGCTGACCCTCGCCCGCGTGTGGACCACCCTCGCCACCGGGGAGATCAGGTCCAAGGACGCCGCCGCCGAGTGGGCGCTCCGGAGGTTGGCACCCGAGCACCGACCGGTCCTCGCGCGCGCCAGGCAGCTCTACCTCACCCGCCGCTACGCCGAGGAGACCTGGACCGACGAGCTGAAGGCGCAGGTGCGCCCGCACGTCGATGCCGTGCTGACCCGCATCGAGGACTTGACCAGGGGCTGACCGACTCCAGGCGCTCTACGTGCCGGGCGGGGGCGCGTCCTTGCCGGCCGTGCGGGCTTTGACGGCTCGGAGTCGGGCGATGGCTTCTTCGAAGTCCTCGACCGACGAGAAGGAGCGGTAGACGCTGGCGAAGCGGAGGTAGGCCACCTCGTCCAGTTCGCTGAGCGGACCGAGGATGGCCAGCCCGACCTCGTGGCTGGGCACCTCCGCGACGCCGGTCGCGCGGATGGACTCCTCGACGCGTTGGGCCAGCAGGTGGAAGGCGTCCTCGTGCACCGGGCGGCCCTGGCACGCGCGGCGCACGCCGTTGAGCACCTTGTCGCGGCTGAAGGGCTCGGTCGCGCCGGAGCGCTTGACCACCGCGAGCACGGCCTCTTCGACGGTGGTGTACCGGCGGGAGCAGTTCGGGCACGACCGGCGTCGGCGGGTGACCTGGCCGTCGTCGGCCTCGCGGGAGTCGACCACGCGGGAGTCCGGGTGGCGGCAGAACGGGCAGCGCACTGCTGGGCACCTTTCCACGGCGTGGCGCGGTGGTCGACATCGTCGCCGGGGGGGGGGCCGGGGGCGCCGGGGGGGCCCCGCCCCCCACCCGGGTGGGGAGCGGGCCCGGCGCGGGGTCAGTCCCAGTCGAGGGACGAACCCGAGGCGTACTCGGTCACGCGGGTCTCGAAGAAGTTCTTCTCCTTCTTCAGGTCGATCGCCTCCGACATCCACGGGAACGGGTTGTCGGCGGGGCCGAAGACCGGGGCGAGGCCGAGCTGCGCGCAGCGGCGGTTGGTGATGAAGTGCATGTACTGCTCGCACTGGTCGGCGTTGAGCCCCAGCAGGCCGTTGGGCATGGTGTCGCGGCCGTAGGCGACCTCCAGCTCACACGCCTCGGCCAGCATCCGCCGCACTTCGGCCTGGAAGCCCTCGCCCCACAGGTGCGGGTTCTCGATCTTGATCTGGTTGATGGAGTCGATGCCGAAGTTCAGGTGGATCGACTCGTCGCGCAGGATGTACTGGTACTGCTCGGCGATGCCGACCATCTTGTTCCGGCGGCCGAACGAGAGGATCTGCGCGAAGCCGGTGTAGAACCACATCCCCTCGAACACGACGTAGAACGCCACGAGGTCGCGCAGGAACGCCTGGTCGGTCTCGGGCGTGCCGGTGCGGAACTCGGGGTCTTCGAGGTGCTGGGTGTAGTTCAGCGCCCACGCGGCCTTGTCGGTGATCGACGGGACCTCGCGGTACATGTTGAACAGCTCGCCCTCGTCCAGGCCGAGCGACTCGCAGATGTACTGGAAGGTGTGGGTGTGCACGGCCTCCTCGAACGCCTGGCGCAGCAGGTACTGGCGGCACTCGGGGTTGGTGAGGTGGCGGTACACCGCGAGCACGATGTTGTTGGCCACCAACGACTCCGAGGTGGCGAAGAACCCCAGGTTGCGCTTGATGGTGTGCCGCTCGTCCTCGGTGAGCCCGGTGGGGGAGCGCCACAGGGCGATGTCGGCCTGCATGGACACCTCGGTGGGCATCCAGTGGTTGGCGCACCCGGCCAGGTACTTCTCCCACGCCCAGTGGTACTTCAGCGGCAGGAGCTGGTTGACGTCGGCACGGGCGTTGATCATCGCCTTGTCGTCGACGTGCACGCGGCCACCGTCGCGGTCGATGGCCCCGAGGCCGGAGGTGTCGGGGAGGTTCGTGGTCACTGGCAGGCCTCGCAGTCGGGGTCGGTGATGGAGCAGACGAGTGCGTCGTCGGAGGTCACGGTGGGGATCGACGCCGGGGGCTTCGCGGCCGGCGGTGCGGCCGGGGTCGGCGCGGGTGCGGGTGGGGCGGCGACCGGCTGGACGGCGTTGAGCTTGCCGTCGGTGCCGCGCAGGGTGGACTTCTCCACGCTGGTGGCGGCGGTCGAGCGCAGGTAGTAGGTGGTCTTGAGGCCCTTGTGCCAGGCGAGCCGGTAGAGGTTGTCCAGCTTGCGGCCGTTGGGCGCGGCGATGTAGAGGTTGAGCGACTGCGCCTGGTCGATCCACTTCTGCCGGCGCGACGCGGCCTCGACCAGCCAGTCCGAGGAGATTTCGAACGCGGTGGCGTAGAGCGCCTTGAGGTCGTCGGGCACGCGGTCGATCGGCGCGAGCGAGCCGTCGAAGTACTTCAGGTCCGAGACCATGGCCTCGTCCCACAGGCCCAGCGCCTTCAGGTCGGCGACCAGGTGCCGGTTGAGGACGGTGAAGTCGCCGGACATGTTCGCCTTGACGAACAGGTTGCGGAACAGGGGTTCGATGGACTGGCCGACGCCGCAGATGTTGGAGATCGTCGCGGTGGGTGCGATGGCCATCGTGTTGGAGTTGCGGATGCCGCCGCGCACCTTGTCGCGCAGCGCGTCCCAGTCCAGGGTGGACGAGCGGTCCATGTCGACGTCCGCGCCGCGTGCTTCGGCGAGCAGTTCGATGGAGTCGAGGGGCAGGATGCCCCGGCTCCACAGCGAACCCTCGAACGACTCGTAGCTGCCGCGTTCGCGGGCGAGGTCGGCCGACGCCGACAGGGCGTGGTAGCTGATCGCCTCCATGCTGAGGTCGGCGAACTCCACCGCCTCGGCGGAGGCGTATGCGATGCGCTGGGTGAACAGCGCGTCGGAGAAGCCCATGAGGCCCAGGCCGATCGGCCGGTGGCGCAGGTTGGACCGGCGGGCCTCGGGGATGGTGTAGAAGTTGATGTCGATGACGTTGTCGAGCATCCGCACGGCGGTGCGCACGGTGCGTTCCAACCGGGCGTGGTCCAGGCCCCGCGCGGTGACGTGGTTGGCCAGGTTGACCGAGCCGAGGTTGCACACCGCGACCTCGTCGGCGCTGGTGTTCAGGGTGATCTCGGTGCACAGGTTGGACGAGTGCACGACGCCGGCGTGCTGCTGCGGCGAGCGCAGGTTGCACGGGTCCTTGAAGGTGATCCACGGGTGGCCGGTCTCGAACAGCACGGTCAGCATCCGCCGCCACAGGTCGACCGCCCGGACCCGCTTGAACACCCGGATCTCGCCCCGGTCCGCCGCCTGCTCGTAAGCGCGGTAGCGGGCGGCGAAGTCCAGGCCGTAGGAGTCGTGCAGGTCGGGCGTCTCGTCCGGGGAGAACAGGGTCCACTCGGCGTCCGCCTCGACCCGGCGCAGGAACTCGTCGGGCACCCAGTTGGCGGTGTTCATGTCGTGCGTGCGCCGCCGGTCGTCGCCGGTGTTCTTGCGAAGGTCCAGGAACTCCTCGACGTCGACGTGCCACGTCTCCAGGTACGCGCACGCCGCGCCCTTGCGCTTGCCGCCCTGGTTGACCGCGACCGCCGTGTCGTTGGCGATCTTCAGGAACGGCACGACGCCCTGCGACTGGCCGTTGGTGCCCTTGATGTGCGCGCCCATGCCGCGCACCGGGGTCCAGTCGTTGCCCAGCCCGCCGGAGAACTTGGCCAGCAGCGCATTGTTCTGGTAGCCCTGGAAGATGCTCGCCAGGTCGTCGTCAACCGTGGTCAAGAAGCACGACGAGAGCTGCGCCCGGGTCGTGCCCGAGTTGAACAGGGTCGGCGTGGAGCACATGAAGTCGAACGACGACAGCAGCTCGTAGAACTCGATCGCGCGCGCTTCCCGGTCGTCCTCGCGCAGCGCCAACCCCATGGCCACGCGCATGAAGAACGCCTGCGGCAGCTCGTAGCGGACGCCGTGGTCGTGCAGGAAGTAGCGGTCGTAGAGGGTCTGCATCCCCAGGAAGTCGAACTTGGCGTCGCGGTCGGCGTGGATCGCCGCCGCCAGCCGGGGCACGTCGAAGGACGCCAGCTCGGGGTCCAGCCGGTCCAGCTCGATGCCCAGCCGCACGTACTCCGGGAAGTAGTCCACATAGGACATCTGCTCGCCGGTGGCCTCGACCGGGCGGCCCGCGACCCTGGTCAGCACCTCGCGGCGGAGCTGGTCGAGCAGCAGCCGGGCGGCCACGAACGAGTAGTTCGGCTCGGTCTCCACCAGCGTGCGGGCCGACATCACCAGCGCGACGGCCAGTTCGTCCACGGAGATGCCGTTGTAGAGGTTGCGGCGCACCTCGGCGAGCACCGGTTCGGCCGAGACGTCGTCCAACCCTTCGCACGCCTCGCCGACCACGGCCGCGATCCGGTCCCAGTCCACCGGGCGCAGCTGCCCGTCGGGCCCCTTGACCTGGAACTCGGGCATGACCGGGACGACGGCGCGAGCCTTCGCGTGCTCCTCGCGGTAGAGCACGTACGCGCGGGCGACCTTGTGGTGCCCGCCGCGCATCAGGACCAGTTCCACCTGGTCCTGGATCTGCTCGATGTGCAGGGCGGTGTCCGGGCGCGCGTGCTTGAGCAGCGCGGCCTGCACCTGGGCCGTCAACTCCGCCACGAGCGGGTGCAGGTGCGACGCCGCCGCCGCGACGTCACCCTCCACGGCCAGGAACGCCTTGGTCATCGCCACCTGGATCTTGCCGGCGTCGAACGCCGAGACGTCGCCGCCGCGGCGGATCACCCGCACCTGCGCGACATCGGTAGCCGTGGTTGTGGTCGACACAGCCCTCTCCTCGTGAACCTCGACGGCCCGGAGCACGCGGCAACCACACAGAAGGCGCACGTCGGCGCACCATCCGCGTCGGCCCGCCCACGAGGCCCCGGGACACGCGCGCACCGGCCGGTGCGCGCATCGCTGGCAGGTCTTCGGACTCGCGGACACCCGGCTGTCCAGCCGAACCTACTGGCCGTCGCTTCCCGGGAGCGGTGCTCCCAGTGCTGTGTGACGGCGGTCGTTTCCACTCACCGCTGCGGGGCAGTCCCGGATTCGCACCGGGTTCCCTCTTGCCTCCTCGGCCCTCGGGCGGGCGTCGGAACCATCGACGGGCGGAACACTACATGTTGTAGAGCGGAGTGCAACACGGCCCCACATGGGCGTGTCGCAACCTGACACAGTCGAGTGATGTGCATCTCCTGCCGGGCGGTCCCGGCCACTCGGAGCCCAAGCCCGGTCGAGCAGGTGCACCCGCAGGGGCGCGTCGCCGTCGGTGGTGCACGACCTCGCCACCGACCGCCCCCGGGCTCGTGGGGACCACAGACCGGCTCATTCGGGTGGGTGCACAGCTCCAGGCCCGGTCGACGCCCGCGACGAAGCTGCCGAGCAGCGCCCGCGCGAGCCCGCGACCCCGGTGTCCCGCCATGAGCTCCACGACCTCCAGGACTGGTGGGCGCAGCCGGTGGTGGGCGGCGGAGTTGACCACGCCGAACACGTTGGCGCAGCACGGGGTGGCCGGTGGTTCCGCGGGCTCGGGCCGGCGGTGGACAACACCCGCCACCGACTCGCCGGCACGCCGCGCACCCGGCGTCGCCAAGTGTTCGGCGAAGGCGGCCCTGAACCGCGCCAACCGCTCCTCGGGGTCGAACCAGGGCACTTCGGTGAAGCACTCCCGGTACGGCGAGCCGGAGAGTCCCGCCAACGCGGTCGCGGCCACCTCACCGGTCACGTGGCTCCCGGTCGTCACAGAGCACCCTGCCGACTCCGGACGGGAACTCCTCGCACCGCGGTTCGTTCCCGAGGCGAGCTGCGCTCGGCGAGGGCGGTTGTCAGAGCGGGGAGACCCACACCGCGCCGGCCGCCGCGCGGCCCAGCTCCGCCCGGTGACCGGTCGAGACCACGAGCACCGCGACGTCCTCGGCGTAGGGCGCGGGCTCCAGCACCCGCAGCTCCGCGTCCAGGACCACCTCGTGGTCGGCGAAGTGCTTCAACAGATCGGGATCGCTGTCGGAGATGCGGGCGACCCGCACCGAAGAGCCCGCCGGCACGTCGGGCAGCGGCACGGCACGCGGGCGGTGGACCAGGCCGTCCACGGTCGGGATCGGGTCGCCGTGGGGGTCGCGGGTCGGGTTGCCCAGGACTGCGGCCATGCGCTCGACCAGCCGATCGGACACGGCGTGTTCGAGCACCTCGGCCTCGTCGTGCACCTCGTCCCAGCGGTAGCCCAGGGTCTCGACCAGGAACGTCTCGATCAGCCGGTGCCGCCGCACCATGGCGACCGCGTGCTCCCGGCCGGTCTCGGTGAGTCCGACGGTGCCGTAGCGGGCGTGCAGCATCAACCCCTGTTCGGTGAACTTGCGGACGGCGTCGGACACCGTCGACGGTTTGAGTCCCATCCGCTGCGCCAGCACCGAGGTGGTGACCGGCGCGTCGGACCACTCCTGCAACGCCCAGACCACCTTCAGGTAGTTCTGGGCGCTCTCCGGCAGTTCCGCCACCGACATGTCCTCAGGGTATCCCGCCGGGCACGGTCACCCCGTCGACGGGCCGACCCGCCCTCGGGCGGCGGCCACCCGCCTGCCGACGACACCGTGCCGGGGCGAGAAGAGGTACACCAGCAGGAACACCGAGCCCTGCACCAGCACCACCATCCCGCCGGACGCGGTGTCGAGGTGGTAGGACAAGTACAGGCCGACCACGGCCGCGCCCACCGACAACGCCGGCGCGATCACCAGCATCCGCCCGAACCGGTCGGTGAGCAGGTACGCGGTCGACCCGGGGATGATCAGCATGGCCACGACCAGCACGACGCCGACGACCTGCAACGCCACGACGCAGGTCAGCGCCAGGAGCCCGAGCAGCGCCGCGCCGATCAGCCTCGGGTCGAGCCCGATCGCGTGCGCGTGCACCGGGTCGAACGCGTAGAGCGTGAAATCGCGCCGCTTCACCACCAGCACCGCCAACGCCACTGCGCCCAGGACCACGATCTGGACCAGGTCGCCGCGGTCGACCCCGAGCAGGTTGCCGAACACGATGTGGTTGAGATCGGTCTGGCTCGGCGTCACCGAGACCAGCACCAGCCCCAGCGCGAACAGGGTGGTGAACACGATCCCGATGGCCGCGTCCTCCTTGACTCGGCTGGTGTCGCGCACCAGGCCGATCAGCGCGACGGCGAGGAACCCGAACACCACCGCACCCACCGCGAACGGCGCACCCACCACGTACGCCAGCACCACGCCCGGCAGCACGGCGTGCGACACCGCGTCACCCATCAGCGACCAGCCGACCAGCACCAGCCAGCACGACAGCACCGCGCACACGGCGGCGGCGACCACCGTCGCGGTCAACGCGCGGACCATGAACCCGTAGCTCAACGGCTCCACCACCAGGTCGTACAGGTTCACCCCACGTGCTCCTCGTCGAGGCCGAACGCGCGCGCCAGGTTGTCGGGCCGCAGCACCTCGTCCGGCGGGCCGTGCACCAGCACGCGGCGCATCAGCAGCACCGCCTCGTCGGCGAGGGCGGGCAGCGCGCGCAGGTCGTGCGTGGACACCAGCACCGTAGCCCCGCCGGCCGCCGACTCCCGCAGCAGGCGGGTGATCGTGGCCTCGGACCGCTTGTCCACACCCGCGAACGGCTCATCCAGCAGCAGCACCCGCGCCTCCTGCGCGATGCCGCGCGCGACGAACGCCCGTTTGCGCTGCCCGCCCGACAGCGCCCCGATCTGCCGGCCGGCGAGGTCGGACAGCCCCACCCGGTCCAGCGCGCGGTCCACCGCCTCGTGGTCGGCCCGGCGCGGCCGGCGGGTGAACCCGAGCCGCCCGTAGCGCCCTGTCATCACCACGTCCCGCACCGACACCGGGAACGCCCAGTCCACGGCCTCACTCTGCGGGACGTAGGCCACCGCCCCGGACCTGCGGGCGCGGGACGGCGGGACGCCGTGCACCCGCACCTCGCCCCGGGCCGGCCGCACCGCCCCGGTGATCGCCTTGAACAGGGTGGACTTGCCGGACCCGTTGACGCCCACCAGCCCGCACACCCGGCCGGGCGCGAGGGTCAGCGTGATGCCGTCGAGCGCGAGCACTTCCCCGTAGCAGACCACCACGTCCCGCACCTCGATCGCGGTCACCGGGCGTCGCCGGTCAGCGCGGTGGCGATGGTGCGGGCGTCGTGCCGGATGAGGTCCAGGTAGGTGTGCACCGGGCCGCCCGGACCGGACAGCGAGTCGACGTAGAGCACGCCGCCGAACGCCGCGCCGGTCGAGGACACGACCTGCCGCATCGGCGCGTCGGACACGGTCGACTCGCAGAACACCGCGGGCACCCCGTTGTCCCGGACGAAGTCGATCGCGCGGGTGATCTGCTGCGGGGTGGCCTGCTGCTCGGCGTTGACCGCCCACAGGTAACGCTCGGCCAGCCCGGCGTCGCGGGCCAGGTAGGAGAACGCGCCCTCGCACGTCACCAGAGCCCGTCTGCCCTCCGGTACCTCGCGCAGTGCCGTCACCAGGTCGTCGTGCACGCGTTGCAGCTCGGCGGAATAGCGCTCTCCGTTGGCGCGGAAGTCCGCGGCGTGGCCGGGGTCCAGGTCGCTGAACGCGCGGACCAGGTTGTCCACGTAGACCTGGACGTTGAGCGGGGACATCCACGCGTGCGGGTTGGGCTTGCCGGCGTAGGTGCTCTCGGCGATCGGAACCGGGGTGACACCCTCGCTCACGACCACGTGGGGCACGTCCGCCTCGGCGACGAACTGCGCGAACCACGCCTCCAGGTTGAGCCCGTTGTCGACGACCAGTTCCGCTCTGGCGGCTTTCTTGATGTCCTCCGGTGTGGGCTCGTAGCCGTGGATCTCCGCACCCACCTTGGTGATCGACTCCACCGCGAGGTGCTCACCCGCGACGTTCGCGGCGATGTCCGCGAGCACCGTGAACGTCGTCAGCACCACTGGCTTGCCGTCGGACCGCGCACCGCCGGCACTCCCGCACGCGGTCGCGACCAGGGCGGAGGAGAGGAGCACGCCGAGGGCGCGAACAAACTTCGGCATGATCGAAGCATAGAGTTCGGTGTGCCGAACTTCGTTGGCGGGTCATCCGGAAGTCTGCTCGGTGATCACTCCGTCGGACGATCGCGTCAGGTGCGGAGCGTGGCGAAGAGGTCCGTTCAGGGGGTGGCGGACCTTGTGACGCTACCGGCTCGGCAGTGTCGCATCGCACTGACAAAAGCCGTCGACACGCTGTATACAGTGTGTATGCAAACTGTGCGGGCAACGACCCGGCTCCGGCGGATGATCGATGGCGAGGACGTGCACGTCGCACCGGGCGCGTTCGACGGGCTGACCACCCGACTGGTCGAGCGGGCCGGGTTCGACCTGGTCTACGCAAGTGGCGGGGCGATCGCGCGCAGCGCCGGGGTGCCCGACATCGGGCTGGTGAGCTTCGCGGAGGTGGTCGATCGGCTGACCTCGATGGCCGAGGTGACCTCGCTGCCGATCCTGGCCGACGCGGACACCGGGTTCGGCAACGAGGTCAACGCGGCCCGGACGGTTCGCGCCTACGAGCGGATCGGGATGGCCGGCCTGCACATCGAGGACCAGTCCTTCCCCAAGCGCTGCGGGCACCTGGACGACAAGTCCCTGGTCCCCGTCGAGGAGATGGTGCTCAAGCTGCGGTCCGTGCTCGCGGCGCGCACCGACCCGGACTTCGTGGTGGTCGCCCGCACCGACGCCATCGCGGTCGAGGGCCTCGACGCGGCGCTGGACCGTGCCCGGGCCTACTTGGACGCCGGCGCGGACGTGATCTTCGTGGAGGCCCCGGAGACCGTCGAGCAGGTCGAGGCGGTTGCCGAGGCGATCCCGGAGCCCAAGCTGATCAACATGTTCCACGGCGGCAAGACCCCGGTGGTGCCGCTGGAGCGCCTGCGGGAGCTGGGCTACCGGCTGGTGATCGTGCCGTCCGACCTCCAGCGCGCCGCCGTCGCGGCCGTGGAGCGCACGCTGCGTGCGATCCGGGAGGACGGCGACAGCTCGTCGCTGTCCGGCGAGCTGACGCCGTTCTCCCGGCGCGAGGAGATCGTGCGGACCCGCGACTACCTCTCCGGCGCGGTCTTCACCGAACGCTCGGCGGAACCGGTGTAGGTGCTGCTGGGCCGGATGAGGCTGTTGGCGGCCAGTTGCTCGACGATGTGCGCGGTCCACCCGGTGACCCGCGAGGCGACGAAGATCGGCGTGAAGATCGGGGTGTCGAAGCCGATCAGGTGGTAGGTCGGGCCCGCCGGGTAGTCCAGGTTCGGGTGCAGGCCCTTGGCGTCGTGCACCGCGTCCGCCAACGCTTCGTAGAGGTCGAGCAGCCGGCCGCCGTCGCGGACCCCGGCGACGTCGTGCAGCGCCGCCAGCATCGTCGGGACGCGGGAGTCGCCGTTCTTGTAGACGCGGTGGCCGAAACCCATGACCTTGCGTTTGGCCGCCAGCGCCTCGTCCAGCCACGCCCGCGCGCGGTCCGGGGTGCCGATCTCGGTGAAGACCGCCATGACGGCCTCGTTCGCGCCACCGTGCAGGGAGCCCTTCAGCGCGCCGATGCCCGCGGTGACCGCGCTGTAGAGGTCCGACAGCGTCGAGGTGACCACGCGGGAGGTGAAGGTGGAGGCGTTGAAGCTGTGCTCGGCGTAGAGCACCAGCGAGGTCTCGAAGGCGCGGACCACGACCGGTTCGGGCACCGAGCCGAAGGTCATGTGCAGGAAGTTCTCCGCGTAGCCGAGGTCGTCGCGGGGCGGCAGCGGCAGCAGGCCCCGGCGGCGGCGCTGGGTCAGCGCGACCACGGCGGGCAGGGCGGCGAACAGGCGCAGCGCTTTGGCGTGGTTCGCCGCGGGGGAGTTGTCGTCCTCGGTCGGGTCGTTCGCGCCCAGGATGCTCACGGCGGTGCGCAGGCTGTCCATCGGGTGCGCGGACGCCGGTAGGGCGAGCAGCGTGGCGACCAGGTGGTCGGGCAGCGCGCGGTGCGCGCGCTCGGCCGCGTTCTGGGCGTCGAGCTGCGCGGCGGTGGGCAGTTCTCCGTGCCACAGCAGGTGGGCGACCTCCTCGAACCGGCAGTGCGCCGCGAGGTCCTGCACGGGGTAGCCCCGGTAGGTCAACGAGTTGGTGGCGGGGTTGACCATCGACACGGAGGTGGTGTCGACCACGACCCCGGCGAGTCCTTTGTGGATGGTAGGCGCGGACATGGTGCTCCCGTCGTGCTCAGAGGATGCCGGTGGTGGCAGGCGGGGTCTCGACGAGTGCGGGCAGCGCGAGCGCGGCGACCTCGTCGGCGGTCAGTTCGGGCAGCCGGGTGACCAGGTCGAGGAACCTGTCCTGGTCGGCGGGCGCGACGATGCCGTCGGTGAGCGCGCGGAACTTGGCGACGTACTGCGCGCGCGCGAAGGGTCGCGCCCCGGCGGGGTGGGCGTCGGCGACCGCGATCTCGTCGGTCAGCACGGTGCCGTCGACCAGTTCCACCTCGACCCGTCCGCCGAACGCGGGCTCGGGGGCGTGGTAGCGGCGGGTCCACTCCGGGTCCTCGATCGTGGTGATCTTGCGCCACAGCTCGACGGTGTCCGGGCGCGCGGCCCGTTCGGGCGCGTAGGAGTGGACGTGGTGCCACACCCCGTCCTGCAACGCGACGGCGAAGATGTAGGGGATCGAGTGGTCGAGCGTCTCCCGGCTCGCGGTCGGGTCGTACTTCTGCGGGTCGTTTGCGCCCGAGCCGATCACGTGGTGGGTGTGGTGGCTGGTGTGGATGACGATCCGGGCCACCTCGTCGAACTCGCCGATGCGCGGTCCGAGCCGGCGGGCGAGGTCGATCAGCGCCTGGCTCTGGTACTCGGCGGAGTGCTCCTTGGTGTAGGTGCGCAGGATCGCCCGCTTGGCCTCGCCCGGCGCGGGCAGCGGCACGGTGTAGCGGGCATCCGGGCCGCCCAGCAGCCAGGCGATCACGCCGTCCTCGCCCTCGTAGACCGGGCTGGGCGAGTCCTGGCCGCGCATCGCCCGGTCCACCGCCTCGACCGCGACCTTGCCCGCGAACGCCGGGGCGTACGCCTTCCACGAGGAGATCTCGCCCTTGCGGGACTGGCGGGTGGCGGTCGTGGTGTGCAGGGCCTGCCCGATCGCCTGGTAGACGGTCTCGGTGTCCAGGCCCAGCAGTGCGCCGATCCCCCCGGCTGCCGACGGGCCGAGGTGGGCCACGTGGTCGATCTTGTGCTCGTGCAGGCAGATCCCGCGCACCAGGTCGACCTGGAGTTCGTAACCCGCGGTGATGCCCCGCACGAGGTCCGCGCCGGTGCGCCCGGTGTGCTGGGCCACCGCGAGCACGGGCGGGATGTTGTCGCCGGGGTGCGAGTAGTCGGCGGCCAGGAACGTGTCGTGGTAGTCCAGTTCCCGGACCGCGACCCCGTTGGCCCACGCCGCCCACTCCGGAGAGAACCGGCCGGCGGCGCCGAACACGGTCGCGCCCGGAGCGGCGGGCCGTCGCAGCGCCTGGTCGCGCGCCGCCAGCACCGGCGCGCGGGTGAGGGAGGCGGCGGCCACCGCCGCGTTGTCGATCACCCGGTTGACCACCATCTCGACCACGTCCGGCTCCACCGGCACGGGGTCGGTGGCGACCGCCGCGAGCTTCCACGCCAGCTGCTCGTGGCGGGGCGGGTTCTCGGCGGAGCGGTGGGCGCGGACACTGTGGTCGATCACGTCGACTCCTCGACCTTGTGAAGGTTGCGATGCCGGCTCAAGGCTGCCTTGTGGAGGAGCTGTCCCGTAACCGTTCGGACATGTCAAGAGTTGTGCAGAAACGAGAGGCGGTTGTGAAGTTTGTTAATGTGCCAGTGTGGAGAAGACCTACGCCGGCGGCCGGCTGAGGCAACTGCGTGAAGCCCGGTCGATGAGCCAGGTCCAACTGGCAGGCGCGCTCGGGGTCTCGCCGAGCTACGTCAGCCAGATGGAGCACAACACCCGGCCGCTGACCCTGCCGGTCCTGCTGCGCCTGACCGAGGTGTTCGGCGTGGACGTCGAGTTCTTCGCCGCTCGCGACACCGCCCGGCTGATCGCCGACGTGCGCGAGGTGTTCGCCGACGACACCATCGCCGGCGCGCTGTCGGCCGCGGAGCTGGACGAGCTGACCGCCCACCTGCCGGTCGTCGCGCACGCCCTGGTCGGTCTGCACCGCCGCTACCGGGAGGCCACCGAGAACATCGCCGCGCTGGTCGCCGAACAGGGGCTGGACCGCACAGCCGCCCAACAGCCCCACGAGGAGGTGCGCGACTACTTCTACCAGCGCCGCAACTACGTCGCCGAGTTGGACGAGCCCGCCGAGCGGCTGGCCGCGCAGCTGCGCCTGCGCCCGGGGGAGACCCGGACCGGCTTGGTGTCGGCGCTGTCGGAGCGGCACGACGTGCGCGTGGTGGCGGATGCGGGCCTCGGTGTAGACCAGCACCGCTACGAGGTCGGCGAACGGGTGCTGCGGCTCTCGCCCACCCTGCGCCCGGGCCAGGCCGCGTTCCGCCTGGCCTCGCACTTGGCCCTGTTGGAAGCCGGCGACGTGATCGACCGGCTGACGGGAGCGTGGCCCTACAGCGGGGACACCGCGCGCAGCCTGGCCCGGATCGGGCTGGCCAACTACTTCGCCGGGGCGCTCGTGCTGCCCTACCGGGTCTTCCTCGGAGCGGCCGAGCGCTTCCGCTACGACATCGCGCGGCTGTGCGACCACTTCGGCGTCGGTTTCGAGTCGGCGTGCCACCGGCTGTCCACGCTGCAGCGGCGCGGTGCGCGCGGCGTGCCGTTCTCGTTCGTGCGGGTCGATCGGGCCGGCAACATCTCGAAACGTCAGTCCGCCACCGGCTTCCACTTCTCCCGCTCCGGCGGATCGTGTCCACTGTGGATAATCTACGAGGCGTTCGGTTCTCCCGGCCGGGTGCTGACCCAGATCGCCGAGCTGCCCGACGGCACGAAGTACTTCTGGATCGCCCGCACTGTCACCCGCGCCGCCGGCGGACACGGAGACCCGGCCAAGTCGTTCGTGGTAGGGCTGGGCTGCGAGCTGCGCCACGCCCGCCGGCTGGTCTACTCCACGGGGTTGACCCTGGGCGCGGACGCCGCCGTCACGCCGATCGGCATGGGCTGCAAGGTGTGCGAGCGCACCGCCTGCCCGCAGCGGGCGTTCCCGGTGATCGGGAAGCCGCTGCGGGTCGACGAGAACTCCAGTTCGCTGCTGCCCTACCCGCCTGCGGGCTGACCCGCCAGGTGCCCGGCGCATGCCTCGGTGGTGAAGAACGTCGGCAGGTCCTCGCCGAGCGCGTTGTCCGCGAACAGCGCCCGCACCGCCGCCCGCCGCTCGGGCCGGACCTCCAGCAGTTCCTTGTCCGGCATGGCCGTCACGGTTTCCTCGGTGACCATGCCGCCCTCGGCCGGGGCGTGATGTGGCGCAGCCGCTGCCAGATCTGGCAGCGGGCGATCTCGGCGGTGGCCGCGTCCTCCACCAGCCCGCCCGGCGACGCCGCGCCCACACCGTCCAACCACGCCTCGAAGTAGCGGGCCGCCACCGACACGTTGCCGCGCAAACCGGCTTCGGTGACCCGGCCCGGCGTGCGGTCGGCCGCGAGCAGGTCCGCCGCCGTTGGCGTGCGCGCCGCGCTTGTGGCAGGTGCGCACCAGCAGAGCAGTTCGGTGTGGCGCGGATGAACGGCACGGTCATCATCACCCGCGCGGTCGGGCCGGATGAACTCCGGACGGCGGCCGAAATTCTTGATCACGCTGAAGTCGTGGTCCCAGCGGCCCGCGTTGAGCCCCGCGCTGTGCTCGCGCAGCTCGTGGAGGATCTCCTCCATCTCGAACGCCGCGGTGATGGTCTCGATCAGCACGGTGGCGCGGATCGTGCCGCGCGGAACGCCCAGCACCTCCTGGGCGAACACGAAGACGTCGTTCCACAGCCGGGACTCCAGGCGACCTTCCAGCTTGGGCAGGTAGCAGTACGGCCCGGTGCCGCCATCGATCTGCCTGCGGGCGCAGTGGAAGAAGTGCAGACCGAAGTCGAACAGGCTCGCCGAAAATCGGCCGGCCCTCCACCGCGAGGTGCTTTTCCACCGAGTGCCAGCCGCGTGGCCGCACCACGACCGTGGCGGTCTCGGCGGCCAACGCGTACCGCTTGCCGCCCTCGGCGGTGAAGCCGATCCGGTGCCGCGCCGCGTTGAGCAGGGTGAGTTGCCCGGTGACGACGCTGTGCCAGGTGGGCGAGGTGGCGTCCTCAAGGCCCGCCGTCCACACCTTCGCGCCGGAGTTGAGGGCGTTGACGGCCATCCTCCGATCAGGCGGCCCGGTGATCTCCACCCGCGGTCGGCCGGCTCGGGTGCCCGGGGGGCGACCCGCGAGGTGCCGTCCTCACGGACCGCGCGGGTTCGCGGGAGGAAGTCCGGTGTGCCGCCCTGCGCGAACCACTCACGGCGCTCCTACCGGGCGGTGAGCAGGTCGGCCCGCCGCCCGGCGAACCGGTCGTCCAGCCGGACCACGGATTCGATCGCCTCGGGCGGGGATCCCGCCGAACCTCTCGCCCCACGGGCCGGTGACCTCGGCCCTGCTGGGACCCGGCCAGCGCGGTCCGTCTCGCCCGGCACCCGGACGTTGTGCCTGTCCGTTCACCTGCGCCCCGGCCAGGCATTCCGCATGGTCACCCAACTAGCGCTGCTCGAATTCGCGGACGCCCTCGACGCGATCGTCGCCGACAGCGGCGAATCCGATCCGCAGGTCTGCGCGCTGATCCGCATCGGCCTAACCCGCTACGCGGTCGCCGCGCTCGTCCTGCCCTACGGCACGTTCCACCGGGCCGCCGAACGGCTGCGCTACGACGTCGAACTGCTCGCCGACCACTTCGCCCTGGGCTTCGAGACGATCTGCCACCGCCTGACCACCCTGCAACGCCCCGGCACCCCCGGCGTGCCGTTCTCCTTCCTTCGCGCCGACCGGGCCGGCAACGTCTCCAAGTGCCAGTCCGCCACCGGCTTCCACTTCTCCCGCTCCGGCGGCACCTGCCTGCTGTGGAACGTCTACGGCGCGTTCAGCTCGCACGGCCGCATCGTCACCCAGGTCGCCGCCGTGCCCGACGGCCGCCGCTACCTCTGGGTGGCCCGCACCGTGTCCCGGGGCCGGGAGGCTAAGCCAATCCCGGCAAGACCTTCACCGTCGGCCTGGGCTGCGAGATCAGGCACGTGAGCCGTCTGGTGTACTCCGCCGGCGTCGACCTCGACGACACCGCCGCGGCCACCCCGATCAGCCCCGGCTGCCGCACCTGCGACCGCCCCCTGTGCCCGCAACGCTCGGCCCCGCCCATCGGCGAGCCCCTACGCGTGGACGAACACCGCGGCACCTTCGTGCCGTACCCGATCGACGCGGCGGGGGCTGACGGCCGTGGCGTCCCCGTCGTGCCCGGACCGGGGAGTTCCACGAGATCAGTCCGTGTGGTTGCCGGTTCGCGGGCGACGTGCCAACTCTGCGACCAGCGCGTCCCGCGCGCATCCGGCCCCGGTCGGCAGGCAGGTGGAGCACAGCGCGGGCGGGCATCCGGGCAGCGCGGCCACGAGGCTGTCGAGCCGGTCCACGAACGAGATGAGCTGGTCGAGTTGGGTGCGCAGCGCCCGGACCCGGGCTGCTTGCGCCCCGGCCTGGCGGCGTTGACCCGCCAGGCTCTCGTAGGCGCTGCCGGTGAGGACGACCATCTCGGTCCCGTCGACCTGGACCCGGCGCGGTTTCGGCGGCATTACCAGGAAACCGCCAGCTCGGTGACGACCTCCGTGATGGCCTGGGTGTGGTTGAAGGTGATGAAGTGCAGCCCGGGTACGCCTTCGGCTAGCAGCCGCCGGGCAAGCAGGATCGTCTGGTCGATCCCGAGCGCGCGGACGGCCTCGGGGTCGTCGGCGACGGCGGCGAACCGCGCGGCCAGGTGCGCCGGGAACGGTGCTCCGGACAGCTGTTCCGACCGGGTGATAGTGCGCATGGTGGTGATCGGCATCAGCGCGGGGACGATCGGGGTGTCGCAGCCGGCCGCGACGACCCGGTCCCGCAGCCGCAGGTAGTCGTCGGCGTCGAAGAACATCTGGGTGATCGCGTAGTCCGCGCCCGCCCGGCACTTCGCGACGAAGTGCGCCGTGTCGTCCTCGATGCTCGCCGAGCGCGGGTGCCCGTGCGGGAAGGCGGCCACGCCCACGCAGAAGTCGCCGTGATCGCGCAGCAGCCCGACGAGTTCGCTCGCGTGCGCCAGACCTTCGGGGTGACGCACCCACCTGCCGGTGACGTCGCCCGGAGGGTCGCCCCGCAGGGCCAGCACGTTGACCACTTTGGCGTCGGCCAGGACCCCGATCAACGACCGCAGTTGCCGGACCGAGTGGTCCACGGCGGTCAGGTGGACCACCGGCAGCATCGTCGTCTCGCGGGCGATCCGCGCGGCGACCGCGATCGTGTGGTCCCGCGTCGACCCGCCGGCCCCGTAGGTGACCGACACGAAGCCCGGTCGCAGCGACTCCAGCCGGCGGACGGTCTGCCAGATCCGCTCCGCGTCGTCGGTCCCGCGCGGAGGCATGAATTCCAACGAGAGGACCGGGGTCCCGGCGGCGAGGCGTTCCCGGACCGTGCGGGGCCGAGCGGTCCGCGGCGCGAGGCCCGCGGCGGGCGGGGGGACCGCCCGCCGCGGGGAGAGTTGCCCGCTGGTCACGCCCGAGCCCGCACGCGGGCGGTGGCCTCGACCAGGTTGGCCAGCGTGGCTCGCACCTCCGGGTAGCCGCGCGTCTTGAGCCCGCAGTCCGGGTTGACCCACAGGCGGTCGGCGGGGAACGACCCGACCGCGATGCCCAGGTGATCGGCGATCTCCTCGACCGACGGCACGCGCGGCGAGTGGATGTCCCACACACCCGGGCCCACCTCGTTCGGGTACGCCGCGCGGACCAGTCCGTCGACGATGGCCATGTTCGACCGGGCCGCCTCCAGGCTCGTCACGTCGGCGTCCATGTCGATGATGGCCTGGAGCACGTCACCGAACTCCGCGTAGCACATGTGCGTGTGGATCTGGGTGTCGTCGCGCACGCCCGAGGTGGCCAGCCGGAACGAGTCGACCGCCCAGGACAGGTAGTCGGCGCGGTCCGCCGTGCGCAGGGGGAGGGTTTCGCGCAACGCGGGCTCGTCCACCTGGATGATCGCGATCCCGGCGCGTTCGAGGTCGGCGACCTCGTCGCGCAGGGCGAGCGCGACCTGGCGCGCGGTGTCGGCTTCGGGCTGGTCGTCGCGCACGAAAGACCAGGCGAGCATGGTGACCGGTCCGGTGAGCATTCCCTTGATCGGGCGTTCGGTCACGCTCTGCGCGTAGGTCGTCCACCCGACGGTCATCGGTGCGGGCCGGGCAACGTCGCCGACGATGATCGGCGGGCGGACGTAGCGCGTCCCGTAGGACTGGACCCAGCCGTGCTGGGTGGCGAGGAAGCCGGTGAGCTGCTCGCCGAAGTACTGGACCATGTCGTTGCGCTCCGGCTCGCCGTGCACCAGCACGTCCAGGCCGATCCGCTCCTGCTCGGCGATGACCGCGCGGATCTCGGCGCGCATCGCCTCCTGGTAGGCGTCCTGGTCGAGCGCGCCGGCACGCAGCGCGGCACGGGCCTTGCGCAGCTCGGGCGTCTGCGGGAAGGAGCCGATGGTCGTGGTCGGCAGTTCGGGCAGCCGGAGGCGGTCCTGCTGGGCCAGGCGGCGCTTGCCGTACGGGCCGGCGCGGTGCAGGTCGGCGTCGGTGATCGCGGCAACCCGGTCCCGCACGGCGGGCACCCGCACGATCGGCGACGCCGCTCGGGAGGCCAGCCTGCTCTGGTTGACGTGCAGGGCGTTGCCGATCGCGGCGCGGCCCTCGGTCAGACCACGCCGCAACGTGACGATCTCGTCCAGTTTCTGGCGGGCGAAGGAGAGCCAGCCGGCCGTCTCCGGGGCGAGGTCGGTGTCGAGCGTGACGTCCAGCGGCACGTGCAGCAGCGAGCAGGACGCCGCGACGTCCACCGAACCGGCCAGGCCGAGCAGCGTGCCCAAGGTGCCCAGGGCGGCGCTCAGGTCCGCCGCCCAGACGTTGCGCCCGTTGACGACACCCGCGACCAAACGCTTGTCCGGAATGCCGCCCACGGCGGCGAGGCCGTCCAGGTTGGCCGCGGCGGAGTTGGTGAAGTCCAGGGCCAGGCCGTCGACCGGCGCCGCGGCCAGGACCGGCAGCGCGTCGCCGAGCCGGTCGAAGTAGGAGGCGACCAGGAGCTTCGGACGGGTTTCCAGCGCGCCGAGGGCGGCGTAGACGTCGGCGACCTCGGCCAGCACCTCTGCCGGCTGGTCGGTGACCAGCGCGGGCTCGTCGAGCTGCACCCACTCCGCGCCCGCCTCGCGCAGGCGGCCCAGCAGCTCCGCGTAGAGCGGGACCACCTGGTCGAGCAGGTCCAGCGGCCGGAATCCGTCGGTGCCGGTGGGGTCCTTGGCCAGCAACAGGAAGGTGACGGGGCCGACGAGCACCGGCCGTGTGCGCACTCCCTGCTCCAGCGCCTCGGCGAACTCGGCCAGCGGCTTGCCGGCGTTCAGCGCGAACCGGGTGTCCGGGCCCAGTTCGGGCACCAGGTAGTGGTAGTTCGTGTCGAACCACTTCGTCATCTCCAGCGGCGGCGCGTCCGCCGTGCCGCGCGCCATGGCGAAGTAGCGGTCCAACTCGCCGGCGGCGGTCGTCACGTCCGGGACGGCCGCGAGGTGGCGGTCCGGGACGGCGCCGAGCAGCCACGCGGTGTCCAACACGTGGTCGTAGAACGAGAAGTAGTTGCTCGGGATCTCGTCCACGCCGGCGGCGCGCAGCTCCGCCAGGTTCCGCAGCCGCAGTTCACGGGCGGTGGCGAGCAGGGTGTCTGCGTCGACGCGGCCTTTCCAGTACGCCTCGATCGCCTTCTTCAGCTCCCGGTCGGCACCTTGGCGGGGATAACCGTGCACGGTCGCGCGGCTGGTCGGGCTGGGGGAAGTCACGGGGCTCTCCTTCGCGAGTCCACGTGGACCTGCGGGAGCGCACGACAAGCCACGACCGACACCGGTCGGACTCGGCGATGACCCACCCGCGAGGTCGCTGCCAGCACCCCGCGGTCGCAGGGTGCACAGCGGGCAGGTCTTCGGACTCGTGGGCGCTCCGGCGCACGCCGGGTTCCTACTGGCCGTCGCTTCCCAGGCCCGGCGGGGCCCAGTGCTCGTCTCCGCGGAGACAGACGGCGGTCGTTCCCACTCACCGCTGCGGGGCAGTCCCGGACTCGCACCGGGTTCCCTCTTGCCTCGGCCACCGCACTCCTCCTGCGGCGGCCGAACCTGCTGCCCCGCCACTGTAGCGGCTCGCGGCCCGGTGGCACCCGATCGGTCCCAGCCTGCGGACACCGCGGTCTGGTCGCCGCTACGGGACCGTTCAGCCGGTCGCCCCTCCCCGACGGGGCCCGCGTCGCGGGGATCGCGGCGGCGCATCGCCCGGGGGTCTCCCGCACCTGATGCGCGCTCACGACCAGCGGCGGACCGAACAGCAGGCATCGCCGTCCGACCCGTTGCCACGACCCGTGGCGCGTGACGAGGTTCCGCCCGGTCGGCCTGCAGGGGACCGCCCGTCCGGGGTGGCCCCGACCGGGTGGTGTGAAGCTGTGCGTGAACCCGCCGACCGCGATGGCGTGGTGCACCTCGACCGGGCACATGACAGGTCGAGCGGCCGTTCCGGGCTGGCCACCGGCCGACCGCCGCGCACGCCGTCGTGTCCGCACGCGCAACGGGGGTGGAGGCGGTTGAACAACATGCGCCCCGATTTGTGGTTGTGACTCGGGTCACACACCTTTCCGGGTCGGTGTCCGGGAAGTGATTCATCACCCGTCCGGAGCAGTTTGGGGGAGTGGGACGCACTCGGGCGGCCGATGGGGATGACAAAGCGCAGCACCGCCTTTCGAGTGGCCTTCCGGGGGCGCTTGTGCGAACTCCACGGTTTACACCAGCACATCGGTGGCCGATCCATCGGCTCGTTCCCCGGATCACACCTGTGGCGTAGTTTGAACCCGTGTCGCCGTCATAAGAGTAAAAATCGGCGATACGGCCCTGATCGGTTCCGGCGGACGATCGGCGCAACGCCGCGCGGACGAGCGGATCAATCCAACGGCAGGTGAACGGTACTCGAAGAAATTGCCTCTTCCATGCCCCGGTCGGCATCTGGTTTCTTTCTCCTGGCAGATCGCACCACCCCTTCAGGAAACGGAGACCGAGTTGTTCAAGCGCATCGCCACCGCCGCCACCGCCGTCACGTTCGCCGCCCTGGCCGCCCTCGGTACCGCCGGTACCGCCTCCGCCACCGGCACGCCGAGCGCCTCCTGCATCAACTCCGACCCGACCGGCCTGGTCAACGTCATCGTGTGCACCATCAACACCACCGTGCAGGTGCCGATCGACCTGCCCGACTCGGTCATCACCATCGGCGACATCGCCAGCGGCAACGACATCGACGTGCTCACCAACGCCGAGCTCAACGCGGTCCAGGTCGTCATCAAGGACGTCCTGAACAACCTGACGGTGGAGGACAACCTGATCTTCAAGAGCGCGGTGGTCGACGCGCTGAACAACGCGGACATCATCGACGACATCGACATCTCGAAGGTCCTGGTCGACATCCTCTGACCGGACCGCCGCGCCCGGTGGCACAAGTGCCGGGTCGAAGGGGTCGGGCGGCCACCAGCCGCCCGACCCCCTTTCGGCGTTCGTTCCGGGGGTGGCGCGACGCGTCGCCGGTAAATCAATAACGGACTGTCGCAGTCCCCGTGGAAATGTCACACATTATTGTGGAAGCTGTTCCGGGATACGTCGTCCGTCACTGCCCGAGAACCACGCGGACAGCGGCGGCGCACCGTTGCGCCATCTCCTCAACCTGATCGGTGCTCACGACCAGAGGAGGGCCGAACAGCAGGACGTCGCCGTCCGACCCGTTCGCGCAACCCGTGGAGTGGTAGAGCAGGAGGCCGTGGTCCCTGGCCGCCGCCACGACGCGTTCGGCGACGCGCGCCGACCGGGGGAACGGACGGCGGCTCGGGCGGTCGGCGACCAGCTCCACGCCGCGCAGCAGGCCCAACCCCCGGATGTCGCCCACGGCCGGGTGGTCGCCGAGCCGGTCGCGCAGCGCGCGGTCCAGCGCGTCACCGAGCCCGGCCGACCGCGCCACCAGGTCCCGCCCGGCCAGCACGCGAAGCACCGCCCGCCCGGCGGCGGCCCCGACCGGGTGGTGGGAGTAGGTGAAGCCGTGCGTGAACCCGCCGGCGGCGATGGTGTCGTGCACGCGTCCCGAGCACACCGCCAGGCCGAGCGGCCAGTAGCCCGCCGCCGCGCCCTTGCCCGCCACCAACACGTCCGGCCGCAGTCCCCAGTGCTCGCAGGCGAACCATCGGCCGGTGCGCCCGAACCCGGTCATCACCTCGTCGGCGATGAGCAGCACGCCCCGCCGCCGGCACACCTCCGCCACGGCCGGCCAGTACTCGTCGTCGGGCACGCACGCGCCCAGCGCCGCGCCGGCCACCGGCTCGGCGATGAACGCGGCCACGTCGTCGCCGATCAGGGCGTCCAGCTGCGCGGCGTGCCAGCGCCCGCACCCGGTCGGGTGGGACGGCGCGGCACACCGGTACTCGTAGGGCGTGGTGGTGTGCCGGGCCTGGCCGAGCCACGGCAGGTACGGGGCCCGCAGGCCCGTGCGCCCGGACGCGTCCAGCGCGCCCCGGCTGTTGCCGTGGTACGAGCCGTGCCTGCCGATGACCACGTGCCGGTCCTCGCCCCGCGCCAGGTGGTAGGCGCGGGCCATCTTCAACGCGGTCTCCACGGCCTCGCTGCCGCCGGACACGGGGTAGACGCGGGGATCGTCCACCGGCAGCAGCGGGGCCAGCTCGTCGGCGTAGGCGTCGAGCTCGTCGGTGCGGAACGCGGTGCCGTGCACGTAGGCGACCTGCCGGGCCTGGCGGGCGATCGCGTCCACCACCTCCCGGACGCCGTGGCCGACGGAGGTGACCACCGCGCCGCCGGACCCGTCGAGGTAGTGCCGGCCGTCGCGGTCGACGATCACGGCACCCTCGGCGTGCGACGCGGTGGGCAGCCCCGTGCCCCGTCCGAAGACGTGTCGGCTCACCCGGCCACCGCGTCGACGGCGTCGGCGAACAGCCGCAGCGCGGTGTCTGCCTCCTCGGCGGTCACGACCAGCGGCGGCGACAGCCGGATGCTGCTCTCACCGCACTCCAGCACCAGCAGGCCGCGTTCGAACGCCTCCTGCTGCACGGCTTCGGCGTGCTCGGCGGTGTCGAACTCGACGCCGATCATCAACCCGACCCCGCGCACGTCCACCACCAGACCGGGGTGCCGGGCCCGCAGCGCGCGCAGGCCGGTGAGCAGCCGGTCGCCGACTGCGGTGGCGTTGGCGAGCAGGCCCTCCTCTTCGATGGCCGCCAGCGTGGCCAGGCCCGCCGCGCACGGCACCGGGCTGCCGCCGTAGGTCGAGCCGTGCGCGCCCGCGCCCCAGCTCTCCATCAGCTCGGCGCGGGCCAGGAACGCGCCCAGCGGCAGGCCCGACGCGAGCCCCTTGGCGCTGATCAGCACGTCCGGCCGAACGCCGGTGTGCTCGATCGCCCACATCTTCCCGGTGCGCCCCGCGCCCGACTGCACCTCGTCTGCCACGAGCAGGATGCCGTGCCGGTCGCACAGCTCCCGCAGCCGGGCCAGCCAGCCGGGCGGCGGCACCAGGTAGCCGCCCTCGCCCTGGATCGGCTCCACGAACACCGCCGCGACCTCGTCGGCGGGCACCTGGTGGCGGAACAGGACGTTCTCGATGTGGTCGAACGTGGCGTCGCTGCCGTAGGGCGCGTGCACGACACCGGGCAGCAGCGGGCCGAACCCCTTGTGATACTTGGCCTTCGACGCGGTGAGGGTCACCGCGCCGTAGCTGCGGCCGTGGAACGCGCCGAAGAAGCTGATCACGTACGGCCGCCCGGTGGCGTGGCGCACCAGCTTGAGCGCGCCCTCGACCGCCTCCGCGCCGGAGTTGGTCAGGAACACCCGCACCGGGCCGTCGATCGGCGCGGTGTCCGCGAGCGCCCGGCACATGCGCGAGTAGATCGGCAGGTAGAAGTCGCTGGCGGAGTAGTGCAGCAGCTCCCCGCTCTGCTCCCGGATCGCCGCGACCACCCCGGGGTGGGCGTGGCCGGTCGAGTTGACCGCGATGCCGGCGTTGAAGTCCAGGAACAGGTTGCCGTCCACGTCCTCGATGACGCAGCCCCGGCCCCGGCGCGGCACCAGCGGGTAGGCCCGGGGCAGCGACCGGCTGGTCACCGCCAGGTCGCGGTCGAGCACCTCGCGGGCGCGCGGGCCCGGCAGTTCGGTGCGGATCAGCGGTGCGGTGCGCGTGGTGGTCATCGGGCCACCACCGTGCGGGACTGCTCGCGCAGGTACTGCTGGACGTAGTGCACTCCGCCGCCCGCCTTCCCCGAACTGCCCGACCCCTTCCAACCGCCGAACGGTTGCACGCCCGGCCACGCGCCCGTGGTCGCGCCGGCCGCCCGGTTCACGTACACCACACCCGCCTCGATCTCGTCCAGGAAGCGCTCGACTTCGGCGTCGTCACCGGAGAACAGCCCTGCGGTCAGGCCGTAGTCGGTGTCGTTGGCCAGTGCCAGCGCCTCGTCCAGGGAGTCCACGGGCGCGACGGCGACCAGCGGCACGAACAGCTCGTCGCGGAACAACCGGTCCTGCGTCGGCAGGTCGGTGATCACGGTGGGCAGGACGAAGTGCCCGTCCGCCCGTCCTTCGTCCCGGCGCAGCAGCTCGCCGCCCGCGACGACCCGGCCGTGCTCACGGGCGTGCTCGACGGCGTCGCGGAAGCGGTCCACGGCGTCCGCGTCGATCACCGGCCCGACGAAGACGTTGCGCTGGGTCGGATCGCCGACCACCAGCTCACCCGCCCGCGCGGCCAGTTTGTCCACCAACGCCGAGTGGACGGCCCGGTCGACGTAGACCCGGGAGCAGGCCGAGCACTTCTGCCCGGAGAACCCGAACGCGGACCGCGCGATGCCGGCGGCGGCCACGTCGAGGTCGGCGCTCGCGGTCACGATCGCCGCGTTCTTGCCGCCCATCTCGCACAGCACCGGCTTGGGGTGGCGCGTGGAGAACTCGCGGTGCACCGCCTTGCCCGCTGCGGAGGAGCCGGTGAAGGTCAGCCCGTCCACACCGGGGTGCGCGACGAGCGCCCGCCCCACCTCGTCACCGCCGGGCACCAAGGCGAGCACCGGCTCCGGCAGGCCCGCCTCGCGCAGGCACTCGACCAGCTTGGCGGCGGTGAAAGTGCCTTGTCGGCTGGGTTTGAGCACGACCGCGTTGCCGGCGACCAGGGCTGCACCGGCCGGTCCGGCGGCCAGTGCCATGGGGAAGTTGAACGGGCTGATCACGCCCCACACCCCGTACGGGCGCAGGACGCTGCGCGTCCGCTCCACCTCGGACAGCTGTTCCATGTCCTGGGCGAAGCCGTCGTGCTGCTCGAATTGCGCGCAGTAGTAGCGGATCAGGTCGGCGGACTCCTCGACGTCGCCGAGTGCTTCCAGCCGGTTCTTGCCGACCTCCATGCTCATCAGGGCGGCGAGCTCGCTGGAGCGCTCGCTGATCAGGTCGGCTGCGGCGCGGAGCACGGCGACCCGCTCCGGCCACGGTGTCGCGGCCCAGGTCTTCGCGGCGCGTGCGGCGGAGCACACGGCCCGGTCCACATCGGACTGCGTGGCGGAGTGCGCGGTGCACAGCAGGATCGAGGTTTCGCTTGGGCTGGTGACGGTGAAGGCGGGTCCGGTGGCGAACTCGCCCGTCACGGTCGTGCCGAGCCAGGATTTCGCGGTGCGGACGCCGTGCTCGTAGGCGGTGTGCAGGTCTTCGTTGTCTGCGGTCAGCGTCGCGTAGGTCACGCGGAACCGGGACGTCATCGTGCTTCTCCTTCAGGGCATGGCGAAGGACGCCTACCGGATGGCAGGCGTGACACAGGAGGATGACGTCAGGAAGAAGTCCAGCCGCCCAGCGCACGCGGCATCAAGAGTCGCCGTTCGCTGAAGGGGCCCATCGGTGAACTCCATCGTCGTGGATCTCGACCGGTGGCCGGGCCTCATGCCCGGCCTCGTCTTTACGCTTCGTTTATAGCAAGAGAACTCCGCCGTGCACACCCCTCAGCCTGAGATGCGGTCCGAGGGCACGTGCGGCGTTGCCCGCCGAGCGAGGACGAGCGGGTTCGGGTGGGGAGCGAGCCGGGAGGTGCCGGGCGCGGTGGCAGCGGCCAGGTGTGGCGCAAGCGGTGTCGGGTGCCGACCACCCGGTCGCCGCGCAGCGCGACGTGAGCGCCGTCGACGGCGGCGTCCACCCGCGGGAGGGCAGCCACAGCCGATCGATGCGGCACACCGCTCTTCCACGGCGGGATCATCGCGCGTCTCCGGGGTGCCGGGCCGGACACCGTCCGGCCCGGCACGCCGTCACCCGTGGAAGCGTGCCGGGCGCTTCTCGGAGAACGCCGCCATTCCTTCCTTCTGCGCGGCGGTGGCGAAAGTGGCGTGGAAGACCCTGCGCTCGAACAGGATTCCCTCGGACAGCGTGGTCTCGAAGGCGCGGCCGACCGCCTCCTTGGCCAGCCGCGCGGCGGTGGTGGCCATGCCGGCCACGGTGGAGGCGACCGCGACCGCCTCCTCCAGCAGCCGGTCGGCGGGCACCACCCGCGAGACCAGGCCGGCGCGTTCGGCCTCGGCGGCGTCGATCCGCCGCCCGGTCAGCACGAGGTCCATGGCCTTGGCCTTGCCGATCGCCCGAGTCAGCCGCTGCGAGCCGCCCATGCCGGGCAGCACGCCGAGGGTGATCTCGGGCTGGCCGAACTTCGCGGTGTCGGCGGCGATCAGGATGTCGCACATCATGGCCAGCTCGCAGCCGCCGCCCAGGGCGTAGCCCGAGACGGCGGCGATCAGCGGGGTGCGGACGCGTCCGAGGGCGTCCCACCCGGCGAACCAGTCGGCGGCGAACACGTCGTCGAAGGTCTGGTCCTGCATCTCTTTGATGTCCGCACCGGCGGCGAACGCCTTGGCCGACCCGGTGACGACGATCGCGCCCACGGACGAGTCGCGGTCGAGTTCGGCCGCGAGCCCGGTCAGCTCGGTCATCACCTGGAGGTTGAGCGCGTTGAGCGCCTGCGGCCGGTTGAGCGTGATCACCGCGACGCGGTCGGCGGGGCGGTCGAGGAGGATCGTGTCGTAGGTGGTCATGCGCGGTCCTTCCGCAAGGTGGTGACGATCGCGGAGAAGTCCCGGCCGGGGCCGTCGTGCTCCACGAACCGCCGGTAGGCGTCGAAGGCCGCACGGCCGAACGCGGTGTCCACGCCGTGCCGGCGGGCGGTTTCGTCCGCCAGGCCGAGGTCCTTGAGCATCAGCCCGCTGGCGAAACCGCCGGCGTAGTCGCGGTTCGCCGGGCTGGTGGGGACGGGGCCGGGCACCGGGCAGTTGGTGTTGAGGGCCCAGCACTGCGCCGAGGAGGTGCTGGCCACGTCGAACAGCGCCTGGTCGGTCAGACCGAGCGCTCGGCCCAGCGCGAACGCCTCCGCGACGGCGATCATCGACACGCCGAGGATCATGTTGTTGCAGATCTTCGCCGCCTGGCCGGAACCGGTGTCGCCGCAGCGCACCACCCGCGACCCCATCGCCAGGAGGACGGGCTCGGCCACGTCCACCGACTCCGCCGGTCCGCCCGCCATGAAGGTCAGGGTGCCCGCCGCCGCGCCGACCACGCCGCCGGACACCGGGGCGTCCACGGCGCGGTGCCCGGCGGCGGCGGCCAGTCCGGCCGCCGCGCGGGCGTCGGCGACGTCGATGGTGGAGCTGTCGATGAGCAGCACGCCGGGTTTGAGCGCGGGCAGGATCTCCGCGTAGCACTCCAGCACGTGTCGGCCGCTGGGCAGCATGGTGACCACGACATCGGCCTCGCGGACCGCCTCGGCCGCGCCGGGGACGCGGTGCACCCCTTCCGCGCCGGCCTGGGGGAGTGGGTCGTAGCCGTCCACCTGGTAGCCGTGCGCGACGAGGTTGGCGGCCATCGGGCCGCCCATGTTGCCCAGTCCGAGGAACCCGATGATCACCGCCCGCCTCCGTTCAGCGTGAAGGGGATCTCCGGTTCGGCGAAGTGTGCGGCGACCAGCTCCTCGTCCACCGCGGACAGCGTGGCCGGCCGCCACTGCGGGTTGCGGTCCTTGTCGATGATCTGGGCCCGGATGCCCTCGGCGAGGTCGTGGCCGCGCAGGCACGCCGCGGAGACCCGGTATTCCTGCTCCAGCACGGATTCCAGGTCGGGCAGCGCCTTCGCGCGGCGCAGCGCGGCCAGGGTGACCTTGAGCGAGGTGGGCGACTTGGCGCGGATCTCCTTGGCGGTGGCGTCCTCGCCGTGCTCGGCGAGCCGGCGCAGGACCTCCTCGACGGTGTCGACGGAGAAGCACGCGTCGATCCAGGACCGTTGGGCGGCCAGTCGGGACGTCCCGGCCGGCACGGCGTGCTCGGCGGCGGGTTCGCCGCGGCGCAGCGCGTCGAGCCGCTCGGCCGGGACCACCAGGTCGGCGAGCCCACAGTGCACCGCATCGGCGGCGTCGAGCACCGCGCCGGTCAGCGCGGCGTAGGTGCCGAGTTCGCCGGGGGCTCGGGAGAGCAGGTAGGTGCCGCCCACGTCGGGCACCAGCCCGATGCCGACCTCGGGCATGGCGAGCTTGGTGCGTTCGGTGACCACGCGCACCGAGCCGTGCGCGGAGACGCCGACGCCGCCGCCCATGACCACGCCGTCCATCAACGCGGTGTAGGGCTTGGGGAATCGGGCGATGCGGGCGTTCATGCGGTATTCGTCGGCCCAGAACGCGAGGGTGCCGGTGCCGCCGCCGCGCGCGTCGTCGTGGATCGGCCGGATGTCGCCGCCCGCGCACAGCCCGCGCTCGCCGGCGCCGTCCACGACCACCGCGCGCACACCGTCGTCGTCGGCCCACTCGACCAGCGCGGCGTCGATGGCGCGCACCATGGCGTGGTCGAGCGCGTTGAGCGCCTTGGGGCGGTTGAGGGTGATGCGGCCGAGTCGGCCCTCGACCCGGATCAGGACGTCCTCCATCAGGCAGCCCCCAGCATTCCGCGTGCCACGATGACCCGCATGATCTCGTTGGTCCCTTCCAGTATCCGGTGCACCCGCAGGTCCCGGACGATCTTCTCGACGCCGTACTCGGCCAGGTAGCCGTAGCCGCCGTGCAGTTGCAACGCCTCGTCGGCGACCTTGTAGCCGGTGTCGGTGGCGAACCGCTTCGCCATCGCGCACAACTGGGTCGCGTCCGGTGTGCCGTCATCCAGCGCGGAAGCGGCCCGCCACAACAAGGTCCGGGCCGCCTCCAGTTCGGTGCGCATGTCGGCCAGCCGGAACCGCAGAGCCTGTGCGGTGCTCAGTGCGGCGCCGAACGCCTCGCGGTCGCCCAGGTAGGCGACCGACTTGTCGAGCGCGGCCTGTCCGCCGCCGAGCGAGCACGCGGCGATGTTGAGCCTACCGCCGTCCAGCGCGGACATCGCGACGGCGAAACCGCCGCCCTCCGCGCCGATCCGGGCGCTCGCCGGCACCCGAACGCCCTCCAGCACGACCTGGCGCGTCGGCTGGGCGTTCCACCCCATCTTGACCTCGTTGGGGCCGAAGGACAGCCCGGGCTCGCCACCGCGCACGACGAACGCCGAGATCCCCTTTGCCCCGGCCGCGCCGGTGCGGGCGAACACCACGTACACGTCGGAGGCACCCGCGCCGGAGATGAACTGCTTCACCCCGTCGAGGACGTAGGAGTCGCCGTCGCGCCGGGCGGTCGTGCGGATCGCCGCCGCGTCCGAACCCGCGCCGGGCTCGGTCAGGCAGTAGCTGCCCAAGATCCGCATCGAGCACAAGTCGGGCAGCAGCGTGGCGCGTTGCTCCTCGGTGCCGTGCCGGTCGATCATCCACGCCACCATGTTGTGGATCGACAGGTAGGCGGCGATGGACGGGCAGCCGCCCGCCAGCGCCTCGAACACCACTGCGGCGTCCAGGCGGCCCAAGCCCGAGCCGCCGACATCCTCGGCGACGTAGATGCCGCCCATGCCGATCTCGGCCGCTTTGCGCAGCACGTCCACCGGGAAGTGCTTGGCCTGGTCCCACTCCACCGCGTGCGGGGCCAGGTGCTCGGCGGCGAAGTCGGCCGCCGTCTCGCGCAGCGCGAGCTGGTCGTCGTTGAGTCGCATCGGCTCAGCCCATGACCGGGATGGTGAAGCCGGCCTGTTCCTTGACCCCGCCCGACCATCGCTGCGTGACCGTCTTCGTCTTGGTGTAGAAGCGGATCGAGTCCGGGCCGTGCTGGTTGAGGTCGCCGAAACCGGACCGCTTCCAGCCGCCGAAGGTGTGGTAGGCGACCGGGACCGGGATCGGCACGTTCACCCCGACCATGCCGGTGTTGACCCGGGAGGTGAAGTCGCGCGCGGTGTCGCCGTCCCGGGTGAAGATCGCCACCCCGTTGCCGAACTCGTGCTCGCTGGGCAGCCGCAACGCCTCCTCGTAGTCCGCCGCGCGCACGACCGACAGCACCGGCCCGAAGATCTCCTCCCGGTAGATCCGCATCTCCGGCGTGACCCGGTCGAACAGCACCGGTCCGAGGTAGAACCCGTTCTCATAGCCCGGGACCGCGACGTCGCGCCGGTCCACGACCAGCTCCGCGCCCTCGGCGACGCCGCTGTCCACGTACTCGCGCACCCGGCGGACCGCGTCGGCGGTCACCAGGGGACCGAAGTCGGCGTTCTCGTCGTGCGACGCGCCGACGTTGAGCGTCCGCACCCGGTCGGCGAGCTTGGCCACGAGCGCGTCGGCGGTCTCCTCGCCGACCGGCACGGCCACCGAAATCGCCATGCAGCGCTCGCCCGCCGAGCCGTAGCCCGCGCCGACCAGCGCTTCCACCACGTTGTCCAGGTCCGCGTCCGGCATCACGACCATGTGGTTCTTCGCACCGCCGAAGCACTGCGCCCGCTTGCCCGACGACGTCGCGGTGTCGTAGACGTGCTTGGCGACCGGCGTCGAGCCGACGAACCCCACGGCGGCGACGTCCGGGTCGGCCAGCAGCGCGTCGACCGCGACCGCGTCGCCGTTGACCACGCTGAACACCCCCGGCGGCAACCCGGCCTCGGAGAACAGCTCCGCCAACCGCAACGGCACCGACGGGTCGCGCTCGGAGGGCTTGAGCACGAACGCGTTGCCGCACGCGATCGCCGGACCGGCCTTCCACAGCGGGATCATCGCCGGGAAGTTGAAGGGCGTGATCCCGGCGACCACGCCCAGCGGCTGCCGCATCGAGTACACGTCGATCCCAGTACCCGCGGACTCGGTGAACTCGCCCTTGAGCAGGTGCGGGATGCCGGCCGCGAACTCCACCACCTCCAGCCCCCGCTGGACGTCGCCACGCGCGTCGGCGATCGTCTTGCCGTGCTCCGAGGCCAGGACCGTGGCCAGGAAGTCGACCTCGTCGCGCACGAGTTCGAGGAACCGCATCAGAACCCTGGCCCGCCGCTGCGGGTTCCACCGCGCCCACTCGGTCTGCGCACGACCGGCCTCGACCACTGCGGCGCGCACCTCCTCCGCCGAGGCCAGCGGGACTCGCGCGACGACACTGCCGGAACTGGGCTCGAACACGTCGGCGAACCGGCCGGACGAGCCCGGGGTCCGCTTGCCGCCGATGAAATGGGTCAACTCGGGTGTGCTGGACATGCTCACTCCGCGTGGAAAGGGCGCCGCCGCCTCGTGGGCGCGGCGCGAGGTGAGCCGACCGCTGCCTCGGCGGCCGGGGACGAGGAGGAGCCGCTACCCGGGCACCTGGAGACGACGCGGGCCTGCTGACGCGTGACATGCCGATGCGGACATGCGTGTCGCTCCATCCTCGTGGACTACACGGGACATCCGCGGCCGGTATCCTGACTCCCGGATCACCACCCGTCCCCGACCTTCCCGGCTCGCGCCAGTGGCCATCGCGTGGGGACGGACTCCCCGGTCACAGTGGCGGGACCGTGCCGGACTCGCACCGGCTTCCCTGCACCGCGGACCTGAGGACACCATAAAGTAGGAAGTCCGACTATGTCGACTGGTGGCGATCCGCCTGGATCGTGACCGGTGACCCAGGTCTCGCCGGCAACCGGCGCACCGCTCCGGGTACCCGTACCCGGCGCACCGAATGGCCGATGCTTCACGCGGCCACGAGTGGCACGCTTGTCGCATCAACTGAATGCGCGGTGGTGGGGGAAGCCGGTGGGAGTCCGGCGCTGACCCGCAACGGTGTGCCGTCCCGGGTGGACGGCGAGCCCGAGTACCCGCTCCGTGCCTTCTGCCCACTCCTGTCGTGGTTCGCGGGAAAGGTCCCATCGTCCATGAGACGTCGTGTTTCTGCTGTGTTCACCCTGTTGTGCGGCCTGCTGCTGCTCGCGCCGGCGGTCGCCTCCGCCACGCCGGTCACCCACAACCGCGCCGACGCCGCCGCCGGCTGGCTGGCCCGCCAGATGGCCGACGGCGAACGGCTCGAAGTCGATTTCGGTGGTGTGCTCTACCCGAGTCAGGGGCTGACGATCGACGCGGTGTTCGCGTTCGCCGCGACCCGCACGGCCGACGACTACGCCGACCGTGCGATCGCGTGGCTCGGGCAACCCGCCGTCACCACCGGCTACGTGGGCTCGGGCGGTGAGGCGTACGCGGGTGCGCACGCCAAGCTCCTGCTCGCCGCCGAGGTGGCGGGGAAGAACCCGAACTCGTTCGGCGGCGTGGACCTGGAGGCCGGGTTGCGCGCGCTGCTCACCCCGTCGGGCCGGTTCTCCGACGTCTCTGCGTTCGGTGACTACAGCAACGCGTTCAGCCAGTCGCTGGCCTTGCTGGCGTTGGACCGCACGGCGGCGGGTGCGCCGGTCGTGGCGGTGGACTTCCTGGTCGGTACGCAGTGCCCGGACGGCGGGTTCCCGCTCGATCTCGCGGCCACGCCGTGCGTGAGCGACGTGGACTCCACTGCGATGGTCACCCAGGCGTTGCAGGCGGTCGGCCGGCCGCTCAGGGCCCAGCAGGGCCTGTCCTGGCTGGTGGGTGTGCAGAACGTGAACGGCGGCTTCGGCGTGGGCGCGAACCCGCCCAACTCGAACAGCACCGGCCTCGCGGGGCAGGCGCTCAAGGCCGGTGGCCGGCTCGTGGCCGCGCACAAGGCCAAGCAGTTCCTCAAGAGCCTCCAGGTCGGCTGCTCCGGCCCGGTGGAGCAGCGTGGTGCGATCGCTTACCAGGCCACGGGTTTCGATCCGGCGACGGTGACCAGGGCGACCGCGCAGGCGGTCCTCGGCGTTGCCGGGGTCGCGCTGTTCGACCTGCACAGCGGCGGCCAGGGCGAGGCCCCGGTTCTCGCGTGCGCGTGACCGGCTGAACGGTCGTGCGCGGCGGTCCCCGGACCGCCGCGCACGATCAGCGGGACGACTTCGCCGGTGCGGGCGACCCGATGTCGCCGAACGTCGGCAGCACGCCGTGCGACGCCTTGCGCGAGGCGCGTCGCAGCGTGGACAGCACGGCCGGGCCGATCACCAGGATGGCGACCGTGTTGGTGATCGCGCGTCCGGTGTCCCAGCCGGCCGTGGAGGTGAGCAGGGTGAACACGGCGAAGCGGTGCAGGTTGTCCAGGACCGGTGCGCCCGGCACGTAGGAGATGTGGCCGTCGTAGTAGTCGACCTCGGCTCCGGTGATGAACGGCCAGAACCACAGGTTCATGAGGAAGCCGAAGACGTAGGCGACGAAGATGCCGTAGCCGACGAGCATCGCGATCTCGGCCTTGCCGGTCACCCGGCGGGGCAGCAGGCCCGCGCCCATCCCGATCCAGGCCGAGCACAGCATCTGGAACGGCAGCCACGGCCCCACGCCGGCGGTGAGCAGTGCGGACGCGAACAGCGACGTGCAGCCCAGGACGAAGCCGAAGCCCGCGCCGAACACCCGCCCGGCCAGCACCAGCAGGAAGAACACCGTCTCGATCCCCGCGACGCCCGCGCCCAACGGCCGCAGTGCCGCGTTGACCGCCGACAGCACCCCCAGCAGCGCCAACGCCTTGGCGTCCATGCCGCCTTCGGACAGTTCGGCCAGCACGATGACGATCAGCACCGGCAGGATGCCCAGGAAGATGAACGGCGCGTCCGGCCCGTGCTGCATGGACTGCGGTTCGACCCGCACCAGCAACGGCCACACGAACATCATCAGCCCGGCGAGCGAGGCCAGTCCCAGCACGACCGCCGAGCGCGGGCCGATTCGCACCACCCGGCCTGCGTCGCTCCAGTCCCGGCTCACGACGCCACCCCGGTTCGCGCGGCACGGACGTCGGCGACGGTGAGCCAGTCCGGGCCCAGGATCTTCGCGACCTGCGGGGCGAACGCGGGGGAGCCGCCCAGGACCTCGGTGGTCGGCCCGTCGGACACGATCTCGCCCTCGGCCATCACCACGGCCCGATCCGCGACCGTGGCGACGAACTCGACGTCGTGGGTGGCGACCACGACCGCCCGCCCCTCGGCGGCCAGGTCGGCGATGATCCGGGCGAGGTTGGCCTTCGCGGTGTAGTCCAGGCCCCGGGTGGGTTCGTCGAGCAGCATCACCGGCGGCGCGGCCGAGAGCTGCACCGCCAGCACCAGCGCCAGCCGCTGACCCTCGGACAGGTCACGGGGATGCCGGTCGGCGACGATGTCCGGGGCGATCCGGTCCAGCAGCGCGCGGCACGTGCCCGGCGCGGCGTTCGACTCCGCGTCGGCGGCGGCGCACTCCCCGGCGACGGTCTCCAGGTACAGCAGGTCGCTCGCGGTCTGCGGGACCAGGCCGACGAGCCTGCGGGCGTCCGCCGCGCTCCCGGCCTTGGGATCCCTGCCCGAGACGCGGACGGAGCCGGCGTGGCGGGGGCCGGAGCCTTGCAACGCCCACAGCAGTGAGGACTTGCCGGACCCGTTGCGGCCCATCAGTGCGACGACCGCGCCGGCGGCCAGGTCGAGGTCGACGCCGCGCACCGCCACAGCGGGCCCGTAGCGCACGACGACGTCACGGGCCGCCAGCACGGTCTCACCAAGCGAGTTGCTGCGCACCGGGGGAGAGCCGAGAGCGTCGCGCAGGGGCGCTGCCAGGCGGCGGGCGTCGCGGACCGACAGCGGCAGCGGTTCCCAGCCGGCGAGCCTGCCCAGTTCCACGATCGGTGGCGCGATCGGGGCGGTGCGCAGGATGTCGGCCGGCGATCCGGCTTCGACGGACCGGTCCCCGGGCACGAACACCATCCGGTCGGCGAACGGCACGACCCGTTCCATCCGGTGTTCGGCCATCAGCACTGTGGTGCCCAGGTCCTGCACCAGTCGGGCGAGGGTGGCCAGGACGTCCTCGGCGGCGGTCGGGTCCAGCGCGGAGGTGGGCTCGTCGAGCACCAGCACCTTGGGGTGGGTGGTGAGCACCGAGCCGATGGCCACCCGCTGCTGCTGGCCGCCCGACAGGCTGCGCAGGGCGCGGCGGCGCAGGTCGGCGATGCCCAGCAGGTCCAGCGTCTCCTCCACCCGGCGGCGCATCACCTGCGGGGCCAGGCCGAGCTGTTCCATGCCGTAGGCGAGTTCCTCCTCGACGGTGTCGGTGACGAAACCCGCCAGCGGGTCTTGGCCCACCACACCGACCAGGTGCGCGAACTCCCGGGGCGGGCGTGACCGGGTGGTCGCGCCGTCGACCGAGACCAACCCGTCCAGGTGCCCGCCGGTGAAGTGCGGCACCAGGCCGTTGACCATGCCGAGCAGGGTCGACTTGCCCGTGCCGGTGCGGCCTGCGACCAGCACCAGCTCCCCCTCCTCGACCCGGAGGTCCACATCGCACAGCACCGGTTCGGACTGCCCGTGGTACCAGAAGGAGACCTCGTTCCACTCGATCACGCAGTCACCTCGACGGTGTCAGGGGCCGCGTGGGCGTGCGGCGGTTCGGGCGGCGGGGACAGGAACGCGGGCGCGACCCCCAGCACCACGCCCAGCAGCGGCGGCCACGACAGCAGCGGCCAGGACAGGGTGATCAGAGAGGGGTTGAGGTTGGTCGGGTCGACGCTGGAGGTCGTGAACAGCACCACCGCCACCCCGATCCCGCAGGCGGCGACCACGAACTCGGGCGCGTGCCAGCGGTCGGGCCGGTACCGGGTGCGCCGGACCCGCCGGCCCGCGAAGTGGAAGCCCACCAACCCCACCGCCGTGCCGAGCGCCAACATCGGAGCCGCGAGGAACCTCGGGGTGGAGCCGTCGAGGGTGGCGTAGACGCCGACGCACAGCCCGATCAGGCCGACGATCATCAACGTCCCGGTGGCGATCCGCTGCCGCGCGTCGACCAGCGCCGAACGCCCGTAGCCGCGCGAGTCCATCGAGGAGGCCAGCCGCAGCGAGCGGTCCAGAGCGTCCTCCAACACCGGGATCATGATCGTGTGGATGGCCTGGAAGCGTTTCCGGCTCACACCGCCGCGCAGCTTGCGGGCACGGCGGACCCGCAGCACGCTCTCGGCGAGTTGCGGGAACACCGACAGGGCGACCACCACGGCGGTGCCCATCTCGTACAGCGCGGGCGGCAGCGCCTTGAGCAGGCGCTTGGGGTTGGCCAGTGCGTTGGCCGCGCCCAGGCAGATCACCATGGTGGCCAGCCGCAGCCCGTCGTAGAGCCCGCCCAGCACCGATTCCGCCGAGACGTCGCCGAACAGCCGGATTCCCGCCGCCCACTCGGGCAGCGGGACCTCGGGCAACCGCAGGATGATCGTGCTCCCCTCCGCGCCGCCGAAGACGAACCGGAAGAACACCCGCACGGCCACGATCACCGCGCCCAGCACCAGGTACATCCGGAACGCCAAGGCCCACGGCGCTTCGGTGCGCCGGGCGACCACGACGTAGCAGACGACCGCGACGACGGTCAGCAGCAGCCACGGGTTGGTCGTGCGGCTCGCCGCGACCGCCAACCCCAGCGCCCACAGCCACCACGCAGCGGGGTGCAGGTCGCGCGGCAGGAAGTACGTCGCCCGCACGCTAGGAATCCCGCGCCCGTCTGCGACGACCGGCCATCAGCAACGTCCCCGCACCCAGCAACGCGACCAGCCCGGCGGCCGCCCACGGCGCGAAGTCGCTCGCTCCCGACTGCTCCTTGACGACCTGGTTGATGTCCGGAGCGTTCTGCCCGCCGTCGAACGCCACATTCTCGCCTGGGTCCCGAGCGGCCGACTTGGGCGACGGGCTCTGGCGTGGTTTGGGCGGGGGCAGCGCCGCGGTCCCGGTGCCGCGCGCGGTCGTGCCGGCAGCTTCCGGGGCCTCGGTGTCCTGTCCCCGGCCACCCGTCCGTCCCTGCTCGCCCTGCGGGTCGGAGGGGAGGTCTGGTTGTTGCTCGTCCGGGTCGTCGGAACTGGGCCTGCCCTCGTCCGGCGCGACGCAGGGTTGGCCTTCCGTGCCGGGGCGCACCGCCGCAACGCGTGGGACGGGGTTGGTGTCGGCGGTGGCGTTCAACGAGAACGACCAGCCCTCGAACCCGCCGGGGACGAACTTGCGGTTCTTCACCCCCCACTGGCTGTACTCCCACGCGCAGTTGTTGCCCGCGTGCCAGTACGACCAGTACCCCGCGGCCGGCGGCGTGTCGAGGCACGCCTCCTGGTAGCCCTCGTTCCCCTTCACGGGGATCGCCTCCACGGCCGAGGGCCGGTTCTCGATGCGGCAGATGAACGCCTCGCCCCACCGCTGCACGCCGTTGACCTGGAAACCGGCGCCCTTCATGGCGTCGAGACCGGTCCCCCTCGTGGTCTGCGGGTTGCAGCGGACCAGGGTGGTGCCGCCCAGCTGCTGGAAGTCGATCACGACGGTGACGCCGGTGCCGGACGGGCAGAACCCCGGTTGGCCCTTGCTCTGGTCGACGGCGTGCGCGCCAGGCGCGGTGGCCACCACCAGGAAGGCGGCGGCCACCGCGCCCGACGCGCGTCGCGCGGTACGCCTCATTGGACCGTCAGGACGGCGGTGCTGTAGACCGTGCCACCCGCACCGGCCGCCTTGATCGTGTAGGTGTACGTGCCCTTCGCGGTCGGCGTGATGCTCTGAGTGCCGCTGGCGGTCAGGGTGCCGGTCCAGCTGCCGCCGCCGGTGGCGGGGGAGGCGGCGTGGGCGGTGACCGCGGTGGCGTTGGTGGACGACCACGTCAGCGTCGTGCTCTGGCCCAGCGTGATCTTCCGGTCGAGGTCGTCCACGGACAGGCTGACGGTCGGGTTGGTCGGGCCGACCGCCGGGTTGGTCGGGGTCACGCCGGGCACCGGGTTGGTGGTGGCAGTCTTGTTCAGCGAGAACGACCAGCCCTCGAACCCTCCCGGGATGACGTTGCGGTTGAGCGCGCCGTAGCTGCTGTAGGTCCACGTCGTACCCGCGCCGTTCGCGTGCCAGTACGACCAGTACGCCTCGGCGGGCGGCGTGACCACGCACGCCTCCTTGTAGTTCGGGTTCGTGGCGCGCGGGATCGTCTCGGTGGAGGCGGGTCGGTTCTCCAACCGGCACACGAAACCCAGACCCCACTGCGCCACCCCGGCGACCGCGATCCCGGCGTCCTGCAACGCCTTGATGCCGGTGCGCGACGTACCCGGGTTGGCGTTGGGGGAGCAGCGGGTGATGGTGGGCGCGGCGGTGCCGCCGTTGCCGTCCAGCTCCTGGAAGTCGATCACGACGGTGACCCCGGTCAGCGCATCACCGCCGGTGCAGATCCCGTTGTAACCCTTGGTCGGGTCGACCGCGCCCGCGTGCGACGCGAGCGCGACGGCGGCCGTCAGCGACACGGCCAGCGCGGACAACGTGGCGAGGACTCGTCTCACGGTGAAACCCCCAGGGTGTTGTTGTTGTTCTTCCGCGTGTGGGAGCGGTGAAGCAGCAGGCCCAGCGCGACGGCCAGCACGATCCCGCTCAGCACGGCC
Organism: Actinosynnema sp. NPDC050436; assembly: GCF_040655415.1. NCBI lineage: Bacteria > Bacillati > Actinomycetota > Actinomycetes > Pseudonocardiales > Pseudonocardiaceae > Actinosynnema > Actinosynnema sp. NPDC050436. Next base: position 567,058 of record NZ_JBFAJV010000001.1, on the reverse strand, counting down.
ACCGTCCACACCGGAACGGCGCGTTCTTCCGACGCGACCGAGGTGGCCGCGGTTCGCTGGGTCAGCGGGAGCCGTACGGCGGCGGCGACCGGTGAACCCTCGGCGTCCACCCACGACCGCGCGGCCACGCCCGGTGCCGCCGCGACACCGAGAGCCAGGCCGTTCTCGGCGTCGCCCTGGACCTCCTCCAGCACCGCGCCCAGCGACCGCGCGGTCGTGCTCGCGTCCAACCCGACCACCTGTCGCCCGGACGCGGCGGCGGCGCTCTTCACGACATCGGTGTTGCCGTCGCCGTCGAGCACCAGGCCGTCCTCGTCGAGCGCGGAGTTCAACGACTTCACGCCGTCCACGAGTGCCGCCGCACGGTCCGGTGACCAGTTCTCGGGCGCGCTGTCCTCGGTCTTCCCCCGGTCGCGTGGGCGGAGGTTCAGCGCCGCAAGAGCGGTCGCGGTCGCGGTCAGGTCACCTGCGGCGCAGTCGCGATCGTCCAGTTCGACGGGGAAGGAGCCGTCGTCGCAGCGCGATCCGACCAGCACGTCGACCGCCTGCTCGGCCTGCGGCGTGCCGGGAACTGCGACGGTCGCCGCGATGGCCCACGCCTGCCGCCGCGCTGAGTGGTCGGTGTCGGCGAGCGACCCGGTGTCGGTGAACCGGCCGTCGTCGCCGCGAAGGGCAGCCAGGTCCTCGGCCAGCCGGTTGACGATCACGGGTAGGTCGAGCGGGGCTTGGTCGTCGGCTTGGTCGAAGCGGGCGATCAGCGTCAGCTTCGCCAGCGGTTCGGCGTACGCGGCACCGCCGGCCTCGTAGGGCTTGCCGTGGGCGTAGGCGTCGATCGACTCCGGGCGCAGCAGGAACCGCGTGGCGCGCTCGACCGCCTCGCCCTGCTCGCCCAGCGTGCGCAGCGCCAGCACCAGGTCGGCGGTGGCGTCGTAGTCGGTGAAGGTCGAGCCGTCCTGGGTGACCTCGACGTGGTCCCCGCCGACCAGTGCGCCCGCCAGGTACGCGCCGAGCCGGCCGGCCGGGGTCGCCGTGCCGGGCGGGGGTGGGGGTGCCTCCGGCGTGACCACGGCGCGGACACCCCGGCCCGGTGGTGGCGCGGGGTTGCCCTGCCGCACGGTGGGCGCATCCGATTCCGGCCCGGCGGTGCGCGGTGTCCGCTCCGGCTCGGGTTCCGGCTGGGGCGTCGGATCGCCGGGTGGGACGCGGCCCTCGGCCAGGGCGAAGAACCCGACCTGGGACAGGCCCAGCGACGCCTGCGCCCCGGCCCGGATCCAGGTGTCCGTGCCGGCGATCCCGCCGGTGCGGGCCTGCTGGTACTGCTCGGGGTTGTAGGCGATCGCGCCGATGTCGTCGACCAGCGGGGTCTCCGCGTCCGCCGGGGTGGCCTGGGACGCCTTGAGGTACGCGAGACCGTCGGTCACCTCGGCCTCCGCACCACCGGCCTCGGCCAGCGCCTGCACGACCAGGCCGGTGCTGTTGGTGTTGGGCGCTTCGGTGCTCACGCCGCCGCCCCAGCCGCCGTTCTCGTCCTGCTCGCCCTTGAGCCAGGTCACGGCTCGGTCGATCGGGCCGTCCAGACCGCGGTAACCGGCCTTGCGGGCGGCCAGCATGGCGGACAGGGCCAGCCCGGTGGTGTCGCGGTCGGGCGCGGACTTGCCGAACTCCTTGCCCTCGTCGCAGGTCGAGATCTTCATCCCGGTGGAGGTGACGTGGTCGCCGGTCTCGGTGGTCGGGATGTACTCGAAGAAGATCCGGAAGAAGCCCTCCGAGCACTGCTGGGAGACCATCTTGTCGATGGCCATGGCGTCGTTGCTGCCCGCCGCGGCCAGCCCGATCACTGCCAGCGCCTGGCCGAACATGTTGGCGTTGTTGCTGACGATGTCGTTGAACTCGGGTTTCTTGGAGTAGTCGCTGACCCGTCCGATGTCCGGGCCGGAGCGGCGGATGGCGCGCTCGGTCTCGACCACCATGTCGTAGCCGTCGAAGTTCCTCGGGTTGCGGCCGGAGACCTCGGCGGCGACCAGCACCTTCGCCGCCGCCCCGCCGACGATGATCGCGTCGAAGCCCTGGTCGGGGACCAGGCCGTCCCACGTGAAGTAGTCGCTGGCGTGGCCCTGGTCGTCGAGGTAGGACACGATCGGCGCGGCCAGCGCGGCGTCGCCCGAGGCGTGCATGGCGAACAGCGCGTCGATCATGAGCCCGTGGTCGGGCAGAGCGCCGCCCAGCGGGTTGTCGTAGGTGCCCTCGGCCGACAACTGGCGCGCGAGCCAGTGGGAGTTGGCGCTCGCCGCCGGCCGGTCCCGGGCGAGCGCTACGCCGGACGTGGCGACGAGGCCGAGCAGCAGCACGGCGGACAGCGCGGCGAACGACCGGGTGAGCCTGCGGGCCTTCCCGTCGTCGCCTGCGCGAAGGACGGATCGACACCGCATGTCGAACGTCACCCCTGTAGTTCGCGACAGTGGTTGGTCAGGTCATCCGCCCGGGTGTTGACCCGACTCGTCGCCTCACGGCGACCCACGGTTGCGCGACAGTGCCGGATTTCGACCGGCTTCCTCACACAGGGCGGCGTATGGAGTTGTGGAGCGTGGCGAGATTAACACCGTTTTCACCCGATCGGACACCACCGGCCGGGCTATCCGGAGTGCCGTGCGTTACTTCACGACGGCGCGGGTGGCCAGCAGGTCCAAGACCGATCGACGGACGGCGCACTCGTCGTCCGCGGTGGCGGCGACCGCCTCGGCCACCGCGTCGAGCAGGCTCTCCGCGCTCGTCAGCCGTGCCTTGAGCCGGTGGATCTGGGCCGATTGGGCGCCGGCCTGTCGACGCGAGGTGCTGAGCTGCTCATAGACCGCGGCGTCGAGCAGGACGGCGTCGATGCCGTTGACCCGCATTCGGCGTGGTTCGGGAAGCCTGGCCAACGGAGAGCCCTTTCGCGATGCCCGACCTGGACGAAGGTTGTCGGAAGCGACACGGTCGGTCACGCAACGATAGCCGCGCGGGCTATCCGTCGTGCGAGGAACCGTCCATCGCGCGTGGCCCCGCCCCCAGCCGGGACGGCAGTGCGGACAGCACTCCGCGCAACGCCGCGTCCACGTGCCCGCGAGTCTCCCTCGCCGCCGCCTCCTCGTCCCCGTCCGCCACGGCACGGCAGATGGCGGCATGCTCCTCCGCACTGCGCGCCAGCCTCTCCGGGTCACGCCGAGCGAGCTGCCGCAACCGCCGCAGCTGCCCCCGGACCGCGCGCAACGCGTCGACCATGTGCGGATTGCCCAGCGTCGCGTCCACCGCCCGGTCCAACTCCGCCACCAGGACGTAGTACCTGTCCTGATCAAGTGGAGCCGCAGTCGCGAAGCGCTCGTGCAACCGCTCGAACTCGGAGCGCTCGGGCTGCCGGGCGCACAGCCGCGCGGCGTGCGTCTCCAACGCCTCTCGCAACTGGAACAGGTGGACCACGTCGGTCAGTCCCACCTCCGTCACGAACGCCCCGCGCCCCGGCACGACCCGCGCCAGGTTCTCGCGCGCCAAGCGCTGGACGGCCTCTCGCAGAGGTGTGCGCGACACCCCGAGCCGTGCGGCGAGCGTGAGTTCGTTGAGGTGGGTCCCCGGCGACAGCTCCCAGCGCACGATCTCCTCGCGCAACGCTTCGTACGCCTTGTCGGCCTGCCCCACGCGACGCATCCATTCAGTCGACACGCTGTATACCGTCAGTATGCCAAACGGTGGCGGCTGGTGCTGCCGTCGAAGGCGGTGAACTGGTGCTGCTCCCTTCCTTCCCGGACCGCTCCCTCGCCGATGACGCCGAGGAGGGTGCGGCAACGCCGACCCTGGTCGACGGCCGCCGCTCCTGCGGTCCCCGCTGAACGGCGACGGCCGCCATCACCGCCATCCGGCAACGCAGCCAACAGCTGGCCGGACTACGTCCGACCAGCTGCACCGCCTTGTGGCAGCACGGCCCGCTCGGCGGCACACAGGGCGAGGGGCCGACAGCATGGGCGGTCGCCTCGGCGAAGTGGACCAGGCCGCTGATGGCTACGGGCTCGTGGTGCTTGGACGGCAAAGAGGCGCAGGGGGTCGTGCATCCGGCGGCGGTGCGGCACCCGCGCCGCTCGACCATGTCCGCCGATCACGGGTGCCGCATCGTGATCCGCGCGCGGCCGGTGGCATTCCGGTGAGCGCGCCGACCGCGCACGTCGATGTCGGGTCCGGGTGCTGCCGCGATGAGCCGGCCGAGGTGCCGCACCAGCAGGTGCGAGGACTCCGCTGCGGTCATCGGGCTCCCAGAGTCGAGTGGTGCGCGCCGCACTCGGTGGCGAGCGCGGTGAGCCACTGCTTGCTGATGATCAGCACCGTGCAGGTCGAGCCTGCCCGGCAGCAGCCGGGTGACCTGCGCCTCGTCGTGGGCGTTGTCCAGCTCCTCGGCGAGGACGAGCTGCCCGGCGAGGCGCTCGTCCAACGGGTCGTCCTCCGCTGCGGCAGCCGACCCGGCGATCAACGGCTCGTGCCGGTCCAGGCGCAGGGTGATGTCGTTGCGGTGCAGCAGCGCGGCCCACCGCTCCCGGTCCAGCGAACGGCGCACCGCCTCCGCCCAGCCGCCGAGCGCCGGGCTGCGTGGCAGGTCTACCGCCTGCTGCACGAGGTGCAGCGCGCGCCCGTCGTCGTCCTCGGCGTGCGACCTGCCCACCAGCAGCCGGAACCGGTGCAGGTCGACCGCGTCCTCCGCGACGGGCAGCGGTAGCCGCGGGGGTCCGGTCGATGCCCACCCCCGGCACGGCGCCGGCCCGCCCTTGGTAGCGCCGGCACGACCACGGGGGTCGGGCTGCTGCCACCGCCGATGGACCGGGTGTCCGGATGGAACCGTCCACTGTGAACGGACAGGATTGCCTCGTTCGTCGCCAACGTGTGAAGGAAGACCATGTCGAGACTGAAGTCCGTGCGCCGTGGGTTCGTCCGAGCGGCCGGTGTCGTGGTGCTGGGCGCGTTCTGCGCCACCGCGATGACCGGGACCGCCGGTGCGATCGTCAACGGGAAGAACTCCACCGAGCGCTACGAGTTCATGGCCTCGATCCCGGAGACCGTGCCGAGCGCGGACAACGCCAAGGGCGTCTGCGGGGCGTCGTTGGTCCACCCGCGCTGGGTCGTGACGGCGGCGCACTGCGTCGACGCGGAGGGAACGGGCGCGGTGCCGGACGGGACCGTGCGCATCGGCAGCGACCGCCGGACCTCCGGCGGCACCGTCCGGAAGATCGACCGCGTGGTGCGCCACCCCGGCTACCGGTTGGCGCAGCCCAACCGGGGCGACATCGCGCTGGTTCGCCTGGACCGACCGGTCGGCGAGGAGCCGATCCGGATCGCCCACCGGGCGGGCAAGCCCGGCACGCCGACCCGGCTGCTGGGCTTCGGCACCACGGTCGACGACCCCGACCTCACCAAGTGGAGGTTCGCCGAGCGGTTGCAGCAGCTCGACACCCGTCGCGGCACCGGGTCCGAGTGCGCGCCCGGCTACGCCGACCGCACCCGGCTGTGCACGGTCAGCCGGAAGGCCGGTGCCATGGCGTGCATGGGCGACTCCGGCGGGCCGCAGGTCCAGCGCGGCAAGTGGGGCCGCTGGGAGCTGATCGGCGTCACCTCCGGCCCCGGTGACGCGGACAACGTCTGCGGCAACGGTCCGGGCCTGTACACCAACGTGACCGAGTACGCCGACTGGATCGAGAAGACGATCAAGTCGAACCGCTGACCCACGTCGGCCCGTCCGACGTGACCGGGCGTTGCCGCGGCCCCTCGCGCGGCAACGCCCGGTGCCCGCGCCCGGCGCGGGCGGGGGTCAGATCACGCCGAGGGCCAGCATCGCGTCGGCGACCTGGATGAAGCCCGCGATGTTCGCCCCGGCCAGGTAGTTCCCCGGCTTGCCGTACCGGTCGGCCGCTTCCAGGCAGCGGTCGTGGATGCCGTGCATGATGGCGGCGAGCCGCCGCTCGGTGTGGTCGAAGCCCCAGGAGTCCCGGGACGCGTTCTGCTGCATCTCCAGGGCGCTGGTGGCCACGCCGCCGGCGTTGGCGGCCTTGCCCGGGGCGAACAGGACGCCGGCGTCGGCGAACGACCGCACCGCGTCGGGCGTGCACGGCATGTTGGCGCCCTCGGCGACGATGGCGCACCCGTTGCCGATCAGGGTGGCGGCGTCGCGCCCGTTCAGCTCGTTCTGGGTCGCGCAGGGCAGCGCGACGTCGCAGGGCACGTCCCACACCGACCCGCCCTCGACGTACCGGGTGCCGGGCCGGGCCTCGGTGTAGGCGGAGATGCGCGCCCGGCGCTTCTCCTTGACGTCCTTGAGCAGGTCGAGGTCGATGCCCTGCTCGTCGACGACGTAGCCGTTGGAGTCCGAGCAGGCGATCACCGTGCCGCCGAGCTGCCGGACCTTCTCCGCCGCGTAGATGGCGACGTTGCCGGACCCGGAGACCACGACCTTCTTGCCGTCGAACGAGTCGCCCCGGGTCTTGAGCATCTCCTCGACGAAGAACACCGTGCCGTAGCCGGTGGCCTCGGTGCGCACCTGCGAGCCGCCCCAGGTCAGCCCCTTGCCGGTCAGCACGCCGGACTCGTAGCGGTTGGTGATCCGCTTGTACTGGCCGAACAGGTAGCCGATCTCCCGGCCGCCGACCCCGATGTCCCCGGCGGGCACGTCGGTGTGCTCGCCGATGTGCCGGTACAGCTCGGTCATGAACGCCTGGCAGAAGCGCATGACCTCGCCGTCGGAACGGCCCTTGGGGTCGAAGTCCGAGCCGCCCTTGCCGCCGCCGATCGGCATCCCGGTGAGCGAGTTCTTGAAGATCTGCTCGAAGCCGAGGAACTTGACGATGCCCAGGTAGACCGACGGGTGGAAGCGCAGGCCGCCCTTGTACGGGCCGAGCGCGGAGTTGAACTCGACCCGGAAACCCCGGTTGATCCGCACGGACCCGGCGTCGTCGACCCACGGGACGCGGAAGATGATCTGCCGCTCCGGCTCGCACAGCCGGCGGATCACGGCCGCCTCGGCGTACTCCGGGTGCTTGGCGATGACCGGGCCGAGGCTGTCCAGGACCTCGCGCACCGCCTGGTGGAACTCGTCCTCACCGGGGTTGCGGCGCAACACCTCGTCGTAGATGTCGCCCAACTTCTCGTCCAGGATCGGCACCCGTCCACTCCTCGATCACCGTCACCGCCGTGAGTGGGACAAGCGTCCCACTCCGACATTCCACCTCAGAAGGCACGATCCGGCCAGGGTGCGCCCCGGTGACCCTCGTCATCGCGGGCCGGACACCCGGCGGACACCGCCCCGTTGAGTAGTTGCACGGATGCACGGGCGGGGCCGGCGGTCCAGGCTGGGCGCGTGAGCGACGTGGGGGAGCGTTCCGCGCCGGCGCGGCGTGGTGTCCGGTGGGCGTTGGCGCAGGTCGCGCTGGCCGGGCTGGTCGGCGCGGTGATCGCGCCGGTCGGCAGCGTGATGCTGGTCGCCGGCCTGTTCGGCGGGTGGCCCGTCCTCGCCGTCATGGTGGTGGGCTTCGCGGTCGTGCTCACCGGGGCGTTGGCGGCGGTGGCGCTGGTGGTGCCCGGGGAGGCGCGGCTGTGCGGCAGGCGCGGTGGTCGCGTGGGCTGGGCACTGCTGGTCGGTGGCGCCGGGTACGCGCTGTGGCTGCTCGGGTGGGCGGTCGGCGACGAACTCGGATGGGGTCTCAGCCGGTCGTCGTCGGTGTGGGTACCGGCGGGGGTGGTGCCGTTCGCGCTGGTGGCGGGGCTGTTGCTGCGGCGGTGGTACCTGTCGCTGGGGTCGTTGGCCGTGCTCGCCGGGGTCGGGTTGTTCGTGCTCGACGCCGTCGCGGCCACCATGCCGTCCGACCGTGAGCAGCGGTTGAGCGCCGCGCCGCCCTATGAGCTGTACGTGGCCGACGTGCCGGGGTACCACCCCGAGACGAACCGGACCACGTGGGAATTGCGGCCGGACGACCCGGGCCCGCCGACGCCGCCGGTCCACGTCACGTTGCACGCGCTGGAGGACACGGTGCCGACCGCGCCGGACTGCCTGCCGGTCACCTACGAAGGTCAAGATCCGTGTGAGCAGGAACAACCGGGCCTGTCGTACGTGAAGGGCGAGCGCGAGCACACGTACTACCACCGCGTGCGCGGCGTGCGGATCGCGCTCACCGCGCCGCAGTCGGTCGACCGTGCGGCGTTGCGGCAATCGGTGCTCGCGGTGCGCTGGGTCGAGCCGGAGGGCACGGTGGTCACGGACGTGCCCGGCTACTCGGTCTCCTACGCGTCTGCGGCGGGGACGAGCTTCCTGCCGAACGACCGGACGTTGCTGCCCGGTGCGCGGGACATCGGCTTCACCACGCAGCCCGTGACGGGCACGCAGCCCGGCGGCTGCCTGCCGGAGGAGAAGGCGTGCGAGGTCGAGTCGCCCTCGTTGCGCTTTGTGCGGTCCGAGGTCGATCACCAGTACGTGCGGGTGGTGGGGACCACGGAGGTGAGGGTCCGAGGAGGGATGGCGGTCGGCAGGGATGTGCTGCGCGCCGCCGTGCTGGCCGCGCACCCGGCCACCGAGGCGGACCTGTCGAGGATCCTGCCGGCGGCGCAGTGGCCGAAGCCGGAGCCTTCGGTGTTGGGGGCGGTGCGCGAGGTGGCCCGCTCGCTGTTCGGCCGCTGACCGGTTCCTGTCTGTCCATAGTGGACACATTCGGTGGTCGGAGCGGTCGGTGTTGTGGGATCGTTCCCAACGGTTACCGTCGGTGCACGTGCGTCACCTCAGCGAGGTCGGGGGTCCTGGTGAGTCCGGTGTCGAGGCGGTTGTTCCTGGCTGCGGCGGTGGGCGGGGGGTTGCTCGCGGGAGCGGCGCCCGCGTCGGCCAGTGAGTTCGCGGGCCTGCGGGTGCGGTGGCGGGACCTGTTGCTCGGTACGGGGTTCAACCCGACCGTGGAACCGTTCCGGTCGCGGCTGGAGGGGCTGGGGAACTCCGCCGAGCGGTACCTGAAGAGCATCAAACCGGTATCGGGGTCGTTGTGGCCGGACGCGGTGTTCGCCGATCCGGAACCGGACGACGACCCGGAGTCGGTCGGGTACTCCGGGAAGATCCGCGACAGCTACGACCGCCTGCGCACCATGGCCTTCGCCTACAACCAGCCCGGCACCCGGTACACCCACGACACCAAGCTGCTCAAGGCCACCCTCGACGGGTTGGTGCACCTGGAGAAGGAGGTCTACCACGCGAACGGCAGCACCTACGGCAACTGGTACCACTGGCGGATCGGTGCCCCGCAGGCGTTGCTGGACACCTGCGTGCTGCTGTACGAGCACATCCCGGCCGACGCGCTGGCCCGCTACCTGGCCGCCGTCGACCACTTCGTGCCCAACCGGGAGGTGGAGGACCGTCCGGGTGTGAGCCTGGGGTCCAACCGGGTCAACCACTGCCAGGTGCTCGCGCTGCGCGGGGTGCTCGGTGAGCGGGCGGACAAGGTCGAGCTGGCCCGGGACGCGCTGACCGCCGCGATGGCGTACGTCACCAGCGGGGACGGCATCTACCGCGACGGGTCCTTCATCCAGCACGGGAAGCTGCCCTACGCCGGCGCTTACGGCGTGGACTACCTCACGGGCCTGGGGCTGCTGTTCGCCCTGCTGGCCGACTCGACGTGGCAGGTCACCCACCCCAACCGGCAGGTGGTGCTCGGTTCGGTGGAGCGCACCTGGGCGCCGCTGATCTTCGACGGCCTGGTGTTCGACGCGGTATCCGGACGCGCGATCAGCCGTGGGCTGCGCGCCGGCACGGGACCGGGCAGCGCCCAGGACGACGACCACGCCCGTGGGCACGCGCTGATCGCCGGGATCGCCCTGCTGGCGAAGGGCGTGCCCGCGAACGAGCGCGCCTGCTGGCACCGCCTGGTGAAGGGCTGGGTCGAACGCGACACCTACCGGCCGGTGCTGACCGACCGCGCGGTCGACTTCGCGAGCCTGACCCGGTTGACCGCCATCGCCGCCGACCCCGCCGTCACCGCGCTGCCCGAACCGGTCGAGCACCGCCTGTTCCCGCAGACCGACCGGGCCGTGCACCGGGGGTCGGGGTGGGCGGCGGTGGTGAGCATGGCGTCCCGCCGGATCGCGCACTACGAGTACGGCAACGGGGAGAACCTGCGCGGCTGGCACACCGGTTCCGGGATGCTGTCGTGGTGGGGTGATCGCGGCCAGTACTCCGACGGGTTCTGGCCCACCGTCGACCCCTACCGGCTGCCCGGCACCACGGCGTCCGCCAAGCAGCTGGTGGACGGCCACGGCGGAGAGTACGGCCTGCCCACGCCCGAGGCGGACTGGGTGGGCGGCACCACCGACGGCACTTGCGCCGCCGTCGGGCAGCACCTGCGCGGGCTGAACTCCACGTTGAGCGCCCGCAAGTCCTGGTTCTTCGCCGACGACGCCGTCGTCTGCCTCGGTGCCGGCATCGGCTGCCGGGACAACGCCACCGTGCGGACCGTGGTGGACAACCGCAACCTCGGCGAGGCGGGGACCGCCGTGCTCACCGTCGACGGCACGGCCCAACCCACCGGGTTCCCCTGGTCGGCGAGCCTGGAGAAGGTCGGCTGGGCGCACCTGGCAGGCCACGGCGGCTACCTGTTCCCGGACCGCCCGACCGTGCGGGCCCAGCGCGAGCAGCGCACGGGCCGCTGGCGCGACATCAACACCGGCGGCTCGACGGATCCGGTGACCCGCCGCTACCAGACCCTCTGGTACGACCACGGCACTGCTCCGAGCGCCGGCGCGTACCGCTACGTCCTGCTCCCCGGTGCCACCGCCGAGAGCACCGCGACCCGCGCGGCTGCGGCGGACTGGTTGACCGTCCTGTCCAACACCGCGAGCGCCCAAGGCGTCGCATTACCGCGCATCGGCGTGACCGCCGTGAACTTCTGGACCGCCGGCACCGTGCCACCGCTGACGGCGACCGCGCCGTGCTCGGTGCTCGTGCGTGTCGACGAGGACGGCACCGCCACCCTCTGCGTCGCGGCCCCGACCCGTGACGTCCGAGCGCTGACCGTGACCTGGCAACACCCGGTGACCGCAGTCCTGTCCACCCCACCCACCGTGACCGCGACCCGCACCGGCCAGTCGTTCGCGGTGGACTTCGGCGACCTGAGCACCACGAACGGGGCCACCCAATCCCTCCACCTCCGCCTCTGACCGCCGGCACGGCGGCGTCGTTGCCACGCGAAGCCCGGTCACACCCTGCTCGCGGTGCACGCGACCAGGACGGTTGCCAGGCCGATGGTGGCGAGTGCGGCTTGGAGCGACGCAGTGTGCGCGACCAGACCGATCACCGGCGGAGCCAGCAGCCAGCCGGTGTACCCGGCCGTGGACAGGGCGGCGATGGACGTGCCCAGGTCGTAGCCACCGCGACCGGCGGCGGAGAACGTCAGCGGCAGGACCGTGGCCACCCCCAGCCCCAGTACGGCGAACGCGGCGATCGTGACCGGCAGGGTGGGTGCCAGCAGGGCCGTGGCGAGGGCGATGCCGCCGGCCAGCGTGGTGGTGCGCAGCAGGCGCGGTGCGCCCACGCGGGCCGCCACCCGGTCGCCGGCGAACCGGCCGACGGCCATCGCCAGGATGAACGCCGAGTACCCCCACGCGGCGACTGCTTCGGGGGCGCGGAGGGCGGAGGCGAGGTAGACCGCGCTCCAGTCGGCCATCGCCGCTTCCGCGAACAGGCCGCAGAACGCCGTCGCGCCCAGCACCAGCAGGCTCCGGTCGGGAACCGCGAAGACCCGGCCCGGTGGGGTGCGCGGGCGTGGGGGGACACCGGCCAACCCACGCCTGGTGCACACCGCGACCACGAGCAGGACCGCACCCGCCGCACCCAGGTTGACCGGCGCGCTCACGCCCGCCTCTGCCACCGCACCCGACGTCGAGGAGCCGATCAGCGCTCCGATGCTCCACAGGCCGTGCAGCCGGGACAGGATCGGGCGGCCGTAGTGCTCCTGCACGGTCACCGCGTGCACGTTCATCGCCACGTCCAGCGCGCCGCCGGCGGCTCCGAACGACAGCAGCACGACGAACAGCGTCGCTGCGGACGGCGCGTGCGGGATGGCAGCCGTGGTGATCGCCGTCACGGCGACCGCGCTCGACGTCGTGACCCGGCTGCCCCACCGGGCCACCAGGCGGGCGGTCGCGGGCATCGCGGCCACTCCGCCGATGGCGGCCCCCGCGAGCACGAAGGCCAGTTCGGCGGCGGACAGGCCCCGGGTGCTCTGCACCCAGGGGATGCGGGCGAACCAACTCCCCAACGCGATCCCGTAGCAGCCGAACACGACCGCCAGGGCCACGCGGGGGCCGAGGGCCCTGTCCTCTTCCGACGGCAGCCGCGTCACGGTCGCGCGGACCGCGTCGGGAGGTCACGCGCGGTGAGCACCGCTCCGGTCCGCCGCACCGCGCTCGCCGCCCAGGCCACCAGCTCCGCAGCCGTGTCCAGGTCGTCGGGTGCGTCCGGCCCGCCCATGTCGGTGGGTATCCAGCCGGGGTCGACCGAGTTGACCAGGATGTCGTCGCGGTGCAGCGCAACGGCCAGGTTGGCGGTCAGGACGTCCAGCGCCGCCTTCGACATCCGGTAGGCGCTGTGGGTCCCGTCGGCGCGGTCGGCGCGCGCTTCGGCGCTGCTGACGTTGACCACCCGGCCGCTGCCCGAGGCGCGGAGCAGCGATCGGAACGCCTGCACCACCAGCAGCGGGCCGACGCAGTTGGTCGCCAGCGTGGAGGAGCACACCTGTGCCGTCACCCCGTCCAGACCGCCGTCGTCCGCCGGGTACACGCCCGCGTTGTTCACCACCGCGTGCAGGCCGGCGGTGCGGGCGGCCACGCTCTGCTCCGCAGACGCCACGGATGCCGGGTCGGTCACGTCCAGCAGGACGCCTTCGGCGCGCCAACCCCGCTCACGCAGCCCGGACACGACCTCGTCGGCCGCGTGCTCACGGCGGTGCCCGACCAGCACCAGCCATCCCCGCGCGGCCAGCACCTCCGCAGTGCGCCTGCCCAGGCCCCGGTTGCCGCCGGTGATGAGCGCCGAGGTCACGACGCGTGCGGGGCGTCGACCCAGCCGCGCAGTCGTCGCGCGTACCCCGCCAGGGCATCACGGGGAGCCTGGCCGCCGCCGATGGAGCGCAGCTCGGCGACCAGTTCCAGCGCCTCCACCAGGTCCCGCTCGTCCAGGTGGTCCGTGCGCATCACCGCGTCGAAGCTGGTGAAGCCGGACTGGTCGCCGGAGATCCAGCCCTTGTCGAGCGCGAGGTCGTGCAGCTCGGTGCCGGGGTAGGGGGTGATGACGCTGATGTGGAACCGGTCGGCGGGCAGACCCAGCTCGACCACCAGTTCCAGCGTGTGCGCGATGGAGTGCCGGGTCTCGCCCGGCAGGCCGAACAGCAGCAGGAAGAACAACCGCAGCCCGGATTCAGCGGCGGTGGCGTGCAGTGCCCGGACGGTGTCCAGGCGCAGGCGCTTGCGCACGGAAGAGGACTGCAGCCCGGCGTCGCCGCTCTCCACCCCGACCTCCGCCCCCGCGCACCCGGCGGCCACCATCGCCCGAACCAGTTCCGGGTCGAGCCGGTCCACCCTGGTCTCGCACCACCAGCGGATGCCGGTGTTCGCTCGCTCCAGGGCCGCGCACAACTCCACCGTCCGCCGCCGGTCGAACGTGAACACCGGGTCGCGGAAGACCACCGCCGTGATGCCGAGCGCCGCGCACTGCTCGAACTCCGCCACGACCCGCGCCACCGGGTACATCCGGACCCTGGTGCCCTCGCCCAGCGGGTACGGGCAGTAGAACCGGCACGGGTAAGGGCACCCGAACCCGGAGTTCATGGTGGTGACCAAGTGCCCCGGCAGCTGGGGGAAGGTGTAGTCGCGGTGGTCGACCAGGTCACGCGCGGGCAGCGGCTCGTCCTCGACGGGACCGAAGGCGTGCGCGGTGCTCATCGGTCCGCCGGGGCTCACCAGGCCCGGCACGGACTCTCCCGCCAGCACCCGCGTCACCGCCGGTACGGCCTCGGGCAGCAGCAGGCCCGCGCACCCGCTGCGGTCGAGCAGTTCCGCCCACTGGTCGAGGTGTCGCACGCTCGTGTAGGCGTAGGTAGTGGCACCCGCCGCCCCGAGCGCGGCCAGCCGCTCGGCGTCCTCGCGCAGGCTCGCCAACGCCACCTGGCCGATCACGACGTCGCCGGGCTCGGGCTGCGCCGGCCCGGTCACCTCCTCGTCCACCACCACCGGCACGTGCCCGGCCTGCCGCAGCACCCCCGCCAACCGCAGCAGGTCCAGCGGCGGCAGGAAGGTCCGTTCCGCAGGGTTGACCGTGCCCAGCCCACCCGCGTAGGTCCGCTGGAGATTGCGGCCGAAGGAAGTCCTCGGGCTCACCAAATGCACCCGTCGATCTCCGGCCACGCTGCGCCCCCGAATTCCGGCTGACCCGACATCGGATATGGAACCGCTCCGGTCCCGCATCCCTGTCTATCACCGGCGACGGTTCCTGGCCCCGGACGAATGGCAGAACTGCTCGAATGGAGCAGATGTGCCAACCCGCTTGTCATCAATTCCTATTCGCGGTCACCGTGGCCGGGTCGCGGGTGGACTGGCGCGCCCCGCCGGCGCGCGTCACTCGTACGTGTGGCCAGAGGCTCCTTTCCGGGGATGTACCGGGGTCCGCGGCGACGAGCACTGTGGACGTTGGTAGCGCCGTGGCCCACGCCGCCCGGTGGGGACCGGTGTGGCCGGCGCACGTGATCGGGGGAAGCGGATGACCACAGAAGGTGTTGCGGTACCGATCACCACCTCCGCCGAGTTCGGGTCGCACCTCCGGGACGTGCGCGGTCGGCTCACCCAGGCGGCGGTGGCCAGGCGGTCGGTGGTGGGGCGTTCGGCGTTGACGCGGCAGCGGACCTCGAACATCGAGAACGGGCTGTTGCCGACGCGCGACCAGTTGCGGTGTTTCCTCCACGGCTGTGGCAGGGGTGACCTGTTCGAGGAATTGGACGCCGTTCGAGCGGCTGTGGAGACCCGGTCCGGTGAAGTGTGCAGGCTTGATGGGCAGGACACCGACGCCGGCCCGGATCGACGTGGTGGTCCGAGGGTTCCGCGATGGGTGCGGCTCGTCGGGGGAGTGGTCGCGGTCGTCGGGTTTTCCGCCGCCACGGTGGCACTGGTCGGTGTTGGGAAGCCGGTCGAACCGGAATGTGCCGAGAACTTCATCTGCTTCTGGTCGGAGGCGGACTTCGGCGGTCGGAAATTGCAGCAACCGCCGGATTGGATCAGCACCACCCACTGCATCCGGCTGCCGCACAGCGTCCGGTCGGTGATGAACAACTCCCGGGAACGTCAGCGCGGTTATGCGAACTCCGACTGTTCGGACGCGGGAACGGTGCTCCAGCACCTGGGCGCTGTCGAGCGCGAGGTCGACTTCAACGCCTACAAGCACACCTGACGTCGGCGAGGTGTTCGTGCAGGTCACGACGTCACGTGACAAGCCCGACACGGGCGACGTCGCACAAGGTTGAACGGCGCGGCTGTTCCGTGCTGACCTGGTGGGGACCCGGCCCGACGAGAGCCGCCTTGGGGCCTGAAGGCCCGGCGGCGAGGCTGTGGGAATCCATTCCAGGAGGAGAATAACAATGACCGCACAACGACGTGGGAACCGTACGGCAGCAATCATCCCGGTGGTCGCCCTGGCGCTGTTCACCGGGGCGGCTGCGGCATCGGCCGACGAGGGAACGGGTGGGAGTGCCCGCTGGGAGACGTGTTATGGCGACCCTGCGCCGAAACCGTGCGGCCAGGTGCGCAACGACCTGAACACGCCGGTCGACGTCTACGGCAACCGGGTGAGTTCGACCAGTTGCCAGGGTTCGGGGCCGAAGAAGGTGGTTCCGGCCCGAGGTCACTCGGACAGCAACCTCGACGTCGACGCTTTCCACGTCCCGAGCGGCTTCAAGTGGAAGGTCAACGGCTCCTGGGAGGGGCCGAACGAGTGGATCTGCGTGCACAACGGTCGGACCGCGCACATCCAGGGTGCGATCCGCGCCTGAACGGACCCACCGGGGAGGTCGGCCGGTGTTCGGGTGAACGCCGCGCCGACCTCCGCCGACCAGGCTGGCGCACCCGGTCAGCGGGTCTTCTCCGGGTGGTGCACTTCGAGGTCGCCGTACGCCGACAGCACGTCGGCCAGGTCGCCGGGCTTGTCCCGGAGCACGGTGTCCAGGAAGGCGAGCGTGGTCTCGGCGACGACGCGGGGGCTGTCGGTGCGACCCAGGGAGCCGACGATGGACGGCACGGGCGGCAGGTACAGGGGGCCGTCCATGAAGGTCAGGTGCGCGGAGTCGGGGACGGTCAGGCGGTAGTTCGTCGCGGTGCCGAGCGCGAGCACCTCGGTGAGGCGGGGGAGGTAGCGCGGGTCGGTGGCCGGGGTGATGGCCTGGGTGAGCGCCAGCGTCGGCTGGTCGAGGGCGGGCTCGGTGGGGCCGTGCGGGTAGCCGTCCAGGTTGACGACGGCGTCGATCCGCCGATCCTGCCGGGCCGCTTGGAGCGCGGCGGCCCCGCCCATGGAGTGACCGGTGCCGGCCACCCGGCTGGTGTCGAGGTGTCCGGTCAGCGGGTCGGCGGCCTCGCCCCGGTCCAGACCCTCCAGGCGGGTCAGGGCGAAGCCGAGGTCGGCGGCCCGGATCGCCGTCCACTCGACCGACAGCACGGCGTCCTGGTCGCGGTCGCCGGTGGAGACGGTGGCGCTGCCGATCGTCCGGCCGTCCGCGAGGACGACGGCGGCCGAGTCGTACGGGTGGTCGAGCGCGGCGACGACGTAGCCGTGGCCGGCCAGTTCCTCGGCCCACGCGGTGTTCTGGGTGCGCACCCCGGTCGCCCCGGGGGAGAACAGCACGACGGGGAACCGTCCGTCGGCCACCGGGGCGTCGAAGACCGACTGGGTGCGGGCGCGCGGAACTCCGTCCATCAGGAAGTCCGGCAGGCCGACTCCGCGCGCGAGCGCTTCGGCGACGGTGCGCGCTTCGTCCTCCGTGCGCCCGAGGTACTGGGCGCGCCGGGCGTCTTCGGGGCTCTGCTGCGCGGGGTACCAGAGCTGGACGACGACCGTGCGCTGGTCGTTCGGGTCGGCGGTGAAGGTCTCGGGCCGGTCCGGGTCGGTCCACTCCAGCACGCGGGTGCCGACCGCGAACTCGCCCGACGGTGCGGGGAACACGGGCACGGGGAACGCCCAGGCGGCCACCGGGCCGGTGGCGACCAGGCCGACGCAGGCCAGCGAACCCGGCAGCGCCAGCCACCAGCGGGCCCGCCACGCCGTCCGGCCGGTGCGGCGGCGCAGCAGGGGGGAGAGGGCGAAGGGCAGCGCGAGCGCAGCGCCTGCCAGCACCGGCACCATCTGCCAGCGCAGCCCCCCGACCACCACCACGAGTGCGGACAGCAGGAAGACGGCTCCCGCCGCGATCGTGGCGCGGGGGCGGGCGGCGGCGGGGAGCCACCGCGCCACCACCAGCGCGACGGCGCCGAGCAACGCGAGCAGTTCGGGCAGGGACACGTGCAGTCCCGGGATGATCTCGTTCACCAGGCCATCGTCGGTGCCGGGCGTGCCCGTCCACATCGCTCCCGGGTCGTCGCTGCGTGCAGACCGCAGTGGCAGTCCGGGGCCGGTCGCGTGCCCTCGCCAGTGGCAAGCGAGCACCCCGGATCAGCGCCCGGTTTGCGACCACGGGAGGTACGGGGACTCCTCCTGCGGTCGTAGTCCGGCGCGGCGGCATCAGACGCCGGGTTCATGTGCAGCGCGGGCCTGCGGCCTACCGTGGGCGGTGGCCCCGGCCGGGGCCGCTCTCGCGCCGGATCGACAGGACGTGTGATGACCGAGGTGGCTGCGGGGCCCGTCGACCACCGGGGGGCACCGGCCCTGGCGAGGTGCGCCGACCTGGTGTCCGCGCGGGTGGCGCTCCTGGTGGGAGCCGCCGGGCGGCTGCCACCCGTGTTGTGGGACTCGCTGCTGCCGGCGCTCCTCCTGCTCAACGTCGTGACCACCTACCCGGCGCAGGAGCTGCCGCTCGCCGTGTCCCTCACCGCCGCCCTGTCACTGCCCCTGGTGTGGCGGCGACGGGCACCGCTCGCGGTGTTCGGCGTGGTGGCCGCCGCAGCCCTCGTCCAGTGGCTGGTGGACGTCCAACTGCCGGCCGACATCGCCCTGCTGGTGGCCCTCTACACGGCAGCTGCGAACTCGGGTCGGCGCGGCACGCTCGTCGCCGCCGCCATCGTGGAGGCGGGGGCCGTCCTGGCGTGCCTGCGCTGGTCCGCGGAAGGCGCGTTCCTGACCCCGTTCGTCGCGGTCACCGCGATGGTCGTCGCCGCCGCCGTGCTCGGGGTGAACGTGCGGACCACGCGCGCCTACCTCGCGGCCGTGGAGGAACGGGCCGTGCGCCTGGAGCAGGAGCAGCAGCAGCAGGCCCGGGTGGCCGTCGCGGAGGAGAGGACGCGCATCACCCGCGAGATGCACGACATCGTGACCCACAACCTGTCCGTCATGGTCGCCCTCACCGACGCCGCCGTCTACGCGCAGCACCGGTCGCCGGACAAGGCCACCGCCGCGATGCTCCAGATCTCCGAGACGGGCCGCCAAGCGCTGACCGACATGCGGCGTTCCCTGGGCATCCTGCGCGCCGACGAACCGGACGCGGACCGCCACCCGTTGCCCGGCATCGCGCAACTGGAGGCCCTCGCCGACCAGATGTGCGCGGCCGGCCTGCCCACCCGCCTCGACGTCCACGGCGACCACGCGCACGTGCCCGCCACCGCGCAGCTGACCGTCTACCGCCTGGTGCAGGAAGCCCTGACCAACACCCTCAAGCACACGCCCGCCGGCACCCGCGCCGAGGTCCGCATCCGGTGTTCGACCGGGACCGTCACCGTGGACGTGACCGACAGCGGCCCCGGCACGCCCCGTCCGGGCACCGCACCACCCGGCCACGGCATCTCCGGGATGCGCGAGCGCTCGGCCGCCTACGGGGGCGCGCTGCAGGCCGGACCGCTCCCGGGCGGCGGCTGGGGAGTCCACACCAGACTGCTGCTCGGCGGCAGCGGCGCGGTGCCCGCATGACGATCCGCGTCCTGATCGCCGACGACGAAGCGCTGCTGCGCATGGCTTTCAGCACGGTGCTGGAGGCGCAGCCCGACATGGCACCGGTCGGCGAGGCCGAGGACGGCGCCCAAGCCGTGCGCCTCGCCCGGGAGCTGCTCCCCGACATCGTCCTCATGGACGTCCGGATGCCCGGCACCGACGGGATCGAGGCGACCCGGCAGGTCGTCCGGGCGAGCCCGCAGACCAGGGTGCTGATCCTGACCACGTTCGACCTGGACGAGTACGCCTTCGCCGGGCTCGGCGCCGGGGCGTCGGGCTTCCTGCTGAAGAACACCAGGCCCGAGGAGCTGCTCGCCGCGATCCGCACCGTGGCCGCCGGCGACGCGGTGGTCTCCCCGCGCGTCACCCGCCGCCTGCTGGAGAAGTTCCGCCCGCACATCCCCGACCGCACCCGCACCGACCGCGACGAGCGGCTGGGCCGGCTCAGCGCCCGCGAGCGCGAGGTGCTCGTCCAGGTGGGCTCCGGCCTGTCCAACACCGAGATCGCAGCCGCCCTGCACCTGGCGGAGGCGACCGTGAAGTCCCACCTCGGCCGCATCCTGCACAAGCTCGAACTCCGCGACCGGATCCAGGCCGTGGTCTTCGCCTACGAGAGCCGGCTCATCCACCCGTCCTGACGCCCCGTTCACCAGGGCGTCACGAGGTCGAGCGACAGCGCTGCGGCGAACAACCCCGTCAGGACCGCCACCAGCGGCGCAGGCAGCGCCTGGAACGCCCCCGCTGCGGTGTGCAGCACGGCCGACAGCGACCGGTTGATCCAGAACGTGGTCCGACCGACGAAGTCCCCGTAGGTGTAGGCGAACGACGACGGGGTCTTCTCGCCGCGCCGGTTCCGGGTGCTCCAGCGGTACTCGGGGAAGATCAGCAGCACGGCCGCAGCGGCGACGGCACCGCGCAGCACCGCCGCCGCCAGGCGCAGCAGGAACGGCATCGCCCAGCGCGTGGCCAGGCAGGCGCACCCCGCCACGGCCGCGACGAACAGGACGTCCGGCGGGACGAGCGGGCCGACGACCCTGACGGCGAGCGTCACGGGAGGCCCGCGCTGCCGTTGCCGCTCGCCACCGTCTCCCTGATCGCCTCGGCGGTGGGGATCCGGCGCGGCTGCCCGCTGCCGGTGAGCACCCGGAAGATCGACTCCTGCGCCATCTGGAGGGCGGTCCGCACCTGGTCGTCGATCTGCCAGCGGTCGAGCGCGTCCGATTCGAGCAGGCGGTTCATGAAGTCGAAGGTCGCCCGCAGGCGGCTGTCCCGCTCGTCCACGAGCACCTTGACCACGGTGCCGATGTCCCGGGGTTGCAGGGTGAGCTGCAACGCGAACTGGTCGAAGTCGCCCTCGGCGATGATGGTCCGGAAGTGGTCGACCTTCCGCTGGATGTCCGACTGCCCGATGCTCGTGTCGTCCATCGCCAGGCGGACGTGCGGTCGCACGCGCAGGCCCCGGTCCGCGCCCAGCGAGTCGTCGTCCAGCTCCTCGTTGGCGCAGTTCTCGGCCTCGGCGGCGTCCGCGATGTCGAACCGGCGCGTCACCGCCCGCAGCCGGGCGAGCAGGCGCGGGGACAGGGCCCTGCGCACGTCGGTGACACCGGCCTGGACGACCTGCGCCGGGTCGGTCACCTGCCACTCCAGGTCGACCGTCGCCTTGAAGTGGACCTTGTCCCCGCGACTGGGCAGCTCGGCCTCGACGGTGGACACGTGGATGCCGAGGTCGACTTCGTAGACCGTGCGGACCCGGTTCCACACCAGCTCGCCGGTGGTGGGCTGGCCCGTCGCCGGGTAGGTGAGGCAGTTCCCCGACCGCGTGACGAACACCCGGGCGACCCGGGCCCCGACCGGCAGCCGCCGGTAGAGCAGCTCGAACCGCTTGACGTGCAGCTCGTCCACGATCGGGCTGCCCGGGTCGGGTTTCGCGACGGGCGCGGGCGGCTGCGCGCGGTCCTTCACGCCCTCGGCCTCCGGCGGCCGTTGCTCCTGCTGCGCGCGGTCCGGTGCGGCGTCCGGTCCGGCGTCCGGCTCGGGGGACGGCCGGGGCTCCGACTGGGTCATGACGCTTCCTCTCTGGGCGCGGGGACGCGGATGGCGGCTTCGAGCAGCCGGGCGGCGTCGTCCTTGAGCGGGTCGCTCCAGTCGTGCCGCAGACGGTTGACCAGGTGGTGGAGGCGGCGCACGTCGACCTCGTCGTGCACCAGGTGCGGCACGAAGGCGGTCAGCGCGCGCAGGCACTCGCCGTCCTTCTCCGCCGCCCGGATCCACGGCCCGAACAGGTACCTGGCCACGAAGTCGCCCCGCCGCCCGCGCAGCCCCCACCGCAGCAGGTCGGCGATCGGCGCGGCCAGGTGCGGCTGCTCGTCCTGCAGCGCCAGCAGCAGCGGCCAGTGCTCCCGGGTCCGGGGCGTCGGGCGTTCCACCCGCCCGGCGGACAGCCCGAGCTGGTCGAGGGTGAAGCCGTGCATGTGGATCAGGTGGAGCATCGCCCACCAGGCGAGCTTGCGGACGCTCTGCCGGTCGCTGGAGGTCCACTCGGCGAGCTTGCCCAGCACCGGCTCCACCTCGCCGAACGCGAACAGGTTCGCCACGCTGTAGCCCGAGATCCGCACCAGGTCCAGGTTCGTCCACTCGTCCAGCGCCGACTGCTGCTCGGACGGCGTGCCCAGGACGCGCAGCTCCTCGAACGTCGAGTCGATCGACCGCCGCCCGAGGTCGTAGCCCAGCGCCGACGCGGCGGTCCAGCGCTCGGCGTCCGTGCCGTACCGGCGCCAGTTCCGCAGCCGCTCGTCCACCGCGTCCGCGACCCGTTCGTCCCGCGCGGCCTGGTCGAGCGCGACGGCCGCGAACAGCCTGCGCTGCCTCCTCCGCCTGCCCGTCGCCGCGGCACCGGGGCGGATCATGTCCTCGAACGTGGAGTGGAAGTCCAGTGAGCAGAACAGCCCGGTCGCCTGCGCGGCCCGCACCCAGACCATCGGGCGGCCGTCCTTGCTCAGCGACTTGAGCCACCCGACCATGTGGTTGCGCAGGCCGTGGTGGTTCTTCCACACGTAGCTGAGCAGCACCACCGGGAGCCGGTCGTCGGCGTACTTGGCGAGCCCGACCGGCACCCGCTCCAGGCCGACCGACAGCAGGCCCTCCACCACCTCGGCCCGCGACTTCGGCAACCGGCTCTGGTGGTCGTCGGCGAACAGCGAGGACTGGCCGGTGGACACCCCCTTGGCGTCCTTGACGAACAGGTCGGCGAGCCGGCGGCCGGCCTCCGCGACCATGTTGTAGGGCGACCGGTTCAGCACCGCCAGCGCGATGCGGAACGCCGCCAGCCGCAGCGCGTCGCCCAGCGCCGCCGAGCGGAGCCCCGCCAGCCCGGCGAACCACTCCACGACCTGGCGGTGCACGAGCTGGGCGGCCTGGGCCTCGACCTCGTCCAGGCTGATGGCCCTGCGCCCGTACTCGGCGAGCAGGCGGGCCATCCGGGCGACCTCCACCGGCCGTGGGGCCGGGCCGAGCGCCCGGCGCAACCGGTGGGATTCTTCGAGCCTGCGCAACAGGACCTGCGCGTCCTGGCCGTCCTCGCGCACCTCTTCCCCGAGGTGGTTCTCCAGCACCCGGTCGGACTCCGGCGGGCTGTACGGCACCGCGTAGCCGTCCAGGTGCCGCCCCTGGAGGTCGCCGCGCTCGGCGATCAGGACGATGCTGCTGCCGTTGTCCTCCATCAGGTTGCGCAGCTTGTCGAGCTGGGTCTCGCTCGTGGAAGCGCCCGCCGCGCCGAGGAGTTCCACGACGTAGCCGTGCCCGCTCGCGCAGTCGTCCGACGTGAGCGCGCCGATGTCCTGCCCGGCGTCGAACCGGGAGATCACCTCGCACCCCACGTCGTCCAGCAGGCGCACGGCCGTGGTGAAGCGACCCGTGCCGGGTTCGCCGCAGAGCACCAGCACCCGGCGGTCGCCCAGGGTCGACAGCATCTCGTCGTACTCGGCGACCGGCACGTACCGGGCGCGCACCGCTTCCAGCTCGTCCTCGTGCACCGAACCGGACCGGCGCTTGCCGCCACGGCCCGCCGCGTAGTGGTAGTGCCGGTCCCCGACGTGCATCTCGTCCACCAGGGAATCCCGGATGAACGCCATCGGGCCGTCGGTGGTGAGGTTGCGGCCCTCGTCGTACGCCTCGCCGAACGCGCGCCGGTCCGACCCGTACGAGGCGTCCGGGTCGCCGCTGTCCGCAGCCGCCTTGCCGGTGCCCGCGCCGTCCTTGGCCGCCGACGGGTTCTTCTCGCCGCCCTTGGCCGGACCCGGGCTTCGCTCGCCGCCCTTCGCGGGTCCGCTGCCGGGGGTGCCGCTGTCCGCCGGCCGGTCGGAACCCCCGCTCGCGCCGTCACCGCTCATCGCGACCCCGCTCGTCCACGTTGATCACCGTTGCGCTGTAGAGCTTTCCGACCCGTGCCCGGCCTTGGACGTACACGTTGGGTCCCGTGAGCACGTCCCCCGAGCGGGTTCCGCGACGTGGTTCGTCGTCCCGGACCGGTCTCGGCGGCACCGAGTAGCCCGGCACGCGCACCCACCCGCCCGAGGGCTCCTCGACCTGCCGGTAGGAGCGCAGCTCGTTCGGGGCTCCCCGGCGGCGCACGACCGACTCGTGCAGCTCGTCCGACACGACGACGACGAGGTTCTTGGTCCGGGCGGCGGCCAGCACCCGCCTGGCGTAGTCGGAACCGGCCAGCTCGGTGGCCGACTCCTCGTCCTCGACGCAGACGCCCACCTGCACCGGGGAGCGGACCTCGGCGGCGATCCGGTCGAGCCACGACGTGACCACCTCCTCGCGCGGCACGTCGGCGGGCACCACGCAGACCAACCGGTCGTCCACGACACCGATGTCGACGCCGGCCCGGTGGAACGTCCGCGAGATCGCCGCGCGCAGTGCGGCCACGTCGTCGTCGGGCCGCAACACCACGACCAGCTCCCGCCGGGCTTCCCGGACGGGCGGCAGCGGCACGGGGACCGCGTGGGCCGGGCGCGGCGCGACGGGCCGGCGCGCTCCCTCGGCGTTGTCCATGACCAGCCGCTGCAACTTGACGAGTTCCGCGTCCACCACGAGTCCTCCGTTGTCGACGACGTGCTTGCGGTGCGTGGCGAAGGTGTCGAGCGCGTCCTGGGTGCGCCCGGAGAAGTGCAGGGAGCGCATCGCGAGGCGGGTGACCTCGGCGTTGTCGGGGTGTTCCAGGAACAGGTGGACCAGGCCCGGTACGCACTCGCGGTACCGCCCCTGGTCGATCTCGATCCCGGCGAGGCGGATCCGGGCGGCGAGCCGCTGCTCGACCAGCGCGGCCCGGTAGGCGTCGACCCGCCGGCTCCGCAACGCCGCCAGCGGCACCCCCTCGGCCAGTTCCAGCGCCTGCGCGAGCAGCGTGGCCGCCTGGCCGTCGCCGGCGGAGCGGGCCCGCGCCGTCAACGCCTCGAACCGGCGGACGTCGACCTGCTCGTCCTCCACGGCCAACCGGCAGAGCCGGTTCCTGTTCTCCAGCAGGTCACCGATGCCGGCCGTGACGAGCCGACCGCGCAACCGCGTCATGTACCGGTCGATCTCCGACGCGGCACCGTCCGGGGCGTCGTCCCAGAGCCACTCGGGCAACGCGTCGCGCTGCACCGGGGCGCCACTGGCCGCGAGCGCGACGAGCAGGCACTTCTCCTTCTCGGTGCCGAGGTCCACGCGCTCGCCGCCGTGGTACGCCGCCACCTCGCCCCAGAGCCGGAATTCGACTGGTCGACCGGTCATCTTCGCCCTTTCGGTTCGGGTGTTCCGCCGTGGATGGGTGTGCGCCCGCGCGGCGGTCCTGCCGGTCGGGTGCAGCGGAGCTGCCAGTCGGGCGCAGCGGTCCTGCCAGTCGCTCCCAGTGCCACGGCGGGCTGTTCGGCCAGTTCGGCGATCCACGCTCTGCCCATGCATCGGAAAAGCCGGAGCGGAACGGGAGAAACGATCGTGGACGCGCAGAACAGGAACTGGAAGAAGAGCTCGTTCAGCGAGGGCGGCGGCGCGTGCGTCGAGGTGGCCATGGTCTCGAACGGCGTGCTCGTGCGGGATTCGAAGAACCCCGGCGGACCGGAGCTGTGGTTCACCTCCCTGGAGTGGATCGCCTTCCTCTACGGTGCGATGGCCGGCGAGTTCGGCCTGCGGTGACGAGCCGGTGGGTCGGGTGCCCGCGCTGGTCGCGGCACCCGGCTCAGCCGGTGGCCGAGCGGACGTCCTCGGCGAGGGAGACCAGCAACGAGCGGGCGCGGTCGCCGAAGACCGCCATCCGCTCCAGCCGGGACCAGTGGTTCTCGTACAGCTCGATGCCCTCGGCGTCCGTCACCTCGACGGGGCCGTGGATCATCTCGACCGCCACGAAGGTCCCCCGGCGCTCGTCGGGCCCCTCGTAGAGGACGAACCCGTGGGACAGGGTGGTCGACGCCTCGACCCCGAGCGGGATCAGGCCGAGGGACACGTTGTCGAGCGTGCTGATCGAGGCGAGCCGGTCGAGCTGGGCGAGCAGCAGCCGCGACGGGCCGGGCCGCCAGCGCAGGGCCGCCTCGGTGATCAGGAAGTCGAAGCGCCGCCCCGGCTCGAACACCAGGTGCTGGCGGCGCAGGCGCGCGGCGACGGCGGCCCCCCGGTCCTCGTCGGAGTAGGGCACCTGGAACAGGGAGAAGACGCGGCGCGCGTAGTCGGCGGTCTGGAGCAGACCGGGCACCACCGAGTGCTGGTAGGTGCGCACCCGGACCGCCATGGTCTCCAGGGCGTGCACCTCGTCCTGGAGGTGGCCCCGGTCCTGGAGCAGGGCGGGCCAGTGCCGCGCCTCGCGGTGCGCGATCCTGGTCAACGCGTCGAGGCGCTCCCTGGTGTCGGTGGACGCGTCCAGGGCGGCGCCCCACGCGGCCACCTCGGGGAGCGAGGGGAGCACGGTCCCCGCCTCGATCCTCGACACCTTCGACTGGCTCATCTCGATGCGCCGGCCGAGTTCGCGGCCCGAGACGCCGGACAGCCCGCGCAGCCGGCGCAGCTCCACGGCCAGCCGCGCGCGCCCGGTCGACGCCGAGTCGGTGCCCTCCGCCGTCACGTCCATCCGGCACTCCACCCCATTCCGAACGTTGATTCGACATGACTTGAAGTGATTCGATTTGAGTCGACACTCAAGCAGTGCGCTATTCCCGTGTCAAGCGCCTTCGGCCGGATGCCGGATAGTCCTGGTGAAAGAGAATTACCTGAGCTGTGCTCGACTTCGTGGATGACGCTCGGCGACGCGGGCGGTAGTCCGGCGCGTCGCGCGCGGGACGTGGTGCACGCCCAGCGGTCGTTGTAGCCGGAGTCGGCCCAGAACCGGCAGAAGCGGTCCACTGCCTCCCAGTCGAGCGGCGCGTTCACCGGCTGCTGCTCGTCGAGCGCGAAGCCTCGCGCGATGTCCTCGGCGCCCCACCGGTCCGCTGCCTCCGCGACTGCGGCGGGCGTGACGTCCGCCGGTGCGAGGAAGGGATCCAACATCCTTCCGACCCCGTGTCCTCGATGCCCGCCGAGTTCTGCTCCAGTTGGGACACCAGCCCGTCCGCCGGTGCGCAGGGACCGGCGGCTCTGGTCGGTGTTGCCGCCGACACCACGTCCTTCGGCATCGAGGACGAGGAGAATGAAGAGGCGCTGCTGTTCCTGTTCGGAGTGGGTGCGATCAGCCGGATCAAGGGGGTGGCAGGATTCGCTCAGCGAGTTCCGCGTCGTCACCGGGCGCGGCGACTACCGGACCTTCGCGGCCACCTTCGTACGCGGTGGTTCCGCCGCCCTCGACCTCCACAACCCGTGGCTGCCGAACGTCGACAGCCTCACGCCGGCACGGTCGGAGCACCTCCAGCCGCGGGCCGCGCGGTCGTCGCTGAAAGTCGGTCGTCGCATCGCCATCCCCGGTGTGCCGGCCTTCAGATCCCGTTCCGGCGTCGGTCGTTCACCGGTCATCCGATCTGCTCCGCCAGCGCGACCAGGATGCCCGCAGGGCCACGGAGGTAGCACAGCCGGTAGCTGTTCTCGTACTGCACCAGCTCGCCGAGGAGTTCGGCTCCGTGGGGCCGCAAGCGTTCGAGCACGTCCTCCATGTTCTCCACGGCGAACATGACCCGGTGCGCTCCCAGCGTGTTCGCCGGGGCGTGCGGGTCACCGTCCCGGCTCGGCGGCGTGTGGTACTTGGTCAGCTCCAGCCGCCCGTGCCCGTCCGGGGTGCGCATCATGGCGATGTCGGACCGGACTCCCCCCAGCCCGACGAGCCGGTCCACCACGCTGCCCTCGACCGTCGCTTCGCCTTCCAGCTCCAGCCCGAGTTCGGCGAAGAACGCCTTGGCCGCTGCGAGGTCGTCCACGACGATGGCGATGTTGTCCAATCGCTGTACCGTCCCACGCTTGTCGGTGTCGTTCATGGGGATTTCCCTTCGGTACTGGGACGCGTCCGAGCAGCCTGCCGCGCGCCGACTCCTCGATCCACTGACGAACGCGACAGTACTCAGGCACCCTCGACGGCCACTGGGCCGGCACTGCGCCGACTTCCTCGCGGCCCCGTCTCGCATGGCGACCGGTACAGGGATGCTGTGCCTTCGGCGGCGACGCAGCGTCCGTCAGGTGCCTTGTGAACGAGGTCGCGCACTCGGCACCGTAGGTGAGATCGCCCACCCCACCCCCTTAGGAGTGCGTGTATGCGCCCCTTCCTCGCCGCCCTCGTCCTGCACTCCTCGCCTTCGCCGCGCCCGTCCCCGCGATCGCGGTACCCGCGACCGAGACCTACGGCTACACCGCTTCCGCCGTCACACCGTCCTATGTGGAGGGTACGAACAAGACCACCCTAACCGGGGACAACGACGCGCGGTCGCTCCAACTCCCGTTCCCGTTGACCTTCTACGGCACCACGTACCGCTACGCCCTGCACGAGGTCGACGGCTTCCTCACCTTCGTCAACGCCGGCTACCCGCAGCCGCCGAAGCAGATTCCGTCACCGAACCGGCCCAACGCCGCCGTGTACGCGTTCTGGGACGACTTCGTCGTGGACGACCAGGCCGGTGTGTGGACCGGAGCGGACGGCGTCGCGCCGAATCGCCGCTACATCGTCGAGTGGCGCAACGTGACGCTCAAGTCGGTGCCCGGCAGCCGGTTGAGCGCGGAGCTGGTGTTCGGCGAGAACGGCGTGATCCTGCTCCAGTACCGGGGGCTCGACCAGGCCGCCGAGCGCTGCGCGACCGCGCCCGTCGGGATCGAGAACCCCGAGGGCACCAGTGCCGTCGTGTGGTCCGACCACCAGGACCGGCTGTCGGACAGTGCCGCCGTGCGGCTGCACGTGCCCGGCACCGCGATCGCCCGGGGCCTGATCACCGACGCCAACACCGGCACACCGTTCTCCGACGCCGTCCTGAGCGCCACCGCCGGCGGGCGGACCGCGACGACCAGGTCCGACTACGAAGGCCGCTACCAGTTGGAGATCCCCGCGACCGACGCCCGCGTCACGGTGAGCGCGCCCGGTTACGCGACCGACACCCTGACACCGGCACCCGCTCCCGAGCACGGTGCGGTCACGGCGGACCTGGCCATCAGGTCACCGATCCTCGAACCGCCGCCGGGCACGCTGGAGATCACCGTGCCGGCCGGCCGGAAGACCTCGGCGTCGGCACCCATCCGCAACACCGGCACCTCGGCCGGGTGGTTCTCGGCGGCCTGGGAGGTCGACGGCGGCTCCACCCCGCCGCGTCCCGGCACGACCGGTGCGCTGCGCTCGTGGGACCCCGAAGCCTCCGGCGTCGAGGACGGCTACGGCGTCGCCGAACTCGCCGGGGACGTGTGGGTCAGCGTGCCGTCGAAGCACGAACTGGTCCGGCTCACCCCGGACGGCATCGTGCGCAGCCGCACGACGCTGCCCGACACCGAGAACCCCTCGGATCTCGCGGTGGTCGGCGACCGGCTGTGCTACGTCACCGAGTCGACACCAGCCGGCGGCACCGTGATCCACTGCGTCCGCCCCCTGACCGGCGAGGTCGTCCCGCACCTCACCACCGCGCCCCAGGTCGTCGGCGGTCCGAGCGGCCTGGCCCACAACCCGCGCGCCGACGTCTTCCACCTGCCCTCGGCCCGGACGGCGACGTCTGGGTCTACCTGGCGACGGGCGACTACATCGGTCGCAGCGGCCGGATCGAGGCGATCGACCCGACCGACTGCCGGCACGGGAGCACCCTTGCCCCGGCCCCGATCGCGGGTCCGCTCAACGCGGCCGGCATCGAGGCCGACGCGGCGGGCAACGTCTGGGTGTACACCCACCCGTCGCTCCTGCGCCCGACCCCGGGGAAGGGCCCGGCGAACGTCGGCCTGCTCCAGACGCGGTTCCCGGTGCACACGGACCTGCCGTGGCTCACCGTCCTCGCGTCGCCCGCCTCCATCCCGCCGGGGGTGACCGGCCAGGTGCTCGCCGCCGTCGACGCGACGAACTTGCGGCCGGGCGTCCACAACGCCGCGCTGGAACTGGTCACGACCGGTCCCGGTACGCCGAGCATCGGTGTGCCGATCCGCCTGACCGTGCGGTGATCCGGAGGTCGTGAACGCCGATCTCGGACGCGTGAACCGCCCGCAACGCACGAACGGTGCCGGGCGGTCTCGACGGCTCCTGCGTCTCCGGTCCCGACCTCACCGACCTCACCGGCCACAGCGACCGATATGGGCGGGCGCGGACGCGGCGTCCGTTCGCGACGCGACCTGCGCTTCGGCCTGCGCGGTCAGGGCCGGCCCGCCGAGCAACGCCACCGCTGCCGTGGCGACCAGCGTGACTGTGCGGAAACCCATGGGTCGTCGTGGTCGGCGCGGTGTCGGTACGGTTGCGCGGTGATCGACGTCGACGTCGTGGTGACGGCGCTGGGCCGGTTCGGGTTGGCCGAGGAACCCGTCTCGTTCCCCGACCAGGGCGCGGACAACCTCACGGCCTTCGTCGGCTCAGGCGATCAGCGGTACGTGTTGCGGTGCTACGGCGTGACCGCCGCCGACGAGATCGATTTCGAGCTCGACCTGGTCGACCACCTGGTGGGCACCGGCTTCCCCGTCCCGGCCGTCGTGCGCACCCCCGCCGGCGGGCGGCGGGTCTTCGTGGGTGGGGTGCAGGCGGTGCTGTTCGACTTCGCGCCGGGTACCGCGATCGACCCGAGCCGGCCGGAGAGCGCGGCCCTGGTCGCCGACCTGGCCGCCCGCCTGCACACCGCCACGACCGGCTTCACCGGCGGCGAGCGTTCACGGTCTGACGAAGGGCGGCTGCGCGCTTTGCTCGACGCCCTGACCGACGACCCCGGCCTGGGCGGGAAGCAGGGTGCCGACCGGCTCGCCGGGCACGTGCGCGAGCTGCTGGGCGGACTCGCCGACCTCCGGGCGGCGCGGCTGCCTTCCGGTGCGGTGCACCACGACTACCACGCCGGCAACGTCCTGGTCCGCACGGGCGACGACGGCACGTCGGTCTCCGCCCTGCTGGACTTCGACGAGTCCTACGCCGGGCCGTTCGTGTTCGACGTCGCCGCAGTGCTCACCCAGTGGGGCAGGGGCGACGGCGACTGGTTCGACGTCCGGGTGATGCGGGACCTGCTCGGCGCGTACGAGCGGGTCCGGCCGCTCACGCCGGGGGAGCGGGCGGTCCTGCCGTTCGCGGTGCGGGTGTTCACCGCGGCGGACGCCGCCGAGTACGTCCTGCGCACCCACCGGGAGCGGCCGGACGCGTTCGAGCTGTCCGAGTGCCTCTCGCTCGACCTCTGCTACGCCCTGGCCGAACGGGACGACTGGCTGCGCGGGCTCGACCGGGGCTGACCGCCGCCGACCGGCCGAGGGGTCGGATGGGACGTGGTGGTTCACCCCCATGTCGCCCGCCGGGCGTCGTACGATCGCGGCACGCGGGTCTTCGCTCAACCACCTCCGGGTCGTGAGAAGGCAGGTCGTCATGACGACACGTGTGCTGTTCGTCCCGGACAACCGTGAACTGGACCTGTCCTGCCTCTCCGAGGACGACTACCGGAAGGTCACCTCGCTGCCGGGCCGGATCGGGCGCGGTGACCGCGTGCTGCTGTGCCTGGAAACGGCGGTGCCCGGCCAGGACGAGCTGTTCGTCCGGGTGCGCGACGGGGAGTACTGCGCAAGCCACTTCGTGAGCGGCGGCCACGGCGCGCACGAGATCGCGCGGGAGAGCGACGAGCACAAGCGGCAGAAGGACTACTGGCACCGGGCCGGCGACGACGCCGGCTACCGCTGTGACACCGGGCTGACGACGAGCACGGGGAGCGTCCTCGACGTGGCGATCCACGGCCCCGCTCCCACCGGAGTAGAGGTGCGGCGCTCCCGCACCACCCTGTCGACAGCGGGCGACCGCACCGCCCGGTCGCACCGGGCCGGCTGGTTGTCGTTGTGGTTCACCGCCGCGGAGCGCTCGCCGAAGTGGTTCCACCGGGTGCCCTCGGTGGGCTGCAACCACCTCCCGTGGGACGACCTGCCGCCCAGGGGGTCGGCCGTGGCCACCGGCCTGCGCCGGGTCGACGCCGCCAGGTGCACCGTGCACAACTTCGCCAGGTGCCCGGACCACCGCCGTCGCCACTGCGGGGGCGACCACCCGGTGCTCAGGCCGTGGGCGGGCCTGACCCTGGACCACGTGGCGGCCCTGGTCCCCGCCGGCCGAGCGGTGCCGCTGCTGACCACCGGCCGCTCCGTGTACCTCGTGCCCGCGAACGACCTCCGGCTCTACGAGTCGCTGACCGGCAGGTCCGCCCGCTACGCCCCGGGGCTGCCGGCCGGCACCGGGGGCCGCACGCCGTCGCGCGGCACCGGCTCCCGCGCGGAGTGCGCGAGGTGCGGCAACCGGCTCCTCTGGACGCGCCCCGGCCGCGTGCTCTGCGAGCGCTGCAACCCGATCATGCGCCTCCCGACCGGTCCCCGCCCGCTCTGACCGGCCGAGGAGGGCCGACCGGCCGACGCGCCGGGTGGGGACCAGGTGCCCCGAGTGGTGGTGACCGGCTGCGGCGGCGGGCGGCCCTCCTCCGTGGTCAGCCCTCGCCCAGGCGGAAGCCGACACCGCGCACGGTGACGATCCACTCGTTCGAGCCGAGCTTGTTGCGCAGGCTGCTCACGTGCGTGTCGACGGTGCGACGCGACCAGGAGTCCCCCCACACCTGTTCCATGATCGCACTGCGCGGCACCACCGTCTCGGGGTGCGACGCCAGCAGGTAGAGCAGGTCGAATTCTTTTCGGGTGAGTTCGATCCGCTTGCCCGCGAGTATCACCTCGCGCAGCTTCGCGTCGATTCGCAATGAGCCGCGTGACACCGTGGGCGCGGGTGCGGCCCTGGGGCGGGCGCGGCGCATCACGGCGTCGATGCGGGCCATGAGTTCGCGGAACCCGTACGGCTTGACCAGATAATCGTCGGCACCGGACTGGAGGCCCAGCACGCAGTCCAGTTCGGCGCTGCGCGCCGTGACGGCGATCAGCGGCACGTCGCACACCGCGCGGATCGCCCGGCACACCTCGATGCCGTCCAGGTCCGGCAGTTCCAGGTCGAGCAGCACGAGGTCGGCGTTGTGGTGGAGGCGGACGGCCTCGGAACCGGTCTCGACGCTGTAGACGTCGTGGCCCTGCCTGCGCAGCCAGGTGACCAGGTTCTCCTTGTCGCTGACGTTGCTCTCGACCACGAGCACGCGCCACGTGGCCGAGACGTTCCGCCCACTCGGCGCGGGCACCCAAGTGCTCGCTAAGTCACCGGCTCGTTGTCCTACCACGTTATCCCCCCCGGGGTGCAATACCCGCTGTGACCAGACGGCCTCTCACCTTCCGGTTGCAGTCGGCACCTCACCCTCCGTCTTCGATCTTCTCCTGTCTCATCCTACGGGTGAAAGGAGGCGCTCTCCAATGTGTCCATGAGTGAGAAACGCACTCATGATGTCCCCCTGCGTCACGCCGTCGACGGCAGTCATCACAATCTCCGTGGAGGTCTCGATTGGTTCCATTGGCTCCCCGGAGCGGGATCGGCGGCATGACCAGGAGGTTTTCGGGTGGAATAGGAATCCGCACTATTGCCGCTCGGGCGGGCTTCGGCATACCGCAGTGCGTTCCGGGCGCTGCCGGCGCACGCGGGGAATGTGATTGGGACTCCCGGTCGCACCACGTCCGGAGAGGCCCGGGTCGGCGGCGCGGTGGTGAGCGCGACGAGTTCCTCGGCGGTGAGGGGGTCGCCGAGGAACTCGGGGAATGTCGTGCGCAGACCGATCTATTACCTGTCGACCTCGGTGCGGACACGGTGCTTTGCGACTGCCTCGCCCTGCATTGCCGCCGGTTCGGAGGCGTGGGACGCAGTGCGCCCGATCAGGCCGGCCGGGGTGCCGCCGTCAGCGTCGCCCGTCAGCGCCGCGCCGCCGCCGTGACGGGGGTGCCGAACCACCGGAGCAGGGCGGTGCTCAGGCCGTCCACGTCCTCGCCGGCCCACGCCACGTAGCCGTCCGGCCGGACCAGGACGGCGGTGGCCGGCGGCGCGGACGGCGACACCGGGGTCGCGGTGACCGTGCGCACCCGGTCGCCCCAGCCCTCGGCGACGGCGCGGACGGCCGCGTTGTCGTCCAGGTCGAGCAGCACACCGGTACCGGCGTGCAGCAGCTCGGTGGTCGTGGTCTCCCCGTCGGCACCGCGCAGCGCGCGCGGCGGGATGCGCAGCCCGGCCATCGGGTGGTCGCACGCCACGTCGTAGCGGATGTCCAGGCCGCTGACGATCCCGGCGAGGTGCCGCTTGGTGCTGTCGAGCGCGATCAGCTCGGTCATCAGCTCGCGCAGCGGGTCGGCCTCCTCGCCGCCGAGGAACACCAGGTTCTGGGCGCGGGTGTTCATCAGCAGCCGCGCGCCGACGGGGTGGCGCTCGCGGTGGTAGGTGTCCAGCAGCCCGTTCGGCGCGTCGCCGCGCACCACGGCGGCGAGCTTCCAGCCGAGGTTCACCGCGTCCTGCACTCCGGTGCTCAGGCCCTGCCCGCCGGCCGGCAGGTGGATGTGGGCGGCGTCGCCCGCCAGCAGGACCCGGCCGCGCCGGTACTCGGCGGCCTGGCGGGTGGCGTCGGTGAACGAGCTGACCCAGTCCGCCCGGCCGCCGCTGATGTCCTCGCCGGTGATCCGCTGCCACGCGGCGGCGACCTCGGCGAAGTCGACCTGCTCGGCGCGGTCGGCGGGCGGGGTGCCGTGCTCGCAGACGATGATCCGGTCCACGCCGCGCCCGAGCGGCGCGGCCATCACCATGCCGTGGGGCAGCCGCTCGCCCAGGAAGCGCGGGCGCAGGTCGCAGCCCACGACGTCGGCGAGGTACATGCCCCGGGTGGCGGGGGTGCCGGGGAAGTCGAACCCGGCCAGCCTGCGCACCGCGCTGTGGCCGCCGTCGCAGCCGACCAGGTAGGCCGCGCGCAGCGTCCGGGCGCCCTCCGGGGTGTCGGCGGTGACGGTCACCGCCTCGCCGTCGTCGACCAGGTCCAGCACCTGCCAGCCCCGCCACACCTGCGCGCCGACCTTGCCCGCCCACTCCTCCAGCACGGCCTCGGTCTGGGACTGCGGGACGGCCCGCGCGCCGAAGTGGCAGTCGTCCAGTGCGCTGTAGTCGAACCGCACCCCGCCGAAGTGGCCGACCGGGCTGGTCTCCAGCTCGCCGAACAGCGGCAGGATGCCGCGCTGGTCGAAGGTCTCCATCGCGCGGGCGGTGAACCCGAGGCCGCGCGACTGGCCGGTCGGCTCGGCCAGGCGCTCGACCACGACGACGCGGACGCCGGCCAGCCCCAGCTCGCCCGCGAGCATCAGGCCGGTCGGTCCGGCTCCCACGACGATCACATCGGCGTCCATCAGACTTCCTCTCCAGGTTCGTGCGGTGCGGTGGGTCGGCCGGGTCCGAACCAGCGGACGAGCGCGGCCCGCGCGCCGCCGGCTTCGTCACCAGCCCAGGCGACGTGGCCGTCCGGGCGGACCAGCAGCCCCGCCGCGCCGGGCGCCGGGTCCGCGCGCCCCGCCACGGCGGTGACGCGGTCCGCCCACGGGGCTGCCGCGCCCCGCAGGCGTCCGTCGTCGGTGAGGTCGAGCAGCAGCCCGCGCCCGGTGCGCAGCAGGGTGGTCGTCGTGGCCGTGCCGGTCGCGGTCGCCAGGGCCAGCTCCGGCAGGCGCGCGCCCGACAGCGGGTGCCCGCCGTCCCCGTCGTGCGGGTAGCGGACGTCCACGCCGCTGATCATCCCGGCGAGCAGGGCGCGGACCGGTTCGGTGGTGATCAGCTCGGCGAGCAGGTCGCGCACCGGCTCCACCGAGCGGTCGCCGAGCAGCAGCAGCGACTGCGCCCGGATGTTGGCCAGCACGCGCCGGCCGACGGGGTGGCGCTCGTCGTGGTAGGTGTCCAGCAGCGCGTCCGGCGCGTCGCCGCGCACCACGGCGGCGAGCTTCCAGCCGAGGTTCACCGCGTCGTGCAGGCCGAGGTTGAGCGCCTGGCCGCCGACCGGCAGCTGCACGTGGGCGGCGTCGCCGGCGAACAGCACGCGGCCGTGCCGGTACCGCTGCATCTGCCGGTTGCGGTCGCTGAACGCGTCCACCCACAGCGGGTCGCCGCCGCTGATGTCCTCGCCGGTGAGCCGCCGCCACAGCGCGGCGAACCCGGCGAAGTCGGGTGCCGCGCCGGGCGCGGAGCCGAACTCGTGCGCCATCACCCGGGTGACGCCGTCGCCGGTGCGGGCCGCGACCGCCAACCCGGCGTCGAGCCGCTGGAACCGACGGTCGGGCACGTCGATGCCCGCGACGTCCGCGCGGACCAGGCGGCGCGACCCGGGCACGCCGGGGAAGGCCGCCCCGACCACCTCGCGGACGGTGCTGTCCTGGCCGTCGCACGCGACGACGTGGCCGGCCCGCAGCCGCTGCCCGGACCCGCCGACGACCAGCACGCCGTCGCCGTCGTCCACCACGTCCCGCACGGCCCAGCCGCGCCGGACCTCGGTGCCCAGCCCGGTCGCCCACTCGGCGAGCAGCCGCTCGGTCGTGGCCTGCGGGACCTTCCACTGCCCGGCGTGGCGGCTGGGCGTGGTCAGGTCCAGCGGCAGGCCGCCGAAGTGCCCGCGCGGCACGTGCGGCGGCTCGCCCAGCCCCTCCAGCAGCCCCCGGCTGTCGAAGATCTCCATGGTGCGGGCGTGCAGGGTGGACGCCCGGGACTCGGTCGTCGGGGTCTCCCGCCGCTCCACCACGACGACCTCCGCGCCGCCCAGGCGCAGTTCGCCGGCGAGCATCAGCCCCACCGGGCCGGCCCCGACGACGACGACCCGGGCGTCCGGGCCGGGCGCGCTCACCGCGCGTTCTCGGCGAACGCCTTCGCGTGCGCCAGCGTCGCCCGGCTGTTGGTGCTCAGCGCGGTGCGCACGTACTCGTGCGCCGTCGTCACGTCGGCGTCCGGACCGAGGACGCGGGCGATGTTGTCGGTGTTGAGCGTGACGGTGTGCTGCGACGACGCCTCGACCCCGCCGTCGCGTTCCTCGAAGGTCCAGTACCCGGTGTGCAGCGTCATCAGCGCGGGCAGCGTCACCTGCTTGTAGACGATCTTGCGGTGCGGGAACGCGACCCGGTGCGACTTCGTGGTGTGCGTGGAGCCGTCCTTGGCGCGGGTGTCCATCTCCAGCGTCTGGAGGCCGGCGGCGTCCTCGGTGAACTCCACCCGGGCCACGTGCGGGAGCCGCTCCTGCCACAGCCGGGCGTCGTTGACGAAGTCGTAGGCGTCGCGGGCCGAACCGTCGATCCGCACGGTGTCCACGAACGAGAACGTCAGGTCCTCGGTGTCCCGGGCCAGCTCGACGTTGACCTTGAGCGCCGCCAGCTCGGAGCGCGAGTTGCGGTCCACCGCCTCGTCGATCCACGCCAGCCCGGCCGGGTCGTCGTCCACGGCGCGGTAGTCGTGCAGCAGCCGCACCCGGCAGGCGTCGTCGCCCACCGGCTCGATCAGCCACGCGCCGCCCATGGCGGCCACCGGCGGGGCGGACACCTCCTGGCGGAAGTCCACCCGCAGCAGGTCCGGGTCGAGCACGCGCCGGGAGGTCCAGCTCTTGGCCGCCCCGTTGGCGGTGGCCCAGATGCGGATGCGCTCGGTCCGCTCGCCCCGCTCCAGGTGCTCGACGTGGATGGTCGGCGGGAAGATCCTCGGCCAGTGCCCGACCTCGGCGATGAACCGGTAGACGGCCTGCGCCGGGGCGGCGATCCCGATCTCGTGCTCGACCTCGCGCAGGACGGGTTCTGCCACGTTCGCTGACATGGGTGCTCCTTCGGGGAGGGAGGGTCAGAAGTTGCCCAGGCCGCCGCAGACGTTGAGCGCCTGCGCGGTGATCGAGCCGGCCACGTCCGAGACCAGGTAGCCGACCAGGCCCGCCACCTCGTCGGGGGTGCTGTAGCGGCCGAGCGGGATCTTCGCCTGGAACTTGGCCAGGATCTGCTCCTCGGTGGTGTTGTACGCCGCCGCGTAGCCCTGCCGGACCCGTTGCGCCATCGGGGTTTCGACGTAGCCGGGGCACACCGCGTTGACCGTGATGCCGGTCGGCGCGAGCTCGTTGCCCAGCGCCTTGGTGAAGCCGACGACGCCGTGCTTGGACGCCGAGTACGGCGCCCCCAGCACCACGCCCTGCTTGCCGGCGGTGGAGGCGATGTTGACGATCCGGCCCCACGGCTTGGTGCGCATCCCGCCGGCGTTGAGCACCTCGCGGGTCAGCCGGAAGACGCTGTTGAGGTTGGTCTCGACCACGTCCAGCCACAGGTCGTCGGCGATGTCGGCGGTGACGCCGCCCCCGCTGCGACCCGCGTTGTTGACCAGCACGTCGACCTCGCCGAAGCGGTCGACGGCCGCTTTCACGAACTCCGCGACCTCATCGGAGGAACGCACGTCGACGGCCCGGCCGTCCACGTCCAACCCCTCCTCCCGGAGCTGCTTCACCGTGGTGGCCACGGTTTCGGCGGTGCGCGCGCCGATGAACACGCGGTGGCCGCTCCCGGCCAGCTGCCGGGCGACGGCCAGGCCGATCCCGCTGGTGGCCCCGGTGACCAGGGCGACTCGGTGCTGCGTCATGGCTCCTCCTCGTCTCAGCGTGCGGCCAGCTCGGCGTGGACCAGGTCGATGAGCGTGCGCGGCGTGGTGACGCCGTCGAGCGACTCGTCCAGCGTGATGCCGAACTCGCGCTCGATCCGGCCGCAGGTCTCCAGCAGCGCGAGGGACTCGTAGCCGAGGTCGGTGAAGTCGGTGTCGAGGATGTCCCCGTCGAGGTCAACGCCCTCGTCCGCGCCCGCTCCCGCGATCAGGATCCGCTTGAGGTCTTCGATGGTGAAGTCGTTGTGCGGCATGGTTCCCTTCCTCTGCGATCAGGTGTGGTCGGTCAGTCGGCGGCGCGCACGACCACGACCGAGTTGAAGCCGCCCCGGCCACGGGCGACGACCACGGCGGTGCGCACCGCCGCCGGCCGGGGCTCGGTCACCAGGTCGATCCCGTACTCGGTTGCGGGCTCGACGCCGACCGTCGGCGGCAGCACGGAGTCGGCCATGCTCAGCAGCGCGGCGGCGACGTCGAGCGGCGCGGCCCCGGAGCAGAGCCGGCCGGTCATCGTCTTCGGCGCGGTCACCGGGACGCCGTCGCGGCCGAACACCGCGCGCAGCGCGTCGGCCTCGACCCGGTCGAGCGCGGGCGTGCCCGAGGCGTCGGCGAACACCACGTCCACGTCACCGGGGTCGGTGCCCGCGTCGGCCAGCGCGAGTTCGATCGCCTTGCGCAGCGCGGGTTCCCCGCCGCTGCCCGGACGCGGGTCGAACGTCGCCGCGTAGCCGGTGATCGCGCCGTGCACCCGCGCGCCGCGCGCCGCCGCCGCCTCGGCCGACTCCAGGACGAGGATGGCCCCGCCCTCGCCGGGCACGTGCCCGGCCGCCGCGCGGTCGAACGGCAGGTAGGCGCGGGACGGGTCGTCGGCGGTGCTCAGGTCGCCGGAGGCCATCAGCGCCACCCACCCCCACGGGCACAGGGTGGCGTCGACCCCGCCGGAGACGATCAGCGGCGTGCCCTTGCGGATCTGCCGCCGTGCCTGGGCGATCGCGTCGAGCCCGCCCGCCTGGTCGCTGACCACCACGCCGCTCGGGCCCTTCATCCCGTTGCGGATGGACACCTGGCCGCTGTTGACCGCGTAGAACCACGCGAACGACTGGTAGGCGCTGACGTGCTGGCCGCCCTTGCTCCACAGCGCCTGGAGCTCGCCCTGCCCGAACTCGAACCCGCCGGACGACGCGGCGGTGATCACGCCCATGTCGAACGCGGGCAGGTCGGCCGGCCGGACGCCGGCGTCGGCCAGCGCCCAGTCCGCCGCCACCAGCGCCAGCCTGGTCATCCGGTCGGTCTGCGGCAGCAGCCTGCTCGGCAGGTGGTCCTCGGCGACGAACCACGGCACCTCGCCCGCCACCGTCGACCGGTAGCCGGACGGGTCGAAGCGGGTGAGCCGGCCCAGCCCGCTGCGCCCGGCGCGGGTCGCCGCCCAGTACTCCGCCGTGCCCAGGCCGTTCGGCGCGGCGACGCCGATGCCGGTCACCACCACCGGGGCGCTCATGCCGCCGCCCGGTCGGGCCGCGCCAGCACCATGGCGCTCTGGAACCCGCCGAACCCGCTGCCCACGGTGAGCACCGCGTCCGTGGTGTGGTCGCGGGCGGTCCTCGGGACGTAGTCCAGGTCGCACTCCGGGTCCGGGGTGTGCAGGTTCGCCGTCGGAGGCACCACGTGGTACTCCATGGCCAGCGCGGACGCGGCGATCTCGATCGCGCCGATCGCGCCGAGCGAGTGGCCGACCATCGACTTGATGGAGCTGATCGGCACGTGGCGGGCGTGCTCGCCCAGGCTCCGCTTGAACGCCGCCGTCTCGTGCCGGTCGTTCTGCTTGGTGCCCGAGCCGTGCGCGTTGACGTAGTCGATCCGGTCGCCGTCGAGCCGGGCCTCGTCGAGCGCGACCCGGATCGCCTCGGCCATCTCCACCCCGTCCGGCCGCAGCCCGGTCATGTGGTAGGCGTTGCTGCGGGTGGCGTAGCCGGCGACCTCGGCGTAGACGTGCGCGCCGCGCCGGCGGGCGTGCCCCAGCTCCTCCAGGACGAACATCGCGCAGCCCTCGCCGAGCACGAAACCGTTGCGCGACAGGTCGAACGGCCGCGACGCGGTGCCCGGGTCGTCGTGCCGGGGCGTGGTGGCCTTGATCGCGTCGAAGCAGGCCACCGTGATCGGCGAGATCGGCGCGTCGGACGAGCCCGCCACCACCACGTCGACCGAGCCCTCGCGGATCAGGTCCGCCGCGTAGCCCACCGAGTCGATCCCGGACGTGCAGCCCGTGGAGACCACCGTGGTCGGCCCCTGCGCGCCCACCGCCCACGCCACCTCGGCGGCGAAGGAGCTGGGCACCAGGTGGTTGTGCAGGTGCGGTACCGCGTAGTCCTGGTCGACCAGGTGCAGCCGGCCGCTGTCGCTGACCACCCGGTACTCCTCGTCCAGGCTCGTGGTCGCGCCGACCGCGCTGCCCACCGTGACGCCGACCCGGTGCGGGTCGTGCGCGTCGAGCTCGATGCCGCTGTCGGCGACCGCGCCGCGCGCGGTGACGACGGCGAACTGCGCCGCCCGGTCCATCCTGCGGACCTCCTGCGCACCCAGGCCGTGCGCGGCCGGGTCGAAGTCGACCTCGGCCGCGACCCGGGACCGGAACGGGGACGGGTCGAAGAAGCTGATCCGCCTGGTGGCGGTGCGGCCCTCGCTGAGCAGGGCCCAGAAGCCCTTCACGCCCGAACCGCCCGGCGCGAGCACCTCGATCCCGGTGATGACGACCCGCCGCGCGCTCATTCGGCCGCCTCCCAGTGGTAGAAGCGGTCCGCCATCGCGTCGGCGGGCGAGCGCCACGTCCTCGGGTCGTACGCCTCGATGAACGGCTTGAGGTCGTCGCTGATCCGGACGAACCGGGGGTCGGTCTTGGTCGCCTCGATCGACTCGTGCCCGCGCTCGGACTCGAAGTCCTGGAGGTGGAAGTACAGACCCCGGTAGGAGAACAGCTGCCGGCGGCGGGTGCCCATCAGGTGCGGCATCTCCGTGGTGTCGAAGCTGCCGAACAACTCCGCGACGTCCTGGCGCGAACCCGCGTCCATCCGCGCGACGATCAACGTGCTGAACATTGGTGGTCTCTTCCCTCCGGAAAGCGGCTGTCGTGCGCCCAAGTCCTCGCAGGGCGTCCTGGACCGCGACTGGTGACGGTGGTCGCCCGCGTCCCCGTGGTGGCCGGGCGGCGATCGGGACCTCGCGCACCACGGCCTCCTGGTTCGTTCAGCGGGCTGCGACGAGTGGGAGTTCTACGGCGGCGGCACCGGCCCGGAGCCCCGGTCGCCCGGTGCCCTGCCATCATGTGGGCGGGGCCGGAAACCGTTCAAGACGACCGGTTTCAGAGTTGCGTCAGGTCCTCGCAGGTTTCCGCGCGGGAGCGGCCGGCAGGTGCGAGGCATGTCAGAGGAGTGTCCGCTGCGCTGCGCGCGCAGCGGGGATGCGGCAGACCGGTGCGGTGGTGTGTCAGCTCTTGCACAGATCCCGGCCGGTCGGCTTGCCCCGGGTCGGGTCCGTCTCGGACGCTGGGCGGAACCGAACCGCCCGTGGGGGAGTGCGCCATGACCGCCGAGTCCGACCTGTCGTCCCGCGCCGAAGTGGGCGCACTGCTCGACCGCTACCTGCTCGATTTGGACGGGGGTGGGCTGGACGAGGCGTGGGCGCGGTCGCTGTTCACCGAGGACGCCGTGGTGGCGTTCCCGGTGGGCAGGCACGAGGGCGTCGAGGGCTTGGCGGCGTTCCACCGGACGGCGTTGGCGAAGTTCGCGTCGACGCAGCACCTGAACTCGCCCGCCGTGGTCGAGCTGGACGGCGACCGGGCGGAACTGCGGGCGAACCTGGTTTCCACCCAGGTCCGCCCGGACGGGGCCCTGTTCACCACCGGTACCCGCGCCGACGGTGTGGCGTCGCGCACCGCGAGCGGGTGGCGGCTGCGCAGCCTGTCGTTCCACCTGATCTGGTCGACCGGGTCACCGCACCCCGCCTGAGTTCACGGTGCCGGGCAGTGGACCTCTCCCGGTGTGCGCGGAGCTGGGGATCGGTGCGGTGCCGTATTGCCCGCAGGGCCCGGCCGGTTCAGGTGGCCCCGGCTCGGGTGCGGCAGCAGGGAACGCGGTGGAGCGTGGCGGTCGTGCCGATCCCGGGCACCACGGAGGTGGCGCACCCGGGGCAGAACGTGGCGGCACCGGCGGTGGAACTGACGGCGGAAGAGCTGTCACGCCTGGACAGCTCTTCCGCCCGACATCCGATTCGCCCGCCGGAGAGACCGGTCAGTGCTCGGCGCGCGCCGACGGGCCGACCTTGCGCAGCAGCACCACCGTCAGGATCGCGGACACGGCGAGCACGGCGGCCGTGATCAACGACGCCACCCGCAACCCCTCCGAGTACGCCGACTCGGCCGCCGCGATCACGTCCGGTGCGAGCTGCGCGGCCTTCGCACTGCCCAATGTGGACAGTTCATCCGAGGTCACCGGCAACTCGCTGCGGTAGACGGCGGTGGCCATGCTGCCCAGGAACGCGATGCCCAGCGCGATGCCCAGTTCCTGCGTCGTCTCCGACAGCGCCGACGCCGCCCCGGTGCGCTCGGCCGGCGCCGCCGCCACCACGATGTCCACGCCCATCGCCAGCATCGGCATCAGGCCGCCGAAGACCAGCACCAGCCCGACCACCACGAGCAGGGGCTGGTCCGGCCGCACCAGCAGGGCGGCCACGACCAGACCGACCGCCGCCGTCGCCAGGCCGGCGCCGAACACCACGCCCAGCCGCACGCGGTGGATCGCGGCGGACGCCGCCACGGTGGCCAGGATGCCCGCGCCCAGCGGCGGGAGCATCCACAGGCCGGCCTGGAACGGGGTCAGGTCCGCAACCAGCTGCATGTACTGGGGCGTCAGGTAGCCCAGCCCGCCGATGCCGATCGCGCCGATGGTGAGCACGCCCAGCGACACGCCGACCGCGCGCACCCGGATCAGCTTCAGGTCGACCAGCGGGTCCCGGCTGTGGTGCTGCCGCCGGACGAACCAGGCCGCCACGGCCAGCCCGGCCACGACCACCAGCAGCGGCGGCAGCG
The DNA here is from genome assembly GCF_040655415.1 of Actinosynnema sp. NPDC050436. Taxonomy (NCBI): domain Bacteria; kingdom Bacillati; phylum Actinomycetota; class Actinomycetes; order Pseudonocardiales; family Pseudonocardiaceae; genus Actinosynnema; species Actinosynnema sp. NPDC050436. The sequence goes on along the minus strand of NZ_JBFAJV010000001.1, from coordinate 523,708 downwards.
CGACCCCGTGCTCGGCGACCTGCTTCAGCCCGTACATCACGCCCAGCACGGCGGCGAGCGCGGCCACCGCGCCGACCAGGTCGAGCTTGCCGGGCAGGTCGGCGCGGTGCTCGGGCAGCACCAGCGGGCCGACCACCAGCAGCAGCACCATGACCGGGATCGTGATCAGGAACACCGAGCCCCACCAGAAGAACTCCAGCAGCGCGCCGCCGACCAGCGGTCCCAGCGCGGACCCCGCCATGAACCCCATGAACCACAGCGAGATGGCCAGGGACCGCTGGCGCGGGTCGTGGAACATGGTGCGGATCAGCGCGACCGTCGACGGGGCGAGGGTCGCGCCCGCGACGCCCAGCAGCGCCCTGGCCGCGATCAGCATCCCGGCGCTGGTGGAGTAGGCGGCGAGCGCGGACGCCACGGCGAACGCCGCCGCGCCGATCAGCAGCAGCCTGCGGCGGCCGATCCGGTCGCCGAGGGTGCCCATGGTGACCAGGAAGCCCGCGATCATGAAGCCGTAGACGTCGACGACCCAGAGCAGCTGCGAGCTGCTGGGGTGCAGGTCGGCGCTGAGCGCGGGCACCGCCAGGTGCAGCACGGTCAGGTCCATCGACACCAGCAGCGCGGGCAGGGCGAGCAGGGCCAGCCCCACCCACTCCCGCCGCCCGGCCCTGGCCGGCGCGGGCGCGTCCACGTGCTCGGTCATCTCTTCCCCCCGTGGTCGATCACTCGGACATCCTCGGACCTCGTGCGGTGCGCGGCGCGGTCCCGGGCCGGCGGCGGTGCGCCTCCGGAACGGGGCACCGCTTCAATCCTGCCCGAGCGACGTGACGGCGTCCGACCACGCCACGCCCCGGGCGATGGCCGCGCGCAGCTTGGCGACCGCACGGTTGCGGTTGAGCCCGAGCGCGCCGGTCAGCCGGTCGCCCCGGCGGTACAGGGCCACGAAGCCCTCCGCCGCGGGGTCGCCCTGCGCCACGGTGACCTCGTCGGCGTCCGGGATGCCGACGAACCGGATGCGGTGGTGGCCCCAGTCCGACCAGAAGTAGGGGACGGCGGCGCACGGGCGCGCGGTGCCGGGGGACACCGCGTTGCGGGCGGCGGTCGCGCCCTGCTCGGCGGCGGTGGTCCAGTGCTCCAGGCGCATGGTCGCGCCGAACACCGGGTTGTGCCACCGGGCGACGTCGCCGGCCGCGTAGACGGAGGCCGCCGTGGTCGCCAGGTCGGCCGTGCACACGACGCCGTCGCGCACCTCGACGGCCGACCCGGCCAGCCAGCCGGTGGCCGGCGTGGCGCCGATGCCGACCACCACCACGTCCGCCACCAGTTCGCGGCCGTCCGCGAGGCGGACGGTGGCGGTGCTGCCGTGCTGCGACACCGATTCCACCCCGGTGCCGCACAGCAGGGGGACGTCGAGCGCGGCGAGCAGCCCGGCCAGCGCCGCGCCCATCTCCGGGCCGACGGCGCGCACCAGCGGCACGGGCGCGGCCTCCACCACGGTCACGTCGACCCCGCGCCGGCGTGCGGCCACGGCGACCTCCGCGCCGACGAACCCGGCCCCGACGACCACCGCGCGTGCGCCGGGCACGAGTTCGGCGTGCAGCCTCCGCGCGTCGTCGATGCCGCGCAGGACGTGCACGCGGGACAGCCCGGCCGTGCCGGGGATGGTCCGCGCGGTGGCCCCGGTGGCCAGGACCGCCGCCGTGTAGGGGATCTCCGCGCCGCCCGCGACCACGACCCGCGCGTCGGTGTCGAGCGCGGTGGCGGGTGCGCCGAGCCGGAGGCGCACGCCGAGGTCGTCGCGCAGGGACGCCTCGGTGCGGAAGTAGTCCGGCCCGGCCCCGGTGGCGAGGAACTCCTTGGACAGCGGCGGCCGGTTGTACGGCAGGTGCGGTTCGTCGCCGACGAGCGTGATCCCGCCGTCGAACCCGCTGCTGCGCGCGGCCTCGACCGCCCGCAGGCCCGCCAGGGACGCGCCGACGACGACCAGGGACGGTCGTGCGCTCATCTCCAGCGTCCTCTCCTCAAGAACCTGCGGGTGTGGGCCGTCGACCGGTCAACTCGACCGCACCGACGTCGCCCCGGCCTGCCACGGACCCCTCTGGCTGGTGATCGAGACGGCCTGGGAGCCGGCGGAGCGCGCGTGCACGACCCGGTAGGTGCTCGACCACTGGGCGGTGACCAAGGTATCGGTGAAGGCCCGCCGGTGGCGCACGGACTGGGGGCGTGCCGACTCCGGCATGGCCTGGAAGGCGTCGTAGTGCGCCTTGCTCTCCCACTGCGCGTACAGCACCACGAAGGTGCCGTCGATGCCCCGGCACAGCGCGTGCGAGCGGTAGCCGGGCACGGTCTTGATCCACTCGTCCGGCCGGCCGAGCACCTGCACCAGTGCGGACTGGTCCTGTTGGGCGACGTCCAGCACGATGATCACCGTGTAGTCGTCGCGCTCCGGGGACATCTCGATCCCGGGCAGGTCGGACCGGTGCTGGGCGAACACCACCTCGGTCTTGAGCAGGTGCACCGAGGTGGAGATCCGCTTGAACGGCGGCACGGTCCCGTTCCGGCGGCCGAGCCCCGCGTACCGCTCCTCCAGGTCGGTCAGGCTGCGCCACTGGGTGACGCCGGCCGTGCCGCACCCGTCCTGGCCCGCGTGCAGCGTGGACGAGCGCCACCCGGTGAAGTCGCCCTCGTCGATGACCTGCCGCATCTCGTCGAGCAGTTCCCGCTGCTGGTCCGTGGTGTCGGTGGTGAACATCGTGAAGACGGTCAGACAGCCGTCATTCGCCGCGATTACCGGCATGGGAGCCTCCCTGTTCGCGCTGGGCGCGCACTTGGTCGGTGCGCCCTGGTCCATCGGCTCGACGGTCGGCGGCGGTGCGACGTCGTCCTGTGCGACCGCCTCGACCGGCGGGCCGCCGTGGTGCCCGGCCCGGTCGCGGGCTGCGCGCGGCGGGCATCCGGCCCACGGCGACCGAGCGCGCTCGTGTGGCGGTCGTGTTCCCGAAGTCCTGGTGCATGGCCCTGAGGTCGGCCTTCCTCCTCGTGTCGGGCGGGGTGCGCCGCTAGGACACCCGGCTCCGGGCCGCCCGGCCCTTGAGCAGTCGGCCCAGCGGCGCGAACTTCGACCCGAGCAGGCAGCCCGCCAGGTGCTTGTACACCGTCAGCGGGGTGATCCCCCTGGTCCCCCTGGCCAGCCGTGCCGCCAGTTCGCGCAGGTCGGCCGGATCGGCGGCGACCCGGTGGCGGATCGCCAGCAGCGGCACGTACACCTGGCAGCGCTGGTGGACCAGGTCGGACAGGGCCAGCGTGAGCAGCGTGCCGAGCGTGCCGCCGCGCGGGAAGCGCTCGTGCAGCGTCAGCTTGAGGTGCGCGCCGGACCCGGCGACCGGGCCGAACACCTTCGACGGTGCGAACAGCCGGTCCAGCTCGGTCCGCAGCTCGGCGTAGGCCGCCTGGTGCTGGGCGCGCAGCTCCGGGTGGTCCACCGATTCCAGCGCGTGCAACGAGATGTGGACGCCGAGGTTGTGGCGGAACTCGGTGCGCAGCCGTTCGACGTGCTCGGGCGCGGTGGCCACCGCGCGGGCGTAGACGTCCTCGCTGACGACGACGGCGGCGGCGGGCACGGTCATGTCGCTGATGGTCTTGCCGAGGGTGACGACGTCGGCGGTGCGCATGACGCCCTGGTGGGCCAGGTAGTCCCGGCCCGTGCGCCAGCCACCGGTGAGCACCTCGTCCACCGCGACCAGGTAGCCGTGCTCGTCGCGGTGGCGGTCGATGGCGGCCAGCAGCGCGTCCGGCAGCGGGCGGCAGTTCGCGCCCTGCACGTACTCGAACCACACCACGGCCACGTCACCACCGCGCACGTGCCGCACCAACTGCTCGACGGCGTCGTCGGCGAACGGGTCGACGTAGACCAGGTCGGCGTAGTACGGCCGGAACGCGTCCGCAACCGATTCCGTCCTCTGTGGACCGTGCTTGCTCAGGTTGAGCGAGAACAGCGTCTTGCCGCCGTAGTTCCCGGTGAACGTGACCACGGTCCGCCGGTCGGGGCGGGCCAGCGCGGCGAGCGTCACGGCCGCGTGGTTGGCCACCGCGCCGCTGACCGACGGGAACGCCCGGCCCAGCCCGGTCAGCCCGGCCAGCTTGCGCTCGAAGTCGGGGAGGTAGTCGTGGTCGGGGTCGTGCACGTCGAGCACGTCGGGCACCAGGTCCGGCGGGTTGTGGCCGCGCAGGTTGCTGCCGAACCCGCCCGCGCAGTCGATGACGTCGCGGCCGTCGCCGGTGGTGAACCGCCCGCCCGAGGCCGTGCGCACGTCCACGTCGAGGTTGAACACCTTGGCCATCTCGCCGATGTTCGGGTTGACGTGCCGGGTCCAGTGCTCGGCCGCCACGGACCGGTCGGCGTCGATCCGGTCCAGCACCGCCCGCACGGGCGGGGTGACCAGGCCGGCGCGGTCGAGCGCGTCGAGCGCCACCTCCGCGCACAGGGTGTTGCCCCCGTAGGTGGAGGTGTGGGCGAAGCAGTCGACGTGGTTGCGCCACACCTCGTGCGCCCCGGGCGACATGGTGATGGAGCCGAACGGGAGCTGGCGGTCGGTCAGACCTTCGCCGTGCACCACGACCTCGGCGGCCAACGGGTTGGCGAACAGGTCCGGGGTGGACAGGTCGAGTTCGGTGCAGCTCAGCGCGACCACGCCACCACGGCGGCGGCACGCGGCGGCGAGGTCGGCCAGCGCCGGCTCCCGCAGGTCGGTGTCCTCGTACCGGACCACGACCACCGCCGCCCACGGCGTGCCCGGGAACCGCGCGGCGGCGTCGGCGCCGGTGGGCGCGCTTACCACGTGCGGGATCAGCGCCTGCTCCACGCCCGCGCCGAGCGGGTCCATGAACTCCTGGTAGCGCTCGTGGCGGTCCACCAGCAGCACCCAGCCGCCGTCGTCCCGGCCGGCCGCCACGGCGGAGTGCCGGGCCAGCTTGATCGCCGCCGACAGCGCTTCCAGGCCGGAGCTGAGCAGGTAGGACACCCTCGGACCGGACTGCCCGGCGGGCACCAGCCGGTCGAGCAGGTACCCGAGCTTCGCCGCCGCCGGGTTGACGTAGTTGCTGGCCATCATGAACGTGCAGCGCTGCCGCCGGTTGTGCTCGGCGATCAGCTCGACGGTGCGCGCCGAGGCGGGGCGGAACACCGTGCGCGCCGTGCTCTCCACCGGGCGTCAGCCTTCCAGCTTCAGGGCGGCGACCGGGCAGATGACCACCGAGTCGGCCGCCTGCTGCCGGTGCTCCGGCGCCAGCTCGCCCTCGGCCAGCAGGACCAGGTCGCCGTGCTCGTCGAGCTCCAGCAGGTCGGGCGCGGCGCTCTCGCACACGCCGTGCCCCTCGCAGCGGTCGCGGTCGACGATCAGCCTCATCGTGGCCATCCCCCTCGGGTGTCGGTCGGCTGCACCGGGTCGGCGGTGCGGGGTCCGGAGTGCCGGGTCAGGTGTGCAGGGTGGTCGGCAGGGCGGCGATGCCCCGGATGGTGTTGTGCCTGCGCCAGGTCGGCTCGGCCACCTCGATCCGGCGCACCTTCGCGGCCAGCTCCGCGAGCAGCGCGTGCGCCTCCAGCCGGGCCAGGCCCTGGCCGACGCAGCCGTGCACGCCGTGGCCGAAGGCGAGGTGGGCCGCCGCGTCGCGCCGGCCGACGTCGAAGGTGTCCGGGTCCTCCCAGCGCAGCTCGTCGCGGTTGGCCGAGGCGTAGAGCAGGAACACCCGGGAGCCGGCGGGCAGGGTGACCCCGCCCAGGTCGTGGTCGGCGGTCACCAGCCGGCAGAAGCCGCGCGCGGGCGTCTCCAGGCGGACGACCTCGTTGAAGGCGTTGGGGATCAGCGACGGGTCGGCGCGGACCCGGTTCCACTGGTCGGGGTGCGTGCCGAACAGCCACAGCGTGCTGGCCAGGGCGCTGACCGTGGTGTCCAGCGACGGCACCAGGAAGTCGCCGAGCAGGGTGGGCAGCCGCTCGGCCGGGATCTCCCCGGCGTCCACGGCGGCGGCCAGGTTCGCGCCCCAGCTCCCCTCGCGCAGGTCGCGCTCGGTGGCGATCCGGTCCAGGTACCCCCACAGCGAGCGGAGCACAGGCATCCCGGCGAGGGTGCGGTCGTTCATCGGGCCGAGCGCGTTGAACCCGGCCGACGCCCAGTCGAGCAGCTTCGCGTGGTCGCTCTCCGCCCACCCCAGCAGATCGGGCACCAGGGAAACCGGGAACCACTGCGCGAAATGGGGAACGGCGTCGAAGGTGCCGCGCCCGATCAGCTCGTCCACCAGTTTCGCCGCTTTCACCCGGATGAATTCCTGGTGCTGCCGCAGCGCTTTCGGGGTCAATTGCCGGCCGAGCACCCGGCGCAGGTCGTCGTGCACCGGCGGGTCGCTGCCGATGGTGCCGCCGGCCATCACCCGGTTCAGCTCGTCGCTCAGGCCGACGCCGGACGCGGAGGAGAACGCCTGGTGGTCGTGCAGCGCGTCGTAGACCTCGCGGAAGCGCGGGACGGCCCACACGCCGTACTGCTCCAACCACACGGCGGGGCCGAGTTCGCGGAGCAGCCGGTAGTTCTCGTACGGCTCCAGCACCGATTCGTCGGAATAGAGGTCGATCGCGGACGCGGGGCTTGTCGTGGTCACTGTCGACTGCCTTCCCGGGCTGCGGGCGGAGATTTTGCGGTCTGCGCCGGTCGGGAACCGCGGTCGAGTGCCGCGGATATCTTCACCCGGTCAATGGTCGAGTACCGCGCCGAGCAGCGTCAAGGCCGCCAACTTCAGGTCTTCGCAAACTTTCGCCGGTCCGCTGTCAATTCGGCGTCGCAGGCCGGCCGGCGCGGTCGTCACGGGCAGAACACGGTGCTGAACAACGTGATCAGCGACTCGCCGGGCACGCCGCCCGGGAGCGGGTTGTAGGACAGCACCGCGCTCTTGCCCTCGTCGTCGCGCAACGCGTAGGTGAGGTAGCCGATCAGTTCGCCGCCGTGGCCCCACACCGACCGCCCGCACGGCAGGTCGAAGCGTTGCAGGCCCAGGCCGTAGCCGAAGATCGAGCCGGTCTCCCGGGTGGTGCGCATGGCCGCCAGGGACGCCGGTTCGAGCAGTCGGCCGCCGAGCAGCGCGTCCAGGAAGCGGTCCAGGTCGGCGGTCGTGGAGATCATCTCGCCGGCGGCCCAGTCCAGCGAGGGGTTCATCAGCGTGGCGTCGACCAGGCGGCCGGCCACCTCGGCGTAGCCGCGCGCGTGGGGCCGGGGCAGCCACGGCAGGTGGCCGGGCACGCTGGTGTGCCGCAGCCCCAGCGGATCGATGATCCGGCGGGTCACCTCCGCGCCGTACGGCCGCCCGGTCACCCGCTCGACCAGCAGGCCCGCCACGACGTAGTTGGTGTTGGAGTAGCGCCACCCCGAGCCGGGCTCGAAGTTCGACGGGTGGCTGAAGGCGACGTCGAGCAGGTCTCGCGGTCGGTAGGAGCGGAACCGCGCGGCGCCGCGCCAGCGGTTGGTGGACCAGCCCTGCTCGTGGGCGTAGTCGTAGAGGCCGCTGGTGTGGTCGAGGACCTGGCGGACGGTGATCACCTCGCCCTTCGGCACACCGTGGACGTAGCGGGCGATCGGGTCGTCGAGCCCGACCCGGCCCTCGTCCACCAGTTGCAGGACGACGGTGGCGACGAAGGTCTTGGTCACGCTGCCGATGCGGAAGTGCCCGTCGACCTGTGCTTCGCCTGCCGCGTGCGAGGCGACGCCCGTGCCGTCGTCCACCCGGAGCACGGCGGCGGACGCCTGCCGGGCGGCGATCCAGGAGTCCACCTGCGCGCCGGGCACCACGGTGCCCGCTGCCAGGGACGCGGCCAGTACCAGAGTCTTGATCATCACCGGCCCGACGCTACGGACGGCGAAGACCGGGGACCATGAGGACGACCACCCACCGCACTGCGGAAATCCACACCCCCGCTGCTGGTGGGCGGAGCGATCCCGCTGTACTCGGCCCGGCTCACGCCGGACGAGACGGCCACGCTGCCGGCGAGCACGCCGGCCGCGAGGTGAAATCCTCCACCACGCACCTGGTCCCACTGGTCGGGAACCGGCGGGAGCAGGTCCGGGTGGTCGACATCCGGGCACGGGTGCTGGAGAAGTCGCCGCGCGGGCGGCACGCTCCTGGTGTACGCCGGCGAGGGTGCCAACGACGTGGAGCAGGTTGGCGTCGACCTGGACGACCCGGCCGGCTCACCGCGACCTCGGCGGACGGCGTCGCGAAGCCGTTGCCGGCGGACCGCCCTTCCGCACCACCGCGTGGAGTTCCGACGGCAGCTACGCCGGCGAGGTCTACCTGCGGGACAACGCGACTTGCGCCCTCGTCCGGCAGAAGTGAGACCCACAGCGGGTTCCCGGGCCGACGAGCCGGCCAAGAACGGGAGTCCACAATGCAGCCGGCTTGGGTTTCGCCGAACCGGGTACCCGGTGGGCCCTGTCGCCTGGAGGATCTTGATGAACGCGCACCGCGAGGTACCGACGCTCGGCGTCGAAGAGGAGTTCCTGCTCGTTGACCCGGACACCGGACGCCCCGTCGCGCGAGGTGAAGAGGTCACGCAGCACGCGAAGGACGGGTTCGGCGTCCCGCTCGACACCGAGCTGTCCGCCGCGCAGGTCGAGACGAACACCGCCGTGTGCCACGACCTGGCCGAGGTCCGCGAGCAGTTGCTGGGCCTGCGGTCGGTCGCCGCCGAGTCGGCGCGCAAGGCCGGAGCGCGGCTGCTGGCGGCCGGCGCACCGCCGCTCGGCGGCCTGGAGTCCGAGGTCAGCGACGACACCCGGTACCAGCACCTCCATGAGGAGTACCGGCTGCTGGCCGAGGAGCAGTCCATCTGCGGCTGCCACGTGCACGTCGCCGTGCCCGACCCCGAGACCGCCGTGCAGGTGGGCAACCACCTCCGGCCGTGGCTGCCCGTGCTGAGCCTGCTCACCGCCAACTCCCGGTACACGCGGGGACGTGACACCGGCTACGCGAGCTGGCGCTCGGTGGTGTGGTCGCGCTGGCCGTCCGCCGGGCCGCCGCCGTACTTCGAGTCGCTGGAGCACTACGAGAGAACCACCGCCATGCTCACCGAGTCCGGCGCGGCCCAGGACGAGCGGATGGTGTACTGGGACGTCCGGCCGTCCTCCCACCTGCCCACGGTGGAGATCCGCGTCTCCGACGTGGCCGCCACAGTGGACGAAGCCGTCCTGCTGGCCGCCCTCACCCGCGCCCTGGTCACCACCGCGCTCGCCGACCTGCACCGGGGCGTGCGCGCCGCGCAGGTCCCGTCGGAGTGGCTGCGCGCGGCGGCGTGGCGCACGGCCCGGGACGGCCTGGCCGGTCAGGCGCTCGACGTCGACTCGGGCCAACTGGTCCCCGCACGCCTCCTGGTCGCCCGGCTCTGCCACCGCGTGCACGACGCGCTCACCGCGAGCGGCGACCTGGCGCTGGTCGAGCGCCTCCTCGCGGCGGTGCACCGCGACGGCACCGGAGCCGACCGCCAGCACCGCGCGTTCCAGGACAGCGCCGACGTGGCCGGCGTGGTGCACGCCCTGACCACGCGAACCGTCGCCGGCTGCGACCGCAACGGCCCGTCCGTGCCCGCCGCGCTGCACGGGGAACGCTGACCGGAACCGTTGCCCTGCAACGGCTTGCTTGTTGATCGCCGAGGCCGCCGCGACGGACGCGCGTCGCGGCGGCCGGCCGACTGCCCGGCCCTAGCCGGGTGGTCCGAGCGTGGTCGGCCTCGGCCGTGGGGGGCGGGATTGCAAGCGCAGGGCGGCGTAGACGACCTCCGGAGGTGTCGCCGCCGTGCGCGCCGCGAGGTCCTCGAAGTAGATCCAGAAGTGCAGCCCGTGCGCGGCGCGCTCCGCGTAGACGTACGGGGCGAGCGCGTCCCAGAGCCGCATGATGTTCGTGCCGTACGCGCCGATCACCAAGTCCTGGTCCACCATCCCGTGGGCCACGAGCTTGCCCAGGTCGTCCAGGAACAGGCCGATCGTGCTGGCACGAGCGCGCGCGGGCTCCGGCAGGCCGCGGTGGCCGCCGCTCGGCTCGTGGTCCCGGGCCAACTCGGTGAGCACGTACTCCTGCGCCTCGAACCACGCCGGGGAGCGGGTCTCCCGGAAGGCGTCCAAGACCACCGGCCGGTGGTTCCCGCCACTGGTCAGGCGCAACTGCCGCACGGTCAACCGCATCGAGACCACGAGCGCGGTCAGGGAGATCGTCAGGGTGGCCAGGCTCAGCACGGTGGTCGCGTTCACCGGGGTGAAGCTAGGATCTCCGGCTTGGCACCTGCAAGGCCGCCACCCCGGTGGCGGCTACTTGCCGGGAGGGTCTCACTCGGTGCTCGTGCGGCCGTCCGGGGTAAGGTTGCGCATTCGGCACCGACGCGTACGGCACCCGTCACACGGTCGGCACTTCGCTTGGTAGGGATGTTCGGGACGGGGTTGACGGATGGGTGAGCCGCAGATGCGGTCGCGCGTGCTGGAGGCCGTGACCGACAGCGCCCTGCGGGAACTCGACCTGCACAAGCTCTTCGAGGTGCTGCTCCTCCAGGTGCGCGAGCTGTTCGTGGTCGACACCGTCACCGTCATGCTGGCCGACACCGGCGGTGAGCAGCTGGTCACCACGGCGGCGGCCGGCCTGGAGGAGGAGGTCTTCCAGGGCGTCCGGGTGCCGGTGGGCACGGGGTTCTCCGGCCAGGTCGCCCAGCGCCGCCGGCCGTTGCAGATCGACCACGTCGACGAGTCCACCGTCTCCAGCCCCCTGCTGTGGCAGCGCGGCCTGCGGGTGCTGCTGGGCGTGCCGATGGTCGCGCACGGCGAGCTGACCGGCGTGCTGCACGTCGGCCGCACCGACTACCGCCCCTTCACCGACGAGGACGTCGACCTGCTGCAACTGGTCGCCGACCGGCTCGCCACGGCCGCGCACGCGCACCGGTCGCGGTCCGCGCGGGCGGCGGCGGCGATCCTCCAGGAGAGCCTGCTGCCGAGCCGGCTGCCGACCACCGAGGGCTGGCAGATGGCCGCCCGGTACGTGCCCGGCACCGACAGCGGCGTCGGCGGCGACTGGTACGACGTGTTCCACCTGCCCGGCGGGCGGATCGGCCTGGTGATCGGCGACGTGGTCGGGAACGGGCTGGCCGCCGCGATCGTCATGGGCCGCCTGCGCAGCGCGTTGCGCGCCTACGCCCTGGAGTTCCCCGACCCGGCCGAGGTGCTCGGCAAGCTGGACCGCAAGGCCAGCCACTTCGAGCGGCACACCATGGCCACGGTCGCCTACGCGGTGATCGACCCGGCGGCGTCGCGGCTGGAGTTCGCCCTGGCCGGCCACCTGCCGCCCGTGCTGGCCGTGCCGGGGCGGCCGGCCGCGTTCGTGGACGCGCCGGTCGGCCCGCCCATCGGCTACGACCTGGCCGTCACCGGGCGCACGGGTGCCGACGTCGAGGTGCCCGAGGGGGCGCTGGTCGCGCTGTACACCGACGGGCTGGTCGAGCGGCGCGGGCAGGACCTGGACGAGCGCCTGGAGCTGCTGCGCCGGGCCGTGGCCCCGATGCCCGCCGAGGCCGCGTGCGTGCGGGTCATGGCGGAGCTGGTCGGCGACCAGGCCGCCCCCGACGACATCGCCCTGCTGACCGTCCGGCACAACCCCGCCGCCTAGGGCTGGACCCGGACCAGGAAGTAGATGGGGCGGGACGACGGGAAGAACGGTTCGCCGGCCTCGTCCACCATCTTCCACTTCACCATGCACGTGGTGGGCGTCGTCGGCGCGGTGACGGCGACGCTGATCTTGATCCGCTCGTTGGGCAGCGTGTCGCCGATCTGCACCCGGTCGGGCGTCGCGCAGGTCCCCGGTGCCGGCGGCAGGTCGGTGCGCTGGAGGTAGCGGCCACGCCAGAGCACGGTGCCCCGGTTGACGATCTCCCAGACCTTGGTGAACTGCTGCCCGGGGGCGACCACGGTGTCGTCCGGGATGGTGACGTCGCCGATGAAGCTGGTCGCGTCGCCCGGGACGCGCGGGCCGGGCGCGGCCGAGGTGGAGGCGTCCGACGACGTGCCCTGGCCCTGGTCCGGGTCGGGGAGGAAGAGCAGCACCGCTGCGCCGCCCAGCAGCAGCACTGCGCCGACGGCGGCGGCAACCCACGCCCGCCGCCGACTCGACGTGGTGACGGCGGGCTCGGCGGCCGGTTCGGCAGGCGGTTCGGCCACGGTCGCTTTGGTGGCGGGGGGTTCGGTGACGGGCGGTTCGGTCACGGACGGTGAGGCGGCGAGCGGCGGGGTGGCGGCGGGTGCTGTCGTCGCCGTTGCCGCCGTCGACCACCGCTCGCCCCAGTCGGCTTCGTCACCGCCGCAGGACCGCACGAACTCGCGGGTCGTCTCCCACGACGGCAACCGGACGCCGGAAACGCACTCGTGCAGCGTCGTGTGGGAAATGCGGCCGGACCGGCCGGCCATCGCGCGGAACGACGGGTTGCCCGCAGCGGCCCGGAGCGCGCGCAGCCGCGCGGCGAACTCCGCGATGACTTCCCGCCGCCGGCCGTCGCCACCGGGCAATTCGGTGCCGGTCACGGGTCCTCCCTGTTCGGACCTGTTGTCAGATCCCGTCAGCCCCTGTCGGACAACACCGGCAGGAGCCGAACCTGGTGTGGCGGGGCTGGTCCTGGCATCACCTGAACGCATGGACGGCCCTTTCTCGGAATCGGAAGATGAAATCGGAATACTTCAACTCGGAAGGTCAACGATGAAGACCGGCAAATTGGCGTCGGCGGGGCTCGCGGCCATCGCGCTCGCGGTCGGCGGTGCGGTGCTCGTCCCGGGCACCGCCTCGGCCGCCTCGTACAACGGCGTGTGCGGCAGCGGCTACGGCGTCGTGAACCAGCGCAACGTGTCCGGCGGCACGGTGTACCTGACCTACAGCAGCGGCACCGGCAAGAACTGCGTCGTCACGGTGCGCAACAACCCCGGCGGCAAGCTGTCGATGGGGGCGTGGCTGAAGAGGTCGAGCGACTCGTCGTGGCAGCAGGACGTCGGCAACTACGGCACGTACGCCGGTCCGGTGTACCGGGCGGCCAACGGGGAGTGTGTGGACTGGGGCGGTGGCATCAGCGGTTCCGACGTCACGGTATGGCGGACGAACTGCGGCTAGGGGGGTGAGGTGGGTGGGTCCGCGCGACGGGCCCACCCACCTCCGCGAAGACCGGACGTTCCGACGACCACGGACCGCCCCGGTGACCACGGCCGTCGTGCACGACGCCGAGGACCGACCGGCGGCAACCGGCGTGATTCCATTCCGCACGACCCATCCCCCTTTTGGCCCCGCCGTCCCAGGTATACCGGGATATTTCGGACCGCGCAGTGGGTTCCGGGCGGGCAATCCCGTGAATCGAACACTTCCTGAGAAGGTTGCTCGTTGATTCCACTTCGCGGGTCCATATCCGGCTGTGTGGAATAGCGAAAGCGCTCTTCGGGGCCCGGCGTCGACGCTCCGTGTTCGGTTCCAACGGCCTTGATGGCTTTCTGGTGAATCGATCACCCGTCGGGTTGTCGGGGATCCCGCCGCCGGCCCTGCCGGGCGCCCCGTTCTCCACCGTGGGTGGCGTGCGGGTCCCTGGTTCGTCGTCATCCGCCGCGACCTGACCGTCGCCCGCTACTGCCGGTGGGACGGCCGGACCGTGGCGGTACGAGGGCGCAGGCAAGGTGACCTCACTCGGCGGCGACCACCAAGGGCTTCGTCAGCGGCGTGACCGACCTGTCGACCGGTTCAATCCAGATTGGCACCCATCGGCAGACGGGGGCAGGACCAACTCGAAGACCGACGCGGTCCTGTGAATCTGCTGCAGAGCACACGCCGCTCGTACCGGCACGTCACCCTCACGCTCTCAGGATGCGTTCGCGGCCCTTCCCGGTCCGTTGGTGCCGTGCAGACCGTGTCGCGTGGTCCATGGCGGCGGGGTTGAGGATCTTTCCGAGGTCACCGGAACCGGGTCGCCGTACATAATGTCGGACGCGATCTCCGGGAGTATCTGTGTTGAGTGCTTCGCGGTACGTGCTGGCCGAGGAAGAGTCCGGCGAGGTGCTGGTCGCGGCGCAGGAGGTAAATGGCTTCTTCATCGACCCGGAGGCGGGGCTCCCGCAGGTGGTCTTCCACGACGTCGGCGAGGTGAACCAGAGGATCCGGAGAACTGCGGATGCCGTCCTGAAGGTGATCGGACGTGGTGGTCGGCAGATCGGGGAGTACTCCGTCGGCACGGTGGTGGTCGGAGATGTGCAGGTGGCGTCACCAGGCCGGAAGGGGGCGAGTGTCGCGTTCCGGACATTCCAAAACCGCTGCGCGTACCCGGCAGCCGCTGGAGTCTGGCGCCGTTGGACGTCTGGCGAGCCCTTGGAGCCGGGTGAGTGGTGTAGTCGACCCGTCTCGGACCTGGAAGCCTGGCTGGATGTCGTGCAGAACTCCTGGTTCGCCACCGGACGTCGGGTGGCGCGGTACGGAGTCGGGGACGTAGTCCGCCTGGACGGCTCACGCATCACCACGAAGGAAGGTTTCTACCTCACTCTGGGTGAGGCTGTTCACGGCCCCGGCGGGTACTACGGGTCGAACCTCGACGCCTTGGCGGATTTCCTGTCCTCCGAGGTTGGCGAGACGCCTCCGGTGCAGATCGTCTGGCAGGATTTCGAGGTGACCCGGAGGGCGGTCGACGAGGTTCACTTGACCGCGATCATGGAGGTTCTCCGCGAGTTCGGCGTAGTCGTCGTGACTCGACGCAACTGATCTGCGAGGTATGCGCGCCGGCCACTTCGTCCAGAACCACCACGCCGTGCGGATAGCCGCTGTCCAGGAAGGGCTCAAATGGTTCTCGTCCGTCCCTGCCGGGAACAAGACCTCGCTGTGCTGCGCGCGCACATCCCCACGCCAGGTGACCCGGACCGTCACGCCGTGCGGTTCGCGCGTCAGCAGCGCGGGCACAGCTCGTTCCTGATCGCCTGGGTGGACGACCTCCCCGTCGGGGCGGGGGAGGTCCTGTGGCGGGGTTGCGCTGCGCCCGAGATCAACGAGCACTACCCCGATTGCCCCGAACTGAACGGTCTGGACGTCTGGCCGCCTGAACTCCGTTCCCAGGGCATCGGCACGGCCCTCATCACCGCCGCCGAGGATCTCGTGCGCGAGCGTGGTTACCCCCGGATCGGGTTGGGTGTCGATGACGAGAACCCCAGGGCATCGGCTCTCTACCTCCGGCTCGGCTACCGGGAGACCGGCCGTCACTACCTCGATCGTTACCAGTACACCGACCCGGACGGAACCGTTCTCGACATCGCCGATCCTGCGCGGTTCTTGGTGAAGAGCCTTGAAACTTGAGCACCCGGTGACGCACGAAGGGGCAGAAGTGCGGCAGGGCAGCTGCTCTGCCGTGTTCTACGTGGTCAGGCGAGAAGCCCAGTGGTGGAGTGCGGCGTAGTCGGCGGATGTCAGGCCCCTGCTCGGATCGATCCGCTGGAGCAGCGCCGGGCCGGGGTGGTGTGCCAGGACCCAGGCCCGGTCGGTGTCGGTGAGCTCGTCGTCCACCCAGGCGAACGGGCGACCCGCCGCCCAGGCGACGAGCGCCCGCGTCTTCCAGTGCAACCCGGCCCGCTCGTCCTGGTCGTCGCTGTCGGAGGGGTCCGGCCACGCCACGACGGGAAGCGCGGGCAGTCCGATGATCGGCGCGATGCACTCGTTCGCGTCCTGCATCCAGGTCGTCGCCCAGACCAGCTCGCACCGCAGCGCGGCCAAGCGCAACCCGTGTGCCGGGTCGACCCTGCCCAGCAGGGGGTTCGAGTCGTCCTCACCTCGGTGGACCGGATAGCTCTCGGGCGGGAGGCCGAACGGGATGAGCGGTCCGTCGACGTCGAGGAAGAGCAGCGGACGTGGTTCGGGATCGCTCACGGCCTCAAGGTAGTTCAACGCGCTACGGCTTGTCCGCGACCTTGATCCTGCCCTCGATGATCTGGGCCTTGAAGCCTTCGAGGATGCCCTGGAGCTTCGCGTCGATCTTGCCGCCCGACGTGGCGTAGCCGACGCCGTTCACCTTCAGGTCGAAGACCTTCGGCAGGGACCCCAGGTCGTTCCTCGCGGCGGCGCTGATGAAGTCGTACACCGCCACGTCGACGCGTTTCAGGCTCGACGCCACGATGACGTCCCTGGTGTCGGCCAGTGTCGGCTGGTTGTACTGGTCGGCGTCACACCCGATCGCCAGCACACCGGCCTGCTTCACCGCCGAGAACACTCCGATGCCCGACGCGCCGGCGGCGGGGTAGAGGACGTCCGCGCCCTTGTCGATGAGGCCCTTCGCGGTCTCCAAGCCCTTGGCCGGGTCCTTGAAGCCCGAGAAGTCGGTGGCGGGCGTGATGTACTTCTTCTCGACCGCGATCTTCGGCGCGGCGGCCTTCGCGCCCTGGACGTAACCGGCCTCGAACTTCCGGATCAGGGGGATGTCGACGCCGCCGATGAAACCGACGTGGCACTTCCTGCTCTGGTACGCCGCCACGACCCCGGCCAGGAACGCGCCCTCCTGCTCGGCGAACACCAGCGGCGTCACGTTGGCCGCGCCGTCGACCGCCGAGTCCACCAGGCCGAACCGCACGTCCGGGAACTCCGGTGCGACGACCCTCAACGACTCGGTGTACGCGAACCCGACGCCGATGACCGGGTTGAAGCCCTCGCGCGCCAGCTGCCGCAGCCGGGTCTGCTTGACCGACTCGTCCTCGTTCGGCGAGGCGGACAGCTCGCGGGTGTTCTCCTTCACCACACCCAGGTCGCTGATCGCCCGGTCGAAGCCGGCGGCGGCCAGGTCGTTGAACGACGCGTCGCCGCGCCCGCCGAGGTCGTAGGCCAGCCCGATCCTCAACGCGCTCCCGTCGACCTTCACCCCGTCGGCGGCGCTGGTGCCCGAGGTGGGAGGGGAACTGGGCGGCGGCGCGAACTCGCACGCGGCACCGGCGTTGTCCGTGGACGCGGCGCTGCCACCGGAGTCCTTCGCGCAGGCGCTCACCACCATGACGATGGTCAGCGCGACAGCGGCACCAACGGTGCCGGAAGCACGACGGCGCACGGCTCGTCTCCCCCCTGCTCGTAGAGCAGACATTCCCCCCGAAGGCGCATCGGGCTTGCGCGACGGACCGTACCCTCCCACCACGATCGGCAAGGTGGGCGCTCATCCACTGGGACGGTCCCGGACTGGAGCGGCCGTGCCCAGCGGAGTGGTGCCGGAGCAGGAAAGTTTCGGTTCGTGCTCATTCGGAGGCGCCGTGCGATTGATTCCTGGTTCATGCCTGACGTAGACATCGGCAGAACCCATGACTGGATGCAATGCTTGCGCCACAGCGGAAGAAGTAGCACGGGAAATCACCGGTCACCCGCCGCGAGGTGGAGTGGAATACAGCTCTGACGTTGCTCTTCGCGGCACGTTCCGGTGCGGCGCAACGGTGTGGGCGACCAGTTCCACCGGCGACTATTCCGTGCAGTGTTGACTCTTTGCCTGCCATGCCCACTACACTCCGACGCTTCGTCATGTTCGCGGAAAAAGATCATCTCGTACATTTCACGGGGGAATGCAACGATGATGGACAACTTGCGCAACAGGAGATCCGGGGTGCGACGGGCGCTGGGGCTGGTCGCCGCGATCGCCTTGGGACTGGCCGGCACGACCGTCCCGGTGACCGCGTCCGCCGCGCCGGACCCACGAGCCGGCGTGCGGCAGCCGGGAGCGGCACCGAGGTGCAGCCTGACGCCGTCCACCGACTCGCACGGGCCCGACCAGGTGGCCAGTTGCCTCCAGGCCGGTGTCACCGTCGCCGGCGCGGTGGGAGTGGGGGAGTCGACGGACGTCTCCTTCACCGTCACGGCGCAGGGTGACCAGAAGGACGTCACCATCACCGCCGAACTGCCCGCCAACCTGGTGTGGGCGCAAGCGCCCAGCGGGTTTGCGGCCACCAGCACCGCCGACGCGGCACCGGCCAGCGGTGGCACGTGGCACCGCATCACCGCCCGGCAGGACGTCGCGGACGGTCGGACGCTGACCTACTCCGCCAGGATCACCGGGGTGCAGGCCGGTCCCGCCTCGATCAACGTGCGCGCGCACGGCGCGGAGCCGGGCGTGCCGGGCGGTGACGCCACCACGTGGTTGACGGTGGGCGGCGACGGGGTCGACGCGTCGCTCACGATCGCGGTGGCCGAGGAGTCCGGCACCACCGCGCTGCCCGCCGGTGCGACGCCCCGGCCGATGTACCCGCACCTGGAGCACCAGCCCGTCGGCACCGAGGGCCTGCGCCAACCGCACAACGACGACCCGGACCGGGCTCCCGGCGTCCAGGCCACCTCCTGCGTGCGCGGCACGTGGAACTACACGGACCGCGACGGCGTGTTCCGGCAGTCGGCCAACTTCCAGGTGCAGGTCTGGGACAGCGACCCGGTCAGCGACGACCTGTTGGGCACCGTGATGACCGGCGCGGGCGGCGACTTCACCGTCTGCTTCGAGAACGACGACGGCATCGGCGGTGGCGGCAACGACGTGTTCGTGCGGTTCGTCGCCGAGAGCCCGCTGTGGAACATCCAGCGGGGCGAGGACGACCCGTACGACTTCCGCACCGAGACCCGGGACGACGTCGCGGACGGCAGCACCACCGACTTCGGTGCGCAGCGGCCGACGGACCGGAACCTGATGCCGGTCGTCGAGCTGTACGACCAGGTGAACGCCGCCTCCAACTGGACGCCCGGCGACTGCTGGGACCGGCTGGACAGCGCGTGCCGGCGGATCCCGGTGAACTGGACGCCCACCTCGAACACCGGCAACCACTACTGCACGGAGGAGGGCGGCCCGGACTGCCCACGGGAGAACGAGGTCTACCTGCGCAGTGACGTCAACACCTCCACCACGACCACGATCCACGAGATCGGTCACGCGGTGATGGACGACGTCTACGACGACAACTACCCGGCCACCAACTGTCCCAGCCCGCACGCGGTGCAGGGGCAGTCCGAGGTGGGGTGCGCGTGGAGCGAGGGCTTCGCGGAGTGGTACCCGGCGCAGGTCACCGGCACCCCGACGTACGTGTTCCCGGGGCGCACCCCCATCGCGGACAGGACGCTCAACCTGGAGAACCCGACCTGGGGCACCCGGGGGTGGGACGACGGCGACGACACCGAGGGCCGGGTCGCGGGCGCGATGATCGACCTGGTGGACGGCGGCGCGCGCAACGAGAGGTTCTGGGACCGCTACGGCGAGCCCGCCACGAACATCTGGAACACCTTCCTCAACCACCGGTCGGCGAACTTCAAGGAGTTCTTCACGGTGCACCGGGCGGCCGACCGCCACGACGTGTCGGACGCGCGCGCCAAGGCATCGCTGTTCCAGAGCACCATCGACTTCGACTTCCGCGACCCGCTGGGCGACTACGCGGAGCTGGAGCGCCCGCAGGCCATCGTGGCGCACAACTTCAGCTTCACCACCAACGTGGCCTTCTGGCAGGTCGTGGCGGTGCGGCCGGGGCCGGGCGGTGAGCAGGACCTGGAGCTGTTCGA
The DNA here is from genome assembly GCF_040655415.1 of Actinosynnema sp. NPDC050436. Taxonomy (NCBI): domain Bacteria; kingdom Bacillati; phylum Actinomycetota; class Actinomycetes; order Pseudonocardiales; family Pseudonocardiaceae; genus Actinosynnema; species Actinosynnema sp. NPDC050436. Next base: position 504,136 of record NZ_JBFAJV010000001.1, on the reverse strand, counting down.
CGACCGCAACCAGACCCGGAGCCTGGGCACCAGCACGCAGCCGGGGGCCGGCACCGAGTTCATCGCCGTCGACTCCAACCGCCGCGCGCTGGGCGACTACTACCCGCGCGTGACCCAGGCCGGCGGCACGGGCGGGTACCAGGTCGAACTGGCCCAGAGCGCGACGCAGCTGGTCAACCGCGAGACGTTCGCCATGGCGGCCGGTGACGTGGTCGTGGTCCGCGACATCCTGCTGGCGCAGGGCCGGGAGGTCACCATCGAGGTGGACCCGGCGACGGCCGGCCAGAACCCGGAGCTGTACCTGCTGGGCTCGACGGCCGGGCAACCCGACACCTACGTCCGCAGCCGGGCCCAGGCCGTGGCCCAGGCGACGGGCGGTGGTGCCGGGGACACCGAGACGATCACGTTCACCGCGCCGACCACCGGGTTCTACGGGATCGTCGTGGTCAACCGGTCCGGCGGCGGCTCCTACGAGCTGAGCCGCCAAGGCGGATGACTAGCGCCCGCTGCACATCGGCACCGCCCGTCCCGTCGCCCGCGCGGCGGGGCGGGCGGTGCCGTGCGTGCAACCACCCGGCCGCCGCGTGCCGTCTCAGCGGTATGCCGATGCGAATCCCGAGGATGATCGCCGTGCTGGTGGTGGGCGTGCTCGCCGCAGCCTGCGGACCCGGCCCGGACGGGGGTCCCGCGACCGGGGGAGCCACGGCGGAGACCGGAGCCCTGCCGACCGGCGCACGGGACCTGGTGCTGCGCATGGACTACAGCCCCGGTGTTGCGCGGGTGCCCGAGAACGCCCCGCTCCCGGCGTTCTCGCTCTACGGCGACGGCCGCATCATCACCGCCGACATCGACCCCGCCGCGCCGGCCGCGCCGGGCGGCTGGCAGCGCGCACGCGAGATGCGCACCGACGCGGCCGGGATCCAACGCCTGGTGCAGGCCGCACGCGCCGCCGGCCTCGCTGACCCGGCCGGCTCACAGCCAACGGGTACTCCGCCTGCCGATGGCAGTGCTGCGCGGTTTGTGTTGCCGGACGGGAAGAACGGCGAGCGTCACTCCGTCACGGTCAGCGTGCCCGAAGCACAGGACGGCGCACGCGGCGAACTGTTCCGGGCGTTGAGCGACCCCGTGGACTGGCTCGGCGGCACCATCCAGACGACCCCGTACCGCTCGGACGCACTTGCCGTCCTCCGGCGGGACGAACCCGTGCCGGACCCCGCTGCCCGGCGGTGGTCGGTCGGCCCGCTCGCGTTCTCCGGCTCGCCATCCGGCAGCGGACAGCGCACCATGACCTGTGCGGTGCTACGCGGCGATGCCGCCGCAACCGTCACCGCCGAGGCTGCCGACACCCCGCAGCACTCCGCGTGGACGGACGGCACGCGCACCGCGACCCTGGAACTCCGCCCACTACTCCCGGACGAGAACGACTGCCCCGACCTCACCGGCCCACTCGGCAGCCGGTGAGCACTCCGGACGTGCCATAAGTCCACATTGGACATATAGGGCTGACGAACTGTCACACCACCCGTTCGTTGCCGCCGTCGATCGGTACCTGTGCTCCGGTGGTGCAGGCGAAGGTGTCGGAGCACAGCTCCGCGACCAGCCTGCCGACCGCTGCGCTCGTCACCTCCGCGCCGAGCAGGTTCCGCCGCTTGTACGCCTCGACGCTCAGGTTGTAGTGCGCAGCGCGTTGCAGGAGGACTTCGTCGGTCCACAAGCCGGTGTCGAACACCGCGTCGGGGTGCACCGCGTTGACGCGGATGTTGTCGGAAGCCCACTCCAGCGCGGCGACCCGCACCAGTTGCGTGACTGCGGCTTTCGACGCCGAGTACGCCGCCGCGCCCGGTCCCGGCGCGGGTGCGTTCTTCGACGCCACCACGACGACGCGACCGCCGCGCGGGGCGAGCTCGAGCAGCGGGTGCGCCACGCGGAACAGCATGGCGGTGGAGTCGGCGTTGACCGCCATCGTGCGCCGCCACGACTCCGGGTCGAGGTCGGCGATCGGTGTGGTGGCCGGGAAGACCCCGGCCGACGCGACCACCACGTCCAACCCGCCGAAGCGCTCCACGCCGCGTGCGACCGCCGCCTCCACCGCAACCGTGTCGGTGACGTCGACTTGCAGGCCCAGGTAGTCCGGGCGGCTGCCGGTCGGCGTCAGGTCCAGGCCGATCACGCTCGCACCCCTGGCGCGCAACGCTTCCACGCACGCGCGGCCGATGCCGGACGCGGCCCCGGTCACCAGCGCGACCTCTCCGGTGAACTCGGCCGGTGGGCCCGCGAGCCGCAGCTTGGCCTGTTCCAGCTCCCAGTACTCCATCTCGAACAGCTCGCGCGGTGACAGCGCGCGGTACCCGCCCAGCTCCTCGGCGCGCTCGATGACGTCGATCGTGTGCGCGTAGATGTCCCGGGCGATGTCGGCGTCCCGCGCGCGCCGCCCGACCGTGAGCATCCCCCACTCGGCGTCGAGCACGACGCGCGGTGCCGGGTCGAGCATGGTCAGCCCCGGGCGGGCGTGCCGCTCGAAGTAGCGGCCGTACTCGGCCGCGTAGCCCTCGACGTCCCGGCCGACCAGCGGGACCGACTTGGTGCGGATCACGTGGTCGGGGGTCAGGGGGCCGCGACCCGCGACCTCGGCGAGGTCCGGCCGGGCCACGAACGCCGCCGTGGCGGGGTCGGTGTGCCTGCTGACGATCACCGGGTGGCCTGCGGCGTCGGCGATCCGCGCGCGCAGGGCGGCCAGCTCCCTCGGCTCGACGGGCGGCAGGGACGCGTTCGCCCGCGCGGGCCGGCGCTGAGCCAGGAACTCCTCCGCCGCGCTGACCAGCTCGATGTGCCGGGCGTACGCCTCCTCGGTGTCCGCGCCGAACGTGACCAGGCCGTGGTTGGCCAGCACCACGCCGGTGGTCCGCTCGCCGGCGTGCCGGGCGAACAGCTCCGCGCACCGACGGGCCAGGCCGAAACCGGGCATCACGTAGGGGACCACCACGACGCGGTCGCCGAAGACCTCCTCCACGAGCGGTTCGCGCAGGTTGGTCAGCGTGATCACCGCGTCGGCGTGGGTGTGCAGCACGGCGGGGTGCGGCAGCACCGCGTGCAGCAGCGTCTCCACGCTCGGGTCCGGCGCCCGCGCGTCCAGCAGGGCGCACCGCAGCTCGTTCATCATCCGGTCGTCGGGCATCTCCGGCACGGTCACCAGCTCGCGCAGGCGGTCCAGCCGCAGCGGCGCGAACCCCGCGCGCTCGATGCTCGCCAGGTCCCAGCCGCTGCCCTTGACGTGCAGCACGTCCACCGGCCGGCCGGTGAGGTCGGTGACGACCGCCTTGACCGACGTGTTGCCGCCGCCGTGCAGCACGAGGTCCGGTTCCCGGCCGAGCAGCCGGGACCCGTACACGCAGGCGTCCAGGGGGTCGGGATGCGCTTCAGCCCACAGGTTTTCCACTGATCGTCCGCTCGTCGGTGATGATGGCCGAGACCAGGTCGGCGGGGGTGACGTCGAAGGCGTAGTTCAGCGCGGCGGTCGCCCGGTCGCCGACGACCTCGGCGGGGTCGCGGACCTCGATCTCCACCCGCGCGCCGTCGGGCGTCGCCGGGTCGATGGTCGACTCGGGCGCGGCGACCACGAACGGGATGCCGGCCCGCGCGGCGGCCAGGGCCAGCGGGTAGGTGCCGATCTTGTTGACGACGTCGCCGTTGGCCGCGATCCGGTCCGCGCCGACCACGACCGCGTCGGCCAGGCCCCGGGCGATCACCGTGGGCCCGGCCGAGTCGACCACGACGGTGTGCGGGACCCCCATCCCGGCCAGCTCCCACGCGGTCAGCCGGCTGCCCTGGAGCAGTGGGCGGGTCTCGTCCACGTAGACGTGGCCGAGCGCGCCGGCGTCCCGCAGCGCCCGGACCACCCCGAGCGCGGTACCCCACTCGACGCAGGCCAGCGCGCCCGCGTTGCAGTGGGTCTGCACGTTGACCGGGGTGCGGCCGAGCCGCTCGACCAACCACCGCGCGCCGCGCAGCCCCAGCTCGCGGTTGCGGCGGACGTCGTCCTCCAGGACGTGCACGGCTTCGGCGAGCACCGCGGCCGGGCCGTGCTCCAGCCGCGCCAGCACCCGGTCCACGCCCCAGGCGAGGTTCACCGCCGTCGGCCGGGCGGCCCGCAGCCGCGCCGCCTCCGCCCGCACGTCCCCGCCGCCGCGCGCGGCCAGCGCCACGCCGAGCGCGCCGGCCACGCCGAGCGCGGGCGCACCCCGGATCGCCAGGCGCCGGATGGCGTGCACGAGCTGGTCGACGGTGTGGATGTCCAGGGTCGTCAGCGCGTCCGGCAGGAGCGTCTGATCGATGGCGATGATCCGGCCGTCCACCCAGTCGATCGTCCGCATGGCCCGAGTGTGCCGGTCGGCGCGGGGCGGGTGGAAGTACGGCACCGCACCCGCGCGGTCGGACGACCACGTGCCGGGTCGCCGGGGCAGGCAGTCGTGATCGACCGGCACGGGTCCGGGGTCGGCTGCGGACGCGTCCGGCCCACCCCGGACCGATCATTTATTCCACTGAATGATTTCAGTGTGGACTTAAATGTCGATCTTTGTCCGGTGTTCGTAGGCCGGCCGTTCCTCGCCCGATGTCGGACAACGTCACGGCGCTAGACACGGGTTGCGTCGCCGGCGGTGCGCAGGGGTGCCGTCGGCGACGCCCTGTCGAACAACTCGGAAGGAGCCGAAGTGGAACGGAAAACAGTGCGGCGGCGCGTGCTCGCCGGCGCGCTCGCGTTGGTGGTGCTGGTGGGTGCGGTGCCCGCCCACGCCGAGCCGGGTGGCCGGGTGGGTGCGGCGCTGGAGTGGCTGGTGGAGGCGAACGAGGCACCGGGCGCGCAGGCGGTGGTGACCGAGCGGGGCCGGAGCCGGGAGATCGGCCGGGGAACGGGCGACCTGCGCACCGGGAAGCCGTTCCCCCGGCACTCGCGGGTCCGCATCGGCAGCAACACCAAGAGCTTCGTGGCCACGGTGGTGCTCCAGCTGGTGGCCCAGGGGCGGGTGGGGCTGGACGCGCCGGTCGAGCGGTACCTGCCGGGCCTGGTGACCGGGAACGGCAACGACGGCACCCGGGTGACCGTGCGGCATGTGCTCCAGCACACGGGTGGCCTGCCGGAGTACCTGAGGGTGGTCGACCTCCACGAACTCCGGTGGACGCACGTCGAGCCCGTCGAGCTGGTGCGGGCGGCGATGACGCTGCCGCCCGACTTCGAGCCCGGAACGAGGTGGAGCTACTCGAACACGGGTTACGTCCTGGCCGGCCTGATCGTCGAGGCGGTCACCGGCCGGTCGATCGGCGAGGAGATCACGCGGCGGGTCCTCGTGCCGCTCGGGCTCGCCTCCACCTACTACCCGCGCCGCGACGAGACCGGTGTCCGAGGCCCGCACCCGCGTGGCTACCACCTGCAGGACGGCGGGCTGGTCGACTACACCGACCAGAACATGTCGTGGGCGGGCCCGGCCGGCGCGATGGTCGGCACGGGGGAGGACCTCAACCGCTTCTTCACCGCGCTGCTGGCCGGCCGCCTGCTGCCGCCCGCGCTGCTGGCCGAGATGAAGCGCACCGTCCCGATGGACCTCATCCCCGGTGCCCACTACGGGCTCGGCCTCGTCCGCATCCCCACGTCGTGCGGCAAGGACCTGTGGGGCCACGGCGGGGGACTGCCCGGCTTCCTCACCCGGGGCGGCGTGACGGAGGACGGGCGCGCGGTGAACGTCACCGTCAACCGGCACATCACCACCGCCGAACAGTCGTCGAACCCGTACAAGGTCGCCGAAGCCGCCGTGTGCGACTGATCCGAACGCGCCGCCGCAACCTCTACGGAACGGAGTGGAACCGTGGCAACAAAGGCATTCGCCGCGTTACTGGCCGCCGTGCTCGGGATCGGCTCGATCGCCCCGATCACGGCCGCCGCCCGAACACCGGAGGGCCAGGGGGGCCTGTCCTGGTACTACCACCAGCGCGTGACCTGGAAGTCCTGCAACCACGAGAAGCTGGACGCCGCAGGCGCCGAGTGCGCCGACATCACCGTCCCCCTGGACTACTCGGCCCCGCGCGGCCGCACCATCACCGTCGCCATCTCCCGGCTCGAGGCCACCGGGACCGACCGGCACGGCATCGTGCTCACCAACCCCGGCGGTCCCGGCGGCCCCGGCCTGGACATGCCGCTGACGATCGCGCCGTCGCTGGCGGCGGACGTGCGGGCGCGCTTCGACCTGATCGGCGTGGACCCGCGCGGCATCGGCCGGTCCAACCCCGTCGACTGCCGGTGGCCCACCGGTCCCGGCCTGTCGTCCGCCGGTCTCGACCGGGCGGACTTCGACCGGCACGTCGCAACGCAGTCCCGGCTCGCCCGGCTGTGCGCGGAGCACGCCGGCGACTTGCTCCCGCACATCTCGACCCGCAACACCGCGCGGGACCTGGACGTCGTCCGAGGTGCGCTGGGCGAGGAGCGGACCAGCTACTTCGGCTGGTCCTACGGCACCTACCTGGGCGCGGTCTACGCCCAGATGTTCCCGCGCCGCGTCGACCGCCTGGTCCTGGACAGCGCCATCGACCCGGCGGAGTACCCGCTGCGCATGTTCCAGGGCATGGCACGACCCAACGAGGAGGCGTTGGACGACTGGGCCGACTGGGCTGCCGCCCGGGACGCCGAACTCCACTTCGGCACCACCCGGGCGCAGGTGCGCGCGCTGGTGGAGGGCCTGGTGCGGCAAGCCTCCCGGGAGCCGTTCCGGCTGGGCCGCTACCGCGTCGACCACCTCCTGTTGCAGGTGCTCTACTTCACCCCGTTGATGGACAGCCGGCTGGATGCCGACTTCGCCTCGTGGGTGCGGGCGTTCCAGGACGCGGCCGAAGGGCGGGCGACGCCGGTCCCCGCGTCCCTGGAAGAGATCCTGGCCGTGGTGTTCCCGCAGCGACCGACCCCGGGCGACGCCGGCCAGCTGGCGGTCATCTGCGGTGACGGGGCCTTCCCCCGCGACCCGGAGTGGTATTGGGAGCAGCTCCAGCGCCACCGGGCGGTCGCCCCGGTGGCGGGCCCGGTCGCCTACGCCCCGCCCGCGTGCATGTCCTGGCCCACGCGTCCGGGCGAGCCGCCGACGCGCGTGCGCAACAACGTGCCGACGCTGATCATCCAGGCCACCGGCGACACGCGCACCCCCTACGAATCCGGTGTCGCGCTGCACCGGAGGCTGCCGAAGTCCCGCCTGGTCACGTTGGCGGACGTGCGCATCCACGCCGTTTTCGGCCGGCTGCCCAACCGCTGCGTGGACGACATCGTCAACAGCTACTTCCGCGCCGGCGCGCTCCCGGCGGCCGATCGGACCTGTCGATCGGACTGACCCCGTCGCGCTGCGGCCCGGATCCCGCGCCCACGGGATGCCGTCGGCGGACTGATCACCGCGACGCCCTCGACATGACCACCCGGTCGTGACGGGGGCGTTGTCGTGGGGAGGTTGCCGGTGCCCTCGCGGTCGGCTGGACCGGGTCAGGTACCACCTCACCGCGATCGCGGCGACCGGGACCTGCACGCCTCGACCCGCAGCCCGCTTCGCAGCACGCGCCCCACCGGCCGGAGCTGACCGGGCGCAGTCGCCGACGGAATCCCGCGTTCACGGGGTCCGGGCCGTGTCCCGCACGCCGGCCCGGCGGCATCGCGGCCCTGGATCACGGCAGGACGCCGCCGCCGCAGCCCGGAACGCACACGACCCCGGGCAGCGAGCGGGCCTGGTCGTGCTCCAAGTCCTGCTGCACGACCCGCGCTGCCACCAGCACCACCACCAGCAGCAGCGCCGCGACGGCCGCGGCCAGCACCTGTCGGTACCGCCGGTTCCGGGCGGCGGCTCGCCGCGCCGCGGCCTCGGCGGTGGTGCTCTGCCTGAGGAATTCGCGTTCGACGGCGGTGAGCACGGGGTCGGCGCGAGCCACCCACGCCACCGCAGTCGCCAGGCGGGAGGTGCGGTAGAGCGCGCCCGGGTCGCGGTCCAAGCTCCTCCAGAGCTGCGCCGCGTCCGTCAACTGCCGTTGGGTGCGCACGCCCGCGCCGTCCTGGTCCAGCCACTCGCGCAACCGGGGCCAGGCGCGCAGCAGCCCCTCGTGCGCGAGTGCGGTGCCGTTCTCGGTCGCGGTCAGCACGCGGGCCCCGATCAGCGCGGCCACGACCTCGTTCAGCGGGCCCGGCCTCGTCGGGTGGCCGATGTCCTCGGTCATCCCACCGGAGGACGCCAGCCGCAGCAGCACCTGCCGGGCCAGTTCACGGCGCTGCCCGCTCATCTCGCGGTAGACCGCCTCGGCCCGCTGCGCGAGCACGCCGCAGATGCCGCCCGCCGCCTGGTAGCCGGCGAGGGTCAGGGCGTTGCCGCGGCGACGCCGCCACGTCTCCAGCAGGGCGTGCGACACCAGCGGCAGGACGCCGGGCCGGCCCGCCGCGTCGACGGCCAGCCGGACCAGCAGATCAGCCTCCACCGCGCACCCGGCGGACTGGGCCGGCCGGGTGACCGCGCGCCGGAACTCCTCCGGCGCCATCGCGCCGAGCGGCACCCGGCCGGCGTCCACCGCCTCGACCAGCCCGGGGAAGCGCGCGCAGTGGGCGTGGAAGTCCGCGCGCACCCCCAGCACCACGCGGACCCGGCTGCCCGTCGCGGTGGCCGCGACCAGCAGCAGGTCCACGAACGCGGCGGCCCGGCCCCCGTCGCGGCACAGCGTGAAGAGGTCCTCGAACTGGTCGACCACCAGCAGGAGGTCCACGTCGTCGGGCTCGTCGGCCAGCGCCGCGCGGGCGATCCGGTGCAGGGCGCGCCGGTCGGCCACCAGTCGGGCGGCCAGCTCGTCCGGTCCCCGACCGGTCACCTCCGCCAGCCGGGCCGCCAGCCGACCGACGGGATCGGTGCCCGGCGTGAGCACCGAGCACCACCGGCCGTGCTTCGACGCGGGCACCAGGCCCGCGCACAGCACCGACGTCTTGCCCTCCCCGGATGCGCCGAGCAGGGCGACGACCCGCCGCAGCGCCAGCCTGGACAGCAACCGCTGCACCACGGCCTCCCGACCGGAGAACCGCTCGGCGTCCTGCGCCCGGTACGCCGCCGGGCCGGGGTACGCCGCGCCGGTGCCGTCCTGCGGCTCGTCCGGCCCGACCCGCGCCTCCGCGAGGTCGACCGACAGCCCCTCCCAGCGCAGCCGCCACTCGGGCTCGTCGCCGCCGCACGCCCGCACGTAGGCCAGCGTGACGTCCAGGCCGGGCAGCCGCCGCCCGCCGGCCGCGTCCGACAGCGTGGACGACGAGTAGTGCGCCCGGCCGGCCATCGCCCGGTAGCTCGGTCCGCCGGCCGCCGCGCGCAACCGGCGCAGGTCCGCCGCGAACCGCAGCAGCGGGCCGTCCCCCGGGTCGAGCGGTCGCTCACCTCTGGGCATCCGAGCCACCTCCCCTGTGCAGCCTCGCCCACCACACGCCCCCGGAGCGTCGCTCGTGGGCACCCGGGCCAACGAGGGACGGTTCACGGAGGGTTCAGCCCGGTGCCGGTCGCAGGCCCTCCTCCCGTGGCTCAGGCGGCCCGGTGGGGAGTCCCTTGGCGCTGCCCTGGACCGCACCGGCAGAAACCCGGCGGTTCTGCTCTTCTGCCGGTGGTTCCACGTGGTCGGACCGGTGTCCGGCCCGCTGGACTTGAGCCACCTCCCGCCGCTACGACTATGAGAGGTCGCCCGTGGTCTCCCAGAGCGAGTACGACGCAGCCGTCGTCGACCAGTCCTCCCGGCGCGGTCCGCGCCCGGCGGATTTCGTCACCGCCCTGTACGCCGAACACCACGCCGTGCTGCTCCGGTTCGTCCGCCGGTTGTTGCCCCGTGACCCGCACCGCGCCGAGGACGTCGTCCAGGAGTGCTTCCTGCGAGCGTGGCGGCACGAGCACGTCCTCCGCCGGACGCGGGGCACGGTGCGGTCCTGGTTGTTCACCGTGGCGCGCAACGTCGTCATCGACTGGGCCCGGCGCGACAACGCCAGACCGGTCGAGTTCGGTGACGAGGACTTCGACCGGCTGCCCGGTGCGGTCGACCCCGCCGACGAGGTCCTGCGGCGGCGCGTGGTGGAGCAGGGACTCGCCCGGCTCACCCCGGCGCAGCGCCAGGTGCTCCGGCAGGTCTACCACCTGGACCGGACGCGGCGGCGCGCGGCGGTCGCGCTCGGCGTGCCGGTGGGCACCGTCAAGTCCCGCCTGCACCACGCCGTCATCGCGTTCACCGAGGCGCTGGCGGGCTGCGGGGTGACTGCGGGCGGCTGATGGCACCCGTCGCTCACGCGATCCCCGGCAGGCGGATCCCGAGCGCGGCGGCGAGGCCCGTCGCGGCTTCCCGGACCGCCGGGCTGTCGTAGCGGTCGCACTCGGCCAGCGCCCGCACCCGGTACTCCCGGCGCTCGTCCGGGTCGTCGGCCACCTCGGCGAGCTGGACGAGGATCTCGACCCGGTGCTCCGACAGGCGGGCCTCGTCCAGCGACAGCAGCAGGTCCTCGCGCGCTTCGGCGAACCGACCCGCCGTCACCAGCGCGAGACCGCGCTGGTACCGGACGCGGGCCACCCCCGCGTCCGCGCCGTGCCGCGCGAACAGCGCTTCGGACTCGTCCAACAGCTCCAGCGCGGCGGTGGTGTCGCCGGTGGCCACCAGGCTGTCCGCCAACAGGCTCAACACCATCGACAGCAGTTCGTCCTCGCCCGGCTGCCCCGGCGTCCGGCTGTCGCGGTAGTAGGTCTCGGCCTGCCGCTGCACGGAGACCGCCTCGTCGAAGCGCCCTGCCCGGTGCAGTGCCCTGCCCAGGTGGGACAGCTGGAGGTGCAGCCACTTGGGGTGGCCGGCCCGCCGGAACAGCGCCACCGACTGGCGGGCGTGCTCGACGGCCAGGTCGGCGGTGCCCAGGTGCGACGTGATGCCCGCCCGGTGGCGCAACGCCCACGCCTGCGTGAGCAGGTCACCGGACTCGCGGGCCGCTGCCAGCGCCCGGTGGTTGACGTCGAGCGCCCGCCCGCGCTGCCCGCACAGCGCGGACAACGCCCACGACAGGTAGTTGAGCTGTTCGGCCTCGTCGCGGCAGTTGCCCACGGCGACCGCCGCCTCCACCCCGGCCTGGAACACCTCCCGCCACAGCTCGCCGCTGCCGCGCAGGTCGGAGTACCAGTGCACGGCCTGCGCGAGGTCGAGGACCGGGCGGTGGTCGCCGGCCTCGCTCGCGGCCCGCAGCGCGCCCAGCCAGTTGGCCTGCTCGTCCTCCAGCCACGCACCCGCCGACCGGCGGTCCCGCACCGGGCCGTACTCCTCGGCGGCGGGGGCGAGCCCGGGGTGCTCGTGGTCGAAGAAGCGGGCGGCCCCGGTCGCCACGCGGAGCAGCCAGGCGCGCAGCGCCGTGGTCGCGCGCTCGATCTCGGCGGCCGGCTCGTCCGCGTCGAGGTGTTCGCGCGCGAAGGCGCGGACCAGGTCGTGGCAGGTGTAGCGGCCGGGGGTCTCGGCGAGGCCGAGCAGGCCCGCGTCGGCGAGCGCGTCGAGCGCGTCCTCCGCCACGGCGGGGGACCGGCCGGACGCCACGGCGGCCAGTTCCGTGGACGTGTCACCGCCCGGCACCAGCGCCAGCCGGCGGAACACCTGGGCGACCTCCGGGAGCAGGTGCCGGTAGGACAGCTCGAAGGCGGCGCGGACCTGGAGGTCGCCCGCCGTCAGCGTCGACAGCCGCCGCGCCTCGTCGGCCAGCCGGTCGGCGAGGTGGGCGATCGTCCAGCGGCTGCGGCTGGTGAGCCGGTTGCCGGCGATGAGCAGCGCCAGCGGCATCCCGCCGCACAGCGACGCGACCCGCCGTGCGGCGCCGGCTTCGGCGTCGATCCGGTCCTGCCCGACGACCTGGCCCAACAGGCGCACCGAGCGGTCGACGTCCAGCAGGGCCAGCGCCAGCCGGTGGCCGGCTCCCAGCCCGGCCAGGGTGCTCCGGCTGGTGACCAGCACCATCGATCCCGGTCCGCCGTCGAGCAGCGGGCGGACCTGGGCCTCGGTGGCCGCGTTGTCGAGCACGAGGAGCACGGCCCGGTCGCGGAACAGCGAGCGGTAGAGGGCGAGGCGGTCCTCCTCGTCCGGCGGGATCCGCCGCTCCTCGACGCCGAAGGCCCGCAGGAGGCGGTGCAGGGCCGCCCCGGTGGTGAGCGGGTCGGGGTGCACACCGCGCAGGTCGAGGAACAGACAGCCGTCGGCGAACCGGTCGGCGAGCCGGTGGGCCGCGTCCACGGCGAGCGCGGTCTTGCCGACGCCGGGCAGCCCGTGCACCAGCGCCACCTGCACGACGGGCGCGGACTCGGCCGCCCGCGCGCACGCGTCCAGCACCCGCCGCTCGTCCTCCCGCCCGGTGACCTCGATCAGCACCGGCGGCGGCACGCACGCCCCGGCGGCCGGGGAAGACTGCCCACGCGGTCCCGGCGGGGCCTCCGCCCGGTGGCGCACCGCGCGGGCCAGGTCGGTGAACCGGGCGAGATCCTCACCGGAGAGGTCCAGACCTCCGGCGAGCAGGTCCAGCGTGCGCCGGTGGGGGGTGCGCGCCCGACCGCGTTCCATGTCGCTGATCGCCCGCACGCTGATGCCGGTCCGCTCGGCCAACTGCTCCTGGGTCAGCACGTTCTTCAACCGGTAGAAGCGGAGAAAGTCGCCGAACGCGGAGCCCCCCACGCTGTTGCTCCCCTTCCGCGACCGGACGCCTGCCGGCGTGATTCTGCCACGAGCTACAGCGCTCCGTGTGCGGTCACCTACTTTGCGTAACGGGATACTCCGGCAGGACGAGTGCGGTGGACGCCCGGGAGCTGGACACTCCACTGTGGACAGTTCTGGTCGCGGTCGCCTTCCGCCGGCGCGCGCCCGCGCACGCCGGACCTGTAGGTTTCCGGCACGGTTCCTCCCCGGTCGACCGTGCAGCGTCAGTGGCGCGGCCCCAGCGGCCGACCACCCACGACACTCGGAGGAACGCGATGCGCACCACCTCGGGCACCGGCACCTCGGACGACGACCACAGCTGGCCAACCCGCCGATTCGCCTGCGACGACAGCGCCGGCCGCAGGGGGCGCTGACGAGCGGTCGCCGGCACGGCTTCCCCGCGAGCCGGTGACCTCGCCCCGCCCGGAGCCGGCACCGGTCGCACGCGTCCCCACCCCCGGACCGGGGCGGGGACGCGTCGCCGAGTGCCCCGGGCTCGCGGCGACAACCCAGCGCCCGCCCCTCCCGAGTCGTGATCCCGGCACATCGTGCGGGTGATCGAGACGGGCGATCCTGGTATGCCGGACGGGGCGACTCGGAACCGGCGGGAGGGGAGGGCGGGGGTGGTGTGGTTCCGGCTGTTGGGCGGGGTCGAGGCGGAGGACGACGGGACACCGGTGGAACTGGGCTACCCGAGGCAGCGCGGCGTGCTCGGGGTGCTGCTGGTCGAGGCGGGCCGGGCGGTGACCGTGGACCGCCTGCTGGAGCGCGTGTGGGGCGGGAACCCGCCCGCGAAGGGACGGGACACCCTCTACAACTACCTGTCCCGGCTGCGGGCGGCGCTGGCCGGCTCAGGCGTGGGTGTGACCCGGCGGTCCGGCGGCTACCGGCTGGACGTCCCCGTGGACTCGGTCGACCTGCACCGGTTCCGCACCCTGGTCGACCGGGCCAGGCAGGGCGGTGACGACCACCGGTCGCTGGAGCTGTTCGAGTCGGCCTCGCTGCTGTGGCGGGGCGACCCGCTGCCGGAGCTGGACACGCCCTGGGCGGTCGAACTGCGGGCCGGCCTGGACGAGGAGCACCTCGCGGCCGAGCTGGACCGCTGCGACGTCGCCCTGCGCCTCGGCAGGCACGCCGGCCTGCTGCCCGAACTGGCCGCGCGGGCGGACGACCACCCCCTGCGCGAACGGGTGGCGGCCCAGCTCGTGCACGCGCTCTACCTCGACGGCCGGCAGGCCGAAGCGCTGGCGCACTACCAGCGGATCCGCACCCGGCTGGTCGACGACCTCGGCACCGATCCCGGGCCCGCCCTGCAACGGCTGCACCAGCGGGTGCTCGCCGCCGACCCGGCGCTGGCCGCCGGTCCGGAACCCCGGGCGGCCACCCCGCGACCGCCGGTGCCGAGGCAGCTCCCCTCAACACAGGCGCTGTTCACCGGGCGCGTGGCGGAGCTGGCAGAGCTGGACCGAGCCCTGGCCGGCGCGGGCCCGGCCGGTGGCGCGACGGCGTCCGGTCCGGTGACGGGCGTGATCTCGGCCCTCGGCGGTGCGGGCGGCATCGGCAAGACCTGGCTCGCCCTGGCCTGGGCGCACCGCAACGCCGACCGGTTCCCCGACGGTCAGCTGTTCGTGGACCTGCGCGGGTTCAGCCCCACGGGCCGACCGGTCGAGCCGGCGGACGCGCTGCGCGGCTTCCTCGCCGTGCTGGGCGTCGAGCAGGACCGGGTCCCGCACGACCAGCAAGCGCAGGCAGCACTGTTCCGCAGCCTGGTCGCCGAGAAGCGGATGCTGGTCGTGCTGGACAACGCCGCGACCGTCGACCAGGTCGTGCCGCTGCTGCCCGGCACCGCCTCCTGCGCCGTGCTGGTCACCAGCCGCAGCCGGCTGCACGCGCTGGTCGCGCGCTTCGGTGCCCGTCCGCTGCACCTGGACGTCCTCGCCGACGCCGAAGCCCGCGCCGCGCTGGAATCGGCCCTGGGCGCGGAGCGGGTGGCCGCCGACGGGGCCGCCGTCACCGAGCTGATCGGGCTGTGCGGCGGTTTCCCGCTGGCACTCGGCCTGATCGCCGCCCGCGCCGCCGCCGAACCGCACCTGCCGCTGGAGGACAGCGTCGCCGAACTGCGCGACCTCGGCCTGGCGGCGCTCGACCACGCCGACGACCCCGCCGCCAGCATCCCCGCAGTGCTGTCCTGGTCGTTGCGCCGGCTCACCGACCGGCACCGCACCGCGTTCGCGCTGCTCGGCATCGCGCCCGGCCCCGACACCGGCCTGCCCGCCGTCGCGGCCCTCACCGGCCTGCCGGAGGGCGAAGCCCGCGCCGTGCTGCGGGCCCTGGTCGACGCGTCCCTGCTCGACCGCACCCCCGGCGGCCGTTACGCGATGCACGACCTCGTGCGCGCCTACGCCGCCATGAACGCCCAGGCGCTCCCCGAACCGGTGCGGCGGGCGGCGCTGGACCGGGTGGTCGACTTCTACCTGCACACCGCGT
Organism: Actinosynnema sp. NPDC050436; assembly: GCF_040655415.1. Classification (NCBI taxonomy): domain Bacteria; kingdom Bacillati; phylum Actinomycetota; class Actinomycetes; order Pseudonocardiales; family Pseudonocardiaceae; genus Actinosynnema; species Actinosynnema sp. NPDC050436. The sequence continues at coordinate 488,917 of NZ_JBFAJV010000001.1, read as the reverse complement.
TCGCCGCCGACCGCCTGATGGACCCGCACCGCGAGCTGATCCCGCCGAGCCCACCCGAACCCGGCGCGCGACCGCTCCCGCTGCCCGACCCGGACACGGCGATGGCCTGGCTGGAGACCGAGCACGCCCACCTGCTCGCCGCCCAGCGCACCGCCGCCGACAGCGGTCGCCACCGCGGTGTCTGGCACCTGGCCTGGGTGCTGAGCGCCTTCCACCAGCGGCGGGGGTACGACCACGACCACCAGGACGTGTGGCGCACGGCGCTGGACTCCGCCGTGCACCTGCCGGACCCGGACGCGCTCATCCGCGTCCACCGCTACCTCGGCGAAGCGGACTCCCGCCTGGGCCGGCACGCGGAAGCCATCCGGCAGATGCACCGGGCGCTGGACCTGGCCGAGCGCCACGAGAGCACCGTCCAACAGGCCGCCACCCACTTCGAGCTGGGCTGGGCGTGGGGGCAGTGCGCGGACGACCGGAAGGCGCTGGAGCACGCCCGGCACGCCTTGCACCTCTACCGCGCCATCGGCCACCCGGTCTGGGAAGCCGAAGCGCTCAACCAGGTGGGCTGGTTCGCCGCCCGGGTCGGCGAGTTCGACACCGCCCGCGAGCACTGCCGAGCCGCACTCGCCCTGTTCCGGCACCACGAGGACCCCGCCGGCGAGGCGGCGACGCTGGACAGCCTGGGGCTGGTCGACCACCTCAGCGGTCGCCACGAGCAAGCCGTGCAGCACTACCGGCAGGCACGCGCGCTGTTCGCGGCCCAGGGCAACACCTACGAGGTCGCCAACACCCTGGACGGGCTCGGTCACCCCCTCGCCGCCCTCGGCCGGTTCGACCAGGCCCGACAAGCGTGGCAAGAAGCTCTGGCCCTGTACCGGGAGCAGGGCCGGAACGCCGACGTCGACCGCGTGCGACGACAACTCGGCGACCTCGCCGCCCCGTCCTGAACCGGGCCCGTGGCAGGGCGGCGCGCTCGGGTCAGCGGACCCGTTCGAGCTCCTCGGCGGCAGCGGGTTCCGGGAGCTTCCCGCTCCGGTAGGCGGTGAACACGTCCTGCAGGCTGCCGGTCATCTTCATCCGGCCCTCGTCCATCCACACGGCCGACGTGCACAGCTCCATCAGCAGCTCGTCGTGGTGGGAGGCGAACACCAGGATCCCGGAGCGCTTCACCAGTTCGATGAGCCGCTGCTTGGCCTTGGCCAGGAATGCCGCGTCGACCGCGCCGATGCCCTCGTCCAGGATCAGGATCTCGGGGTCGATCGAGGTCACGACGCCCAGGGCAAGGCGCACCCTCATGCCGGTCGAGTACGTGCGCAGCGGCATGTGGAGGAAGTCGCCCAATTCGGTGAAGTCGGCGATGTCGTCCACGCGCTTTTCCATCTGCTTGCGCGACACGCCCAGGTAGAGCCCCCGGATGAGGATGTTCTCCAGGCCGGTCATCTCCTGGTCCAGGCCGACGCCCAGGTCGAAGACCGGTGCGACGCGGCCCCGCACGGCGGCGGTGCCCCGGTTCGGCTCGTAGATGCCCGCGAGCACGCGCAGCAGCGTGGACTTCCCGGCCCCGTTGTGGCCGACCAGGCCGACCCGGTCACCCTCCTTCAGGGACAGGGTGATGTCGCGCAGGGCGGCGATGACGGGCACCCGGTGGTCGGTCTCGATCTTGCCGCCGACCTTGCCGAACACGATCTTCTTCAACGACCGGCTCTTGGCGTCGAAAATCGGGAAATCCACCGACGCGTCACGAACGATAATGCTGACCATGGTCCTTGTCTCGGTTGAGGTCTGCTGTTCCGGAGTGCCGCGCGGTCAATCCGGAAGATAGTCCCCCGGTGCCGGGTCGCCAGTGGTCGTGCCGGCAGTCGGCGGCTATCGAGGGATACCGCGAGAACCTTACCACATACCGATTCGGCGCGATTTCCGCAGGTTCGACCTGTCCGATTCAGGGCTTTTACCGCTGCGCACGGGAGCGCACGCGCGGCGATGTGGTGTCGCGCCCGGTGACCAGTTGGTCTGAACGAGTGAAGCTGATGGGCGGTATTTACGGAGCCGATGAAGCCGTCCTAGGGTCAATTGCGGACGATGCTCCGAGTCGTCGGCCGCTGGTGGTCGTAGTCCCCCTGGTGAGTGCGGGAAAAAGGGCGGTGCCCGCTCCGGGGGAGGGCGGCTGATCACCGGTTGAACTGGGGTTTTCCGCTGTTCCTCGATGGCGTCGAGTTGTGGTCGGGTCCGCGCTCGGCGTGGTGGGACGTGCGTCGTGGATCCCGCCGTCCCGCCGGCGGGACGGCGGGTGGGTAATGCGGGCGACGCCGTGGTCGCGCGATCGGGACTATTCATCGCGCAGCGCAGCGCGACGCTTTCGGCGTGCGCGCGCCGATCGGGTGCGCGTTGAACGGGAGGTGAATTATGCGCATCGGTACGAGTGTGCACGTCGCGGAGGACTTCGAATCCGCCGTGCACGAGGTGGTGGAGCTGGAAAGCGCCGGGTTGGACGTGGTCCACGTGCCCGAGGCGTACAGCTTCGACGCGGTGAGCCGCATCGGGTACCTCGCCGCCCGCACCCACCGGGTCGAACTCGCCTCCGGCGTCCTCCAGCTCTACACCCGCACGCCGGCCCTGACCGCGATGACCGCCGCCGGGCTCGACTCGGTGTCGGGCGGGCGGTTCACGCTGGGCATCGGCGTCTCCGGCCCGCAGGTGGTCGAGGGGTTCCACGGCGTGCCGTACGACTCGCCGCTGGCGCGCACCCGCGAGCTGGTCGGGATCTGCCGGCAGGTGTGGCGCCGTGAACCCCTGGTGCACCGGGGCGAGCACTACCGCATCCCGCTGCCGGAAGGGGAGGGGACCGGCCTGGGCAAGCCGCTGAAGCTGATCAACCGGCCGCTGCGCGAGCGGATCCCCATCACGCTCGCGGCGACCGGGCCGCGCAACGTCGCGCTGGCGGCCGAGATCGCCGAGGGCTGGCAGCCGATCTTCTACCTGCCCGAACAGGCGGCCGACGTGTGGGGCCGGTCGCTGGCGGAAGGCGCGGCCCGGCGCGACGCCCGGCTGGGCGCGCTGGACGTGGTCGTCCCGGTGACCGTGGCGATCGGGTCCGAAGTGGACCACGTGGTGGACTCGCTGCGCCCCACCCTGGCGCTCTACATCGGCGGCATGGGCGCGCGCGGCCGGAACTTCTACCACGACCTCGCGTGCCGCTACGGCTATGAGGCCGAGGCGAAGCTCGTCCAGGACCTCTACCTGGCGGGCCGCCGGGAGGAAGCCTGCGCGGCGGTGCCCCGCAGCCTGATCGAGGGCATCTCGCTCATCGGTCCTCCCGGCTTCGTGCGGGAACGGCTGGCCGCGTTCGCCGAGTCCGGCGTGACGACCCTGAGCGTCCAGATGCCGACCGCCGACAGCGGGCAGCGGTTGCGGCAGTTCGCGCTATTGCGCGACCTGGTGCACGGCTGACCCCCACGTCACCGCACCGGTCCCGGCGTCGGCCGGCGTCCGACCGTGCGTCCCCTGTTCCAGCGAAACCCGAGGTGGAGTCAATGTCCCACGGAAACCCCGGCGTGCCCGCGCGGCGGTCCGCCGCCGACTTCTCGGAGGAGGCCGACGCGGCAACGCGGTCCGAGTACCGCGAACGCCTCGACGGCGCGTCCGAGGGCATCCAGCGCCGGATGCTGGTCGAGGTGATCCGCGAGGCCGCTGCGGCCGTGCTGGGCAGCGGTCCGGGCTTCCGGTTGCGTGCCGACCGGGCGTTCCACGACCTGGGCTTCTCCCGGCGCGCGGCCGGCGAGCTGCGGACCGAGGTGGGTGCGCGCACCGGCGTCCGGCTGGAGGCCACGGCGCTGTTCGACCACCCCTCCGCCGAGGCGCTCGCCGAGCACCTCCGGAACAGGCTGCTCGGGGTCGAGGAGGCCGCTGTCGCCCTGCGGCCCCTGGGGCAGACCGACGAACCGATTGCCATCGTGGGGATGGGGTGCCGCTTCCCCGGCGGTGCGGACTCCCCGGAGGGCTTGTGGGACCTGGTGGCGTCGGGGCGGGACGTGGTGTCCGGGCTGCCGGTGGATCGCGGCTGGGACGTGGAGGGCCTGTTCGACCCCGATCCCGGTCAGGCGGGCCTGTCTTACGTGCGCGAGGGCGGTTTCCTGGCGGGTGCGGGTGATTTCGATGCTGGGTTTTTCGGTGTGTCGCCGCGTGAGGCGGTGGCGATGGATCCGCAGCAGCGGTTGTTGTTGGAGGTGTCGTGGGAGGCGGTGGAGCGGGCGGGTGTTGATCCGCGTTCGTTGCGCGGTTCCCGGACCGGCGTCTTCACCGGCGTGGTCGCCCTGGAGGGGTACGGCCCCGCACTGCGGGACACCCCGGCGGACGTGGCCGGCCACCGGTTGACGGGCACCATCATCAGCGCGGCTTCCGGCCGGGTGGCGTACGCGCTGGGGCTGGAAGGTCCCACCATGACCATCGACACCGGGTGCTCGTCGTCGTTGGTGGCGCTGCACTTGGCGTGTGATTCGTTGCGCCGTGGTGAGTCTTCGTTGGCGTTGGTGGGCGGCGCGACGGTGATGTCCCTGCCGGGCATCTTCCCGGAGTTCAGCATGATGCGCGGCTTCTCGCCGGACGGCCGCTGCAAGGCGTTCTCCGACCGCGCGAACGGCACGGGCCTGAGTGAAGGCGTCGGTGTCCTCGTGGTGGAGCGGTTGTCGGATGCGCGTCGTGCTGGTCGTCGGGTGTTGGCGGTGGTGCGGGGTTCGGCGGTGAATCAGGACGGTGCGAGTAATGGTTTGACTGCGCCGAGTGGGGTGGCTCAGCGGCGGGTGATCGTGTCGGCGTTGAGTGCGGCGGGGTTGTCGTCGGGTGATGTGGATGTGGTGGAGGCGCACGGCACGGGTACGGCGTTGGGTGATCCGATCGAGGCCGGCGCACTGCTGGCGACTTATGGGCGTGGTCGGAACGGTGTGCCGTTGTGGTTGGGGTCGTTGAAGTCGAACATCGGGCATACGCAGGCTGCGGCGGGTGTGGCCGGTGTCATCAAGATGGTTCTCGCGCTGGACAGGGGAGTTCTGCCGAAGACTTTGCATGTGGATCGGCCTTCGCGGCATGTGGACTGGTCTTCGGGTGAGGTGTCGTTGTTGACGGAGTCGATTCCCTGGCCGGAGACGGGGCGTGCTCGCCGGGCGGGGGTGTCGTCGTTCGGGATGAGCGGGACCAACTCGCACGTGATCCTGGAGCAGGGGGATCCGGTTGCGGAAGCCGGCGACTCGTCTTTTGGTGGTGTGGTGCCGTGGGTGGTGTCGGGGCGCAGTGCGGGGGCGTTGCGGGACCAGGCGCTGCGGTTGCGGGAGTTCGCGGCGGGGGAGGACCTCGATGCGGCGGCGGTCGGGCGTTCGCTGGTGACGTCCCGGTCGACGTTCGAGCACCGGGCGGTGGTACTCGGAGACGACCGCGAAGGTTTCCTCCGGGGCTTGGACGCCCTGTCCGGGGTCGGCTCGGGCCTGGTCGACACGACCGTGGTGCAGGGAGTTGCGCGGGCGGGCGTTCGCTCGGCCCTGCTGTTCCCCGGTCAAGGAGCGCAGCGCAACGGTCTGGGACGCGCGCTGCACCACGCTTTCCCGGTGTTCGCGGCGGCTTTCGACGCGGTGTGCGAGCAGGTGGACGACCACCTGGAGCGACCGCTGCGCGAGGTCGCGTTCGCCGACGAGGGCACGGAGTCGGCGCTGCTGCTGGACCAGACCCAGTACACGCAGGTGGCCCTGTTCGCGTTCGAGGTGTCGTTGTTCCGGCTGCTCGAACACTGGGGCGTCACCCCGGACTTCCTGCTCGGGCACTCCGTGGGCGAGTTGGCCGCAGCCCACGTCGCCGGGGTGCTCTCGCTGCCCGACGCCTGCGCGGTGGTCGTCGCCCGGGGCAGGCTGATGCAGCGGCTGACCGGCTCGGCGGCGATGGTGTCCATCCAGGCCGACGAGCAGGACGTGCTCGCGGCCGTGGCGGAGTGCGCCGGGCAGGTCGCGGTGGCCGCGATCAACGGGCCGCGCAGCGTTGTCGTCTCCGGCACCGAGGCCGACGTGCTCGCCCTGGCCGAGGAGTTCGCGCGGCGGGGGTGCCGCACCAAGCGGCTGCGCGTGAGCCACGCGTTCCACTCGCCCCAGATGGACGGGATGCTGGACGACTTCCTGCGCGTCGTGGAGCACGCCACCTTCCGCCCGCCCCGCATCCCCGTGGTGTCGAACCTGACCGGCTCGCTCGCGCCGGCCGACATGTGCGATCCCCGGTACTGGGTCCGTCACGTCCGGGAGGCCGTCCGGTTCGGGGACGGCATCTCCTGGCTGCGGTCGCAGGGTGTGGAGGTGTTCCTGGAGCTGGGTGGCGCGGGAGTCCTGACCACGATGGCCCGCCAGTGCCTGGAAAATCACGACGGCAACGGTCCCGTCGACCCCGAGCAGCGCGCGGTGTGCGTGCCGGCGGTGGTGGCCGGGGACGCCGAACCCCGCTCGCTCGTCGACTCCGTCGCCCGGGTGTTCGTGACCGGCGTCGACGTGGACTGGACGCGGCTGTTCGACGGCGACACCCGCCTGGTGGACCTGCCGACCTACGCCTTCCAGCGCGAGCGGTACTGGCTGGAGGTCCCGTCGGGACGTCCTGCGGTCGCGCTCGGCGGCGACGACCGCTTCTGGGACGCCGTGGCGAGCGGGGACCGCGAACTGCTGGCCGGCCTGCTCGACGTGGACACCGACCAGCCCTTCAGCGCGCTGCTGCCCGCCCTGGCCTCCTGGCGGAAGCGGCGCGGAGACCTGCACACCGCCGGGGCGTGGCGCTACCGCGTCGTGTGGAAGCAGCTCGCCGAGCCGACGCCGGGCGACCGGCACGGCACCTGGCTGGTCGTCGTGCCCGCGAGCCACGCCGACGACCCGGCCGTGCGGCTGGTGGACGCCGCGTTGGCCGAGCGCGGTGTCCGCGCGCTCCCGCTCGTCGTGGACGCCGCGCACGCCGACCGCCACGCGGTGGCGGCGACCCTCGGCGATGTGGTGACCGACGACCGCCGGCCGGTGACGCGCGTGCTGTCGTTCCTCGCCCTGGCCGACGAGGAGTGCGTCGAGGGGACGTCGGTCCCGGTCGGGCTCGCGTCGAGCGTCGCGCTGGTGCAGGCGCTGGGGGAGTCGTTCCCCGACGCCCGGCTGTGGTGCGTCACCCGGGGCGCGGTCGCCACGTCGGCGTCGGACGCCGTGGCCGGCGCCCGCCAGCGCCAGGTCTGGGGCCTGGGCACGACCGTGGGGCTGGAGCAGCCCCGGCGGTGGGGAGGGCTGGTCGACCTCCCGGAGGTGGTGGACGAGCGCGCTGCGGCCCTGCTGCACGGTGTGGTTGCGGCCGGTTCGGGTGAGGACCAGGTGGCCGTGCGACCGTGCGGCCTGTACGGGAGCCGGCTGCTGCGGGTCACCTCCGACCTCGACCGCGAGCTGCCGGACCGGGTGGTCGGCGGGACGGTCCTGGTCACCGGGGGCACCGGCGCGCTGGGCGGCCAGGTGGCCCGGTGGCTGGCCGCCCACGGGGCCGCGCACCTGGTGCTGGTGAGCCGGTCGGGGGTCGCGTCCGACGACGTGGCCGCGCTGCTGGCCGAGGTCGAGCGCGGCGGCACCCGGGTCACGGTCCGGGCCTGCGACGTCGCGGACCGGCCGCAGCTCGCCGCGCTCCTCGCCGAGTTCCCGCCGTCCGCCGTCGTGCACGCGGCCGGTGTGCTCGACGACGGGGTGGTGGACTCGATCACCCCCCAGCGCGTGGACGCGGTGTTCCGGCCCAAGGTGCAGGGGGCGGTGAACCTCAGCGAGCTGACCTCGTCGCTGGAGCTGACGGCGTTCGTGCTGTTCTCGTCCGTCGCCGCCACGCTGGGCAACGCGGGCCAGGGCGCCTACGCGGCGGCCAACGCGTTCCTGGACGGGTTGGCCGAGCAGCGGCGGGCGCGCGGCCTGCCCGCGACCTCGATCGCCTGGGGCGCGTGGGCGGACCTCGGGATGGCGGTGCGCGCCGGCGTGGAGGAGAACGTGCAGCGCAAGGGCTTCCGGGGCATGGAGGCCGCGCCCGCCCTCGCGGCGCTGGGCCGGGCGCTGGGCGACGGCGAGGCGTGCTCGGTCGTCGCCGACGTGGAGTGGGACGCGGCCCCGTCCTGGCTGGGATCGGACCGCCCCCGGCCGCTGTTCGGCGAGCTGCCGGAGGTCGCACGGGCGACACCGGCGGGAGCCGTCGCCACCTCGGACGCCGACGACCTGCGGGACCGCCTGAGCGCGCTGCCGCAGGCGGAGCAGGTGCGGTCGCTGGTGGAACTCGTGCAGGCCGAGGCCGCCAAGGTGCTCGGGCACGCGACGGGCGGCGCGCTCGACCCCACGCGCGGGGTGATGGACCTGGGGTTCGACTCGCTGACCGCGCTGGAGCTGCGCAACCGGCTGGGCGGTGCGACCGGCCTGGCGCTGCCCGCGACCCTGGTCTTCGACTACCCCACGCTGTCCGCCCTGGCCGAGCACCTGCGGTCGCACCTGGTCTCCGACGACGCACGGCTGCACTCGGCCCTGGCCGACCTGGACGCGGCGGTGCGGGCGCTGGCGGACCTGGAGCTGCCCGACGCCGAGGCCGGGGCCGTCGCGGGCCGCTTGGAGAAGATGCTGGCCGCCCTGGCACCCGCTGCGGCGGTGCCGGCCCGGCCCGACCTGGACGGCGCGTCGGACGACGAGCTGTTCGACCTGCTCGACCGCGCGCACGACGAGCGGTGACCTCTTTCCCCGGAACTCCGAAGGCGGCTGGGAATGGCTGACGAAGCGAAACTGCGCGCCTACCTCAAGCGCGCGGCTGCTGATCTGGGCGAGGTGCGTGGCCGGTTGCGGTCGGTGGAGGAGGCGGCGCGGGAGCCGATTGCGATCGTGGGGATGGGGTGTCGTTTTCCGGGGGATGTGGTGTCTCCTCAGGGTTTGTGGGATGTGGTGGCGTCGGGTCGGGATGTGGTGTCGGGGTTTCCGGCCGATCGGGGTTGGGATGTAGACGGCCTGTTCGATCCTGATCCGGATCGTCCGGGATTCACGTATGTGCGTGAGGGCGGTTTCCTGGCGGGTGCGGGTGATTTCGATGCTGGGTTTTTTGGTGTGTCGCCGCGTGAGGCGGTGGCGATGGATCCGCAGCAGCGGTTGTTGTTGGAGGTGTCGTGGGAGGCGGTGGAGCGGGCGGGTGTTGATCCGCGTTCGTTGCGCGGCTCCCGGACCGGCGTCTACATGGGCACCAACGGACAGGACTACGTGCCCATCACCGCCGAACTGGGCAGCGAGTTCGAGAATTACGTGGCGACCGGCGGTGCGCTGAGCGTCCTGTCCGGGCGGGTCGCGTACTCGCTGGGGTTGGAAGGGCCGGCGCTCACCGTTGACACGGCGTGCTCGTCGTCGTTGGTGGCGCTGCACCTGGCGTCCGACGCGTTGCGCCGTGGTGAGTGCTCGATGGCGTTGGTGGGCGGCGCGACGGTGATGTCGACCCCGTCGGCGTTCGTGCGGTTCAGCCGCTTGCGCGGCCTGGCCCCGGACGGCCGGTGCAAAGCGTTCTCCGACGACGCCGACGGCACGAACTGGGGAGAGGGGATCGGCGTTCTCGTCGTCGAGCGGTTGTCGGATGCGCGTCGTGCTGGTCGTCGGGTGTTGGCGGTGGTGCGGGGTTCGGCGGTGAACCAGGACGGTGCGAGCAACGGCCTGACTGCGCCGAACGGGGTTTCCCAACGACGGGTCCTGGAATCCGCCCTGAGTGCGGCGGGGTTGTCGTCGGGTGATGTGGATGTGGTGGAGGCGCACGGCACGGGTACGGCGTTGGGTGATCCGATCGAGGCCGGCGCACTGCTGGTGACCTATGGGCGTGGTCGGAACGGTGTGCCGTTGTGGTTGGGGTCGTTGAAGTCGAACATCGGGCATACGCAGGCTGCGGCCGGTGTGGCCGGTGTGATGAAGATGGTTCTGGCGCTGGACAGGGGAATTCTGCCGAAGACGCTGCACGTGGATCAGCCGTCACGGCACGTCGACTGGTCTTCGGGTGAGGTGTCGTTGTTGACGGAGTCGATTCCCTGGCCGGAGACGGGGCGTCCTCGCCGGGCGGGGGTGTCGTCGTTCGGCATGAGCGGGACCAACTCGCACGTGATCCTGGAGCAGGGGGATCCGGTTGCGGAAGCCGGCGACTCGTCTTTTGGTGGTGTGGTTCCGTGGGTGGTGTCGGGGCGCAGTGCGGGGGCGTTGCGGGCCCAGGCGCTGCGGTTGCGGAAGTTCGCGGCGGAGGAGAGCCACGGTGTTGCGGCGGTCGGGCGTTCGCTGGTGACGTCCCGGTCGACGTTCGAGCACCGGGCGGTGGTACTCGGAGACGACCGCGAAGGTTTCCTCCGGGGCTTGGACGCCCTGTCCGGGGCCGGCTCGGGCCTGGTCGACACGACCGTGGTGCAGGGAGTTGCGCGGACCGGCGTGCGCTCCGCCCTGGTCTTCCCCGGCCAGGGGTCGCAGTGGGTCGGCATGGCTGCCGAGCTGATCAAGACCTCCGACATCTTCGCCGGCACCCTGCGGGAGTGCCACGAAGCCGTCGACCGGTTCGTGGACTGGTCGCTGTGGGACGTGCTGACCGGGGCGGACGACGGGGCACTGGAGCGCGTCGACGTGGTGCAGCCCGCGCTGTTCGCGGTCATGGTGTCGCTCGCGGAGCTGTGGCGTGCTTCGGGGTTGGCCCCGTCGGCGGTGATCGGGCACTCCCAGGGCGAGATCGCCGCCGCGTGCGCTGCCGGTGCACTGTCCCTTGAGGACGGTGCCCGGGTGGTGTGCCTGCGCTCCCGGCTGCTCCGCGAGATCTCGGGCGACGGGGGCATGGTGTCGGTGGCCGTGCCAGGTGACCGGGCCGCGCGGCTGGCGGAGAGGTGGGGCGGGCGGTTGTCCGTGGCGGCGGTGAACGGGCCGGCCTCGGTCGTGCTGTCCGGCGACTCGGTGGCGATCGACGAACTGGTCGAGGCGTGCGAGGCGGAAGGCGTGCGCGCGCGCAGGATCGCCGTCGACTACGCGTCGCACTCGGTCGCGGTGGAGGGCGTGCGCGACCGCCTGGTCGAGTCGCTGGCACCGATCCGCCCGAAGTCGACCGGCCTCCGGTTCTACTCGACCGTGACCGGCGGGCTGCTGGACACGGCCGAGCTGGGACCCGAGTACTGGTACCGCAACCTGCGGCAGACGGTGCTCTTCCAGGACTCGGTGCGGCGCGCGGCCGAGGACGGGGTCCGGGTTTTCGTGGAGGCCAGCCCGCACCCCGTGCTGACGTTGGGCGTCCAGGAGACCCTGGACGAGTCGCTGCACGACGGCGACAGCGGTGTCGCGCTGGGCACTCTGCGCCGGGGCGACGGTGGCCGGGCACGGGGGCTCGCTGCGATGGCGGAAGCGTGGGTCCACGGCGCCGAGGTGAAGTGGACCACCGCGCTCCCGGAGGCCACCCGACCCGTCGACCTGCCCACGTACGCCTTCCAACGCAACCCCTACTGGCTCACCGCCCCGACGTCGGCAATCGGCGACCCCCGCGAGCGCGAGTTCTGGGCGTTGGTCGACCAGGGCGACACCGCGCGCCTGGCCTCGGAGCTCGACGTCCGGGACGAGGCACCCGCGACCGAGGTCTGGTCCGCGCTGGCCTCGTGGCGGCACCGGCGAGCCGACCGGGCAGTGCTCGACTCGTGGCGGTACCGGGTGGGGTGGACGCCCGTGGCGGTCGAGGACGCCGCTCCGGTGAGCGGCCGTTGGCTGCTCGTCGTCCCGGCCGGGCACGAGGAGCACCGGCACGTGACCGCGCTCGACCGGGTGCTGACCGACCTCGGTGCCTCGGTCCGGTCGGTCGTCGTCGACACCGCGCGGGCCGACCGCGAGGGCGTCGCCCGGCGGCTGCGCGAAGAAGTCTCCCCGGCGGTGTCCGGGGTGGTGTCCCTGCTCGCCGTGGACGGCTCGGCCCACGCGGAGCACTCCGGGCTGTCGTCGGCGCTGGCCGCCACCACCGCGCTCGTGCAGGCGCTGGGCGACGCCGGCGTCGAGGCACCCCTGTGGCTCGTGACCAGGGGTGCGGTCCTGGCTGCCGAGGAGGTCGCGCCGGTCGACCCGGACCAGGCGCAGCTGTGGGGCCTGGGCCGGGTCGTCGCCCTCGAACACCCCCGGCGCTGGGGTGGCCTGGTCGACCTCCCGGACGCGCCGGACGACGGCACGTGGTCGCGCCTCGCGGTCGTGCTGACCGGCGGCCACGGGGAGGACGAGGTGGCCCTGCGGCCGGACGGAGCCCACGGCCGCCGGCTGGTCCGGGTGCCCCCGCGCCGGCAGCCGCGCCCGGACCGGTGGACGCCGACCGGGACCGTGCTGGTCACCGGCGGCACCGGGGCGCTCGGGGCGCAGACCGCGCGGTGGCTGGCGGCGGAGACCGCCGCGCCGATCGTCCTGGTCGGCCGGCGGGGCGCGGCGGCACCCGGTGCCGCCGAGCTGGAAGCGGAGTTGCGGCACGCCGGCGCGGACGTCCGCGTGGTCGCCTGCGACATCACCGACCGGGCGGCGCTCCGCCGGCTCGCCGACGACCTGGCCGCCGAGGGGAACCCGGTCCGTTCGGTCGTCCACACGGCGGCGGTCATCACCCTCGGCACCATCGAGGAGACCACGGTCGCCGACCTCTCCGACACCGTGTCGGCCAAGGTGGACGGTGCCAGGGCGCTGGACGAGGTCTTCGGCCCGGACACCCTCGACGCGTTCGTGCTGTTCTCCTCGATCACGGGCATCTGGGGCAGTGCCGCGCACGGCGGCTACGCGGCGGCCAACGCCTTCCTCGACGCCCTGGCCGAGCAGCGCCGGGCGCGCGGGCTGCCCGCGACCTCGATCGCCTGGGGGGTGTGGGACGCCCGCGTGGACAGCGATCCCGATGACGTCGCCAAGCGCGTCGCGCTGAACGCGAGCGCCCGCCGGCAGGGCCTGCCCGCCATGAAGTCGGCACCCGCGCTGACCGCCCTGGCCGAGGCACTGGCCGACGGCGAGCCGTGCCCGGTCGTCGCCGACATCGACTGGGACACGTTCTTCCCGCTGTTCGAGTCCGTCCGGCCCAGCCCCCTGCTCGCGGGGACGGCGGCCACCTCGCTGAGCGCGCCGGACACCGGGCCGGAGGAGCCCGCCGCCAACGACCTGCTCGACCGCCTCGGCCGCGCGTCCGAGCGGCAGCGGGAGCAACTGGTGCTCGAAGCGGTCCGCGCGACGTTCGCCGCCGTGCTGGACTACCCGGACGGCCGCGCCGTCGACCCGGGCCGGTCCTTCAGCGAGCAGGGGCTCGACTCGGTCACCGGCCTCCAGTTGCGCAACCGGCTCAACGACGTGTTCGGACTGCGGCTGCCCGCCGTCGTCGTCTTCGACCACCCGACGCCGCTGGCGCTGGCGCGGCACGTCGGCGAGCACCTGCCGCCGACCACCGGCGACGCCGACCGGCCGCCGCGTGACGTGCTGGCCGAGCTGACGGCCGCCGTGCGGTCCCTCGCGCCGGACGACGCGGTGGTGCCCGAGGCCGTCGAGGTGCTCCGGGAGGGGCTGGCCCGGCTCGGTGCCGTGCCGCGCGCCGACCCGGGCGGTGCGGACGCGATCGACCTCCGGGCGGCCACCGCCGAGGACGTGTTCGCCTTCCTCGACCGCCAGTCCGATTCCCTCTGACCGACGTCCGCGACGTCACGAAGGATGCATCCGGGATGAGCAGCGAAGACAAGCTCCTCGACTACCTCAAGCGCGCGGCTGCTGAGCTGGCCGAGGTGCGTGGGCGGTTGCGGTCGGTGGAGGAGGCGGCGCGGGAGCCGATTGCGATCGTGGGGATGGGGTGTCGTTTTCCGGGGGATGTGGTGTCTCCTCAGGGTTTGTGGGATGTGGTGGCGTCGGGTCGGGATGTGGTGTCGGGGTTTCCGGCCGATCGGGGTTGGGACGTGGGGGGTTTGTTCGATCCTGATCCGGATCGTCCGGGGTTCACGTATGTGCGTGAGGGTGGGTTTTTGGCGGGTGCGGGTGGGTTTGATGCTGGGTTTTTCGGTGTGTCGCCGCGTGAGGCGGTGGCGATGGATCCGCAGCAGCGGTTGTTGTTGGAGGTGTCGTGGGAGGCGGTGGAGCGGGCGGGTGTTGATCCGCGTTCGTTGCGCGGTTCCCGGACCGGCGTCTTCACCGGGTGCAGCATCCACGAGTACGGCGTCAACACCACGTCCCGTGTCGCCGGGTTGGAGGCTCACCTGCTGACCGGCGGCGCGGGGAGCGTCCTGTCCGGGCGGGTCGCGTACTCGCTGGGGTTGGAAGGGCCGGCGCTCACCGTTGACACGGCGTGCTCGTCGTCCTTGGTGGCATTGCACTTGGCGTGTGATTCGTTGCGCCGCGGTGAGTCCTCGATGGCGTTGGTGGGCGGGGCGACGGTGATGTCGACGCCTACCGCGTTCGTGCGGTTCAGCCGGCTGCGCGGTCTGGCTCCGGACGGCCGGTGCAAGGCGTTCTCCGACGACGCCGATGGGATGGGCATGGCGGAGGGCGTTGCCGTGCTCGTGGTGGAGCGGTTGTCGGATGCGCGTCGTGCTGGTCGTCGGGTGTTGGCGGTGGTGCGGGGTTCGGCGGTGAATCAGGACGGTGCGAGTAATGGTTTGACTGCGCCGAGTGGGGTGGCTCAGCGGCGGGTGATCGTGTTGGCGTTGGGTGCGGCGGGGTTGTCGTCGGGTGATGTGGATGTGGTGGAGGCGCACGGCACGGGTACGGCGTTGGGTGATCCGATCGAGGCCGGCGCACTGCTGGCGACTTATGGGCGTGGTCGGAACGGTGTGCCGTTGTGGTTGGGGTCGTTGAAGTCGAACATCGGGCATACGCAGGCTGCGGCGGGTGTGGCCGGTGTGATGAAGATGGTTTTGGCGCTGGACAGGGGAATTCTGCCGAAGACGCTGCATGTGGATCGGCCTTCGCGGCATGTGGACTGGTCTTCGGGTGACATCTCCCTGCTCAAGGACTCGATCGCGTGGCCGGAGACGGGCCGTCCTCGACGGGCCGGGGTGTCGTCGTTCGGGATGAGCGGGACGAATGCCCACGTGATCCTGGAGCAGGGCGACCTCCCGGCAGTGGTGGACGCTGAGCCGGTTCCCCGTGGTGTGCTGCCGTGGCTGGTGTCCGGGCGCACTGCGGTCGCGTTGCGGGACCAGGCCCGGCGGCTCGGCGAGTTCGTGGCCGGGGAGGACGGCGGCCGGCGCGCTCTGGCGGAGGTGGGGCGCTCGCTGGTGGTGTCCCGGTCCGCCTTCGAGTACCGGGCCGTCGTCCTGGCGCAGGGGCACGAGGACTTCGTGCGCGGACTGGACGCGGTGGCCGGTGACCGGCCGGACGTGGTCGGTGCCGACGCGGGCGTGGTGCGGGGGATCGCCCGCCCGGACGTGCGTTCCGCGCTGGTCTTCCCGGGCCAGGGGTCGCAGTGGGTGGGCATGGCGGTCGAGCTGGCCGAGACCTCCGAACCCTTCGCGCGCAGCCTGCGCGCCTGCGCCGAAGCCCTGGGGAACTTCGTGGACTGGTCGCTGTGGGACGTGCTGAAGGGGGTCGGGGACGGGTCCCTGGAGCGCGTCGACGTGGTGCAGCCCGCGCTGTTCGCCGTGATGGTGTCGTTGGCGGAGCTGTGGCGCGCGTCGGGGCTGGTGCCCTCGGCCGTGATCGGGCACTCGCAGGGCGAGATCGCCGCCGCGTGCGTGGCGGGAGGTCTGTCCCTTGAGGACGGTGCCCGGGTGGTGTGCCTGCGCTCCCGGCTCCTGCGCGAGATCGCCGGCAGCGGCGGGATGGTGTCGGCGGCCCTCCCCGCCGACCGGGCCGCCGGGGCGTTGGCAAGGTGGGGCGGGCGCTTGTCCGTGGCCGCCGTGAACGGCCCGCTCTCCGTCGTGGTGTCCGGTGACTCCGCCGCCCTGGACGAGTTCGTGGCCGCCTGCGAGGACGAGCAGGTGCGCGTGCGGCGGATCGCGGTCGACTACGCCTCGCACTCGCCTGCCGTGGAGGGCATCCGCGAGCAGTTGGTGCGCGCACTGTCCCCGATCCGCCCGCGATCGGGTGCCGTCCCGTTTTGCTCCACCGTCACGGGTCGCCCGCTGGACACGGCGGAGCTGGGACCCGAGTACTGGTACCGCAACCTGCGGCAGACGGTGCTCTTCCACGACGCGGTGCGGCACGCCGCCGAGGAGGGCGTCCGGGTCTTCGTCGAAGCGAGCCCGCACCCGGTGCTGACGCTGGGGGTGCAGGAGACGCTCGACGGCTCCCTGCCGGCCGGCGACACCGGCACCGCGCTGGGCACCCTGCGCCGCAAGGACGGCGGCCGGGAACGCTTCCTCACCTCCCTCGCCGAGGTGTGGGCCAACGGCGTCCCGGTCGACTGGACCACCGTGCTGCCCGAGGCGGCCGTCCGCACGGACCTGCCCACCTACGCCTTCCAGCACCGCCACTACTGGCTCACCCCGCACGCACCCGCCACCACCGGCGCGGACCCCGTCGCCGACACCGGTCCCGACGTCGGCGCGGGTCCGGGCCTGCGGGAGAGCCTGGCGGCCGTCCCGGACGAGGACCGGGTGTCGGTGCTGACGGACTGGGTGCTCGCCCAGGCCGCGTCCGTGCTCGGGCACGACCCCGGTGAGCAGCTCGACAGCGCCGGCGCGTTCCGCGACCTCGGGTTCGACTCGGCGACCTCGGTCGAGCTGCGCAACAGGCTGCGCCACGGCACCGGGCTCGACCTGCCCGCCGGCGTCGTCTTCGACCACCCGTCCCCGCGCGCCCTGGCCGCGCACCTCGACCGGAGGATCGCCGAGGGCGGGCTCGCCGCCGAGGGGGCACCGGACCGCCCGCAGCCCGCCGCGCGGCCGGCGCTCGCGGGCGTCGGCCTCGGCGAACTCGCCGCCTACGGCCACCGCTCCGGCCAGGTCGAGGCGGTGGACCGGCTGCTCGACGCCGCCGCCCGGATCCGGCCCACCTTCCACGGCCCGCACGGGCTGGACCGCGCACCGGAGTTCGTGCGGCTGGCGAAGGGCGACGGCGCGGCCGTCCTGGTCTGCCTGCCGACCATCGACGCCTCCTCCAGCCTGTACCAGTACTCCTACTTCGCCGCCGCGCTGGACGGCGCGTGGGACACGTGGTTCCTGCCCCTGCCCGGGTACGTGGACGACGAGCCGCTGCCCTCGGGCGTGGACGACGTCGTGGGCCTCCAGGCGGACCTGGTCCGCGCCCGGTTCGCCGACCGGCCGGTGGTGCTCGTCGGGCACTCGTCGGGCGGCTGGTTCGCCCACGCCGTGTCCGGCCACCTGGAGCGCGCCGGCGCGGCACCCGCCGCCGCCGTGCTGCTCGACACCTACGTCCCCGGCACCGCGCAGTACGGGTTCGTCCGGTCGGCGATGGACCGCAAGCTGCTGGCCAGGCAGGAGCGGTTCGGCCTGACCAGCGGGGCGCGGCTGACCGCCATGGCCGGCTACGCCAGGGTGTTCGCGGACTGGGCGCCGCAGGGCGGTCGGACACCGACGCTGTTCGTGCGGCCGGAGGACTGCGTCGACCCGGAGGTCCGGGACGGGCACGCCGCGTGGCGGGCCTCGTGGCCGCTGGCCCACGACCTGGCCGAGGTGCCCGGCGACCACGTGACCATGGTGGAGGAGCACGCGGGGACCACCGCGCGCCGGGTGGAGGGCTGGATCCGGGGGCTGCCGGGGTGACGGCCGCACGGGTGCGCGTTGTGGACGGTTCCCACCGAGGAGGGGCGAGGATGGACAGGCCGACGTTGCCGGAAGTCGTCATGGGCCACGCGCAGCGGTTCCCCGGTCGGAAGGCGCTCGTGTCGGTCTCCTACGACGGCACGGCTCCCGCCGACCAGGTGCTGACCTACGGCGAGCTGCACGCCGCCGCGCTGTCCCTGGGCAGCCACCTGCGGCGGAGCTGCGAGGTCGGGGACCGCGTGCTGCTGCTCTACCCGTCCGGCCCCGACTTCCTGATCGCTTTCCTGGGCTGCCTGTACGCGGGCGCGGTGCCGGTCCCGGCACCGCTGCCCACCGGGCCCCGGCACCACCTCGACCGGACCACGGGCATCGCGCTGGACGCCGACGTGAGCGCCGTGCTCACCCAGGCCCGGGACCTGGTGACCATCGCGGACTGGCTGGACCAGGACGGCATCGCGGACCTCCCCGTCACCGCGACGGACGTGGCCCACCCGGGCCGGTCGCTGACGGCACCCGTGCGCACCGACCCGGGCACCACCGCCTACCTCCAGTACAGCTCGGGGGCCAACAACCGGCTCCGGGGCGTGGTGGTGACCCACGACTGCCTGGTGGACAACCTCCGGCTCATCCAGCGCACCTACCGGCTCACCGCGACCGACACGTTCTGCACCTGGCTGCCGCTGCACAGCGACCTGGGGCTGGTCGCCTCGCTGCTGGAACCGCTCCACCTGGGCGGCACGGCGGTCGTGATGCCGCCGCACGCCTTCGTCAGCGCGCCCCACCGGTGGCTGGAGCTGATCGACCGGTCCGGCGCGACGATCAGCTTCGCCCCCAGCTCGGCGTTCGAGCTGTGCGTGCGGCGGGTGACCGACGAGCAGGTGGGTCGGGTCGACCTGTCCCGGTGGCGGCACGCCTGCAACGGCGGGGAGCCGATCGACCCCGGCACGCTGGCCGCCTTCGCCGCCCGGTTCGCGCCGGCGCGGTTCCGGGAGACCGCGCTGCGGCCCGGCTACGGCCTGGCCGAGGCCACCCTGCTGGTCACCGGGGCTGGGCCCGACCGGGCCCCGACGGTCGTGCGGGTGGACCCGCGCGAGCTGGAGAACGGCCGGTTCGAGCCGGTGCCGCCTGGGGCGGAGGGCAAGCCCCTGGTGAGCAGCGGGACGATCGACGGCCTCGACGTCCGGGTCGTCGAGCCGGACCTCGCCGCCGAGCTGCCGGATGGGCGCCTCGGCGAGATCTGGGTCCGGGGCGGCAGCGTCACGGCCGGCTACTGGCGGCGGGGCACCGAGACGGAGGCGGCCTTCGGCGGGGTGCTGGGCTCGGGGGAGGGGCGGTTCCTGCGCACCGGGGACCTCGGGGTCCGGCACGGGGGCGAGCTGTACGTGCTCGGCCGCCTGGCGGACATGATGTTCCTCCAGGGCCGGACGCTGCACCCGCGCGACGTCGAGCAGGCGGCGCTGGCGGCGGACGGGACGTCCACCGGCCTGGCCGCCGCCGCGTTCCTGCTCGCGGGCTCGCGGAACGTGGTGGTCGTCCAGGAGGTCGACGCCGACCGCGTCGGCCGGGACGGGGTGGCCCGGCTGGCCGACGCGGTGCGCAGGTCGGTGGGACGGCGGATGGGCATCCTGGTCTCCAGGCTGGTGTTCGTGCCGCCGGGCGGGCTGCCCCGCAGCACCCGGGGCAAGGTGCAGCGGGCACTGGTGGAGGAGCTGTTCCTCGCCGACGCGCTCACCCCCCTCGACGCGCTCCCCGGCCCCCGGACCCGGGAGCCGTCCCGCCGCCCCGCGCCCCTGGCGACCACGGGCCGGAAAGCGGGCTGACCCCCGGCGGTGGTCCCGGGCCGGTTGACGCCGGTGCGCCGGACCGGCTGACGTCGTCGGTCCGGGGCCGGCGGTCACCACTCGTCGGTGAACCGCACGGGACTCGGCCCCAGCGAACGGCTGAGCACGGCGTGCCGCTCGGTCGGGGTCTCCTCGCGGGCGGCCAGCTCCGCCGCGTAGCGCCGCACCAGGCCGTGGAACGAGTACCGCAGCTCGCCGGAGTCTCCGGTCCTGGTCACGTCGAGGAGCCGGACGTCGACCAGCCGCTCCACCACCTCCCGCGCCTCCTGCACGGTGACGTCGAGGGCGACCGCCGCGTCCCACACCGACAGGCTGGGCACCACCGGCAGCGCGAGCAGCCGGAACGCCCGCCGGGCGGGGTCGGGCAGGCCGGCCAGGCTGGGCGCGAGTACCGAGCGCAGGTCAAGGTCGGCGACCCCCAGCTCGTCCAGGCCGTCCTGCGGGCGCGACAACCGGTCACCGAGCCACTCCACCCGCTGGTGCGGCTTGGCGGCCAGCCGCGCACCGGCGATGCGCAGCGCGACCGGCAGGCCGCCGCACAGCTCGGCGACCCGCCGCGCGGCCCGGGGTTCGGCGGCGAGCCGCCGCGCGCCCACGATCCCGGCCAGCAGGTCGAGCGAGGCGGCCAGGTCGAGCACGGGCAGGTCGACCGACCAGGTCCCCTCCAGCGCGGGCAGCCGCTGCCGGCTGGTGACCAGCGCGACGCAGTCCGGGCCGTCCGGCAGCAGGGGCCGCACCTGGCGCTCGTCGGCCGCGTCGTCCAGCAGCAGCAGCACCTGCCGGCCGGCGAGCCGCGAGAGGTAGGCCAGCCGCCGGTCCTCGACGCCGTCCGGGATCTCCGCGTGGTCGGCCCCCAGCGCGCGCAGCAGGTCGGCGAGCACGTCGCGGGGTGCGGCGGGCACCGGGTCGGTCCCGCGCAGGTCGATGAAGATCCGCACGCCGGCGTCGTCCTCGGGCACGAGGTTCGCCAGGTGGACGGCGAACGCGGTCTTGCCGACCCCGGCCATGCCGGTGACCACGTGGGCCGCGTGCCTGCGCCGGCGGCGTGCCCCGGGGGCGAGGTCGCGCAGCGCGGACCGCACCTCCTCGTCGCGCCCGGTGAAGTCGGCCGGGGCGGGCGGCACGGGGAACAGGGGCCGCCTCGGCGCGGGGACCACCACGGCCGGGCGGGGCTCCGCCCGCGCGTCGAGGCTGTCGGTCAGGACGCGCTGGCGCAGGTCGCGCAGGTCGCTGCTGGGTTCCAGGCCCAGCTCGCGCACGAGCACCGCGCGGTAGTCCTGGTAGACCTTGAGCGCGTCGGCCTGCCGGCCGCTCCGGTGCGTGGCGATCATCAGTTGGGCGCGGAACCGCTCGCGCAGCGGTTCGGCCGCCACCAGCGAGGTCAGCTCGGGGACCAGTTCCGCGTGCCTGCCGAGTTCGAGGTCCGCGTCGATCCGGGTCTCCAGGGCCGCCGCGCGGGTCTCCTCCAGCGACGCCCGCTCGACCTCCGCGAGGTGCTCGGTGACGCCGGCCAGCGCGGGACCCCGCCACAGCACGAGCGCGGCGGTCAGCTTGTCGGCGGCCTCGGCCGGCCGGCCCCCGGCCAGCGCGGCGCGGCCCTCCCCGGCCAGCCGCTCGAATTCGAACAGGTCCACCCGGCCATCGGACATCCGCAGCAGGTAACCGGGCCGTTGGCGAATTATCCGGGCGGCCGGTCCGACCTTTTTGCGCAATCGGGACACGTAGTTCTGCACCTGCGCCTCGGCGGTGGCCGGCGGGTCGTCGCCCCACAGCACCTCGAACAACTTGGCGTCACCCACGATTTGGCCCCTGGCCAGCAGCAACGCGGCGAGCACCGTCTTGGTCTTGGCTGCGCTGAGCTCGACCGGCTCGCCCTTCTGGTGCACTTCTACCGGACCCAGCAGCTTGATGTCCACATGAACTCCAATACCCTGCCCGCGGTATCCGGAGAATATCACGGAGGAGTGCCGGATTCGGGTGTCGCGGGCGTTCGCCGAAGTCCCGGTCCGGCGAGTATGGGAAATGTGTGGGTGCCGGTGTGGCCGATTCCGCACGCTGTGTCGAGTGGGCATCACCGGTTCGCGGGAGCCCGGCGGCCATTCGCCCGCCGGGCGGCCCCGCCGGATCCGGAGCGCACCCGCCGGACGCGGCGCGCTCGGCCGTTCGCGTGGTCGACGCGCGGCCGGCGGTTCCCGCGCACCGACCACCGGTCGCCGTGGCGGCAGACCTTCGAGGAGGACCGGATGAGCTGGCTGATCACCGGCACGGGCGCGGTGTCCAGCATCGGCGGCACCGTGGCGGACATGTTCGACGCCCTGCGGGCGGGCCGGAGCGGGGTGGCGCCGCACCGGGGGTTCGACCCCGGCCGCTTCCGGGCGCGCAACGCCTACGAGATCGACGACCGCCCGGTCGGCGTCCTGGACGCGCCGGGCCGCACGACGAACTGGCTCGTGGAGGCGATCGACCAGGCGGTCCGCGACGCGGGTCTGGACGACCGCCTGGACGACGTGCCCATCCTCGTCGGCACGACGCAGCGGGAGATGCGCTCGGTGGAGCTGCACTGGCGGGACGGCGTCCCGCTCGACCCCCGCGACGCGCACTTCGGCACGGCGCTGAGCCGCCGGTTCGGGGCCGGGGCCACCTACACCGTGGGCAACGCCTGCGCCGCGTCGCTCTACGCCCTCGGCCTGGCCACCGACCTGCTCGACCTCGACGCGGCCGACACGGTGGTGGTCGCGGGGGCCGACACCATCACCGAGAGCATCTACGGCCTGCTGGACCGGTGCTACCCGCTGCCCCCGGACGCCGTGCGCCCGTTCGACCGCAACCGCCGGGGCATGATCCAGGGGGACGGCGCGGCGGCGGTGGTCCTCCAGCGGGACGCACCGGGGCGCGGGGCCCGCACCCGCCTGCGCGGCGTCGAGGTGAACTGCGACGCCGTGCACCCCTCCGCACCCGACACCGGCAACATCGCCTGCACCATGCGGCAGGCGCACGCACGGGCCGGGCTGCACCCGCGCGACGTGGACCTGATCCTCCTGCACGGCACCGGGACCGTGCTCAACGACGACGCCGAGGCCGAGGCGGTCGGCGAGGTGTTCGCCGGCGTCGACCCGTTCCCGCGCACCACGGCGATCAAGTCGATGACCGGTCACACCGCCGGCGCGTCCGGCCTGCACAGCCTGATCACGGCCGTCGAGTCGCTGCGCACCTCGACGGTGACGCCGACCGTGGGCGTGGACGACCCGATCGAGGCGGTCTCGGGGTTGCGCCTGGTGCGCGACCGCGCCGAGCGGGCGGAACTGGCCGTGGCGCAGGTGAACTCCTTCGGGTTCGGCGGGCTCAACGCCGTCGCGCTGGTCGAGGAGGTGCGCGGGTGAACGGGAAGTCGGTCGTCGTCACCGGGATCGCCACGGCACTGTCCGGTGTGGACGGTCCGGCGGACCTGGCCGGCGGGCGGCCGGCGCGGCCGGGGGCCGCCGACCCGGCCGACGCGCTGACGGGGCGCGGCCTGCGGTACGCGGACCGGGCGACGAAGCTCGCCCTGTGCGCGGCCCGGGACGCCCTGGAGTCGGCCGGCCTGCTCGCCGGGGGCGCGGTCCCCGAGGAGAGCACCGGGGTCGTCGTCAGCTCCAACTACGGCAACGTCGACACGTTCTGCGACACCGTGGACGCGATCACCCGGGACACCTACCTCGGCACCAGCCCGATGCGGCTGCCCGCCACGGCCAGCAACGTGACCGCGTCCGCCGTCGCGATCCGCTTCCGGTTGCGCGGGGCCAACGTGACGCTGTGCAACGGCCCCACCTCGGGCATCGACGCCGTGCACTGGGCCCGCGTGCTGGTGGCGGCGTCGCGGGTGGAGCGGGTGCTGGTGATCGGCGTCGAACCGGCGAACCGGCAGGTCGAGTCGCTGTCCGGGGTGCCGGGCCACGACCTGATGGACGGGGCCGCCGGCCTGGTGGTCGAGTCCGAAGCCGCCGCGCGGTCCCGGCGCGCGGAGGTGCTGGCGGAACTCGGGCCCTACTCCCGCCGGGCCGACTGGGCGGAGAGCGTGGCGACCGTGCTGCCGGGCGGTCCCGGCCAGGTGGACCTGTGGTGCACGCCCGGCGGCGTCGACCCCGGGCCGCGCGCCGTGGTCGACGCCGCCGCGCACCTCGACGTGACCCGGCTGCTCGGCGAGTGCTCGGGCGCGCTGGGGGTCGTGCAGTGCGTGGCGGGCACGGCCTGGCTGGCGGACGGCGGCGGCACCGTGCTGGCCACGGCCGGCCGGGGTGCGCCCGACGACGACGCGGCCTCGGCGATCACGCTGAGCCGGGCGGGGGGACGGCGGTGACCGGGAGCGGGCGGCGGGCCGCCGTGCGCCGGCCCGGGGCGGCGGGCGCGGGTGCGCCGCAGGTGCTGCTCCTGCACGGCCTGGGCGGCGGCAACCTCGCGTGGGCGCCGCTCGCCGCGCGGGTCGGCGACGACTGGCGGCTGTGGGAGGCGCTGCTGCCGTGGGCACCCGGCGGCGACGCCACCTGGAGCCACCACGTGCCCGCGTCGTCCTGGGTGGCCGACGCGGTGCGCGCGGTCGACGGGGGACCGGACGTGGTGGTGGCGCACTCGTTCTCCGCGACGCTGGTGCTCGAACTGCTCACCACCGCCGAAGTCCCGCCGCCCAAGGCGCTGGTGCTCGTGGCCCCGTTCCACCGGGCCCGCGCGGAGGACTTCGACCGGGCGTCGGTCGCGCTCAGCCTCGCCCACGTCGACGCGGTCCTGGAGGAGGGGCTGCGGGCCCCGAGGGGCGACCGGGCCACCCGGGCGTCCCCCGAGGTCGTCCGGCGCATGGGCCGGTGGGCGCGGGAGCGGATCGGCCCCTACGGCTGGGCCCGGTTCTTCGGCAGCTACCTCGGGACCCCGTTCCTGGACCTGGCGGAGCTGCGCACGCCGACCCTCGTGGTCGCGGGCGAGGACGACGTGGCGGCCACCGCCGAGCAGTGCCGGGAGCTGACCCGGCGGCTGCCCGCCGGTCGGGTCGAGGTCCTGGCGGGGTGCGGGCACTTCCCGATGACGCAGGCCCCGGTGCGGTTCGCCGAGGTCGTGCGGGGGTTCGTGGAGTCGACGGTCCCGGTGGCCGCCTGACGGCACGGCGGGCGCGCAGAGCACGGCTGGACGACGAGCAGGGGAGTGATCGTGGCCGAACCGGTTGTGAACGACGAGCAGACCGAGGACATCCGCCGGTTGATCGCCGGGCTGGCGGAGTTGGCGCCGGACAGCGTGGCGGACGACGCGCACTTCAAGGACGACCTGGAGATGGACTCGCTGCTGACCATGGAGATCGCGGTGCACCTGGAGCGGGAGTACGGCATCCGGCTCGCGGAGGGCGACCTCGGCGAGATCACCACCGTGCGCCGGTGCGCGGACCTGGTGCGGGCGAAGCAGGTGGACCGGTGACGGCGCGGGCCGGCGTCGTCGAGGTCCCGGCGGACCGGGGGAGCGCGTCCCGGCACGTCGACGCAGACGACCCCGTCTTCGCGGGCCACTACCCCGGTTTCCCCGTCCTGCCGGGCCTCTACCTGGTGCGCTTCGCCGACCAGGTGGTGCGCGGGCTGCGCGGCGCCGGCCGCGCGCCGCGCCTGGCCGAGGTGGTGAGCTGCCGCTTCCTCGCCCCGGTGTACCCGGGCGACGACATCCGCATCGACGTCGTGCGCCGGCCGGGGGAGGACGGGCAGTGGGCCGCCACGGTCGTGGTCGGTGCCGAGCGGGCGGCCGAGATCCGGCTGCGCTACCGCGAGGGGGACCGGTCGTGACCACGGCGGAGGGAATCGCCCGGATCATCCCGCACCGGTACCCGATCCTGCTGGTGGACCGCGTCCTGGACGTCGAGGTCGGCCGGCAGCTGACCGCGATCAAGGCCGTCACCTGCAACGAGCCCTGGTACGGGGAGGACCGCTGCCTCCCCGCCCCGCTGCTGATCGAGTCGTGGGCGCAGGCGGCGGTGCTGCTCGCGGTGTGGGAGCAGCCCAACCCGGACGTCGTCGCGGGCAAGGTGGAACTGGCCGGGAGCATCAAGAACGCCGTGCTCGGCGACCCCGTCGTCCCCGGCGACGTGCTGGAGCACCGGGCCGAGGTGGTCAAGGCCATCGGCGACACGGCGGTGCTGGCGGGGGAGTCCCGGGTCGGCACGTCGACCGTGCTGACGGTGGGCTCGTTCGTGCTGGCGCTGCGGGACCTGCGGGACCTCGCCAGGCGTCCCGCCGCGCACGCCGGGAGAGGGGCCGACCGGTGGGCCTGACAGCACCGCTGCGCCGCGCCCTGGCGTCGGTGCCGGACCGGGTGGCGACCGTGTGCGGCGACCGCGTCCGGACCTGGGCGGAGCACGGCGACCGGGTCGCCCGGCTGGCGTCCGCGCTGCTCGACCTCGGGGTCGGGCGCGGCGACCGGGTGGCGATGCTGGCCCGGAACTCGGACCGGTACGTGGAGTACCTGAGCGCGGTGCCGTGGGCGGGGGCGGTGCTCAACCCGGTGAACACCCGCTGGAGCCCGGAGGAGATCGCCTACTCGCTGCGCGACTCGGGCACTGCGGTGCTCTTCGTGGACGACGGGTTCGCGCACCTCGTGCCGGAGCTGCGGCGCGAGGTGCCCGCGCTCACCGCCGTCGTCCACTGCGGTGACGGGCCACCGCCGGCGGACCTGCCGTCCTACGAGGACCTGGTCGACGTGAGCCGGCCTGTCGGCGACGCGGAACGCGGCGGCGACGACCTGGCGGGCGTCTTCTACACCGGCGGCACGACCGGGGGCGCGAAGGGCGTGATGCTCAGCCACCGCAACGTGATGACCTCGGGCGCGGGGAGCACGGCCCTGGGCTTCGGCCGGCCGGGCGGCCGGTTCCTGCACGCCGCCCCGCTGTTCCACATGGCGGGCTTCTCGCTGTGGCTGGCCGGCAGCCTCCACGCCGGCACGCACGTGGTGCTGCCCGGCTTCGACGCGGTCGCGGTCGTCGCCGCCGTCCACGAGCACCGCGTGACCGACGCGCTGTTCGTGCCGACGATGATCGGGATGCTGCTCGACCGGGTCGAGGACTCCGGGCTGCCGCTCGACTCGCTGCGCGGGATCGTCTACGGCGGCTCGCCGATCCCGTCGGCCGTGCTGGAGCACGCGCGCGCGGTCCTGCCGCAGGTGGGGTTCACCCAGGCGTACGGGATGACCGAGCTGTCGCCGGTCGCCACGGTGCTGGGCGCCACCGACCACGACGACCCGGCCCTGCGCCGGTCGGTGGGACGGGCGGCCCCGCACGTGGAACTCCGCGTCGTGGACGACACGGGGGTCGAGGTGCCCACGGGGGTGCCGGGCGAGGTCGTCGTGCGGGGGGACAACGTGATGAGGGGCTACTGGGGCAAGCCCCGCCAGACCGCCGCCGCGCTCCGCCGGGGGTGGCTGCACACCGGGGACGTCGGCTACCTGGACGGGCGCGGCTACCTGTTCCTGGTCGACCGGATCAAGGACATGATCATCTCGGGCGGGGAGAACGTCTACTCCGTCGAGGTGGAGGACGTGCTGGCCCGGCACCCGGCCGTGGCGTCGTGCGCGGTGATCGGGGTCCCGGACCCGAGGTGGGGCGAACGCGTGCACGCCGTCGTCCGGCCGGTCGACGGGGCGCGGGTCGACGCCGAGGAGCTGCGCGCGCACTGCCGGCGGCACATCGCCGGCTACAAGGTGCCCGCCGGCGTCGAGTTCGTGTCGACCCTGCCGCTGTCGGCGGCCGGCAAGGTGCTGAAGCGGGTGCTCCGGGACGAGTACCTGGCCGCCCGCGCGGGCACCGGCCGGCCGCGCTGACGAGGACCCGGCGACCGCTCCGCGCGGCTACCCGCGCGGAGCGGTCGCCGGGTCGCAGGGCGGTTGGTACGGGAACTGCGGTGCGTGCAGCGCCCACAGGGGCTCGGTCAGCGTGCCGGCGGTCGTGGCGCAGACCCTGGCCGCCGCGTGGCGCTCGTCCAGGTCCCAGATCTGCACCATCCGGTCGTTGCCGCCCGAGGTGATCGTGCGGCCGTCCGGGCTGAACTCGACGGCCCAGACCGTGTCGGTGTGGCCGGTGACCGGCCGGCCGACCTGCGCGGGCGCGTCGGGCTCCGCCAGGTCCCACAGCTGGATCGACCGGTTGTAGCCGGTGGTGGCCAGGGTGCGGCTGTCGGGGCTGAACGCGACCGCCCGCACGATGTCGGTGGTGCCGGCCAGCGGTCGGCCGATCGGCGTCGGCCGGGCCGGGTCCCGCACGTCCCAGAGCCGGACCGTGCCGTCGCTGCCCGCCGTCGCCAGGGTGCGGCCGTCCGGGCTGAACCGGACCGCCCAGACCGTGCCGGTGTGGGCGTCCAGGGGCGGCCCCGCCGGCGCGGGCAGCCGGCCGCCGCGCACGTGCCACAGGCGCACGGTCCGGTCGCCCGCCGTGGCGAGCACCTCGCTGTCGGGGCTGAAGGCGACGGCCCGCACGGCGTCGGTGTGGCCGGTGAGCGGCCGGCTGACCGGCGTCGGGCGGGTCGGGTCGCGCACGTCCCACATGCGCGCGGTCCGGTCGCTGCTCCCGGCGGCCAGCAGCCGCCCGTCGGGGCTGAACGCGACCTGCTGCGGCGTCGAGGCGTGGTCGGTGATCGGCGGTGCGGCGGGGGTCGGGTGCGCCGGGTCGCGCACGTCCCAGAGCCGGATGGTCCGGTCCTGGCTCGCGGTGGCCAGCACCGTGCCGTCCGGGCTGAACGCGACCGACAGCACGGCGTCGCCGTGGTCGGCGATCGGCCGTCCGACGGGCGTCGGCCGGGTCGGGTCGCGCACGTCCCAGAGGCGGACGGTCCGGTCCTGGCTCGCGGTGGCCAGCAGCGTCCCGTCCGGGCTCGGTGCCACGGACAGCACGCTCCCGCTGTGGTCGGACAGCAGCCCGAGCGGCTTGCTCCACAGGCGGACGTTGCTGTCGCCGCTGCCCACCGCCACGCTGTAGACGCCCGGTTTGAACGCCACCGCGTTGACAATTCCCATCTGGGCGGTCAGCGGCGGGCCGAGGGACGTGGTGTGCGCGGGGTCCCGGGTGTCCCAGAGGCGCACCGTCTGGTCGTGGGCACCGGTCACCAGCCGCCGGCCGTTGCTGCTGAACGCGATCGAGGTGACCACGCCGGTGTGTCCGGCCACGGGTGAACCGAGCGGTACCGGGTGCCGGGGGTCGGCGACGTCCCACAGCCTGATCGCCGTGCTGTCGCCCGCCGACGCCAGCGTGCGCCCGTCGGGGCTGAACGCGAGCGACCACACCGCCCCGCCGTGCCCGGTCACCGGCTCGCCGACCGGGACGGGCCGGGTCGGGTCGGCCACGTCCCAGAGCCGGACCGCGTCGTCCCACCCGCCGGTCGCCAGGGTGCGCCCGTCCGGGCTGAACGCCACCGGCCGGACCGGGGCCCCGTGGACCACCTGCCCGGTGGGTCGTGCCGCCGCCGGGTCGCGGACGTCCCACAGGCGCGCGGTGCCGTCCTGGCCGCCGCCGGCGAGGGTGTGCCCGTCCGGGCTGAACGCCACCGACCACACGGCGTCGCCGTGGCCGACCAGCGGACGGCCGGCGGGCCGGGGCCGCGCCGGGTCCGAGACGTCCCACAGCCGGATCACGCGGTCGTCGCCCGCGCTCGCCAGCACCCGCCCGTCCGGGCTGAACGCCACGGAGCGCACGGCGCGGGCCGGACCCGCCGGCGGCTCGCCCACCGGGGTCCACCGGCCGGGCGACCCGGCGTCCCACAGGCGGACCGTGCCGTCGTCGCCGCCGGTCGCCAGCACCCGGCCGTCGGGGCTGTGCACGACCGCGTTCACCGCGCCGACGTGCCCGGCCAGCACGGTCGCCAGGGAGCTGTGCTGGGTGGAGATCAGTCGCGTGTGGACACTGCGGTCGTCCGGCCGCATCCTGTTGGCCACCAGCAGGAACTGGGCCGCGAGCGACGGGTCCGACTGCTGCACGTGGTCCGCTTCGGCCAGCAGGTGGGCGAACTGGGCGTCGTCGCGCTGCCGCATCGCCACGCTCGCGGCGGCTGCCGCGACCAGCGCGAACACGCTGACCAGGGCCACGCCGGCGCGGCGGAGCCGGGTGTTGCGCCGCTGGTGCGCCGTGGAGGCGGTCAGGAACGCGTGCGCGCGACCGGACACCGTGGCCTGCCCGGCCATCGCGCTGCGGGCCGTCCCCAGGCGCGCTCCCCGGTACAGCAGCGACGGGTCGCGGTCGTGCCCGTCCCAGTCCGACGCGTCCTCTTCCAGCCGCTGCCGGGCGAGGATGCCGGCCCGGTCGTCGTCCACCCAGTGCCGCAGCCTCGGCCACGCCCGGAGCAGCGCCTCGTGGGTGATCTGCACCGTGTCGGCCTCCAGCGCCACCAGGCGCGCTTCGACCAGCGCTTCGAGCGCGAGGTCGGCCGCCGCCGGGTCGGCGGTCGAGGACACCAGCTCCTCGCGCGTGGTCCGCCGGCGGGTGTCCTGCGTGTCGCGGCCGATCCGGACCAGCCCGAGCAGCATCGCGCGGGCCGCCGCCTGCCCGGCGGAGTCCAACCGCGCGTAGGTCTTCTCGGCGGTCCTGGCGACACCCCCGTGGATGCCCCCGGCGGCGCGGTAGGCCCCGATGGTGAGCCGGCCCGCGCTCCGGTGCTGCCAGGTGGCCAGCAGGGCGTGCGCCAGCAGGGGCAGCGCGCCGGCCTGGTACGCGCCGCCGCGCGCCCGGGGCCGCCGCTCGTCCACGCCCAAGTCCGTCAGCAGCAGTTGCGGCAGGCCCGGCTCCAGGTCGAGGCCGACGGCCTTCGCGGGCTTGGTGATGGCCGCGCGCAGCTCCTGCGCGGTCATCGGCCCGAGGGCCATCTGCCGGTGTTGCAGCGCTTCCGCGAGTTCGGGGTATTCGAGGCACCGGGCGTAGAAATCCGCCCGCACGCCCAACAACACCACCGTCGGTTTCCCTGCCTGGCCCGATCCCGTCGTGGCGTCCGTTCCGGTGGGTTGCGTCGCCAGGTCGGCCAGCGTTCCGATGAACTGCTGTCGTTCCCGGTCGTCGGCGCACAGCGTGAAAACCTCTTCGAACTGGTCGACGATGAGGAGCTGCCGCCCTTCCGGCGGGTCCGCCGGAAGCGTTCGCACGAGCTGGTCCATCGGGTGAGCGCCGGGTGACATCACCATCGTGCGGACGACCGAGGCAGTGCCGGACAGCTCTTCGCCCGCGATCTTCGGTAGCAGCCCGGCGCGCATCAGCGACGACTTCCCGACACCGGACGCGCCGGTCAGCACCACCATTCCGCCGGTGCTCGCCGCCGTGGTGAGCAGTTCGACCAACTCCGCCGTGCTGCGCTCCCGGCCGAAGAACCACGTCGCGTTCTCCGCCGTGAAAGGCGTCAAACCGAGGTAGGGGCAGACGTTGACGGCATCGGCGGCGGCCGGGCGCACGTCGTCGTCTCCCGGGTCGTCATTCGGGATTCCCGGGCCGGCCGGGCTTTCCAGTGCCTCCCTCCACCAGTTCCGCCACGTTCCGAGGTCGTAGAGACCGGTCACGGCGGGATTGGGCTCGACTGCCTTCGCCAACCCGAAGAGGACCTCCAGCACGGCGGCCAGAGCGGAGAACTTCGCGGGCACGTTGCGCCCGCGCCGCCAGTCGCTGATCCGCTGGTTGGACACGCGCACCGGGCGACCCCGCTCGTCGAGCCTCCGGGCCCGCGCCACCGATTCCGCGATGCGGGTCAGCAGCGGCTCGCCCGCCGTGACGTGCAGGAGCGAGAAGAGCTGTGCGAACGCCTCCCTGGGCGTGGGGACGACCCCGCGATCTGCCATGAGCCGGATGTCCTCCAGTGTGTCGGCCCCGCGTCCGCCCCCGGACCGGGAAACCGGCCGCAGTGCCCTGACCACCGACTACTACTACCAGCCGATCACAGCGCGTGCACTCGAGTTCCACACAGTGCAATGCTCGGTGGCCCGGCCGCTCGACGCGGTGAGACGTGCGCGCCGGCGGGCGGCGGGACCGGGGCTCACGTGCCGAGGGAGTGGGACGACCATGCGAGGACGAGGGGGAGCTGTGCGCGCGGAACACCAAGAGCTGGCGTGGAACGTGTCGGGCGGATCCGCCGGCCAGGCGGACCGGATTCTCGCGACGTCGACCGGACTCGGCTTCCCGCAGAACATCACGTTCGAGACGTGGGAACGAGCGGGCCGCCGCATAGCGGGAATCGTGAACACGGCCGGCTGGTGCCTGGGCGACTGGCTGGTCTTCGGCCAGAACCGGTACTACAACCGCTACCGCCGCGCGATCGAGAAGATCGGCCTGGACTACCAGACGCTGCGCAACTACGCGTGGGTCGCCCGCAACGTGGACTACTCGCGCCGCAACGACAAGCTGAGCTTCCAGCACCACGCGGAAGTGGCGGCGCTGAACCCCGAGGACCAGACCCGCTGGCTGGACTCGGCGGCCCGGAACGGGTGGTCGCGCAGCCGGTTGCGCCAGGAGATCCGGCTGTCCCGGGGCTCGATCGGAACGGCCGGGAATTCGGTGGCGCTGCCCCGGCTCGCCGTGTCGTCGGAGAACGTCGAGCGCTGGCGGCGTGCCGCGTCGGGGGCGGAGACGGATTTCGAGGCGTGGATCGTCAGCGTTCTGGACCGCGCGGCCTCGGCGGTCCTCGATGACGGCACGGGGGACAACTAGGAATTCCGGCGAGGGGTAGTGGACGGGCCGGACGGCGTCGACTCGCCGTCCGGCCCGCCGCTCGCCACGAACGTTTCATTCTGCGCGCCGGGTTCCAGATGCGGCGGCGGTGGAAGGAACAGTCTCGTGGGCCGGTAGCAGCCCTGTCCGTAGTAGCCCTGCCCTGAGCCCGGAAACCGATGCGGCGCGGTTCATTCCGCAGCCGGAGAATCAATCGTCAGAGCCCCGCGCGACGGCGGATTTCGCCTTGTCGTAGGCCAGGTGCAGGAAATTTGAGCCTGCCACGGCGACCAAGGACGTAGCGACCAGGCGCGTCGCGCGAGGGGCCGGCACCAGACCGGCGGTGAGGGCCGTGGCCAACCGGACGCCGGAGCAGAACGGGCAGGTCGCTCGGGCAGGCGGGCGCCACGCGCCCTGCCCACCGCCACGGCCGCGACAGTGCCGGGCCACTCGACTGCGCGCGAGCAGACCCGGCAGGTCGCGGACGAGACGGAGCACCAGGCGAAGCACGTCGTCGGTGACGTGCGTGAGCGCATCGGCCGGGAGGCAGACGAGCAGGCGCAGCGCGTCTCGGTGCCGGCCGGTCGAACGCACCGGCGACTGGATCGCGCGGCCGGACGTGACCCGGCCCGCCCTGTCCGCGCCTTCCCGCCACCGGCCTGTCGCCTCCGAGCGTCGTGCCGCCCCGCGTGGCCTCACCGGTCAAGGCGGAGATCCGCGAAGAGGCGTCCCCGGACGTGCACCTGAACCTGCTCGACGTGGACGCGGAGTAAAAGCTTTCGGGCATCACCGTCGAGTGACCGGCGGCGGTCAGGTGCCGGACTCCCGGTGTTCGAACACCGCGTCGGGCGCGGACTCGGGGACCTCGGTGCGCACGTCGGAATCCCGCAGCACCTCGCGCGCCTGCGCCTCCGCGTCGGCACTGCCCGTCTCCGCCTCCTCGGGCAGGAGCGTGGCGCGGGTCCGCTCGCGCTCGTCGATGCCGTTGCGCTCGTCGAAGACGTCGGGGCGGTCGAGGTCGTGCTCCCGCCGGAGCCTCGCCTCCTCCGCCTCGGACAGTTCCGTCGTGCCCAGGTCGAGTGGTTCTTCGTGGGTCATGCCGTGGACGTACCCGCCAGGGCGCGAAACGATGCCCGAAACCCCGCTTCCCGCTTCTCCTCGTCGGAAATGTTATAGCCGCAGGTAATTACGCTCAACGGTGCTACTCGCGCGACCGTTTCTTCCCGACCATGCAAAGAGACCCGGTCGCACCACCCGTTCGCGCGAACGTCCACCGCACCCTGCAAGCCCGGCCCGTCGGCATTCCCGCCGGCGTGGCGGGGCGGCCCTGCCTTGAGGGAGAAGCCCGTCATGGGAGACGTTCGCAACACCAGAAGAGCGGCGGTGTTCGGCCTGGCCGCGATCGTGGCCGCCGGGTTGAACACCGGTGTCGCCGCAGCGGCCGAGGCCGACGTGCTCGGTGCCGACCGCGCCGACGCCGTGCCCGGCTCGTACGTCGTCGCGCTGCGCGACACCGCCTCACCCAGCTCCAGCTCCGCCGCTGCGGCGAGCGCCCTCGTCGGCCGGTACGGCGGCGAAGTGCGCACGGCCTGGCAGCACGCGCTCAACGGCTTCCACGCCTCGCTGTCGCCCACCCAGGCCCGCCGCATCGCCGCCGACCCCCGGGTCGAGTTCGTGCAGGCCGACCTCGAGGTCCAGGTGGACGGCGTGCAGCCGAACCCGCCGTCGTGGGGCGTGGACCGCCTCGACCAGGCGAACCTGCCGCTGGACAACAGCTACACGTACCCGAACACGGCGGGCGGCGTCCGCGCCTACATCATCGACACCGGCATCCGCACCAGCCACCGGGACTTCGGCGGGCGCGCGACGTGGGGGACCAACACCGTCGACTCCAACAACACCGACTGCAACGGCCACGGCACGCACGTTGCGGGCACGGTCGGCGGCACCGCGTACGGCGTGGCCAAGGAAGTCAAGCTCATCGGCGTGAAAGTGCTGAACTGCCAGGGTTCCGGCACCACGTCGGGTGTCGTCAACGGCATCGACTGGGTCACCAGGACCGCGGTGAAGCCGGCCGTGGCGAACATGAGCCTCGGTGGCGGAGTGGACAACGCGCTCGACACGGCCGTGCGCAACTCGATCGCCTCCGGCATCTCCTACGCGGTCGCGTCCGGCAACTCCAACGCGAACGCGTGCAACTACTCGCCCGCGCGCGTGGCGGAGGCCATCAGCACCAACGCCTCGAACAGGACCGACGCGCGTGCGTCGTTCTCGAATTGGGGCACCTGCACCGACATCTTCGCCCCCGGCCAGGACATCACCTCGGCGTGGATGACCGACGACTCGTCCACCAAGACGATCAGCGGGACGTCCATGGCGTCTCCGCACGTGGCAGGCGCGGTGGCGTTGTACCTGGCGGACAACCCGACCGCGAGCCCGGCCGCCGTGCAGACCGCGATCGTCGGCGCGGCGGCGTCCGGCAAGATCACCAACCCCGGCACCGGCTCGCCGAACAAGCTGCTCCAGGTCGCTGCGGGCACACCGGACGGTCCGGCCGTCGTCAACCCCGGCAACCAGTCCGGTGCCGTGGACAAGGCGGTCGAGCTCCAGGTCACGGCGACGGGCGGCACCGCCCCCTACGCGTTCTACTTCGAGGGCCTGCCGACCGGTCTGGAAGGCAGCAAAGCGGGTCTGGTGACGGGCGTCCCGACCACGGCCGGCACCTTCGCCGTGACGGTGACGGTGACCGACTCGGCGGCGAGGTCCGGCACCGCGTCGTTGACCTGGACGATCCGCGACCCCGGCAGCGGCTGCGACCCGGTCACCAATGACACCGACGTCGCCATCGGCGACCTGTCCGACGTCAGCAGCCCCATCGAACTGGCCTGCCCCGGCACCGCGTCGGCCACGACGGCGGTCACCGTGAACATCGCGCACACCTACATCGGTGACCTGGTGGTCGACCTGGTGGCCCCTGACGGCACGGTCTACAACCTGCACAACCGCTCCGGCGGCAGCGCGGACGACATCAGCCGCACCTACACCGTCGACGCCTCCTCGGAAACCGCGTCCGGCACCTGGACGCTCCGGGTGCAGGACCGGGCGCGCGCCGACACGGGCCGCATCGACAACTGGACCCTCGACGCCTGATCCGAGGCCCCCTCATGGTGCGGTCGCCCGATTTTTCGGGCGACCGCACCGCATTCCCAGTCCGCAGGGCACTGATTCGTGCCCTTTCAGGCACCAGGGCGCTCCGGCCCCCCACATTCCGGTCCAGCCTTCCTACTGTGGGACGTGAACGGAGTGGACGGCCGCCTGCGGACTGCGGCGCGGGACTTCCGGGGGTGGTGCGACGATGGCGAGCGACCAGCTCATCCGACGGATCAGGGAAGCCGTGATCGGGGACGACCGGGTCCTGGCCGGCCCGTTCGGCGCGCGGCGGATGACCTACGCCGACGACACCGCCTCGGGGCGGGCGCTGACGTTCGTGGAGGAGTTCGTCCTCGACGAAGTCCTGCCGTGGTACGGGAACACGCACACCGAGTCCTCCGACACCGGGCGGCAGACGACGGTGCTGCGGGAGGACGCCCGCCGGATGATCCGCGACGCGGTCGGCGGCGACGACGGCACGGCGGTCATCTTCACCGGCTCCGGGGCGACCGGGGCGATCCACACGATGCTGGGCGTGCTCGGCCTGACCCCGCCCGCCACCCACCGGCTGCCGGGCGCGATCCCGGCGGACGAACGGCCGGTGGTGTTCATCGGGCCGTACGAGCACCACTCCAACGAACTGCCCTGGCGGGAGTCCGACGCCGACGTGGTGGTGATCGGCGCGGACGACGACGGGCGGATCTCGGTCGCCGACCTGGAGTCGGCGCTGCGCCGCCACGCCCGCCGCCCGCTGAAGATCGGGTCGTTCTCCGCCGCGTCGAACGTCACCGGCATCCTGTCCGACACCCACGCGATCGCCGGGCTGCTGCACTCCCACGGCGCGCTGTCGTTCTGGGACTTCGCCGCCGCCGGTCCGCACGTGGACGTCGCCGTGAACGGCCTCGGCGCGGCGGATCCGACGACGTACAAGGACGCCGTGTTCCTGTCACCGCACAAGTTCGTCGGCGGCCCCGGGACGTCGGGCGTCCTGGTCGTCCGCCGGGAGCTGCTGCGCAACAGCGTCCCGGTGGTGCCGGGAGGCGGCACGGTCGACTACGTCAACCCGGAAGGCGAGCACGACTACGTCACCGACCCCGAGCACCGCGAGGAGGGCGGGACGCCCGCGATCGTCGGCGGCATCCGCGCCGGGCTCGTCTTCGGTCTCAAGGAGGCGGTCGGCGTGGGCGTGATCCGCGCGCGGGAGCAGCACTTCCTGCACCGCGCGCTCACCGCGTGGCGAACCGTCCCGGAGATCGAAGTGCTGGGGGACACCGGTGCCGAGCGCCTGCCGATCGTGTCGTTCCTCGTGCGGGGGCCGAGCGGGCGGTTCCTGCACCACGACTTCGTGGTGGCGGTGCTCAACGACCTGTTCGGCATCCAGGTCCGGGGCGGCTGCTCGTGCGCCGGGCCGTACGGGCACCGGTTGCTCAAGATCGACGCGGAGCGCTCCAGGCGGTTCCGGGGCCAGATCCGCGCCGGGTACCGGGGGATCAAGCCCGGGTGGGTGCGGATCAGCTTCTCCTACTTCCTGTCCGAGGCCGTGCTCGACTACCTCGTGGCGGCGGTGCGGTTGGTCGCCGTGCACGGCTGGAAGCTGCTGCCGGACTACCGGTTCGACCCCCGCACCGGCCTGTGGCGCAGCCGACACGGCTCCGCGCCGCCCGTGCTGCGGCTGCACCAGGTCCGCTACCGGGCCGACGGGCGGATGCAGTACCCGCGCCGGGACAGCCGGGCGTCGGAGGAGGTGTTGCGAGGCTACCTGGACTTCGCGCGCACCCTGTTCGCGTCGCTCGGCGACCGGGTGCCCGACCCGGACACGGGGGACCTGCCGGGCGCGTTCGAGGAGCTGCGGTGGTTCGAACTCGCAGCGGCCCGACACGGGCGCATCACGGCACCGGGCCGTCACCTCGTGTGACGGGGTGACGTCGCAGGAACACCTTTGGTCGGGTTGGGGCTTGCCGTCCGCCGTGATCTGGGGTCAACTTGGTGCGAACACACGACCTCCATCCGGGTGCGAACGGGGCGCACGCGGACTCGGCACCCGGAGAGCCCCCGTGACAAAGCGCGTGATCGGACTGGTCGCGGTCGTCGTCCTGGCAGTGGTTGGTCTGGTAGTCGCCAAGCCGTGGGACTCGACCCCGCAGACCGTCGCCGACAGCAGCACGTCCCCCTGCGTCCCGACGACGCCGGCCAACTGCACATCCACCACACCACCACCGATCACCACCACACCACCGCCCACCACCACCACACCCCCACGCACCAAGCTGGACCTCCCGTTGATCCCCTGGGAGGGCGGCCCGACGTACTACGGGCAGTTCGCCGGCGCCCAGGCGTGGACCGACCCGAACTTCTTCCCCATCGCGGTGTGGGGCGCCACGGTCGGGAACCAGGAGGACATCGACCTGGACAAAGCGGTCGGCATCAACACCTACCTGGAACTCTACGACACCCCCAGACTGGACCTGATCCGCAAGGCGGGCATGTTCGCGCTGCACGACCAGACGACGAACCCCCACCTCGGAACCGAAACCGTGGGCTGGCTGCTGGCCGACGAGCCCGAGCAGTTCGGCCAGCACGACGCGCTGAACCTGCTGCGCACCACCGCATCCGGCCTCCCCGCCGACGGGCGGATGCGCTACACCAACTTCACGGCGAACATGATCTGGCCGAACTACGCCCCGGAGAGCGAGACCGCCGGCCAGTGGCTCGACGTGAACAGCGCGGCGTCCCTGGACACCTACTGGTACGGCAGGTACATGGGCTGCGACCGACCGTCCTACCCGGACTTCCCGGCCCTGAACCCGGCGCTGCTCACCGAAGCCGAGTGCTACCGCCCCTCCAACTACGGCTACGGCGTGGCCAAGCAACGGGAGATCGCGGCCTCCTCCGGCAAGATGGAGAGCGTGTTCGGCTTCGTGGAGAACGGCCGTCCGTACGCGGAGAACGCGGCGATCAAGCCCGACCAGCTCCGAGGCGCGGTGATGAACATGCTGATCCACGGCGCGCGCGGCATCAACTACTTCAACCACACTTATGGTGACTGGTGCCCGAGCAGCAACAACTTCCGCTACACCGCCCAGCAGGGCGGCGACTGCTACGCGGAGATGACGAAGGCCGCGACGAAGGTCAACGGCCAGATCAAGGCACTGGCCCCGGTGCTCAACTCCCCGAGCCACGAATGGGAATTCACCCCGTCGGCGGACACCATGCTGAAGGTCCACGACGGCAGCGCCTACATCTTCGCCATGGGCAAGGGCATCCCAGGCGGAACCGCGACGGGCTCCTTCACCCTGACCCTTCCGCCGGACGTCCGGGGAACCTCGGTGGAGGTGGTGGACGAGTCCCGCACACTCCCCGTCAAGGACGGCGAGTTCACCGACGACTTCCCCGAAGACACCACCTACCACATCTACAAAATCCAACTGTGAACACACCACCACCCCACCCACCCGCCACCGCAACACCCCACCCGCCCCTCAACCCCTTCCTTCCAGGTTGCACCCCCACCCCCCAGCTGCGCTTCCTCCCGCGACGCCCTCCCCTGGCGGCCTGCCGCGCGGCGAGCGCCGCCCTGAAACCCTCCCCCCACCCACATCGTGGACAAGCTCCTGTTACGTTCGGTGCACTGGCCGCGCCGCAGCGTGTCCGCAGCCGCACTCCGGTCACGCCGCAGCGCGCCCGGAACCAACCCGAAGGGAAGCACCGTGGGGGCAACGACCCGGGTAGCGCTGGTCACCGGTGGCGGTCGGGGCCTGGGTGCCGCCACCGCCCGCGAGCTGGCGCGTGGCGGGTACCACGTCGTGGTCAACTACCGCAGTGACGCCGACGCCGCCCGGTCGGTGGTCGAGGGCATCGCGGCCGAGGGCGGCTCCGCCACGGCCATCGCGGCCGACGTGACCGACGAGGTCCAGGTGACGGCGCTGCTGGAGGCCGCTGTCGCCGAGCACGGCCGGCTGGACGTGCTGGTGTGCAACGCGAACACGGTCAACCCGAGCTTCCAGCCGTTCGCCGCGCTGGACTGGCGGGACTTCATCGGGAAGGTGACCGGTGAACTCGCCGGCGCCTTCTTCGTCACCAGGGCCGCCCTCGACGTGATGCGCCCGCGCCGCGCGGGGCACATCGTCTACATCTCCAGCACCGCCGCCGACTACGTGGGCTCGGGCCGGATCACCCAGTCCACCGCCAAGTCCGCGCTCAACACCTTCGCCCGCCACGTGGCCGCCGAGGCGGCGGCCGACGGCATCGCGGTCAACACCGTCTCGCCGGGCGCGGTGCTGACCGAGGCCAGTGCCAAGGTCCTCACCGACGACCGCAAGCGCTACCTCGCCGACAACTCCGTGCTGGGCCGCCTGGTCGAGCCCGAGGACGTCGCCTCGGCCATCGCCCTGCTGGTCCAGCCGGGCCTGCGCGCGGTCACCGGCGGGCTGCTGCGCGTCGACGCCGGCTTCGGCGTGCTCGTCGGCGGCCCGTCCTCGTCGGCCTGATCCCCGTCACGTGAAGGGGTGGCCGTCGGTGGACTCGGTGGACAGGCGGCGGAAGAAGGCCAGGATGCCGGTGAGGCCGTGGGCCCACGACAGCGCCTTGGTGACGGTCGCCTGCGGGGCGGTGAAGCCGGGGTGGTCGGGTGGGCCGCTGCTGCGCAGCAGGAGGTGGGTCGCCACGTCGAACGCCGCCTGCCGGTGACGTTCCGAGTCGGCCAGGTCGAGCAGGAACTCGCCGACGCCCACCGCACCGCAGCAGCGGCCGAGCGTGCCCAGTCCCGGCACCCGCGCCGCGCACGCGTCGGCGGCGGCGTGGGCGACGGCGGTCAGCCGGCGGTCGTCCAGCACCGCGCCCGCGTGCGCCAGGGTGCGGCCGATGCCCGCCAGCCCCCGGCACCAGGAGACCGTCATCGGCTCCGCACCGGGCGCTCCCGCCTCCGCGACGAGGGT
Source organism: Actinosynnema sp. NPDC050436 (assembly GCF_040655415.1). Taxonomy (NCBI): domain Bacteria; kingdom Bacillati; phylum Actinomycetota; class Actinomycetes; order Pseudonocardiales; family Pseudonocardiaceae; genus Actinosynnema; species Actinosynnema sp. NPDC050436. The sequence goes on along the minus strand of NZ_JBFAJV010000001.1, from coordinate 448,621 downwards.
GTCGGCCAACCCGGCGAGGTGGTGCGCCCGGCGGGCCGCGCACTCAAGTAGACCTTGGTCGGCGAAGTGCCCGAGGTCGAGCAGCAGCGCGATCCCGCCGGCGAGGCCGTGCGCACGGCCCAGTCCCGCGTCCGCCTCACCGGGAGCGCTGGTCCGGCCGGCCACCGGATCCGCGCGCACGGCGTCGGCGCACCGCCGGGCCACCTCCAGGTCCGCCGCGCCCCCGGTGAGCCGGTGCAGGTGCAGGTGGCCCAGGCCCACCCCCGCCGGCCCGTCGACCAGGTCGCACGGCGGCACGTCCCCGTCATCCGCCGGGTCGTCAGCCGGCAGGCCACGACCAGACCAGCCCTTCGCGCCCAGACCGCGCCGCGCCGCTTCGGACAGGAACAGGTCCGTCCCGGTCGAGCCACCGAAGAGCCCGGGTGGTCGGTCGGCTCGCGCGGCCACCCGCAGGGTGAACTCGGCCAGCTCGCGGGCTCTCGGCCCGACGGACGGCCGGCTTTCCAAGTGGCGCATCAACTCCAGCCCGATTCCCGCGCTGCCGGTGTACGCGCTGACGTCGTTGGCGGCCAGCGTGTGCTCCGGCGCGTGCACCACCCGGTCGACCAGTCCGAGCAGGTCGTCCAGCAGGCGTCCGGTCAGGTCGGCGGCCAAGTCCACCGTCACCTCGGGCACAGCCGGCACACTCACAACCGACACAGCCACCGCCGGCACAGCCGGCACTGGAATGGACGCGACCGAGCGGCGGTGCCCGCCGGCGGCCAGCCCGCGCGCCGCGTCGCGCGTGAGGTCGGCGTCACCGGAGAGCAGGTCCACCACCGCACCCGCGACACCGTGCGGCGCGGGGCCGAAGCGGCGGCGGATCGTTTGCAGGGCACGGGTTCGCGGCAGGTCCGGGTCCGTGCCGAGGGTGACCGGGTGCAGACCCGTCGCGGCGAACAGCAGCACCGCGCCGAGCGCGTGCAGGTCGTCGGTGTCCTGCGGTGGCTCGTCGCGCGCCTGCCGGGCCGGCGCGTAGCCCGGCGTGCTCCCCGGCAGGTGCACGCCGTCGTGGGCGGCCAGGCCGAAGTCGACCAGCCGGATCCCATCGCCGACCACGACGTTGTTGGGGGACAGGTCCCGCATCACGACGCCCCGGTCGTGCACGGCGGCCAGGACGCGGGCCAGGTCGGCCGCGAGCCGGTCCCACCCGCGCGGCCCGCCGCCGGGCGGCCACGGGCCGTGCCGCTGCACGTCGTCGGCCAGCGTGCGCGGCCCGCAGTCGCCGGTCACCAGGAACTCGTCGTCACCGTGCCGGAAGTGGTCGACGAACCGGGGCACGCCGTCGACCCCGGCGAGCACGGCCAGCACGCGGCGCTCGTTGCGCAGCCGCAGGCGGGCGTCGTTGCGCTCGCCGTACTCCGCCACGTGCGCCCGCGCCTGCTTCACCACGACCGGGCGGCCGTCGCGGGTGTCGACCGCGCGGAAGACGTTGCCCTGCGCGGCCTGCCGGATGCCGCCGGTGACCCGGAAGCGCCCGCCCAGCAGCAGGTCCGTGCCGACCGGCGCGGTGCCCGCACCGGCGAACGGGTCGACGGCCCAGGGCGGCTGCCGGTAGCTCAGCCCCGCCACGCCGTCGAACTCCTCGCCGGCCGGGCCGGGCAACCGGATCTCCGGCCGCCCGAGCCGGTCCCGGCCGAGCGCCTCGGCCAGCGACCCGTACCGGTAGTACACCGGGGAGTTCGCCAGCACCCGCCGGTCGCTGAGCACGCGCGGGCCCTCGTGGCCGCGCAGCGCGCGGGCGAGCGCCAGGCCCAGCTCCCGGACCCGGGACGCGGCCGGGTAGACGGTGAACGCCTTGCCGACGGCCGCCGGCGCGACCAGCCCGCCGTTGAGGTCGCGCAGGACCTCCTGCGAGCACGCCAGCTTGAACAGGCACCCCTCGGCCGCGAGCAGCGGCACCAGCTTCGCCACCAGTGCCGGGAAGGTCGACACCCGCGAGGAGACGTGCAGCTTCCACCCCTGGTCGGGGAGGGACGCGCCGGCCGGCCGGGCGACCACCCAGGCGGAGCCGACCGCGACCGAGTACCCGGTGCCCACCGCGTCCCGGACGAGCCGCTCGACCCAGGCCCGGGAACCCGCCTCGACCGTGCCGGTGGCCGGGTCCCCCGAGATCACGCGCGGCCGGTCAGCAGCAGATCGGCGATGTGACGGGGACCGTCTGGTGCGGTGAGCTGACCGCGCAGTCGACCGGGAGGCGATCCCACTTCTTCTCGAATTCCACGTCCGGTTCCACCACTTCGGTGCCGGCGTCCCGAGGCTCGATCTCCAGCAGTGCGGGCATGGTCGATCCTTTCTCGTGTCAAGAAAGCTCCCCGTGATCCTCCTGTTTTCGACCGTAGCACCGCGCACCCGGAGCGGGTATACCTCGATCGGAGTCACCGGCGAAGGGTGGGCGGATGTCGGACGTGCACGGCACGGCGCAGCAGCGATACCGGGAACTGCACGCGCGGTACGACCGCTTGTACCCGTTCGACGCGGACGGCGCAGCGGCCGTGTCCTTTTTGGACGAACTCGCGGACGGCGGTCGGGTGCTCGAACTCGCCGTCGGGACGGGGCGGGTCGCGATCCCGCTCGCTGCACGCGGTTGCGACGTCACCGGTCTCGACGCGTCGTCGGACATGCTCGACGTGCTCCGCGCGAAAGACGTCGGCGCAACCGTGCGCACGGTTCTCTCCGATATGGCGGAACCGGCCGTCGACGGCGATTTCGACCTCATTTACGTGATAGCGAACTCGCTGTTCGAACTGACCACCCAGGAATCGCAGGTGGCGTGCGTCGGCGCCGCCGCGCAGTTGTTGCGGCCGGGTGGTCGGCTGGTGGTCGAGGCCGCGTTGCCGAACTGGTTGTTCGCCGACCGCAGGCCCCTGTTCGTCGGGCCGCTGGACGACCTGGAAGAGGTGTCGTTGCAGGCGTTGAAGTACGACGTGGTGAACCAGCTCGTGCACTACCGGCACATCTTCATCGGCGCGGACGGCATCAAGGTCATGCCGACCACGCACCGGATGGTCTACCTGCCGGAGCTGGACCTGATGGCGGCCCTCGCGGGCCTGGTCCCGGCGGCCCGGCACAGCGACTGGACGGGTGGCGCGTTCGACCCGGCCATCGGCAGGCACGTGTCGGTGTACCGGAAGACGTGAACCGGCGGAATGCGGTGCGTTCCTTCGGGGTGCGAGCGTTTCCGGCCCCTTCCGACGAATCCACCGCCCGCTCAGGACAATGCCGCGTGATCGGTCGCGCCCCGTCCGCCACCGGCGCGTGCTCGTCGCCGCACCGCGCCGTTCCCCGCCCGGTTCAGCGCTGCGCGGTGGTGCGGGCCTGCTGCGCGGTGGTGCGGGTCTGGAGTGCGAGGTGGTTGCCGTCGGGGTCGGTGAAGCGGACCGACCTGGCCCACCACATCTCCTCGACGTGCTCGGGGAGGTCCACCCCGCGCCCGCGCAGCGCCGCCACGTCGGCCTCGATGTCGTCGGTCTCGAACACGACGGCCGCGCTCCCGGGCTGGTTGTCGCCGCTGCCCGGCACGATGGCGAGCGTGGAGGCGGCACCCGGCGGGGCGACCTGGAGCCAGCGGCCATGGGGGCCTCCCGGGAGGTCGGCGACGACCGCCAGGCCCAACCGGTCGACGTAGAACTCCTTGGCGCGGTCCTGGTCCGACACCGGGATGTGGACGACCTGCACGTGCGTCAGCATCGACTACCTCCTCCTGAACGCGTAGGGGATCTCCTACGCTTTACCGGTAGGCTATCACCTACCGGTAGGGTGCGGTCATGCCCACCACGGACGACGTGTTCGCCGCCGTGGCGAACCGGCACCGCCGTCGCCTGCTCGACCTGCTCCTGGCCGAACCCCAGTCGGTCAACGCCCTCGCCGCGCACTTCGACATGCGCCGGCCCAGCGTGTCCGAGCACCTGAAGGTGTTGCGGGACGCCGGACTCGTCAGCGAGGAGCGCCACGGCCGGGAACGCGTCTACCGGGTGGACGCCGAACGCCTGCGCCCGGTGGCCGACTGGCTGACCCCCTACGAGGCGTACTGGCGGGACGCGCTCCGCGACCTGCGCGCCCACCTCGACCGGAACCCCGAGCCGTGACCGCCGGAGTGCGCACCATCGAGGTGGACGAGTTCCTGCCCCACCCGGCCCGGCGGGTGTGGCGCGCGCTGGTCGACCCCGGCGAACTCGCCCGGTGGTTCGTGGCCACCGACTTCCGCCCCGAGGTCGGGCACCACTTCACGCTGGACACCGGACCATGGGGTGCGACCCGGTGCGTGGTGACCGCCGTGGAGGTGGAGAGGCTGCTCCGCTACACGTGGCGCAACGGTCCACTCGACACGGTCGTCACCTGGCGGCTCGTGCCCGAGGGGACCGGAACCCGGGTCCTGCTGGAACACCACGGCTTCGACCTCGACGACCCCGCGCAGCGACGGGCGTTCAACGGGATGGGCGGCGGCTGGCGGAGCGCGGTGCTCGCCAGGTTGGCCGACCACCTCGCGGAAAGCGGTGGACCGAGGACTTAAGGTGTCCTCGTGATCACCGAGGAAGAGCGCGCCGCTCGTTCGCACCGTGCCCGCGACGCCGCTGTCGCCGCCGCGACGGCGCTGGGGTTGGACGCGTCCGAGGCGAAGGTCCTGTACGACGTCTTCTCGGTGGTGGTGGACCTCGCACCGTCACCGGTCGTCGCGCGCGTGCCGGTGGTGACCCCGCGCGGCGTCACCTCGGCGGGCTTCCAGCGCACGGAGCTGGCGGTGTCGAGGTGGATGGCGTCGCGCGGCGAACCGACCGTCGTGCCCAGCGCGCTGGTCCCGGCGGAGCCCGTCGAGCGCGACGGGTTCACCATGACCTTCTGGGAGAAGGTCGAGGGCGTGGTCCCCGGCGACTACAACGCGCTGAGGCAGATGCCCACCGTGGCCCGCCTGCACTCGATCCTGGCGGAGTACCCCGGTGAGACCGGCTTCTTCCCGGGGATGCAGGGCTACGTCGACCTCGCGTTCGACGACCTGGAGGGCCGCGAGGACCTGCTGCCCGCCGCCGACCTGGCCCGCGCCCGTGCCGAGTGGGCCGTGCTGTCGCCGGTCGTCACGTCGCCTTCCGCTTTCGCACAGGCGTTCCCGGGCGTGTCGGTCCAGGTGGTGCACGGCGACGCCCCGTTCTTCAACGTGATCGAGACCGCCGACGCCCTGCTGTACTCGGACTACGAGCACGTCGGCGTCGCCCCGGTCGAGTGGGACCTCGCGCACACCGGCGAGGAAGCGATCGCGGCCTACGACGCCGCCGCAGTCGACCTCGGCCTGCGCGCGGTCGACCCGGGCGTGCTGCGGGCGATGGAACGCCTGCGCGACCTCCAGATGGTCGCCTGCCTGGCCCTGGCCCCACAGCTCCCGCTGCTGGTCGACGGCCTGTCGTCGTCGCTGGAAACCTGGCGTGCCGGTGAGGTCTGGCCGGGCGCGGACAGCTCCTCGGCGTGAACCGGGCCGATCGGCCCGGAGGCTGACGACCGGTTGACGTCTCCGGGCGCGTGTCGGCAACTCGGGGATGAGCGGCGCGACGGACGCGCTTCCCGCTCGGCCGGCAGGACTCCGGCGTCGCGGCCGGCACGCCGGTCGGGGGAGAGCGGTGGGCAGCGCGTGGGGCACGCCTGAGCCGGTGCCGACGCTTGCGGATCCGGCCCGCAGTCGACGCTGTCGGATCCGGCGGCCTGCTGCCGGCGTTCCTCGTGGCCGAGTGCCGGTGCGGTCGTCAGGTCGTGGAAGGCCGCCCGCTGGACCAGAGGGCGGCCCGCGCCATCCGGAGCGGCGACCTCGCGAAGACGTCCCTGCGCGGGCACGTCCTCCCGAGGGCGGGCCGTATCGCACTCAGGCGGCCTCCAGGACGAAGAACAGGAAGCCCAGGAACGAACCGGAGGGGAACCTCGCCATCTCGTCGGGGAACAGGTCGTGTGCCTCCGGCGCGGGCGGCGGTTCGCTGATGACGGCCGTGCGGAAGCAGGCGGCGGTGAAGGCGTCGGTCATCGCGTGCAGCGGTCGGTGCCAGTAGGTGAGCACGGCCTTCTGGCCGTTGAAGGTGTACTCGTCGGACCACTTGGTGGTGGCGAAGTAGTCGGCTTCGCGGTGCGCCATCTTCAGGACGATGGGGTGGTTGACGGCCACGATCAGCCGGCCGCCGGGCTTCAGGATCCGCCGCAGCTCGGCCAGCGGCGCGGTCCAGTCCTCCAGGTAGTGCAGCACCAGGGCGGCGACGACGTCGTCGAACGCGCCGTCGGGGTACGGCAGCGGGCCGGTCAGGTCGGCGACCCGCAGGTCCGCGTCCGCGCCGAGCCGCTGCCGGGCCACCTCGACCATCTTCGCGCTGCGGTCGAAGCCGGCGACGAGGGCGCCGCGCTCGCGCAGCGCCACCGACACGGCGCCGGAGCCGCACCCGGCGTCGAGGATCCGCCGACCGGCCACGTCCCCGGCCAGGTCCACGATCGCGGGCCGGGTGTAGTAGGCGTTGATGAGGCTGGTGTCGTTCTCGACCGTGTACGCCTCGGCGAAGCTGTCGTAGTCGTTCTCCACGGCCACGTCGGGAGAACTCCGGTGATCGGCTGGCATGGTCCCATACTGCCGAGTGATCAACCGGGCCGCCAGGAGATCGTCACCGAGGCCGGCTCGCCCGGTGTCAGGCGGTTGCCGGCTGGGGTGTGGCCGCCAGTCGTCGGGAGCGCATGGCCAGGACGATCATGACTGCCGGGATCAGGATGTCGTTGACGATGACGCCACCGGTGTTGCCGGGGGCGTGGTTGCCGTTGGCGAACCACTGGTGGAAGTGGCCGATCGCGGCTCCCCACAGGAACATCCCGCCGCCGAGCCCGATGGTGATGCGTTCCCGCGCGGACGCCGAGGCGGCCCGGAAGCCCATGACGGCCAGCGCCAGGTTGGCGAAGGCGATCTCGGTCATGAAGGGCGTCCGCTCGAAGCCGATCACCGCCGCCATCTCGTCGGGGACGGTCAGGAACGCGACGGTCATCCACAGGCTGCCGAAGCCGAAGGCACCGATGGCCCACCAGCGCTGCCAGGTTTCCAGCGCGTGCCGGGGTGACGGGGAGCGGCGGGTCCGCAGGTACGCCCCGATGGCTGGGACCACGATCCAGACCAGCGGGAAGGCGGAGCGGGCGAGGAAGGAGAAGGTGTCCACGACGTCAGTCTTACCTAGTTAATATTAATCAGTCAACACTAGGGTAGGGTGGTGCCGTGGATGACGGACTCGCAGACCTGCTGCACCGCGTGGTCATGCTGCTGGGCGACGCGGCCCGACGGCGCGTCGACGACCTCGACGGCCTGAGCTACAGCCAACTGCGGCTGCTGGGCACGCTGGAGGGCGTCGAGCCGGCGACGCAGCACCAACTCGCCCAGGCCCTGTCGGTGTCCGACCCGGCGATCAGCCGCGCACTGCGACCGCTCGAAGCCGACGGCCTGGTGCAGATCACCACCGACCCCGACCACGCGCGGCGGCGGCTGGTCCGCCTCACCGAAGCCGGCCGGAAAGCCTTCCACACCGCCGGGAAGCCGCTCTACGACGAGCTCCGCGCCGGGCTCGTCGCGGCCGGCTTCCCGTACGAGCGCTACCTCGAGGACACCGAGCGGTTGGCCGACTTCCTCGCGTCGGGCTGAGCATTCGCTACAACGGCGCAAGGTGGTGGCTCCATGTGGCGGCCGATCACACCGCCGTGGCCCCGTACGATGAAACACGTGGCCACGGCACGATTTACGCGCCTGGCACGGCGGAACGTCGAATGGTTGCGGCTCGTCACTTGTAGAAGAGGAGTGCGCCCATGCGTGGAACAGGTCGCCGACGGTTGTCCGGTGGTGCGGCTGCGGTGATTGCCGCCCTGGCGTTGCTGGTGCCGGGCGGTGTTGCGTCCGCGAGCCCGTCACCGGGGGTCTCGCAGGCCGCGCAGGAGACGTCGCCGTACTCGACGGGCATCGTGCCGAACGTCGTGGGGCAGGACCTCGCCAACGCGGTCGCAGCGGTCCGAGCCGCGGGTTTCGTGGCCAGGTCCGCTCCGGGTTACGTCGACTGCGGCCCGCCCTACGTGCAGTCCCAGACCCCGGCGGGCGGCTCTGCGGCGGTGTCGGGGTCGACCGTCACCCTGCGGGTGAACCGGCAGCCGTCTCCAGGCCAGCACTGCCCGTGATCCTGGATTGAGCTGATCACCGGCAAGTACCCGTCGCAGGAACCGGGGGCGCGAGTTCCACGGCTGCGACCGACTCCCGCCCGGGGGCGAGGAAGGCCCCGCCCCCGGGACGCCGGGTGTTCAGCTGCCCTGGGGCACGCCGGGTTCGGGTTGGTCGTTGTTGCCGCCCTTGAGGTAGATCACGTTCACCCACACGTTCCGCACGTTGGGGATGTTCGTCAGCGCCCACCACGTGTTCGTGTAAGTCCTGCCGGTACCGTCCGTCACCGACTGCCGGTAGTCCTTCCCCCAGTTCTTCTGGCAGTAGACGTACCGGTTGCCCTTCGTCAGGGTTCCCTTCTTCTCCTTCTTGCCGTTGCCCAGCAGGTAGTAGGCGGGCGCGTCCGTCCACACCGTCTTCCAGACCTGGTTCGGGAAGTTCTTGACGTTGCAGGCGGGAAGCTGGTGGTCCAGCTCGTCCGCCGGTGCGGCGGAACCGGTACCGGTCACCATGGCCAGTGCTGCGACGACCGCGACCCCACTGGTCACGACCTTGCGAAGAATGGGCATCTTCCGTCCTCTCCGGTGGTCGACCCCGGCTGACCGGGGTCCTCGCCGACCAGTGCAGTCGCCGAGCACCGGGCGCGGAAGGCGGATTCGGGGCTGTCACCCGGTTCACGGCTTTTGCAACTCTTGCCGGTATCGGGTGCTTCCCGGATCTGGCGGAGGGGGACGGTGTCCCGGCTGCCGTCACCTCACTGCGGAGGTGGCGGTAACCCACAATGACCACAGGCACGGGCGGTCAGCCAAGAGCACCGCAACGGATGGTTTGCGACCCTGTCCGGATTCGGTGCGGGCGGTGGCGGAGGCCGACTGCGGACCGTTCGTGCGCGATCAGCCCACTACGCGGGTCATCGGCTCCGCGCGGTCCGGCAGAGGTCGTTGAGGCGGTGGTGCGCCAGTCGGTGCAGCATCTCGCCGAGCGCTTCCGGGACGATCTGCCCCCGCAGGTCGGCGTGGGCCTGGCGGACGGTCGTGGTCACGGTCCGGCCGGACAGGGTTCCGCCGAACTGCGCGGCCAGGCGCGTTGCGACGTCTCTGCACACCGGATCGTCGTCGTGGGGGTTCATGCTTCTCCCGGCGGTGGGGGACCGATCGTCAACCATGGTGCGGGAAGCGGCAGGTGGGGGACCTGACGACTCCCTGACGATCGGTCACCCCGGCCGGGGCGGCGGGGTCACGACCCCGGGCGCGGCGGGGGTGCTCGACGCGGCCCCGGCCGCCGTGGCGGACCCGTCGGTCGGCTCACCCGGGGTCGTCGTGGTCGAGGACGTCGACGGCGGGTCCGGGCGCTGGGTCAGGGTCGGGGTGGCCGCCGGGTTCGCGGTGGACGTCACCAGCGGTTGGGGCTCGTCCTGGGTCGTGACCCCGCACCCGCCCAGCACGCCCGAGGCGACCGCCGCCGCCGCGAGCAGCACCACGAGGTTCCTCACCGCCCGACCACCTCCCCGTTCAACGCACCGAACCATCACCCCGGACACCCCGGCCACCGCTCCTGATCATTGCCTGTCACCGCTCCGACTCCGGGATCTCCACGACGAACCGGGCGCCGCCGCCGGGGCGTTCCTCCACCCGGACCTGGCCGCCGTGCCGCTGGACGTGCTGGGCGACCAGGGCCAGGCCGAGCCCGCTGCCGGTGTCGCCCCCTCGGCTGCCGGCGCGGTGGCCCCGGTCGAACCGGTCGAAGATGCGGTCGCGGAGGTCGGCGGGCACGCCGGGGCCGGCGTCGTCCACCTCCAGCCGCACCGCGCCCGCGCGGCGGGTCACCGCGACCCGGACCGCGCCGCCGGCGTGCCGGTCGGCGTTGTCGAGCAGGTTGGCCACGACCCGGTCCAGCCGCCGCCGGTCGCCGAGCACCTGGGGCGCGGGGGAGTCGGCCTCCACCCCGACCCCCGCGCCGGGCCGGGACGCGATCACGTTGTGGACCAGCACGGCCACGTCGATCGGTTCCAGCGCCTCGTCGTCCGGCCGCTGGTCGCCCCGGGAGATCTCCAGCAGGTCGACCACCATCCGGGCGAACCGGTCGACCTCGGAGGTGAGCAGCTCCAACGCCTTGCCGGCGGTGCCGGGGACCTCGTCGCGGCGGCGGCGCAGGACGGCGGCGGCGTTGACCATGGTGGTGAGCGGGGAGCGGAGCTCGTGGCTGACGTCGCCCGCGAACCGGGCGTCCTTGACCACCCGCCGCTCCAGGGCCTCGGCGGTGGCGTTGAAGGTGGTGGCCAGCGGTGTCAGGTCGGGGTCGGTCTGGGTGGGCAGCCGGGCGCGCAGGTCGCCGCCCGCGATCCGGGACGCGGCGTCGGTCAGCTCCCGCAACGGCCGCAGCGCGCGCCGGGACGCCCACGACCCGAGCGCGACCCCGAGCAGCCCGCTGACCACGGTCCCCGCGACGAGCACCGCGCTGAGGAACCGGAACGTGCGGTCGAGCTGGGTCAGGGGCGCGAGTTCCACGTACGCGCCGTCGGCGGCGGTGATCGGCAGGGTGATCGCCAGGACCGGGATGCCGCCGACGACGAGGCGCTGGGACGCCGGCACGCCGTCCCGGCCGAGGGTGACCAGCCGTCGGGGCACCTCGGCGGTGTCGATCTGCCGCCCGCTGGTCAGCACCTCGCCGGGGCGGAACAGCAGCACGGTCGAGTCGGCCACCGTGGTCAGGCCGGTCAGCAGCTCCTTGAGCCCGTCCGAGCCGGTGCGCAGCGACTCGTTGACCAGCCGCGCGTTGACCTCGGCCTGGCGGCTCGCGCCCTGCTCGCGCTGGCGCAGCAGGTAGCCCGACGACAGGTTCCACACGGCGATCGCCAGCGTGCTGGTCAGCAGCAGCGACCCGACGCCGAGGACGACCGCCACCCGCCAGCGCAACGTCAGCTTGGGCACGCCGCCGCCGATCGGCCCGGCCCGGCGGCACCCCTCGGACCGCCGGGGCCCGGAGCCGCCGCCGTCCGGCCGGGTGCCGGCCCGACGTGCCCGACGTGCCCGACGTGCCCGACGTGCTCGGTGGAGGGCGTGCGACGGTCCATGGCCTCCCGATCTTCACGTGGAGCGGGAACGCGTCCCACCGGCTCACGCCGATCGCAAGCCGATCGCAAGGTCCCGCAGCGCGATTGTCCGCCACCGTGGACTCCACCGCCACGAGCCCACCGCCACGAGAGCACCACCGGCGCACCGCACCGCCACGAGCCTTCCGGGTGCAGGACCAGGTGCCGGCCGCACAGGCGCGGCCGGCACCTGTGGCCGGGCCGCCGCGCGGAGTCAGTCCTCGAACCGCAGCTCGGCCCACACCACCGCGCCGTTGCCGGCGGTCTCCACGCCCCAGCCGGCCGACAGGACCTCGACCAGGGCCAGCCCCGCGCCGGGCCGCCACGGGCCGATGGGCGTGGTCGGGTGGTCGAACACGCTGACCACCAGCACGTCCCGGTCCGGGGCCCAGGTCAACCGCAGGACGTAGGGCGGACCGCTGTGCTGCCACGCGTTGTCGACCAGCTCGCCCGCCACGACGCCGACCCGGGTCACCTCGTGGTCGGGCCGGCCGTGCAGCCGCTCCCGCAGCCACCGGGTCACCTCGTCGGACGACGGCGTCCCGGGCTCGACCATCACCAGCATGGCGGTGTCTTCGTGGGCGGTCACCGCGCGATCCCTTCCGTGCGGGTCCGTGGTGCCGCTCCGGTGCGGTGCGGCACGCAATCAGGCGGTACGGAATCCGGCGGCACGGGGTCAGGCGACGCAGCGCAGGCAGCTGTGCGGGCCGACGCGGCGGTCGTGCCCGCGCCACCCCACCCCCACCGCTCTGGCCCACAGCGCCTCCCACGTGCGCGGGTGGGGGTCACCGTGGAACGCCTGACCGCAGCTGTCGCAGATCAGGAGCAGGGTGGAGGGGTCGTGTTCACCGGGGATGGCGGTCACAGCGGAAGCATCGACTTTCGGGACGGTCCGGGGGGTGTCGGGCACGCGCCGGCACGCCTCGGCGGCCGGCACGGGAGCAGCGCCTGCGATCGTGGCGGCTGCCGGCGTCAACAGTGGCAGACGACCCCGTGGCGCAACCTTGCGATCGGCTTGCGATCCCCGGTCGCCGGCGGGCGGGGGTGGCGTCGGGTGCGGCCCACGGGCGAGGATCGGCGGGACATGGACCACTCGGTACTGCTGGTCGAGGACGACGAGCACATCAGGCAGGCGCTCGGCCTCGCGCTGGGCGACGAGGGGTTCGCCGTCTCCGACGCGGTCTCCGGCGAGGACGCCCTGCGCGCGCTCGACCACGGCACGTTCGACGTGGTGCTGCTGGACCTGATGCTGCCCGGCGTGGACGGGCTGGAGGTCTGCCGCACCCTGCGGGCGCGTGGCGACCTGCCGATCATCATCGTCACCGCCCGCACCGACACCGCCGACGTGATCGCCGGCCTGGAGGCCGGTGCCGACGACTACGTGACCAAGCCGCTGGTCGCGGGCGAGCTGGCGGCGCGCATCCGGGCGCTGCTGCGCCGGCGCGGCGGCGGCCGGCACGACGAGGTGCTGCGGTTCGGCGACCTGGAGGTCCGCCCGGACGCGGGCACCGTGCACCGGGCGGGCGTCGAGGTGCACCTCACCCGCACGGAGTTCCGGCTGCTGGTCGAGCTGGCCGCCGCCCAGGGCCGGATCGTCACCCGGGAGCAGTTGCTGCAACGCGTCTGGGGCTACGACTACTTCGGCGACACCCGGCTGCTCGACGTGCACATCCGCCGGCTGCGCCGCAAGGTCGAGCCCGACCCCGACGACCCCACGCTGGTGCTCACCGTCCGGGGCTCGGGCTACCGGATCGCGGTCGGGCGATGACGCGCCAGCGGTCCGGCAGGGGCGGCAGGGCGATGCCGTCGAGGCGGGCGAAGTCGCGGTACCAGAGGCGCCCGCGCCGGACGTAGTGGGCGTGCGAGGCGGCGGCGGCGAGCCGACCGGTCAGCACCGCAGCGGTCAGCGCCCAGCCGGGAGCGCCTTCGGGCCACGCGTGGAACAGGGCGATCACCGCCAGGACGGTCAGCAGCAGCTCGTACACCACCCGCACGGCCAAGGCCCAGCGCGGTAACGGGCGGTCGGCCTGGAGCGCTAGGAGGGTGTCGGCCGCGTCCGGGCCGTGCTCCCGCAGGCGGGCGGCGTGCCGGGTCCGGCGGTGCACTTCGTGGAAGCCCTCGATGATCGCCTGCCCGCCCGCGATGCCCAGAACGGTACCGGCGGCGGACGTGTGCCACGTGTCCGTTCCGGTGGCGACCACCGCCGCCCCGGCCGACAGGTCCAGGACGCCGGCCGCCAGCGCCCAGCGGATGTCGCGCCACAGCAGCCCACGGGGCACCGGCTCCCGTGCTCTGGTGACGTCCGGGCGCAGTGCGACCATGTTGGTCACTTCGTCACGAGCCCGCCGAACCTCGTCGTCCATCCCGCCCCCCGAGCGCACGTCCGTGCACCCGGGTATCCCCGCCGGGGTGGACCGCCAAACGCCGGAACCCCTCGCGCGGACCCGGCGCCCGGCGCTCCCGCCCCGGCGGCGGAGGAGGCCCGGGGCGGCGAGGACCGGCGGTCCCGTCCCCGGACCGGTCGGTGGTGCTGGTCAGTCGCCCTCCACCACGGGGAACACGTCGGTGATCTCGTTGTTGCCCTCGAACTCGACGGTGTCCTCGGTGTCGTCCTCGCGGCCTGCTCTGCTCGTCATGTCCCGTCCCTCTCCACTTCGGTCGTGCGCTCCGACCCGGAACCGTCGCCCGGGTGGTCTGGGTGGTGCAGGACCAGCACGGTGATGTCGTCGCCCGACCCCGCCGCCTGGGCGGCCGACACGAGCGCGCGGGCGCACGCGCCGGGGTCGGCGGGGTGGTCGGCCGCGATCCCGGCGACCTGCTCGACGGTGATCTTGAGCCCGTCGGAGGCCAGCACCAGCACCGGCGTGGGCTTGGTGACCTCGACGCCGGACACGCCGTACCAGCCGACCCGGGCGAGGTCGTTGACCAGCCGGTGGTCGTGCGTGCGCGCGACGGACTCCTGCTCGCCGCGTGCCCGCAGCTTCTGGCCGTAGGTGTGCGGTGTGGTGACCCGGTGCGCGCGCCCGTCGTCGCGCACGGCGGTGGCGGTGCTGTCACCGGCCCAGCCGACCAGCCACCGCAGGCCGGGGCGGGACACGGCGGCCACGATCGCCCCCGTCGCACCCGACAGCGGGTCGTCGGGGTCGAAGCACAGCTCGGACGCCGTGGCGATGCCGTGCACGGGGCTGCGGCGGCGCGCGGTCACGCGTGCGGCGACCGGGGCGGCGTCGGCCGCCAGCCGCGCCGACTCGGGCGTGGAACCCGACCCGTCCACCACCGCGCCGGCCACCACCCCGCCGACCACCTCGTGCGCGGCGCGGTCGCAGTTGCGCGGGCGTCGCGCCCCGGTGACCGACACCAGGCCGACCAACGGGTGCGGTGCTCTGCCGTCCGCCGTCGGCGGGACCTCGGCGGACGGGGCGGGGGGCCGCTCGGTGACGGCGTCGTCGGTGGTCACGCGGCGCAGGGTAGCGACCACGTCCCCTCCTCCCGGCACCGGCGCGGGCCGACCCGCGCGTCCTGGGCGCGGTCCGGGCGTGGCCGCGCGCCGACCAGGGTGGAGGTGGCGCGACGGCCCTGTCGAGGGGCGTCGACCGGACGTGGTGGCCGACCGCCCGATGGCGTTGCGCCCCGGGCCGGCGAGATCGACCGGCGGTGAGCCTCCCGGTCCCGTTCGGCACAACCCGACACGTCCGGGGGTCGGCTTCACCCCTTCAGGACGCGGGTCCCGTCGGTGTCCGGCGTGCCCAGCTCGTGCCGGAGGGCCGCAGCGCGGTGCCGGTGCCGGAGGGCCTCGTCGGGCCGGTCCAGGTCGTCGTGGGCGTGGGCGATGCCCCCGTGGGCGCGCGCCTGCTCGGCCCGGTTGCCGGTCTCGCACGCGAGGGCGAGCGCTTCCCGGTGGTGGGCCAGGGCGGCGGCCGGGTCGGCGGTGCCGCGCGTGGTCTCGCCCAGTCCGTTCAGCGCCTCGGTCTCCAGGTTGCGGTTGCCGGTCGCGCGGGCCAGGTCGAGCGCCTGCTCGAAGTGGGCGAGGGCCTCGCGGTGCCGCCCCAGGCCCCGGCAGGTCGAGCCCAGCCCGGTCAGCGCGCGCCCCTCCAGGCTCCGGTCGCCGATCTCCCGGGCGAGGCGGAGCCCGCGCAGGTCGTGGTCGAGGGCTTCCTCGTGCCGCGCCAGGCCCCGGCAGGCCGCACCCGAGCCGGTCAGCGCGCGTCCCTCCAGGCTGCGGTCGCCGGCTTCCCGCGCCAGGCGGAGCCCGCGCACGTGGTAATCGAGGGCCTCCTCGTACCGGCCCAGGCTCCCGAGCGCGAGCCCCGTGCCGACCAGCGGGTAGCCCTCCAGGCCCCGGTCGCCGGTGTCGCGGGCCACGTCGAGGCCCTGCCGGTGGTGCTCGATCGAGTCGGCGAACCGGCCCAGGCCCCAGTGGTTGAACCCCATGCCGACCAGCGCCTGGCCCTCCAGTCCCCGGTCCCCGAGCTGCCGCGCCAGGGCGAGCCCGCGCGTGTAGCGGTCGAGCGCCTCGTGGTAGCGGCCCAGCCCCCAGTGCGCCAGGCCCATGCCGAACAGCGCCCGCGCGTGCAGGGCGTGGTCGCGCAGTTCCTCGGCCAGCACCAGCGCCCGTTCCAGGTGGGCGAGCGCCTGCTCGGAGCGTCCCAGCCGCCAGTAGGTGAACCCGATGTGGAAGTGCGCCTCACCCTCCCGGAACCGGTCTCCGGTGCTGCGCGCGGTCGTGATGGCCACGGTGTGCAGGGCGAGGGCGTCGTCGAAGTAGCCGCCGACCAGCAGGTAGCGCCACAGCGTCGCCGACAGGTGGCCCGCCTGGGTCGGGCGGCCGTGGTCGGCGGCCTGCGTGGCGACCGCGACGAGGTTGGCCCGCTCGCCCTCCAACCAGGACAGCGCCTGCTCGTGGTCGGACACGGGAGGGACCGGCGTCGCGGGCATCGGCGAACCGGGTCGCATCCCGCGCTTCTCCGGGGCGACGACGTCCATGGCCGCGGAGCTGGTGTGCAGGTAGTAGTCCAGGATGCGGGTCAGCACCGCGTGCCGGACGTCCGGGCTGTCGGTGTCGGCGGTCGACTGCGCGGCGTAGGCGCGCAGCAGGTCGTGGAAGCGGTACCTGCCCGCAGTGCGCTGCTGGAGCAGGTGGACGTCGAGCAGGTCCTCCACCAGCCGTTCGGCCTCGTAGAGGTCGGAATCCGCCACGGCAGCGGCCAGGTGGGCGTCGAAGTCGGTGCCGGGGTGGGTGCCCAGCAGCCGGAACAGCCGCTGGTGGGTCGGCGCGAGGTCGCGGTGCGACAGCCCGAACGCGGCGGCGACGCTCCGGTCGCCGGTGGTCAGCTCGCCCAGCCGCCGCCGCTCCTCGCGCAGGCGCTGCACCAGGTGCGCGGTCGTCCAGGCCGGGCGCGAGCGCAGCCGGGCCGCCGTGATCCGGACCGCCAGCGGCAGCCGGCCGCACAGCCGCACGACCTCGCCGACCGCCCGCGACCCGGCCACCGCGCGGTCGTCGCCGACGATCCGGGCGAACAGCGCCTCCGCGTCGCCCGGCGGCAGCACGTCCAGGCTCAGCGTGCGGGTCGACTCCAGGTCGGTGAGCCGGCGTCGGCTGGTGATCAGCACCAGGCAGTCCGGGTTGGCCGGCAGCAGCGGCCGGACCTGCGCCGTGCTGACGGCGTTGTCGAGGACCACCACCGCCTTCCGGTCGGCCAGCACCGACCGCCACAGGCCCGCCCGCGCCTCCGGGTCGTCCGGGATCCTCCTGCCGGGCACGCCGAGCCCGCGCAGCAGCGCGTCCAGCGCGTCCGAGGGGTCGCGCGGCTCGCGCCCGGCGGTGTGGCCGTGCAGGTCCAGGAACAGCTGCGCGTCGGGGTGGCGATCGGCCAGGCCGTGGGCGACGTGCACGGCGAAGGCGGTCTTGCCGACACCGGCCATGCCGTCGACGGCGACGACGACCGCCGCGCCGCCCCGGCCGTCGCCGGTCGGCAGCAGCGACCGCAGCGCGGCGATCTCCTCCTCCCGCCCGGTGAAGTCCGGCAGGTCGCCGGGGAGGTCGTTGTGCCGCCGCACCTCCCCGGCGGGCGACGCGGTCAGGTCGCGGTCGGCGCGCAGGATCCGCGCCTGGAGGCGCTGGAGGTCCGGGCCGGGTTCGACGCCGACGTCGTCGGCCAGCCGCCGCCGGGTCTCCTGGAAGACGTCGAGGGCCTCGGCCTGGCACCCGCTCCGGTACAGCGCGAGCATGAGCTGCCCGGCCAGCCGCTCGTCCAGGGGGTGCGCGCCCACCTCGGCCGCAACGCGGGCAGCAGCGCGGAGTGCCCGCCGACCCGCAACCGCCGGTCGTACTGGTCCAGGCGGACGTCGAAGTGCTCCCGCTCCAGGGTGACGCGGACCGACGCCAGCCAGGCCGATTCCACCCCGGTGAACGGGTCGCCGCGCCACAGCTCCAGCGCCTGCCCGCCGAGGTTCGACGCCTGCCGGTCGTCGGTCGCCGCGCGCGCCTGGCCGACCAGGTGGCGGAACCGGTGCACGTCCACGGTCTGCTCGTCCACGGTCAGGAGGTAGCCGCCGCTCCGCAGGCTGATCGTCGCCCACTCCGGGGCCAGCGCGCGCCGCAGCCGCGCCACGTAGCTGTGCAGCGCGCCGCGCACGCGCACCGGCGGCCGGTCGCCCCAGACCCGGTCGATCAGGTTCTCGGCCGACACCGTGGTGTTGGCCTCGACCAGCAGCACCGCCAGCACGCACCGCTGCCGCGCGGGACCGAGGTCCACCTCGCGGCCGTCGACGTGCAGCGCGACACCGCCGAGCAAACGGAACTCCACCACCGACGTCCCCCCTGTGGTCGGTATCCCCCGGACAGGCATAGCGGTAGCCACCGGACGGGTCAAGGGAACTTGCGGGACAGCCGGGCGGGGGAGCGGTGCCACCGGCAGGGGGGAGGTGGAGAGGTGGCGACAATGCGCCGATAGGCCGGGTTCGTCGGCAGCTCGGGCCGATACTGTCGGCGCAGGGCCGCATCCGCAGGGGGATGATCATGGTCGAGCTGCGTCACCTGCGCTACTTCCTGGCCGTGGTGGAGGAGAACGGCTTCACCCGCGCCGCCGCCCGGCTGCACGTCAGCCAGCCCACGCTCAGCCAGCAGATCCGCGCCCTGGAACGGGTGCTCGGGCACGCGCTGTTCGACCGGCTGCCGGGTGGTCCCCGGCTCACCCCGGCCGGGCGGGCGCTGGTGGAACCGGCCGGCCGGGCGCTCACCACCGTGGACGACGGCGTGCGCGCCGCGCGGGAAGCCGCCATGAAGGCGTCCGGCGACCTGCGGGTGGGCATGATCTACGCGGCGGCGGGCTCGTTGACCCAGTCGATCCTGGCCGCGTTCGCCGCCGCGTTCCCGGACGTCCGCCTGCACTTCCGCGCCGAGCTGCCGGTCGCCCGCGCCTACACCGCGCTGGTGCGGGACGAGGTGGACGTGGCGTTCACCAGGCTGCCGCTGAACCCGGCGCGGCACTCGTGGCACACGCTGTACCGGGAGCGCCGGGTGGTCGTCGTGCACGAGCGGCACCCGCTCGCGGACGCCGGGTCCGTCGCCCTGGCCGACGTCCTGCCGCTCACCATCCTGGCCGCCCGCCCCGCGCGGACCCCGCCGGAGGTCGGGGACCACTGGCTGCTCAACGACTTCCGCAACGGGGACGCGCCCGCGCAGTACGTCACCGAGGCGTGGTCGGTGCCCGAGATCGCGCAGACCCTCGCGCACAACCCGGACGTCATCGCCATGTGCTCGGAGATCGCGCGCAGCCGGCCGCCGGCACCGGGTGCCCCGCTGCGGTTCCTCGACGTGCCCGAGGCGGGCCTGAGCGAAGCGGTGATCGCCCGGCGCAAAGGCGACCACCGGCGGCACGTCACCGCCTTCTACGAGGTGGCCGCCACCGTCGCCCGCAGCCTGATGCCGCAGGTCTGACCACGGCCGAGGGCCGGCCACGCGCACAGCGCCGACCTCTGCGCGCATCGGAACCACGACTTGGACAGCGCCGGCCGGCCGGGTGGACCCCGATCTCCGGTGGTTCTCCCTGCCGGACAGGAGTGCTCATGTGGTCCGTGGTCGGCAGTTTCCTCGTCGTGCTCCGGGAACCGCCGGGCGCGCGGTCACCGGAGGCGCGGGCCGCCGCCCTGTCGCCGCGCCTGGTCGAGCCGTGCCGACACCGGCCTCGACCGGGTCGACCAGCGCGCACTCCCGCTGTCCCGGTCGTACGCCCACGACTTCGGCGGCCGGGCGATCAACGGCCACAACGCCACCGGCGGCGGCCAGGACTGCCGGACTCACGGCACGCACGTGGCCGGCACCCTCGGCGGCAGGACCCACGGCGTCGCCAAGAACGTTTGCCTGGTCTCGGTGCGGGTGCCGAAGGCCGTGCGTCGCGTTGTTCGCGCCCGGCGTCAACGTTGTGCCCGTGTACAACCGGCACGACCGGGACACCGCCGTGCTCAGCGGGACGTCGACGGCCTCCCCGCACGTCGCGGGCGTCGTCGCGCGCTACCTGACCCTCAGCCCCTTGGCGACCCGCGCCAGGTCAAGGAGGCCCTGCTCGCCAAGGTCACGCTCCACCAGGTCCGCGACCCGGGCGCGGGCTCGCCGAACCTGCTCGTGCACTCCGAGTTGCCGGTGTGCTTCCACCGCCGGGTCGACTGGCCGCAGGTGACCGACGGCGTCGCCCCGCCCGGCGCGACCGTGTCGGTCGTGGCCCGCAACCCGCTGCAACTGGACCTGGTCACCGTCGACCCGGGCGGCAACGCCCGGACCACGTGGGGGAACCTCGCCGAGCGGTGGCACGCCTGGATCCCCGGCCCCGGCGGCACTGCCGCACCGGGGGCGACGGTGACGGCGGTCGCCCGGTACGCCGACCACCTGGACGTGTTCGCGTCGGACCACGGCGTCGTCCGGTGGGCCCCGTGGCAGGAGGACGCCACGGGGTCGAGGTCGTGGGCCGACCTGTAGCCCGCCACCCCGGTCGTGGTCTGACGAGGGGCGTGCCCCGCGAAGATCCTTTGCTGCGCTCACCCACGATGACTACCCACTCGATCGGATCGGGGGTTTCGTTCGCCAAAGGTGAGTGCTGATGCACCCCACCACCGCGAACGAGAACTCCCGCCTGCTGTTCTGGTCGCACGTGCGCGAATTCGCCGTGCCATCCTCCACGATCGACGCGGCCACTGCCCGCCGGGCGGTGGGCGACTGGGCCGGGGCCTGTGCCGCCGCGCGCGTCGACGTGGACCTCTCCCTCGGGGCCGTGCGGCGCTCGCACGGCCGGCGGCTCGCGGACCAGGTCCGGGCCGACCTCCGGCACCTGGCCCCCGACCTGCTGCGCTGGCACTTCCCGAGGGTCCGCCCGGACGGACTGCTGCGGCCGGGGCTCACCGTCTCCCTGGCCCGGTACGCGCCGCCGACCGACGACGGCCACGAGGTGCACCTCGTGGCGCGCACGCCGCCGGCGTGGGCGGGTGCTGGCCAGCGGATCGGCCTCGCGCTGTGGGAACCGGCCGTGGCCACCGCGCGCGGGCACCCGCACCCCCGGCCCCACCGGCGGTTCCGCCTCGACCTGCACCGCCACCTGTGGGACGCCCGCAGGGCCGGTGAGCTGGCGGAGCGCAGCGGGGCCGGGCAGTGGCCCCGAAGCCCTGACGCCGCAACGCCCGCCGGGCTCGGAGGCATCGGTTGCGCCGTGCACCGCTGGGCGGCGGAAGCCGCGCTGGTGCTGCGTGCGGAAGCGTCTGCGGACGGCAGCGTGACCGTGCGGCTCGACCACCGGCACCAGGTGGTCGTGGTACCGGGGAGACCCGCCGGGCAGTTCACGGCGACCGCTCCGACCGACCGGGACCGTGGCCGGCCGGTCCTGCCCGACGCCGCGACCTGGGTCCTGCCCGACCTGGAGCTGCTGCACGCCGGGCTGGTCGACGTCGACCGGCTGCATCCCCTTGTCGTGCAAGCACTCCTGCCGGAGCGGCTGCCGACCGGTGCGGCGCGGAGCCCGGACGGCCCGGAGGGCCCGCGCCTGGTCGAGTGCCGTGGTGCCACGCACCGGATCGGCGTGGCGGGCGGCGTGCTCGTGCCGCTGGACCACGACCCCGACGAGATCCGCCGCGAAGAGCTGCTGGTCGCGTTGGGCGGCACGCCCTTGCCGTGCCTGCGGGCG
The DNA here is from genome assembly GCF_040655415.1 of Actinosynnema sp. NPDC050436. NCBI lineage: Bacteria > Bacillati > Actinomycetota > Actinomycetes > Pseudonocardiales > Pseudonocardiaceae > Actinosynnema > Actinosynnema sp. NPDC050436. Next base: position 427,176 of record NZ_JBFAJV010000001.1, on the reverse strand, counting down.
ATCGACGACGTGCACCGGACGCCGGAGTCCCTTGTGGACGTCCAGGCCCGGTTGGACCACGGCGACACCGCCGGAGCCCTGGCCGCCGTCGAGGACCTGCTCGGTCCCGACGCGCTCCTGCGCGACGGCCCGCTGCGCGACGCGCTGGAAACGGCGGTACGCCGCCGAGTCGCGCACGGCCTGTACCGCACGGGGCTCGCGGGTCCCGGGCCGGTCCCGTCCACCCGGGACGCGGACCGCCGTGACCTCCGCGCCCGCCCGCGTCACGCGACCCGTCGCTGACCTCGAACCTCGCCGTACCCCCGCTCGGGCCGACGCACGGCCCCACGACAGACCTTAAGGTGATCACCCGTGTCCGCACACCTCGCCGCAGTGGACTCCCCGTCCGAGGCGGCTCCCGCCCGACCGCTCGACACCGCCGCCGACCTGCTCGCCCTGCTCCGCGACACCTCCACCGAGCCGCGTGCCGACCCCCGGTTGGAGGCCCTCACGCTGGCCGTGTCCGCCGACCTGCCGGTGCTGCTGTGGGGTGAGCCGGGGATCGGCAAGACCGCGGCCCTGACCCAGCTCGCGGACGCGCTGGACCTGCCGCTGACCACCGTGATCGCCAGCGTGCACGAGCCCTCCGACTTCGCCGGCCTGCCGGTGGTCGGCGACGACCCGGCCGTGCAGGGCGTGCCGATGGCCCCGCCCGACTGGGCCGTGCGCCTGGTCCGGGCCGGCCACGGGCTGCTGTTCCTGGATGAGCTGTCCACCGCGCCGCCCGCCGTCCAGGCCGCGCTGCTGCGCGTGGTCCTCGAACGCCGGATCGGCGCCCTGCGGCTCCCACCGGGCGTCCGGATCGTCGCCGCCGCCAACCCGCGCTCCTCGGCAGCCGACGGCTGGGAGCTCAGCGCCCCGCTGGCCAACCGGTTCGTCCACCTCCAGTGGGCCCACGACCACGAGGTCGTCGTGCGCGGCCTGGGCGGCACGTGGCCACGGTCGGCGCTGCCGGTGCTCGACCCGGCACGGCTGCCCGAGGCCGTCGCGTTCGCCCGTCGAGCGGTGTGCGCGCTGCTCGCCGCGCGCCCCGGGCTCGTTCACCGGCTGCCGCAGAACGAGGCCGGCCGCGGCGGCCCGTGGCCCTCACCGCGCAGTTGGGAGATGGCGTTGCGGCTGGTCGCCTTCGCCACGGCGGCGGGCACCTCCCGGGACGTGCTGTCGACGCTGGTGCGGGGCACGGTGGGGGACGGGCCGGGCCTGGAGCTGCCGGCCGGCATGGACCGGTTGGACCTGCCCGACCCCGAGACCCTGCTCGCGGACCCGGCGGCGGCCGTCCTGCCCGAACGCGGCGACCTGCGCCAGGTGGTGCTCGACGGCGTGGTGGAGGCCGTGCGCGCACGCCCCGACCAGAACCGCTGGGACGCGGCGTGGGCGCTGCTGGTGCGCGCGCTGGACACCGGGGCACCGGACCTCGTGGTCGTGCCGGCGGCCACCCTCGCCGCGCTGCGCCGTGACGGCTGGCAGGTCCCGGCGGCGGTCGAGCGGCTGGCGGGCGCGGTGTCGCTGTCCCGGCGGGCCGACCGCGCCGCCGCCGGAGCGGGAGTCCGCCGGTGACGCGGGGCCTGGACGAGGAGAAGCTCTACGCCGCCCGGTTGCACGCGGTCCGGTGCCGGCCGTACCTGGCGACCGCGTTGTTCGCGCTGCACGTGGTGGAGTCGCGGCACGTCCCGACGATGGCCGTGGACCGGCACTGGCGCTGCTACGCCTCGCCGGCGTTCGTGGCGCGCACCCCGGTGGAGGAGCTGGCCGGGGCGTGGGTGCACGAGGTGTCCCACCTGCTGCGCGACCACCACGGGCGCAGCGACCGGTTCGCGGTGGAGCACGGGCTGAGCGGGCCGGGGGAGCGACTGCGGATGAACTTCGCGGCCGACTTCGAGATCAACGACGACGTGTTCGGCGACGGGTTGGCCGAACCCCGGGGCGCGATCCGGCCGGAGATGCTCACGCTGCCCGGCGGGCAGCTCATGGAAGACTACCTGCGGCAGTTCCGGCTCGGGCCGCGCACCGACGGCTTCTCCTGGCTGGACTGCGGCAGCGGTGCCGACGGCCTGGAGCGGGAGTGGGACGTCGGACCCGGTGGCGCGCACGGGCTCAGCGACCAGGAGCGGGACGCCGTCCGCTTCCGGGTGGCGCACGGCATCACCGCCCGACCGGGCAGCGTCCCGAAGCGCTGGCAGCGGTGGGCGGAAGAGGCGTTCCACCCGCCGCAGCCGTGGCGGGACCTGCTGGGCGCGGCGGTCCGCTCATCGGTCGCCGGCTCCGGCGCGGGCGAGGACTACACCTACGGCCGGCCCGCGCGCCGGTCGTCCTGCCTGCCCGGCGTCGTCCTGCCCAGCCTGCGCCGACGCCCGCCGCGCGTCCGGGTGGTCGTCGACACCTCCGCGTCGGTGAGCGACGCCGAGCTGGGCAGCGCGCTGGTCGAGATCGCCGCGATCGTGCACGCCGTGGGCGGCGGGCGCGACCTCGTCTCGGTGCTGTCGTGCGACGCCGCCGCGCACGTCACCCACCCGCTGTGCCGGGCGGAGGGCATCCCGCTGGTGGGCGGCGGCGGTACGGACCTGCGCAGCGGCTTCGCCCAGGCCCTGCGCACCGGTCCGCGCCCGGACGTCGTCGTCGTGCTGACCGACGGCCAGACGCCGTGGCCGGACGCAGCACCACCGTGCCGCACGGTGGTGGGCCTGTTCCCCCGTGACGACCGGTGGGACGAGCACGACGCCGACCCCGTGCCCGACGTACCACCGACCTGGGCACGGGTGGTCACCATCGGCTGATGCGGCGACCACGCGCGTCCGCCGCGATCCGGGGTGCTGCCCGAGGAACACCCCGGATCGCGGCAGCGCGGTCGGCTCAGTCGTCGCGCAGGTCGCGGGCGAGGCGGATCAGGTGTGAGCGGCGGCGGGAGCGGAGCTTGCCGCGGATGTTCTCCAGGTGGCGGTTGACGGTGCGCACGGCGATGCCGAGCTCCTCGGCGATCTCGCGGTTGTCGCAGCCCTTCGCCAGGCAGTGCAGCACCTCGCGCTCCCGCCCGGTGAGCGGCCGGCACTCCTGCCTCAGCTCGCCGATCAGGTGCGCGGCCAGCTCGGGCGGCAGCACCGGGCCGGTGAGCACCGCCTCCACCGCCCGCGCCAGCTCCGCCGACGTGGCGGTCTTGGCGACGTAGCCGTGGGCCCCGGCCCGGAGCGCGGCCACCACCTCCTCGGGGTCCGCCTGGGACAGCACGAGCACCCGCACCGAGGGCAGCGTGCGCCGCAGGTGGCGGATCACGTCCGTGCCGTGCCCGGCGGGCCGCCCGTGCCGGTCCCGCAGCCGCAGGTCCACGACGGCGACCTCGGGCCGCACCCGGTCGGCCGCCGCGCACGCCGACGCCGCGTCCACGGCCTCGGCGACGACCACCACCCGCCCGCCGCGTTCGAGGCCGGTCCGGACCCCGTCCCGGGTGACGGGGTGGTCCTCCACGACGAGCACCCGCACCGCCTCGGTCACCCCGCCCCTCCCCGCGTCCGGCGCGCGCCGACCGGCACGCGCAGCTCCACCTCGGTGCCGTGGCCGGGTCGGCTGCGCACGTGCGCGCGCCCGGCGAGGCGTTCCACCCGGGCCCGCACGGACAGCCGCAACCCCAGCCCGTCGGTCCCGTCGTCGGGCGCGAACCCGACGCCGTTGTCCCGCACGCTCACCACCACCTCCGTGCCGTCGTCCACCACGGTCAGCCAGACCTGCCGCGCCTGCGCGTGCTTCACCACGTTGGTCAGCAGCTCCCGCACCGCCGCGCCGATCTCGTCCACCACGTCGCACGGCAGCACGACCGTGCCGCTCGCGATGAGGCGGACGGGGACCTCGGTGAGCCGTTCGGCCAGTGCGGTCAACCGGTCCCGCAACGACGTGCTGCCCTGCGGCGGCGGGGTCGGGTCGTGGCGGGCGAGGTCGCGCAGGGCGTGCTCCTGCCGGGCGATGCCCTCCGCGACGGCGTCCAGCCCGGGGTCGTCGGACAGCTCGCCGATCCGGGCCCGCAGCCGGCCGAGCTGCTGGAGCACGTCGTCGTGGATCTGGGCGGCGAGCCGCTGCCGCTCGGCCATCCGCGCGGCGCGTTCGCTGCTCCGCGCGGCCTGTCCCCGCAGCGCGTCGACCTGGGCCGCAGCGGCGCCCACCGCACTGCCCAGCAGGACGTAGGACAACCCCCACCCGAGCATGGCCAGCACCTGGAGGAACGACACGTCCGCCAGCGCGACGTCGTTGGTGGCGTAGGCGAACGGCAGCGAGAGCCCGAGCAGCGCGCCGGCGGCGGCCCCGCCGCGCATCCGGTACGCGACGCCGCACGCGGCGACCGCTGCGGTCGGGTACGCGCCCATGAACGACGGGTGGCTGGTCAGCAGCGCGTTGGCCGGGTAGACGTGGCCGTACACCAGGATCAGGGCCACCGCGACCGCGAGGTCGGCCACGAGCACGAGTTCGGTCCGCCGCACGGCCGCCAGGGTCAGCCAGGCCGTCCAGCAGCCGGTGACGACCAGCGCCACGCCCGCCTCCACCGGGCGCTGCACCTGCCCGCCCAGCAGCGCCAGCAGCAGCATCCAGCCGAACGCCAGCCAGCGCAGGGCGAGCACGAGCAGCATCGGCGCGGTGTGCCCGGGTCGCACCGCCGGCGCCTAACCGGCCCGGACGATCACCGGCACCGAGAACGGGGTGCACACGGACCGGCGCAGGAACTGCTTGCGGCACGCCGAGACCGTGACCACGTACGCGGTCGAGGGGACCAGGTCGGGCAGGGTGAACTCGAAGCCGGCCGACTCCCGTTGGACCATGGCGCCTTGCCGGTCCCTCGGCCCCCAGCGGACGTTGAACGCGTCCGCCGTGCCGTACCGCCAGGAGATGCGGACGTCCGTGCCGTCGGCGCGGGCGTCGGTGACGCAGGGCCGGTCGTGCTGCTCGCAGGGCCCGCCCGGTGCGCGGTCCCACGAGTGCTTCCGTCCTCTGTGGACTTCCGGCTGCCCGCCCGGCGGGAACAGGACGGAGCCGCCCCGGAAGTTGAAGTAGGTCACCGATCCGGTGTCCGCGCCCTCCTCGGGCTCCCCGAGCGGTCCCGCCGGACCGCCGGTGGCCGTCCACGCGTGGAAGATGGGGGCGGGCATCAGGACCGGGCCGGCATCCGGCGTGACGTAGACGACGTCGTCCTTCGGGTGGATCGGCTCGTCCGGGTGCGCCCACGGGGTGTGGCGCACGCCGCCCGGCCCGACCAGGGTGTCGCCGGTCGGGCAGCCCAACTGGTCGCGTTCCCGCCATTCGCGCACCTCCTGGTCGACGGCGAACGGCGGGCACTCCGGCTTCACCGACCGGTTGTAGGTGATGGCGACGGCCAGCGACGCCACCGCTGCGCCGACCGCGACCACCACCGCCGCCGCGCGCAGCGCCAGGCCCGGCGAGGGCACCGGTTCGACCTGCGGGTCGCGGTGGGCCCGCACGATCGCGCGGGCGTTCCGGGACTGCCGGGCGAACCACCAGGCGCACGGCGGCCCGCACCCGACCACCGCGCCGAGCAGCGCGACCAGCCCGTCCACCTCGACCAGCGAGATCGCCGCGCCGGCCGGGCACACCACCGCGACCACCGCCGTGCCGACCCCGCGCACCGCCCACCACCAGCGCGGGGCGGTCAGCCACTGCCGCGCCCAGTCGGCGGACACCTGCCGGACGTCCGGGTCGGCCACCCGGCACCCGAGGCGCGCGGCCCGCAGCACCTCCCGGCGCGCGGCGAACCCGAGCTGCCACCACGCGACCTGCGCTCCCAGGGTTTCGGTGAGCACCGGTCTCCCGGCAACGGCGTCCGACGACCCGATCGACCCCACGGCGCCAAGTCTGGGCGGTCACCGCCCGGACCGCACTCGCCCGGACGGGCGTAGGGCGGTGCCGGGGTCCGGTCCGGTCGCGGCGACGACCGGGCCGGACCCCGTCCCTCCCCGTGGGCTGTGCGGCGTCGCGCCGGGGTGCGCCGCTGCGGGTGTCAGCGAGGCGGACTCGGTTTCGGCACGGGACGCTCCTCCACGTGGTCTGCCGTCCCTCGGCGGGTCCCGGGGACGGCGCAATCGTCACGTCACCGCGCACCGCAGGCAAGGTGCGCGAATCCCTTCGCACTCCAACGGATCAGCGTTCCGGCCGGAATTGCTCCGGTTCATCGGGGCCACTGCGACGTCCACCTCAGCGGCCGGTGGGTGCGTCCACCCACAACGGGATCGGGCGAACGGTGGCGGGCTCAGTTGCCGATCACGCGCTGCTGCGCCAACTCCGCGTACGCCTCGTCGAACTGCTCCATCGCCCGCGCGGTCCCGGTGCCGGGTGGGGGTCCACCGCCGGCTTGGAGCAGCGTCAGCCCGTCGACCAGGTCCTTGCCCACGGCGGCCACCCACGGCAGGGGGCCGCCCGACGGGTGCAGGTGTCGTGCGCGGCGTCGGCCCAGCCCACCGACTGGAGGGTGACCAGCCTCGTGGACACGCCGGCGGTCGAGGCATCGACGAAGGACTGCGTGGCCGCCGCCCGCAGTTCGGCCCGCCAGGCGGGTGTGCCCGCGCGGGCCGAGGCGCCCAGCAGGGCCAGGCCGTTGACGACCCGGTCCCCGAAGACGTCACGGCGGCTGACGGAGATCTCGGGGCGGTACGCCCAGTCGAAGGCGATCCCGCACTGCGGGCACACGCCGGGGTCGGGGAAGGGGTCGAAGATCCACTCGACCTCGACGGAGCAGGTGCAGACGACGTCCGGGACGTAGGGGTTGGTCCACTTCTTCCAGCAGATCTCCCGGGTGGTGAACGCCTCGGCCGGCGGGGCGAGCACCACCGCCGGCAGCAGCGCGATCGCGGCGGCCAACGCGGACCGGGATTTCGTCCGTGACATGGCTTCTCCTGCCTCCGTTCGTGGGAGATCCGGGCAGCTCGCGGTCGAGGGGGGACCGCGAGCCGGGCCGGGTCGTGCGGTACGTCGCCGCGTCCCACGCGGATCTGGCAGCCGTTCGCCGGTGACTGTCGGTCATCGCGCCCCGGGTCGGCCGGCAGGGTCGAAGAACCGAACGGATCGTGCTCCCGCCGTGGGGCCGATCGGTCCAGCGATTCGCGGTGAGCGGGACCGTGCCGGGTTTCGCCACGTTCGGGCGGGGCGCTACTCGGGTCGGCGTCGGGATGCCCACGCCCGGAAGTTCAGGTAGAGCCCGCCGAGGGCGACGACGCCCAACATGCCGCCAGTGACCCAGTGCGCCTGGTCGTTGTCGGCCAGGGCGGCGTCCACCACGCGGCCGTCCTCCAGGTCGTAGCGGACCGTGACGCGGTCTCCGGGGTGCCGGGCCGGGCCGTTCTCCGACAGGGTCGCCTCCTGCCGCGCGCCGTCGGGCAGCGCGTACTCGACCCGGACCGAGAAGCTCTTCCCCGACCGGATCCTCTCCTGCACGGTCCCCTCGGTACCGGCCCACGACCGCTGCTCGGCCGACGACCGGATCACGAGCACCAGTCCCGCGATCGCGCCGACCAGCACGACCCCGGCCATGAACCGGCCCGTCCGCGACTTCAGTGAATTCGCCACCACGCCTCCTTCTCCCGCTCATCGCCGCGCCGCGTCCAAATGTGACAGTCGCGGAGCAGGGGTTCGGTTCCACCGCAGGCGGAACCGAACCCCCGTGCGTTAAGGCTGGTAGGGCTGCGGGTAGGGCGGCTGCGCCTGCGCGCGGCGTCGGCGTCGGCGGACGACCACCGCTGCGGTCATGCCGATGATGAACAGGACCACCATGACGACGACCGCGATGACGGTTCCCGCCCCGGAACTGCCCGAAGGCTGCACCTTGCGCGGCCCGAACACCCTGTCGAGTTCGGCCGCCGTGGCGGATCTGACCTTGTCGTTCACCACCACCACGACCCGGTCGACCTCTTCCGGGTAGGTGTCCCGGACGAGCCGGAAGATCGCCTCCCCGTCATCGGTCTGCCGGTCGGTCCGGTAGGCGGTGACCGCCGGCGTGTCGAAACCGTTGCGGGTGTTGTGCTCGACCGAGACGCTGGTGTAGCCGTCGTCCTGGACGCGGTTCCTGAGGTCGCCCAGTGCGGCGAGCGAGGCGCACCCCGCTGCGACCAGGACGCAGAGCAGGACGCCCAGCAGACGTCCACGGGCACTGTGTTTCACGATTCCCCCTTGGTTGACGCGCCGGGGAGCACGGGAAGACCGCACGTCGTCCCGCCGGCGGAGATCGGGTGTGGGTGGATCCGGTCCGGGCGCTCAGCAGGCGCCGAACCGGCTTCCGGGTCCGGCGGACCCGGGAGTCCGTGCGGAGATCAGACCGGCGACGCGGTGCCGATCCGGTCCGGGGCGGGCACCGCGCGGCCGGTCCGGGAATAGGTCGGCGACGCGGTGTCGGCACGGCGGAGGGCGTCCTGCGGTCGGCGGACGCCGGAAACCGCTGCGGGAGCGGGAAGGGGTGCGGGGAGCATGGCGGGGTCCTCCGGTTCCTGGTGCGAACCGAGGTCTCCCCGACCACCGGAGCGGTGGTGCCGCGACCGGGTCGCCGTGGAGCGACCGGAATGACGATCACGAGCCGAGCGGGTACTCCCCTCTGGGCGGGAATTGTGGCCCACCACCGTCGTAGTGGTCAAAGTGACGCCGGTTGCCGAGTGGCCGCGTGCCGAGGGCGCGGAGCCGGGGCCCGCGCTGACCGCGATCCTCGCCGAACCCGGGATCGCGCTCCCGGGGTGACCCGTGGGATCAGGGGGTGATCACCATTCCACGGGACGCGGCGGAATTCGTCCGTGCCGGATCGCGGTGCCGACGCGGAGATCGCAACAGGACCTCCCCTGAATCGGTGCCGACCATTGCCCGAAACGGCCGTTTCACGCCGGGGGCCGGGCTGTCAGGATCGCGTTCATGAAACCACTCCTGCTCTCGGCAACCGTCTTCGCGGCGTTGTTGCTCCCGGTGGCGTCCGCTTCTGCGGCCGATTACACGGTGCCCCGTTCCGCCACCCAGATGGCCAGCGCGCGCAGCAGCAGCGCCGCGATCGAGGGTGCCGGCGCGCTGGCGCGCGGCGCGGTCCTCGCGGACGGCATCGACTGCGTCGGCTGGCGGTACGCCATCGTCAAGTTGGAAGAACACCCGAGCGTGGTGCTGTACACCGCGACCGTCCGGGCGAGCGCGATCTGCGTGGCCTGACCCGACCCGGCACGCGTCCTCGACGACCCGGGTGTCGTCCCGCGAGGGCGGGGGAGCCATTCCCCGTGGGTTGACAACCGCTGGTTGTCAACCCACGCGTGTCGTTTGTTTGCCGTTCTCCGGTCATTTCGCTGGGATGGTGCCGGTCAATCCAGCGAAAGCACCGGGGGAGTCGTGTCGTCGTCATTCGTCCACCTGCACGTGCACACCGAGTACTCGATGCTCGACGGAGCGGCGAAGATCGGGCCGTTGTTCGACGAGGTGTCCCGGCTCGGGATGCCGGCCGTCGGCATGACCGACCACGGGAACGTGTACGGGGCGGACGAGTTCTACCAACTGTCCCGCAGTTCGGGCGTCAAGCCGATCATCGGCATCGAGGCGTACCTCGCGCCGGCCGGCAGGCACCACCGCAAACCGGTGTTCTGGGGGCGGTCCGGGCAGCGCGGCACCACGGACGAGGGGGTCGGGGGCGACGTTTCCGGCGGCGGTGCCTACACCCACATGACCATGCTCGCCGAGGACGCCACCGGTCTGCGCAACCTGTTCGCGCTGTCCTCGCTGGCGAGCCTCGAAGGGCACTACCGCAAACCGCGCATGGACCGCGAGCTGCTGGCGGACCACGCGACCGGGATCATCGCCACCACCGGGTGCCCGTCCGGCGAGGTGCAGACCCGGTTGCGACTCGGGCAGCACGCCGAGGCGGTCGCCGCGGCGGCCGACTACCGGGACATCTTCGGCCGTGGCAACTTCTTCCTCGAACTGATGGACCACGGCCTGCCCGTCGAGCGCTCGGTGCGCGAGGGGCTGCTGGACGTCGGCCGCCGGCTCGGCCTGCCGCCGCTGGCGACCAACGACTCCCACTACGTGACCCGCGACCAGGCGGAGACGCACTCGGCGCTGCTGTGCGTGCAGTCCGGCAAGACCCTCGGCGACCCGACCCGGTTCAAGTTCGACGGCGACGGCTACCACCTCAAGCCGGCCGAGGAGGTGCGCGCCTACTGGGACGCGGAGGTGCCCGGCGCCGCCGACAACACCCTGCTGGTCGCGGAACGGGTGCAGTCCTACGCCGAGGTGTGGGAGCACCGCGACCGGATGCCGGTCTTCACGCCGCCCGACGGGCACGACGTGGACTCGTGGTTCCGCGCCGAGGTGCGGCGCGGCCTGGAGTGGCGGCTGCCCGGCGGCGTGCCCCCGGAGTACGTCGAGCGCGCGGCGTTCGAGGTCGACGTGATCGTGCAGAAGGGCTTCCCGGCCTACTTCCTGATCACCGCCGACCTGATGGCGCACGCCCGCGAGGTGGGCATCCGGGTCGGGCCCGGCCGGGGGTCGGCGGCGGGGTCGCTGGTCGCGTACGCGCTGCGCATCACCAACCTCGACCCGATCGCGCACGGCCTGCTCTTCGAGCGGTTCCTCAACCCCGAGCGCACGTCCATGCCCGACATCGACATGGACTTCGACGACCGCCGCCGGGGCGAGATGGTCCGCTACGCCACCGGGAAGTACGGGGCCGACCGGGTCGCCCAGGTCATCACCTTCGGCCGGATCAAGACCAAGGCGGCCATCAAGGACGCCGCCCGCGTGCACTTCGGTCAACCCGGCTACGCCATCGCGGACCGGATCTCCAAGGCGCTGCCGCCGCCCGTCGCCGCCAAGGACATCCCGCTCGGCGGGATCGTGGACCCGGGCCACGAGCGCTACGCGGAGGCCGCCGAGGTGCGGGCGCTGGTCGAGTCCGACCGCGAGGTCGCCACGATCTTCGGCACCGCGCGCGGACTGGAGGGCCTGATCCGCAACGCCGGCGTGCACGCGTGCGCGGTCATCATGTCGTCGGAGCCGCTGGTGGACGTGATCCCGCTCTGGCGGCGCGACGACGGCGCGGTGATCACCGGGTGGGACTACCCGTCGTGCGAGGCCATCGGCCTGCTGAAGATGGACTTCCTCGGGCTGCGCAACCTCACCGTGATCGGCGACGCCATCGACAACGTCGAGGCCAACCGGGGCGAGGTGGTGGACCTCGACCGGTTGGGCACCGACGACCGCGCCACCTACGCCCTGCTCGCCCGGGGCGACTCGCTGGGCGTGTTCCAGCTCGACGGGGGCGCGATGCGGGAACTGCTGCGGCGCATGGGGCCCACCGGTTTCGAGGACATCGTCGCCGTCAACGCCCTGTACCGGCCGGGGCCGATGGCGATGAACACGCACAACAACTACGCCGACCGCAAGAACGCGCGGCAGGCCGTCGAACCGATCCACCCCGAACTGGCCGGACCGCTGCACGACATCCTCGCCGAGACCCACGGCCTGGTGGTCTACCAGGAGCAGATCATGCAGATCGCGCAACGGGTCGCGGGGTTCTCCATGGGCCGCGCGGACGTGCTGCGCCGCGCGATGGGCAAGAAGAAGAAGGAGGTGCTGGAGGAGGAGTTCGAGGGGTTCCGCGACGGCATGCGCGCCAAGGGTTTCTCCGACGGGGCCGTGCAGGCGTTGTGGGACACGGTCCTGCCGTTCGCCGGGTACGCGTTCAACAAGTCGCACGCGGCGGGCTACGCCCTGGTCGGCTACTGGACGGCCTACCTCAAGGCGAACTACCAGCCGGAGTACATGGCCGGGCTGCTGACGTCCGTGGGGGACAACAAGGACAAGTCGGCGGTCTACCTGGCCGAGTGCCGGCGGCTGGGCATCAAGGTGCTGCCGCCCGACGTCAACGAGTCGTCGCTGCGCTTCGCCGCAGTGGGCGACGACATCCGCTTCGGCCTCGGCGCGGTGCGCAACGTCGGTGCCCACGTGGTCGACTCGATCATCGCCACCCGCCGGGAGAAGGGCGGCTACACCTCCTTCTCCGACTTCATGGAGAAGTCCGAGCTGGTGTGCTGCAACAAGAGGGTCGTCGAGTCGTTGATCAAAGCGGGCGCGTTCGACTCCTTCGGCCACGGCCGGCGGGCGCTGCTCGACGTGCACGAAGAAGCCGTCGACGCGGTCGTCGGCCTCAAGCGGCAGCAGGCCATGGGGCAGTTCGACCTGTTCGGCACCAACGACGGGCAGGATCCCGACCCCGGGACGTCTCCGTTGGCGCACCTCAGGTTCGACGCCGAGGAGTGGCCGCGCGAGCAGGTGCTCGCCCACGAGCGGGAGATGCTCGGGCTCTACGTCTCCGCGCACCCGCTCGACGGCACCGAGCACGTCCTGCGCCGGGCCGCGCCCCGGTCGATCGGCGCGGTGCTCGCCCACCCGCCGCGCGAAGGGGAGCTGGTGGTGTCCGGGATGATCTCCGCGCTGGAGCGCCGGGTCAACAAGAAGGGCGAGACGTGGGCGATCGCCACCGTCGAGGACCTGGACGCCTCCGTCGAGGTGCTGTTCTTCCCCAAGAGCTACGGCGTGCTGGCCGACGACCTGGTGGAGCACGCGGCGGTCGTGGTGAAGGGCCGGGTGAACTGGCGGGAGGACAGGATGTCCGTCTTCGGCTCGGACGTGGCTCCGCTCGACCTGGGCAGCGTCCGACCGGACGGTGGCGAGCCCCCGCTCGTGCTGGCGGTGGCGGTGGCGGCGACGTCGGCGGACAGCGTGCTGGAGCTGCGCTCGACCTTGCAGTCGCACCGGGGCCGCACGCCGGTCCACGTCGTGGTGGGCAGCGGCGACCGCGCGGTCACGCTCGCCGTGGACGACTACCCGGTGTCGGTCACCCCGGCGCTGCTGGCCGAGCTGAGGTCCATCGCCGGGGTGCGCGTGACGCCCTGAACCCGAGCCGGGCTGTGCCGGGCCGTGAGCGTCAGCGGAGGAACGCCGCCCGGTCGCCTTCGGGCAGCCAGGCGCCGGCGAGGTCGCGCGCGCGGAACCGCCTGCGGACGTGCTCGACCAGGTCCGGCAGCAGGGCGTGCCCGTTGTCGGGGTGCCACAGCACCGACCACGGGTAGGCGGGGAACGGCGGCGTGATCGCCACCCGCACCACGTCGGGGTGGTCCGGCACCCGGCACTGCTCGCCGATGAACCCGATGCGGTCGGTGTCCGCCGCGATCCCGCCGACGAAGTGCTCGTAGCCGAAGTTCGGCCCGGTGGTGTCGATCCGCACGCCGAACGCGGCGCTCACCTCGTCCCAGAACTCGGCCCACTCGCTGTCCGGCGCGTTGCCCGGCATCCACGCCGTGGCACCGGCCAGCTCCGCCATGCCCACCCGGTCGCGCCCGGCGAGCGGATGGCCCCGGCCCACGACGACGAGCGTGCGCTCGACGTGCGCGGGAATGCCGCGCACCCCGTCCCCGACGGCACCGGTCAACCGGGCGAACGCCGCGTCGATCGCGCCCGCCTTGAGCGCCGGGCGGGCCGCTTGCAGCCCGGTGGACGTGACGATGTCGACGGCGGGCCGGTCGGCGGCGGCGTAGAACTCGCGCACCAGGTCGGCCGACGCCAACCGGGTGTCGAGCACGTCCACGCGCAGCGGCCGGTCCCGCCCCGACAGCGCGACCAGGGCGTGGTCCGCAGCGGCCAGCAACGCCCGCGCGTGGGGCAGGAAGACCTCTCCCGCGCGCGACAGCCCGGTCCCGGCGCGCAGGCGCGACAGCAGCACCGACCCCACCGTCGACTCCAGCCTGGCAACCCGCTTGGACACCGCCTGCTGCGTGATGCCCAACTGCGCGGCAGCCTCACCGAAGTGCCGGTTGTCCGCGACCGCCACGAAAGCGCGCACCGACCCGAGGTCCAACTCCGCCATCCACGCCTCCCCGGCCACCGGTCGACCCGCACGCGCCCCCAGGTCGGCGGCCACCCTAACAACCGCCGACCCCCGCGCCGCTCGCCCGGGACGGTGTTCCGGCCGTTGTGGGAAGATCGGGTGTCATGACGACGAAGCCGACTTCGCCATGACGGACGACCGCACCGCGCCGTCCGCGAGACGGATCGACGTGACGCGCCTGCCTGCGGACGTCGTGGCGCTCATCAACGCGCTGAGGCCGGGCGAAGACGTGATCGTCACGCGGGACGGCAACGCGATAGCGACGATTTCGAGCGCCTATGACGGGCTGGACGACGCCGTCTCCGCACCCGGCCGTCCGGACGAGACCGCGCAGCGACCGGCGGTGGCGTACGACGACGTGACCGTCGTGGCCACGGCGATGAAGCTGCCGGCGTCCGCCCGCGCGTCGCTGTCGGCCGAACTCGGCCCGGACTACATCGTGCTCGACCTGGACGCGGCCCCGAAGACGGCCGACGTGCTGCTGGTGCCGCCGATCAGCCCCCAGCTGATCGGACACCTCCGCGCCCTGTTCCCGAAGGCCCGCGTCATCGTCACGGACTTCGAGGACAGGGCGTCGGGCATCAGCTACCCGGGCCCCATCCGCCGACTGCTCGACGCGGGCGCGGAGACGTACCTGGCCGCCACGGCGATTCCCCGCCTGGCGAAGCAACTCGACCACACGATCACCCGGCGCGAGGAACTGGCCGGAGGCCCGGCACCCCACCTCGAAATCGAACCACCGCGCGACACCGTTCCGCTGCCTGAATGAGAGCTTGTCGGCACCCGGCACCCGGCACCCGGCACCCGGCACCCGGCACCCGGCATCCGGTCGGCTGCGGGGAGGACGCCGGGCAGGCAGTGCGCTGATCCGCTGGGGCGTGATCCGGGGAGTACGGGTGGGGAGGCAGGCGGTGGGCGGCGTGGACGGTGTCGAGGTGGTCCGGAAGCCGGGTGGCTACCTGCTCGTGGCGGAGGAGTCGGTCGACCTGAGCCTGGGGAAGCTGTACGGCGGGGTGCTCTGCGTGGAGGCGTCAAGCACGCCGACTGAGCCACAGCCGCTCCAGGCGGCGTCTGGTGTTCTCCGGTTGAGTCGACGCCGCGTGCGGTAGCGCGGTAGGATGCTGTTGCCCGCTCACCCACAGCGGTGTGTGCGTCGAGTGTCTCGACGTTTCGGCTTCGTCCGCCTCTCGGACGGGTCGCCTCTTCCCGGAACCCCGCGTTGAACCGCGCCCTCGTCACCGACCGCACCGGTCGGACGTGACGAGGTGCGGGTTCGAGCGCGCGCCACAAGAACGGAGCGGAACCCTTGAGCACCACCAGGATCACCAATGGCAGCGAGCGCACGATCATCGAGGACATGCTCGACCGGAACCGGGAAGCCCTCATCAGTACCGTGCGCGGCCTCTCCGAGGTCGACGCCCGCCGCCGGCTCGTCGCGTCGCTCACGACGCCGATCTCCCTGCTCAAGCACGCCGCAGCCGCCGAGCGGATCTGGTTCCAGCGGTTCTGGGCGGGGTTGGACGAGTCCGCGTGCGACGGCTACTCGAAGCGCGACGAGGGCACCTTCTCGGTCGACGACGACGAGACCCTGGCCGACGTGATCGCCGAGTTCGAGCGCGCGAGCCGCCGGTCACGGGAGATCGCCGCCCGCTTCGACCTGGACGACACGCTCGACATCCCGTCCGAGGGCACGATCAGCATGAGGTGGACGCTGCTCGCCATGGTCGAGGAGTTCGCCCGGCACGCCGGGCACGGCGACATCCTGCGCGAGCAGCTCGACCGGGCCGTGCAGCAGCCCGTGCCCGGCGGCACCGCTCGGCCCGCGGCGGCGGGGCGTCCGGCGTAGGGGAGGGGCTGCCGCCGCCCGTCACCGGGGCGTCCACCAGGGCACCTCACTCCTGCGGATGAGTCCGTTAGGCCGATTGTGCCCGTTTGCGCACTCCTGAACACTGCGTGGGCTTGATCAGGGAGTTCAGGAGGAAGCCCGTGAGAACGACGTCCCGGACGTTCGGCGTCCTGGTTGCGGCAGTCGCGCTCGTCGCGGGGATGACGACGACGGCTTCGGCCGCGCCGGAGGGTGACTTCCGGCCGGCCCCCGTCGACTGGTCGCCGTGCCCCGAACTGCCCGAGGTCGAGTGCGGCACGCTGCGGCTCCCGGTGGACTGGTCCCGGCCGCGCGGCGCGAAGTTCGACCTCGCGCTGGCCAGGCGCAAGGCGACCGATCCGGCCAAGCGCATCGGCAGCCTGGTGATCCACCCCGGCGGCCCCGGCACGTCCGGCGTCGAGTTCGCCTTCGCCGCGCCGGGCTGGTTCAGCCCGCGCCTGGCGGAGCGGTTCGACATCATCGGCTTCGACCCGCGCGGCGTCGGGCGCAGCAGTCCGATCACGTGCTCGGCGGACCTGGTCGCCCGCAGGCCCTCGACGTACCCGACGACGCAGGCCGGGTTCGAGGCCCTCGGCCGGTACAACCGCGACCTGCTCGCCGACTGCCGCGCGCGCAGCGGGCCGGTGGTCGACCACGCCGACTCCCGGTCGGTGGTCGAGGACATCGACGCCCTCCGCCGCGCGCTGGGCGAGCGGAAGATCAGCTACTACGGCCTGTCCTACGGCACGCTGGTCGGCCAGCAGTACGCCGAGCGGTACGGCCGCAACCTCCGGGCCATGGTCGGCGACTCCAACCTGGACCACGGCACCGACGCGTGGAAGTTCAACGAGGGCACTGCGACCGCTTCCGAGGACTCCTTCCGCGAGTTCGTGCGGTGGTGCGACACCACGGTCACCTGCGCGCTGCACGGCCGGGACGTCGGCGCGTTCTGGGACGACCTGATCGCCCGCGCCGACCGGGGCGAGATCTCCGAACCGGGCGACCCGACGCGACCGGTGACGGCCGACCAGATCGTCGACTACGCGCTGCTGTCCTTCTACGACCCGAGCTGGACCCAGCTCTCGCACTGGCTGGTCGCCCGCGCGGAAACGGCCACCGCCCGGCCCGCCGACGCTCCCGGGGCGGCCCGGACCGACGAGGTCGTGGCGTTCCCGTTCATCCCGACGTTCTGCCAGGACTGGCAGATCCGGCCGCGTTCCCTGCGCGAGTACACGAGCCTGCTGCGCCGCGCCGACGAACTCGCGCCGCACATGTCGCGGGCCTTCCTCGGCCACCAGGTGCGGCACGGTTGCGTCGGTCTGCCGGACGCGACCAACCCGCAGCAACGCCCGCGTTTCGACGGTGCGCCGAAGGTCTTGCTGCTGAACAACCTCCACGACCCGTCGACCGGCTACGGCTGGGCGAAGTCGCTGCACCGCCAGACCCGTCCCGACACCGTGCTGCTGACCTACGAGGGCTGGGGCCACGGCTCGTACATCCGGACGGACTGCGTGCGCGACACGGCCGACCGCTACCTGATCTCACTGCGCACCCCAGCCGACGGCACCCGGTGCGCGCCCGCCGAATCGCCCGAACTGCCCATCCCGACGTCCGCGAGGACGACGGCACCCCGCCCCGTCCGCACCGGGTGGTGACCCCGGGGCGGGGAACCGGTCACGCGCCCGGTGAACCGCCCCGCAGGTCGAGCATCGCAGCCGCGACCTCGTCGGCTGCGGTGTCGGGCAGCGCGGTGGCCGCGCCGTCCAGGACGAGCAGCCGGGCGCCGGGGATCTGGGCGGCGAGCGCCTCGCCGTTGCCGGCGGGGAAGAAGCGGTCGTCGCGGCCGTGCACGACGAGCGTCGGCACGGCCACGTCGGCGAGCCGTTCGCGCCAGCGCGGTGTGCAGTCGAGCCGCGCGAACACCATCCCGAGCTGGTTCGCCGCGTGTGCCGCAGGGGTGCCCGGCGTGGTGCGGTCCCAGATCCGGCCCGCCCGCACCCGCGCCTGCTCCGGGTCGTCACCGAGCCGCACGGCCCGTTCGGCGGCGAACGCGGCGACGGCGGCCCGGTCGTGCCAGTCCGGCATCGTGAGCGAGAAGACCCCGCTCATCGCCTTCGCGTCGTGGTCGGGCAGGTCGTCGTCGACGGGGCCCGGCGCGACCGGGCGCGTGCCGACCAGGGTCAGCGCCGAGAACACCGCCGGGTGGTCGAGCACGGCGACCTGGGCGACCATCCCGCCGACCCCGATGCCGCCGAGGTGGGCGGTGGTGGCCCCGAGCGCGGGGACGAGCGCCGCCGCGTCCGAGGCGAGGTCGCGCAGCGTGTAACCGGGCTGCTCCGGGTCGACGGTCGTGGAGCCGCCGCAGTCGCGCAGGTCGTAGCGGACCACGCGCCGCCCACCGGCCGCGAGCCGCTCGCACAGCGCGTCCGGCCAGGACAGCATCGTGGTACTGCCCGCCAGCAGCACGAGTGGGTCGGTGTCGCGACCGAAGGTCTCCACACCGATTTCGACGTCGTTGGCTTTCACCGACAGCATGGGTCACCGTAGCAAGCGCCCCGTGGCGCGGCGGGGTTTTCGGGTGGCGCAGGGGACGGCGTGCGGGTCGCGTAGGAGCAAGACGTGTGCGCGCAGGGGCAAGGCTGCGGGCGGTGACCGGTTGGATACTCGCCAGCCATGAGTCGCAGCGAGTCCCGGGACGACACGGCGCTGGCCCGCAACGTGCTCGGGGTACCCGGAATCGTCTTCCTCGTGCTCGCCGCCGTCGCACCCCTGACCGGGATGGTCGTGATCGCGGCGCTCGGTATCGCGCTGGGCAACGGCGGCGGCATGGTCGTGGCGTTCGTCGCGGCGACCGTCGTGCTGCTGCTGTTCGCGGTCGGCTACGCGCAGATGTCGAAGAACCTCACCAACGCGGGCGGCTTCTACGCGTTCGTCGTGCGCGGCCTGGGCCGGACGTTCGGGTTGGTCGCCGGGTTCGTCGCCATGCTGGGCTACAACTGCTTCGTCGCCGGCGCGATCGGCACCAGCGGGTTCTTCACCTCCACCGGGATCGCCGAGGTGTTCGGGCCGGAACTCGACTGGATCGCGTGGAGCGCGCTGTCGGTGGTGCTGGTCTTCCTGCTGGGCCGGCGCGGGATCGGCGTCAGCGCCCGGGTGCTCGCGGTGTGCCTGGTGCTGGAGGTGTCGATCCTGCTGGTGCTGGACGTCAGCGTGCTGGTCCGGCACGGCTTCTCGCTGTCGGTGTTCGACCCGTCGGTGGTGGCGCAGGGCGCGGGCGGGCTGGCCCTGCTGTTCGCCGCCAACGCGTTCATCGGGTTCGAGGCCACGGCGCTGTTCGGCGAGGAGGCGAAGGACCCGCACCGGACCATCCCGAGGGCGACCTACCTGGCGATCGGGTTCATCGGGGTCTTCGCGGCGGTCACGACGTGGGCCGTGGTCAGCGCGATCGGCGTCGCGCAGGCCCAGGACGTCGCCGTCGCGCACCTGTCGACCGGGGACCTGGTCTTCTCCGTGTCGCGGGAGTACCTGGGCGACGGCCTGACCCGGGTGATGACCGTGCTGCTGGTCGTCAGCCTGTTCGCCGCGCTGCTCGCGCTGCACAACTCGGCGACCCGCTACCTGTACGCGCTGGGCCGGGTGGGCGTGCTGCCGCGCCGGCTGGGGCGCACCCACCCGGGCACCGGCGTGCCCCGCCGCGCCGCGATCGCGCAGCTGCTGTTCGCCTCCCTGGTGGCGCTGGCCTTCCGCCTGGCCGACCTCGACCCGGTGACCGCCCTGACCGCGAGCATGACCGGCCTGGGCACGCTGGGCATCCTCGCCCTCCAGTTCCTGGCGGCGGTGGCGATCGTGGTCCACTTCCGCCGGGTCGGCGACCGCCGCATCGCGCGCACGGTGCTCGCGCCCGGCCTGGGAGCGCTCGGCCTGACCGTCATCGTGGGGTTGGCGGTGCTGAACTTCCCGACCCTGGCGGGTTCGGACAACCCGGTCGTCGCCCGACTGCCGTGGCTGCTCCCGCTCGTCGCGGTGGCGGGCCTGGCCACGGCCTGGTGGCTGCGCCACCACCGCCCGTCGGTCTACGAGTCGCTGAGCGCGGACCTGGAACGCGACCCGCCCCGACCGTGACCGTCGCCCGCCGCCGCCCACCTGCCGTCGACTTCCCGCCTCGGCGAGGTCGCCGATCAGGTGCGACACCGCTGTTCGTCCCGGGCGGCCTGGGTATCGTTGCCCACGTGCGATTGGCCTGACGGGCGCTACCCCGGGCGGGTTCGCCGGTGCCAACCTCTAGCAATCCGGGAGATCGCCCGGATCGACACCGCGAACCGAGGTGGCACGCGAATGCGCACACCGCACCGCAGTTCCCGTTTCGGCGCGGCCTTGGCCGCCATCCTCCTCCTCCCCGTCGCACCGGTCGCGCAGGCCGGCGGGGTCGGGCCCGACATCGTGGGCGGGACACCCGCCGTGAACGGCGAGTTCCCGTTCATGGCCTCGATCCAGCGCAACTCCTGGTCGGGCGACGACTTCGCCAAGCACTGGTGCGGCGGCACGCTCATCGACCCGAACTGGGTGCTCACCGCGGCGCACTGCACGAACGGGCTGCCCGCTTCGGAGTTCACCGTGGTCATCGGCCGCACCCGGCTCACCGACGTCGCCGGCGAGACCCGGGCGGTTGCGCAGGTCGTCCAGCACTCGGGTTTCTCGGCATCCACCTACGACGCCGACGTGGCGCTGCTGCGGTTGTCCAGACCGTCGACCCGGCAGACCATCCCACTGGCCTTCGGCTCCAACCGGGACCTGTGGGACGCCGGCGACAGCACCCAGGTGATCGGCTGGGGTGCCACGTCGTCCGGAGGTGGGCGCTCGAACGACCTGCTGAAGGTCACCGTGCCGATCATCGACGACGCGACGATGGCGTCGTCCACGGTGTACGGCAGCGCGTTCCACCCGGCGACCATGGTGGGCGCCGGCGTCCTGGCGGGCGGCCGGGACTCCTGCCAGGGCGACTCGGGAGGTCCGCTGTTCGCCTCCTCGCACCTGGGTTTCCGGCAGGTCGGGGTGGTGAGCTGGGGCAGGGGGTGCGCCGGGGTGAACCGGCCCGGCGTCTACGCGCGGGTCGGCGAGGGCGACCTGTCCCGGTTCGTCGTCGAGCAGATCCCCGGTCTGGCCAACGACGGCGCGATCAGCCGCAGCGGTGACTTCGACGGGGACGCCAGGAAGGACGTCGTCACCTTCCAACGGGGTCAGAGCGCCGACGTGTGGGTGGCGTTGAGCCGCGCGACGGGTTTCGACGCGGCCCAGTGGTGGCACGGCTACTTCGCCGCCAACGAAGAAGTCCCGCTGATCGGGGACTTCAACGGTGATGGCAAGGACGACATCGCGGCGTTCCAGCGGGGGGCGAGTGCTGATGTGTGGGTGGCGTTGTCCACGGGTTCGGGTTTCGACACGGCGCGGTGGTGGCACGGCTACTTCGCCGCAGGCAACGAGATACCCGCTGTCGGGGACTTCGACGGCGATGGCAAGGACGACATCGCGGCGTTCCAGCGGGGGGCGAGTGCTGATGTGTGGGTGGCGTTGTCCACGGGTTCGGGTTTCGACACGGCACGGTGGTGGCACGGCTACTTCGCCGCAGGCAGCGAGGTTCCCGCAGTCGGGGACTTCGACGGCGACGGCAAGGACGACATCGTGACCTTCACCCGGGGGCCGGGGGCGCACGTCTGGGTGGCGCTGAGCAACGGCCAGGGCTTCGGTACCGCCGCGAACTGGAACGACTACTTCGCGGTCAACAGCGAGGTTCCCGCAGTGGGGGACTTCAACGGTGACGGCAGGGACGACATCGTGACGTTCCAGCGGGGGTCGAGTGCGGACGTGTGGGTGGCGTTGAGCACCGGCACCGGTTTCGGCACGCCCCAGTGGTGGCACGGCTACTTCGCGGCGGGCAGCGAGATCCCCGGCGTGGGCGACTTCGACGGCGACGGGATGGACGACGTCGTGACGTTCCAGCGGGGGCAGAGTGCGGACGTGTGGGTGGCGGTGAGCACTCGCACGGGTTTCGGCGTCGCCCGGTGGTGGCACGGCTTCTTCGCCGCCGGAAGCGAGATCCCGGCCGGCGCGAGCACGTGGTGAAGCCCGGTGACCCGGTGATCAGCAGCCGGTGAGCGTCCGGCCGTGCCCGGAACCCCTGCACCGCAACGGTTCGGCTCACGCCTCCGGTCGTGGCGGTGCGGGGGTGCGGATCTCGGCCCAGACCACCTTGCCGTCCGGGGTGCCGCGCGTGCCCCAGCGCGATGTCAAGGCGTTGACCAGGTAGAGGCCCCGGCCTCCTTCTTCGTCCAGGGTGGTCTCCAGGACCCGGGGTGTGGAGGTGCCGGTGTCGGCCACGTCCACGGTCAGGCGGGTGCCGTCGTGGTGCAGGCGCAGCACTCCGGGGTTGTCGGCGTGCTTCACCGCGTTGGTGACCAGTTCGCTGGTCACGGTGAGCGCGGTGTCGCTGACCCCGGTCAAGCCCCACTCCGCCAGGTGCCGGGCGACGAACGCGCGGGCCTTGGCGGCGACGAGCGGGCCCCGCTCCAGCGGGGTCGTGGCGGCACGGCGGTGGGTGGGCTGGTGGTGGACGTGCAGCAGGGCCACGTCGTCGTCGTGCCTGCCGTCGGTCAGGCGGTCGATCAGCTTGTCGCACGCCACTTGCAGGTCGAGCCCGCCGGGGAAGTCGCGCAGGCCCGCGACCAGTTCCCGCAGGCCGTCGGTCAGCCCCCGGCGGCGGCTCTCGACCAGGCCGTCCGTGTAGAGGGTCAGCCGCGCGCCGCCGGGGAACGACGCCCGGCGCTGGGTGAAGGTCTCGCCGACCCCGATCGGCATGTCCAGGCCCTCGCCGATCAGGTCGACCGCGCCGTCCGGGTGCGTGAGCACGGCGGGCAGGTGGCCGGCGTTGGCGTAGGTGAGCGTGTTGTCCACGGGGTCGTGCACGGCGTAGAAGCAGGTCACGAACGTGGCCCCCGGGACGGTGGCGGCCAGCGCCGACACGTGCCGCAGCACGTCGCCGGGCGGCAGGTCGAGCATCGCGTACGAGCGCACGGCGGTGCGGATCTGGCCCATCACCGCAGCGGCCTTCACCCCGCGCCCCACGACGTCGCCGATCACGAACGCGGTGCGCCCGGCGGGCAGTTCGATCACGTCGAACCAGTCGCCGCCCACCTCGGACCCGGTCGCCGCCGGCAGGTAGCGGGAGGCGATGCGCAGGTCGGGGACGTGCGGCACGATCGGCAACATGCTGCGGGCGAGTTCGGCGGCCGTCGCGCGCTGCGCGGCGAACAGGCGGGCGTTGTCCAAGGCGATGGCGGCGTAGCCCGCGATGCCCTCGGCGAGCTGCTCGTGCCGGGCGGTGAACCGGCCGGTCTCGTGGTGGCCGAAGAAGAAGCCGCCCAGCACGTCCTGGGAGGACGGCGAGACCACCGACACCGCGAGGTAGCTGCGCACCGGCAGGTGGCCCTCCGGCATCCCGTGGTGGGGCTCGTTGCGCCCGTACCGGGGGTCCCGGGTGATGTCGTCGGAGCGCACGGTGCCCTCGCCGGTGAAGGTGGGGGCGAACACGGCCGTGTTGCGCGGCATGGGGAACCGGGAGAACACCTCCCGGGGCACGCCGGAGAGCGTGTAGAGGGTGTAGGACTCGCCGTACTGGTCGATCAGGTTGTAGAAGAACGCGCCGAACGCCGCCCCGGTCGCCTTGGTGGCCGCGTCGGTGGCCTCCTGCACCAGGACGTCCAGGTCGAGCTGGGCGGTCAGCCGCTGCCCGACCACCTGCAACGTGTCGACCAGCCCGGCTTCGGCCCTCAGCCGGCCGACCACGGTGTCCAGGGCGGCGGCCTGGTCGTCGGACACCTGCTCCAGCGTCCGCAGGTGGGCGTGCAGGGCGTCGAGCCGCGCGGCGGGGTCCGGCGTGCCGTCGGCGTGCGGGTGGACGAGCAGGCCCGCCTGCACGCTCACGGCCACCGCCCGGAACAGCTCGACGGTCGCGGCGGGGACCGGCACGGCGACGACCAGCGCCACGCAGAACAGCGTGCCGTCGTCCAGCACGCCGCCGAACCCGAAGACCGACCGCGCGCCACCCCGGGACGCGATCCCGGGCACGTGCCGCACGCCGACCCGGTCGGACACCGCGAGGCCCGGCGCGGCGCGCGCGTCCAGGTCCGCGACCAGGCCGGTGACCAGGTCCGCGACCGGGCCGGTGGACGCCGGGGCGCTCGGCACGGCGAGGTCGTCCAGTGCGACCACGCCGGTCGGCAGGGCCGGTTCGTCGGCCGCCGGGCCCCGCGCGCCGGTCCCGCACGACGCCTCGGGCACCAGGTGGCGCCTGGCCGGGTCGGCGTCGTCGGGGAGGTGCCGGCGCAGCGCGGCACCCAGCGCGGCGGAGGTCCGGACGGTGTACAGCCCGGCCCGCAGGACGACGGGTTCGCCGTGCTCGTCGGCGAACCCGTCGCACAGGCGGCGCACCACCCGCCGCGCCGCGTCGGCGAAACCGGTCGCGTGCTCGGCGACGGTGCGCAGCTCGGCGGCCAGGCGCACCATCTCCGGCGGGCCGAACCGGGCGATGTCGTGGTCGGGCTGGGCCCGCGGTGTCCGGCCGGTCACACCGGGTCCCCGTCGGGCTGCTCGGGCCGGATCGTCAGCAGGCGGTGCAGCATGGTGACCGTGAGCGCGGCCTCGACCTGAGGCTGCGGCGCGGCCAGCACCAGCGAGCCGCCGCTGCCCTGCGCGGTCCGGTGCAGCCGCACCAGGATGCTCAGGGCGCTGGAGTCGCAGAACGAGAGCGCCGCGAGGTCGAGGACCAGCGGCCGTCCCGAGCGCGCGAGCGGCCCCACCGCCTCCCACAGGTGCGGGGTGGTGGCGAAGTCCAGCTCGCCGGACACGACCACCACGGTGTCGCTCGCGCGATCACGCACGTCGACCTGCAACGGCAGCGCCTCGTCCACCCACGCCTCCTCCGGCATCCACACGTGAAGAACTCTCCTACATCCGCCGGCCGGTGACGAACCGGCACCGGCAGCCGACGTGCGGCCCGGTGCCCGGGGCTCAGGCGTCGGGCTGCCCGGGGGTGTGCGGGGCGGTCGTCGCGCGGTGCAGGTCCGGGAACAGGTGCAGGAGCCGGTCCAGGCCGCTGAGCCGGACCGGGTGCAGCACCGGGCGGTGCGCGGCCACGACCCGCAGGACCGAGCCCCGGGCGGCGCAACCGTGGTGGTGCTCGGCCAGCACGTCGAGGCCCGGCGTGCCGAGGAACCGGACCCCGGTCAGGTCGAGCACGACCGGGTCGGGCGCGTGCGAGCGCGCCGCGTGCAGGCAGCGGTCGAGCGTGGGCGCGGTGGCCAGGTCGACCTCGCCCACCACCCGCACGTGCACGACACCGTCCCGGAGCTGCTGGAGGACGCGCAGGAACGCCACGGGGCCCTCGGCCCGGACGGAGGCGGGTGTGACGCGGTCGGTGCAGCGGTGCACGGGAACTCCCCACGGTCGCGGCACGGCGGGCGGACGCCCGCCGCGTGCGCCGGTCGGGCTCGCTGCTCAACCCACCCCGGATGCCCGTGACGGTAGCGCGCACGCCGGGGCGGCCCGCCGGCGGCCCACCGCAGGTCGATCACGTCGAGGGTGCGGCCGGACCGCGTCGGCGCGGGTCAGTCGTCCGGGGGTCGGGTGCGGCGGGCGTAGGCGCGGGCCGCCCGGGCGCGGTCGCCGCAGCGGGTGGAGCACCAGTGGCGGCGGCCGTGGCGCAGCAGGAAGCGGTTGCACGGCGGGGAGCCGCACGCGGTCAGGCGTGCGGCGTCCGGGCCGGTGAGCAGGTCCGCCGCGTTGGCCGCCAGCGCCGCCATGGCGTGGTCGAGGACCTGGTTGACCGGGTGCGGTGCCGCGCGGTGCGGGCCGGTCTTCTCGTCCCACAGCAGCAGGGCGGCGGTCGGGACGCGGGTGAGCGCGTCGTTGACGGCGGCCACCGCCGTGGGCAGGGCCGGCACGCCGGCCACCCGGGCGGCGAGCAGCGACCTGACCTGCTCGCGCAGGGAGCGCAGCTGGGAGGTGCACATCTCGGCCAGGCCGGCGTCCGGCGGCGCGAGGTCGTGGTCGGTCAGCCACCGGTCGGCGGACGCGGGCGTGCCGAGCAGGTCGGTGTACTGCCCGCCGGGCAGGGCCATCGCGCTGTTGGCGAAGTCCAGCGCCGGGTACTGCTCCGCGCCCGGTGCCGGCCGGACCGCGGCGTCGACGTCCTCGTGCATGTCCTCATGGTAGAGCTTGCTTCCATCCGTGAGAGCCACTACCGTCTCCTCACGGATAAGTACCCACCCATCCGTGAGGAGACTCAGTCCTGTGACGTCCACCGACGCAACCGCCGAGCAGGTCCCCGTCCGCGTGCTCGGCGGCCCGACCGCCTTGTTCACCTACGGCGGCCTCGCCTTCCTCACCGACCCGACCTTCGACGGCCCCGGCACCTACCTCCCGGGCACCGGCCGCGAGCTGTCCAAGACCGCGCCCGCCGCCGTCACCCCGGCCGAGCTGGGACGCGTCGACGTCGTCCTGCTGTCCCACGACGAGCACCCGGACAACCTCGACCACGCCGGCCGCGCCCTGCTCGCCGACGTCCCGCTCACCCTGACCACCCCCGGCGGCGGGCAGCGGCTGGGCGGGACGGCGCGGGGCCTGGCGGACTGGGAGGCCGTCGAGCTGACCCGGCCCGACGGCGGCGCGGTGACCGTGACGGCGGTGCCGGCCGTGCACGGCCCCGGCAGCCGGGAGGAGGTCGAGCCGGTCACCGGCCAGGTCGTCGGGTTCGTCCTGACCGCGCCGGACCTGCCCGCCGTCTACGTCAGCGGCGACAACGCCTCGCTCGACGCCGTCCGGCAGGTCGCGGAGCGCTTCCCGTCGATCGACACCGCGATCCTGTTCGCCGGCGCTCCGCGCGTCCCCGCCGTGTTCGACGGCGCGGCGCTCGTCCTGGACAGCGCGTCGGCCGCCGAGGCCGCCCGCATCCTCGCCGCCCGCCGTGTCGTCCCGGTCCACCACAACAGCTGGTCCCACTTCACCGAGGGCATCGACGACCTGGTCGCCGCCTTCACCGCCGCCGGGCTGGTCGACCGCCTCGACGTGGGCTGAGCGACGGCGTGCAGGTTTCCGGCGGGCGGCTCGTGCGACCGCCGTAGTGCGGTGACGAAGCCGTTGTGGCGCAGTCGTTCCCGCTCGCGCGGCGGGTTGGCTACTGTGACGCGATCGGCGGTGCGCAAGGGTCGCTGACGGGCTTTCGCCGGACAGGAGCGATCGAACATGGCCGTGGACGAACGCCGTGCGCCCGCGATGCCGGCCAAGCTGGGGGAGCGGGACGGGATCGTCCCGGTGCCGGGGCCCACCCTGCCGTGGCGGGTCGCGCTGGTCCTCGTCCCCTACACGGCGCTGTCGTGGTCCTACACCGCCAAGGGGCTGCGGGGCAGCGACGTGGACGGGCTCGTCGCGTTCATCCTCGCCGTTTCCGGCCTGTTCGTGCTCGTCCAGGTCACCTGGCTGCGCGGTCTGCTGCGGCCGTTGAGCCTGGTGCTGGCCAACGTGGTCGTGCCGGTGGTGTGCGGCGGCGTGTGGGGGACGATGTCCCGGGGCGAGACCGACGAGGGCCTGACCGCCGGGGTCGTGGTCGGGGCGGCGGCGGTGGCGGCGGTGTTCTGGCTGGGCGACCTCGTCCAACTGCGCCGCGCGCCGCGCGTGTTCGTGTCCTACCGGCGCGACGACTCCCGGGAGTTCGTCGCGGAGCTGGGTCCGCTGCTGGCCAGGCGGTACGGTGCCCGCAACGTGTTCGTCGACACCGAGTCGATCGCCGTGGGGGAGGACTTCCGCGCCGAGCTGGCCACCGCGTTGCGGCGCACCGACCTGGTCCTGGCGGTGATCGGGCCGGACTGGCTCGACGCCCCCGCCGACGACGGCGGCCGGCGGCTGGACGACCCCGCCGACTACGTGCGCCTGGAGATCGGGACGGCCCTGGCGATCGGCCTGCCGGTGGTGCCGCTGCTGGTGGGTGGCGCGACCCTGCCCGGACCGGACGCGCTGCCGGAGCCGCTGCGGCCGTTGCACCACCTCCAGGCGCGCGTGCTGGCCTCGGCACCGGACGCGATCGCGGGCGAGGTCGGCGAGCTGGCGCGGCGCCTGGAGGACCGGTTCCGGGTGCACGTCCGGACCTCGTTCCGGGACGCGCCCCGGCGACGGCTGCGCTGGCGGCTCGGGGTGGCGCTGGTGGCGGTCACCGTGGTGGCCCAGCCGGCGCTGCTGGGCCTCCAGGAGGCGACCAGCTCCCACCGGGACCTGCACAACGCCGCGCTGGCACCGGACGGCGGGCTGGTCGCCACCGCCGGCACCACCGTGCGCCTGTGGGACACCACGACGGGCGACCTGGTCCGCGAAAGCCCGCCGCTGGCCACGGTCGCCGCGCTGTCCTGGTCGCCGGACGGCAGGTGGCTGGCCACCGGCGGCGTCCTGGGCAGCCTGGTGGTCTGGGACCGCGACACGCTGACCGCTCAGGAGTTCCCCGGCCAGGCCGAGACCGTGCGCGCCCTGTCGTGGTCCTCGGACAGCACGCGACTGGCGGTCGGCGACGACAAGGGCGTCGTGCGGGTGTGGACCCGGGAGAGCTCACGACCGGTGGCCGCCTTCCGCGTCGCGCCCATCGGGATCAGCCTGCTCGCCTGGGCTCCCCGCCAACCGGACCTGGTCGCGGCGGTCGACACCCTCGGCGGGCTGGTCGTCACCCGGTTCGGCGCGACGGACCCGCAGCCCGTCCCGGACGTCGAGGCCGTGTCGATCACCTGGTCGCCCACGGGCGAGCGGCTCCTCGTGCGGCAGGGCGGCTCGCCGCACCTGGTCCTGCTCGACGCGGATGGCACCGGCCGCACGGACGTGGTCGGCTCGACCGGCGTGGTCGAGGATGCGGTCTGGTCACCGGACGGCCGAGCGCTGGCCGCCGTGACCGAGGGCTTCGACGTGAAGGTGTGGCTGTGGCGCGTCGACGCCCCGAGCGCACCGTCCACGCTGCTCCTGCAGAAGGGCGCGGCCGGCGGCACCCCGGCGGTGGCCTGGGCCCGGGACGGCACGAGCGTCGTCGGCTCGACCGGCGACGTGATCAAGGCGTGGCGCGTCGCGGACGGCACCCAGGTCGCCGACGTCCCCCGCAGCACCGACAACCACGCGAGCCCCCTGCTCGGCTGGGCACCCGATCCGACCCGCCTGGTGGAGGCCAGGCCGAGGTCGGTCGTCGTGTGGGACCTCGACGAGGGCACCGAGGACACGACGATCGAGGTCCCCCTGCCCACGGCCGTGCGCCTCTGGCTGTCGAGCTGACCGCGTCCGCCGGGTGGGATCGGCGCCGCGACCGACTGCTCGGGGGTCACCGCCGCCAGAGGACGGCCCGCAGGTGCCCGCTCGTCGTGTTGGCCCCGCCGGCGATGGTGCCCGAGGCGTTGATGTGGCTCGCGTTCCCGGCCTTCCCCCCGGGCAGGAGGGGCAGTGCGGTCACCTTCCCGGCGGCATCCCAGAACACGGCGTGCGATTCGACACTGTGCTCGTCCAGGGAGAACGAAGACGTGCCGACCGCGATGTCCGCGTCGTTGACGGCGTTCGCCCAGCTGTCCGTGTCGGAAGGCAGCTCGGGCAGAGAGGTCACGGTGCCATCGGCTGCCCACCGCACTGCGTGCCCGTACTCCTCGTCGCCCTCGTAGCCGCCCACGGCCGTGCCGGCGGCGTTGAGGGCGACCGGTGCCGCCAACCAGCCGAGTTCGTCCCGGCTGCCGTCCGCGTGCACCCGGACGGTCTCGGTGTAGCCCCGGCCCGCGTGGAAGCCGGTGATCGTGCCCGCGTTGTTCATGGCCAGAGGGCCGGAGATCAGCCCGCTGATGTCGGAGTACGTGCCGTCGGGGTCCCACCGCAGGGTGTACGACCGCTGCTCCCAGCTGTACGAGCCGCCGACGATCGTGTTGTGGTCGTCGATGAATTCGGGCCTGGAGTCGGTCTGCCCCGGTGGGACGGGCAGCAGTGCGACCGTCGCGTCGGGTGCCCAGCGCACCGCGCGGTACGAGCGGTACGGCCCGAACGACTCGCCGATGACGGTGCCGTCGGCGGAGATGGCGACCGGTCGGCTGGAGTTGTCGCCGGGCAGCGGGCGCAGCTCGGTGTAGCTGCCGTCGGCGTTCCAGCGCAGGCCGTGGTAGTCCGGCCCGCCGTAGGTGTACCCGGTGGCGGTGCCCGCCTCGTTGACGTCGACGGCCCTGCTGTGCGGGTTCGGGTCGCGGGGCGGGGTGGGCAGGGCGGTGACGGCCCCGGTGCGGCTCCACTTCACCGCGCGGGCGGTCTTGGGGTTCCACCACAGCCCGTCGAACGACTGCCCGATGACCGTGCCGGTGTCGGTGAGGCCCGAGACGCTGCTGTCGGTGTGGCCGGGCAGGATGCCCAGGACGGTGATCACGGGTGCGCCGGCGGCAGCCGGCGGCACCGGGACGAGCGCGGCGACCACCCCCGCCGCCACCGCGATCATCAATCGTCGGCTCATCGATCACGCACCTTTGGCCGGGGAATCCGACGAGCGGGGGACGGGCTAACTCGTCGGCCGTTCTCGACCGACAACGTTACGGCACGGTGTTTCGGCTCGAATGGTGACGATCGGGGTAATCGCGGCATCGTCGCCGACCGGGTGAATTGCGGCCGGGGTGGCGGCCCCGGGTCAGGCCCCGCGCATGAGGACGATCACGGCCTGGGTCCGGTCGGCGACGCCCAGTTTCTGGAAAATCGAGTTCAGGTGGTTCTTCACGGTCCGCTCGGAGATGTCCAGGCGGCGTGCGATGATGCGGTTCGACATGCCCTGGGTGAGCAATTCGGCCACCCCGGTCTCGCGCTCGGTGAACCGGTCCCACGCGGCGCTGCCACGGCAGTCCGGCGGGCTCCGGACGGTGGCGGAACCCCGTTGGCTGAGTTCTTCCGCACGGGCTATCAACTGGTGGGCCGCCCGCTGGTGGGCGCGTGCCTGTCGGAGCAGTTCCCCCAGGTCGTGTGCATTCCCGTCGTCCTGCTCGGAGGCGTGTGGAGACATGAGCGAATCCCCTTGACCGCACAGAGCCCGATCCTGCCCCTGTCGGAGAAGTGTCCCACGCCGGTGGGATCCGAGTAATCCTCCATTCGGTCGTTCACGTAAACCGCTATGACTCCCCAGGACGAATGCCCGGGACGGCGGGCAGACATTCGGGTCTCCTCGAATTCAGTGCCACAAAGGGTGGCCGAGCAATTCTTCGGGTGCGTCCAGGAGCTGCGGCACGGCCGCGAGGTCGGCCAGCACGCGGTCGCACAGCTCGTTGTCGCGCTCGGCGAGCCGGTCGAGCTGCGCGGCGGTGAGCAGGCCCTCCCGGAGGTGGAAGCCGGCGTGCGCGACCAGCCCGCGCACCGCGTGCACCTCCTGCACCGCGTCCGCCAGGCGGGCCGCCGGTCCGGCCGGCACCGCCGCCCGCGCCTCCCGCACGGCGTCGAGCACCAGCCGGGCCACGTGCGCCTGCACGAACTCGACCCCCGCCGAGGCCCGGTTGTTCCACGCCTCGAACCCGGTCTGCCCGCGCCGGCGGGCCACCGCCATCCGCTCGACCAGCCGTCCGTGCAGCACGCGCTCCCGGGCGCGGAACAGGCCCGGCCACGCGGCGGGGTCGAGCGGGTCGTGGGCGATGCGCTCGTCGGGCGGGGGCTCGTAGTGGTCGGCGGACGCCAGGGCGCGGGCCGCTTCCA
Organism: Actinosynnema sp. NPDC050436; assembly: GCF_040655415.1. Lineage (NCBI taxonomy): Bacteria > Bacillati > Actinomycetota > Actinomycetes > Pseudonocardiales > Pseudonocardiaceae > Actinosynnema > Actinosynnema sp. NPDC050436. The sequence goes on along the minus strand of NZ_JBFAJV010000001.1, from coordinate 395,611 downwards.
GGACGATGAGGTGGCCGTCGCCGGCGGCCGGGCCCAGCATGTGCGCCATCCCCTGGTACTCCACCCACCGGCCGGGTGCGAACACGCCGTGCGCCCCGCACCGGTGCCCGCACTCGGTGACGATCCTGCCCGCCGCGTCGCTCGCGTACGCCTTCACCAGCCCGTACACCCGGTTCAACGCCGGTCCGGGCGTCCACGCGGGATCGTCCTCCCCGGTCGTCCCGGGCTGCTGCGACCGGACCCGCGCTTCCTTCACCTTGTCCACCACGCAGCTCAGCGCGTAGCAGTCGGCCAGCGCGCCGAACAGGGGGCGTTGGTGGGCGCGGTGGTCGAGGACGTTGCGCTCGCCGGTGAACGGCGACACGGTGTCCCTCGTCCGCGCGTGCCGCAGGGCGTTCACCACGCCCGCCCGCGCCACGGCGGCCAGCGCCGCCGCCGACGCCACCCAGGCGTTGTGCCGGATGTCCAGCGACCGGCGCAGCCGGTGCTGCGGGTCGCCCAGCGGGTCGTCCACCGTCCCGCCGGGGTCGAAGCGGGCGGTGTCCGACAGCAGCGCCGACGGCGGCAGCAGCAGGCCGTCGAACTCGATGACCGCGTAGTCCAGCGGCAGCAGCGGTGCTTCCGGCAGCGGCGTCACCCGGATGCCGTCCGGGGTGCCGTCGGCGGTGCGGATCGGGGTGACGAACGGGAAGACGCCGTGATCCCGTCCCGCCGCGCGGAGCCTCGCGTACACCACGCCGGTCTTCGGCACGTGCGCCAGGCCGACGTTGGGCATGAACTTGCGCGCCGCCCCGTCCGGGGTGCGCAGCCGGAACCCGCCGGTCTCCGGGTCGTGCTCGGCCACGGTGCGGATGCCGAGGTGGCTGTTGCCGCGCCCGACCTCGGTGACCAGCAGCGCCCCGAACGCGGTCATGTCGTCCAGCTCGCGCACGTGCCGCTCGGCCCGGCCGCCCCCGAACTCCACGACCGCGCCCAGGCCGAGGCACACGTGCAGGGTGAGCGCCAGGAACAGCGGCGGGTCGGCGACCGCCGCCCACTCCAGCGCGGCGAACAGCTTGCGCAGGTCCCGCAGCAGCTCGCTGCCGGGCGGCAGGTGCTCGCCGACCACGCGGAGCCGCTCGTAGGTCAGCTCGCAGCGAGCCTGGTAGTCCAAACCGGTGCGCGGGCGGAACACCTCGTGCCGGAACAGCTTCGCCAGCACCTCGCGGAAGTCGTCATCGGGCAGCACGGCTCACCTCCCGGGCGGGCGTCGGGCTCGCGGCGCGCACGCCGGTCAGCCGGACCAGGGGCGTGCCGTCCGGTGCCACGGCGACGGCACCGCCGCCGTCCGCGACCACGGCGACACCGTCCCCGTGCCGGTCGAGCAGGCCCACGTCGTTGGCGTCGGTGAACAGCTCCACCCGGTCCACGCCGACCGGCACCGGCAACGGCCCTGCGGCCCCGTGGTCACCCGTGCCCAGCACGTCCCGGATCAGCGAGCACTGGATCAGGGCGTCCACGAGCAGCACGGGCAGCCGCAGCCCGGCCAGCCGCTCGGCCCACCGGCCCGGCGCGGGCCGGAACCGCGCCTGCGCCCGACCCCCGCCGGCGCGCACGTCCGCGAGGCACGCGAACGGCACGCCGAGTTCCACCGGCCCCACCGCGTCGTAGCGGAAACCCGACTCCGGCACCGAGCCCCCGGGCGGCACGCGCGGTGGCGGAGCGGGCAGGCGCGGGCCGAAGTGCACCACGGCCTGCGCGTGCGCGCGGTCGCGGCGCACCACCCGCCCGCCGGGTGCCACCACGTCGGCGAGCACCCGGACCCGGGTCCGGTCGCGTCCGTCGTCGGACACCTCGACCGAGCACGCGCGGCCCGCCCGGCCCAGCACGGTCAGCGGCACGTGGAACTCCAGTCCGCTCACCGCGACCGGGACGCCGGCGCGGTCGCCGCGCAGGCTCGCGGCCACCGCGAGTTCGGTGACCCACGCGCCGGGCAGCGTCGGAACCCCGTGCAGCCGGTGCTGCCGGAAGTAGCCGTCCTCCTCCGGGTCCGGGCACCAGACCGCGGTGCGCCCGTCGACGCCCGGCACCACCTCGACGGCGTGCCGCCTGCCGGTGGCGAGCAACCGCCGCTCGGCGGTGCCCAGGAAGGTCACCTCGGGGTCGGGCAGCCCCCGGCGCAGCTCGCCCAGCACCAGGTCGACGCCCTCCCGGTCGGACACCCCGGTGAGCGCGCCCTGCCGGCGCAGCAGGTCGCGCACCACCGGCTCGGCGGCGAACCCGGACTCGTCCCACAGCGGCGACGCGACCGTGGTCTCCGCGCCGCCGCGCAGCGCGGCCCGCCAGTGCGCCGCCGCGCCGAGCACGTCGTTGGCCGCGCAGTAGGCCGCCTCCCCGGGCCACCCCAGCACCGCCAGCAGCGACCCGACGTTGAGCCGGCGGGCCGGCGGGCGGCCCTCGAACGCCGCGTCCAGGTTGAGGTAGGTCAGGAGCTTCGTGTCGCGCACGGCGCGCGCGGTGTCCAGCGACGTGGTGGCCACCCGCCCGCCGGAGTGCGTGCCCGCCGCGTTGACCAGCAGGTCGACTGTCGGGTGCGCCGCGTGCACCCGGTCGACGGCGGCGCGGGTCTGCGCGGCGTCGGTGAGGTCGCACCGGACGAAGTGGACCCGGTCGGCGCCGAGGATGCCCGCCAGCTCCTCGACGGTGCGGGCCGCGCGCGCCGACGCCGCACGGCGGTCGTACTCGGCGGACAGGACCGCCACCGCCGCCATCGGGTCCTCCCGGCGCCGTTCGGCCAGGAACGCGGCCCGGGGCGGCAGCCCGCCGGCCTCGGGGGCGTGCCGGCCCAGCAGGTACACCGCCTCCGGGCGGGTCTCCTCGGCGAGCCGCGCGAGCAGCCGGGCGGTCAGGCCCCGGGTCCCGCCCGCCGCCACCACGACCCCGCCGGGCGACAGGGCGGTGCCGCCGGGCGGCCCGGCGTCCTCGACGAGCCGGTACTCCTGGCGCCGGCCGCCCGCGTGCACCACCACGGCCAGGTCGTGCGCCCGTGCGGACTCCTGCGCGAGCAGGTCCGCCGCCGCCGCGCCGGACAGGTCGGTGGCGACGGCGAACACCAGGGACTGCGGCGCCTCGCGGGCGAGCGCCTTGACCAGCCCGGTGAACGGGCCGGTCGCCGGGTGCGGGACGCCCGCGCGGACGGCACCCGCCAGCAGCACCGCGTAGGAGGACGTCGTGCGCCCGTGCCACGCCTTGGCGGCGAGGAAGGCCAGGTCGTGCGCACCGCGCACCCGGTCCAGGCCGGAGAGGTCGGTCGCCGGGCCGTCCGGCCGGACCAGGACGCGGACGTGGTCGAAGGGCACCTTCGCGGCGGGCAGCAGGGCCGCCAGGTCGTCGGCCGCCGGCACCCGCCCCCGCTCGACGGCGGGTGCGACGACGACGTGCGCGTCCCGGAGCAGTGCGACGCACTCCGCCAGGTCGGGGTGGGAGAGCACGACCAGGCTGCCCGGCGGCACGGCCGGCAGCGCGGACCGGAGCCGGCGCGGCGCGGTGGGCAGCAGCCGGCGGACCACGCGGGTCGGCGCGGGACGGGGCTCCGACCTCGGCACCGGGACGTCGCCGGGCCGGGCACCGGGGACCGCCGCGCCGGAGTCGGCGCTCGCGCCGGCCGGCCGGGTCGCGGCGCGGTTCGTGGCTGTGGACCCGGCGGTGGCGGTGCCGATGCCGGCCGGCTGGGTGGTGGCGGGCTCGGCGGCCGTGGGTCCGGTGGCGGCGGGATCAGTTGTGGCGGCGGCAGTCGGATCGGGCTCGGGGGCCGTGGTGAGGTCGAGCTGGGGGCCGTGGTCCGCCGAGGAGCCGACGGTCGTGTCGCCGCCACCGCGTGCCAGGTGGGCGAGGACGGCCAGCAGCGGGTCGGCTCCCGGGTAGGTGCGGCCGGAGCCGGCCAGCGGGGCGTGCCGGTGCGGCCTGGTTGCCGGGTCGGCCGGGCCGAGGCGGGTCCGCAGCCGGCACAGCACCGGCAGGTCGCGCTCCCGCGCCGTCGACCCCCGGGCCAGCACGACCAGGAAGGCGCCCTCGGCCGGCTGGTCGGTCCGCCCCGCCGACTCCAGCACGTGCCGGAACTCCGGGGTGGTGTTGCCGTTGACCCCGGCGACGACCACGGCGTCCAGGTCGCCGTGGCGCAGGTACCGCTCGGCGGTGCGCAGGGCGTCCAGGCCCGAGTCCGGGCCGCCGTCGACCGTCGCGTTGAGCCCCCGGAAGTTCCGGACGGCGGCCACGCGCGACGGGATGATGTTGGGCATGATGCCGGGGAAGGAGTCCTCGGTGGCGGCGGGGACCAGGGCGCGCACGTCCGCGCCCAGCCGCGCCACGGACTCGGCCAGGTCGGCGTCCGCGGCGGTGTGGTCGTCCAGGGCCCGGTCGAGGTCGCCCAGGTAGCACCGCAGCGCGTAGTGCACCGCACGGCGCGTGGGACCCATGTGCCCGACCACGACACCGGTCGTGTCGTGCAGCTCCTCCAACGCCTTCAGCGTCGCGGCCGGCAGCGCGGCCGTCGCGCGCAGGACCATGATCTGGGTGCGGTCCATGCCGCGCAGGGTCGCGGGCGGCAGCTTCACCTCCTGCCAGCCCGGCAGCGGGTAGTCGTCGCCGAACGACGGCGCGGGAGCCGGTCCGGTGCCGCGCAGCCAGGCGGTCGGGTCGCCCCCGGGCAGGTCGGCGGCCCACGCCACGACCACGACGTCGTCGTCCGGCGCGGTGGTGGCGCGGTTCGTCCGGTCGGGCCGGTCGTCGCCCAGCACCAGGTGCGCGTCCGTGCCGCCGAACCCGAACGACGAGATGCCCACGTGGCGCTGCCCGTTCCGCCTCGGCACGGCGCTCGCCCCGCCGGCCGGCGGCGCGAACCGGCCCTGCGCGACCGCGTCGATCGGGTCGCGCAGGTACGGCTGGGCGGGCACGTCGTCGTGGACCAGCCCGGACAGCGCGTGGCTGACCGAGATCAGCCCCGCCGCCCAGCCGGTGTGCCCGACCACGGCCTTGTTGGACGACAGCAGCGCCGGCTCGCCGCGCCCGGCGACCTCGCGCAGCGCGGCCACCTCCGTGCTGTCGCCGGCCCGGGTGCCGGTCGCGTGCGCGACGACCCAGCCGACGTCCGCCGGGTCGACTCCGGCCGCGCGGTAGGCGCGGCGCAGGGCGATCGCCTGCCCCTCGGCGTTGGGCGCGTAGATGGCCTTGCCCCGGCCGTCGCCCGCCAGGCCGACGCCCTCCACCACGCCCAGCACGCGGTCGCCGTCGGCGTGCGCGCGGTCCAGCCGCTTGAGGACCACGGCACCGGCCCCGTCCGAGAACAGCACGCCGTCCGCCGCGCGGTCGAAGCAGCGCACGGTGCCGGACCGGGAGAGCCCTTGGAGCTTCGAGAACAGCACGAGGTTGCGCGCGCTGTAGGCGAACGCGCCGCCGCACACGGCGAGTTCCGCCGCACCCTCGCGCAGCGCCTTGACGCCGAGGTCGAGGGCGTAGAGCGAGGAGGAGCAGGCGGTGTCCACCATGACCACCTCGGTGTCGTCCGGCAGCAGCCCGGCGACGGCGTTGCGGCCGACCCGGTGCGGCAGGAACTCGTGAGCGGGCTGCCCGAGGCGGTCGTAGCGCTCGCGCAGCACGCGGGCCGCCGCGTCCGGCAGGCGGTCGCCGAAGCGGTCGAGGTAGCCGGTCAGCACGAGCCGCGCCTCCAGGTCCTGGCTGCCGTCGGCGGTGTACCCGAACGCGGCGAAGCACCGGTCCCGCGCGTCGCGCCGGACGTGCCCCAGCGCCGACCGCAGGCAGTGCCGCAGCCACAGCGTGGTGGGTTCCCGGCTGAGCGCGGGGTCGTCGGCCAGCTCGGCGGCCAGCTCCGGGTGCGGGCGGAAGTCGGTGATGAAACCGGACTCCGGCGAGTAGGTCCGGTCCTCGGCGGACGGGTCGGCGGAGTAGAACGACTCCACGTCGAACAGCACGGGACGGCGGAACACGTTGCGCCCGTCGGCCAGCAGCCGCCGCAACTGCTCGGGGTCGTTCGCGCCGGGGGTCACCACGCCGACACCGACGACGGCGACGGCGGCGTCGAGGTCGGGCGTCGCACGCGGGCGTGACACCGCCATCGCCGGCCGCGCTTCCCCCACCGCACGCACTTCCACTGTCGCGCGCACTTTCCCGGCCGGGCGGGCTTCTTCCCGCGACCCGGTCGGTCCCGGTGAGCCCGCCGTCCGGGACGAGACGGGTCCCGGTGGTGGCGCGGGCTCACCGGCCGGGGCGGACTCCGTTGCGGGGGCGGGGTTTTCGCGTGGTGGCGCGAGCATCGCCGCGCCGAGGGAGAGGCCGCCGTCGGCCACCACGGTCTGGCCGGTGATCCAGGACGCGGCCGGCGAGGCCAGGAACACCACCAGCTCGGCCAGCTCCTCCTCCCGCCCCAGCCGGTGGCCCAGCGGGGTCGCCTCCCGGACCCGGTCGGCCAGCCGCCGCGCTTCGGGGAACAGGCCGGCGACCGCGCCGTCCAGCAGGCCGCCGGAGGCGGTGTTCACCCGGGTGCCGTCGGGCGCGAACTCCACCGCCAGGTACCGGGTCAGCGCCTCGACCGCCGCCTTCGTCGTGCCGACGGTGGCGTAGTCGCCGATCACCAGCGAGCTGCCGATCGAGGACAGGTTGACGATCGCCCCGCCGCCGCGCCGAGCCATCAGGGCCGCCGCGCGCCGGGCGCACCACAGGCTGCCGCGCAGGTTGGTGTCCACCGCCCGCTGCCAGTGCGACTCGTGCAGGCGGTCCAGCGGGAGCAGCGCCCCCGACGCCGCGTTGTTCACCAGCACGTCCACCGCGCCGTGCCGCCGCTCGACCTCGTCGAACATGGCGTCGACCTGCTCCCGGTCCGCCACCGACGCGCGCAGCGCCTTTACCGACGCGCCCTGCGCGGTCAGCTCCTCGACCAGTCGCGCGGCCTGCGCGGTGGTGTGGAAGTGGTTGACGACCACGTGCGCGCCCCGCCGGGCGAACGCCGTGACGACGGCTCTGCCGACCCCTCGCGCGCCCCCGGTGACCAGCACGACCCGGCCGTCGAACGCGCCGCTCACCGCGACGCCCCGGTGACGTAGTCGGCGATGCGCCCGAGGGTGGGCAGCTCCCACACCGGCAGCTCGGCCGGGCGCTCGGGCAGGTCGAACCGCTGCACTACCCGGCCCAGCAGCGAGGTCTGCTTCAGCGAGTCCACGCCCAGCTCCGCCTCCAGCAGGGCGTCCTCGGTCAGCAGGTCGGTCGGGTACTCCAGCGCGTCGGCGTACAGCTCGCGCAGCTCGGCGAGCACCCGGTGCCGGTCGGGTGCGCCCGCCTCCGGGCCGACCGGTGCCGGCTGCGACGGTCGAATCCCTTCCCCGGGCTGCGCATCGACGTCCCGGTCCTCGGGGACCCGCGCGCGGACGTCCCGTGGTTCCGGCACCCGCCCGGCGGTGCGCGGGTGGGCGGGCTGCGGGTCGTCGCCGACCACGCCGACCACCTGGACCTCCGGTGGCGAGGGGTCCGGTCGGGAACGGCCGTTGCGGGACGCGCGCGTCGGCGGCTGCGCCGTGCCGTCGACGGCGGCACGCAGACCCTCGACCTCCTCCTCCGGGTCGACCAGGGGCGCGACCGTCCGCACGCCCGGGACGGTCTGCTCGACGCACTTGGTCAGCGCGTTGAGCGCCCCGCTCTCGACGAACGCGGTGCAGCCCTTGGTGTGCAGCTCGCGCACCGCGTCGGTGAACCGCACCGGGAGCACCAGGCACTCGGCCAGGGCCGCCTTGAGGTCGTCGTCGTCGGTGTAGCGGCGGCCGTGGATCGGCGAGTAGACGGCGTGCTGGAGCGGCAGTTGGCGCATTCCGCGCATCCTGTCCAGGAAGTCCGCCGCTGCGGGCCGCATGGACGGGTGGTGCGAGGCGTAGGGCAGGTGCAGGCGGGCGAACAGCACGTCGAGCGTCGTCGCCAGCCGCTCGGCCCGGTCGAGCGCCGGCAGCGGGCCCGCGAGCACCGTCTGCCGGGGCGCGTTGAGGCAGGCGACCACCAGGTCCGGTTCGTCCAGCACGCCGGCCACGTGCCCGGCGGTGCCGTGGTCCACGCCGATGGCGGCCATCCCGCCCCGGCCCTCCCACGGCCGCAGCGCCGCCGCGCGGGCGCACACCATCCGCACGCCGTCGGCGAGGCTGAACGCGCCGGCGGCGACCAGGGCCGCCATCTCGCCGAAGCTGTGGCCGACCAGCAGCCGGGGCTGCACCCCGCGCGCGGTGAGGATGCGGTGCACGGCCACCGAGACGCCGAAGATGGCGAGCTGGAGCACCTCGGCGGGTTCGGCCAGCAGCCGCCGGATCGAGCGGGGCTCGCCGTCGAACAGCACCGGGGGCACCGGCGGCACGTCGAGCCGCGCGGCGGCGGCGTCGATCTCCTCGAAGGTGGCGTCGACCTCGTCGTAGGAGTTCCTGGCCTGCCGGAGCACCCCCGGCGAGTAGGCGCCGAGGCCGGGGAACAGGAACACGGGGCGATCGGGCACGGTGGGTCCTCCGGGTGCGTGGTGGGGTCAGGCGGGGATGCGGCCGTGCTGGAGGAAGCCGAGCATCTGCGGGCCGCCGACGAAGCAGGTCGTGCCGCCGTCGACGACCAGGCAGCTGCCGGTCACCCCCCGGGAGGCGTCGCCGGCGAGGTACACGGCCGAGCCGACCACCTCGCGGGGGACGCCGAACGCGCCGGACGGGACGGCCGCCAGCAGGTTCTCGGTGGCCCGGGGGTCGGCGAAGAAGGTGGACGTGAGGTCGGTGCGGACCCACCCCGGCGCCAGGGCGTTCACCCGCACCCCGGCCGGGGCCCACTCGGCGGCCAGCGTCCGGGTCAGCGAGACCACGGCGGCCTTGGTGACGGCGTAGTGGGAGAGCATCGGCGTGCCGCCCAGCCCGGCGATGGACGAGAGGTTGACCACCGAGCCGGTGCCCCGCTCGACCATGTGCCGGCCGAACACCTGGCAGGCGTGCACGGTGGACTCCAGGTTCAGCCGCAGCACCCGGGTCCAGTCGTCGAACTCCAGGTCCAGGAACGGGCCCGCGTGGCCGATGCCGCCGGCGTTGTTGACCAGCACGTCCAGGCCGCCGAACTCGGCGAGCACGGTCCGGGCGGCGGCCCGGATCTGCTCGCCCTCGGTGACGTCGCAGGTCAGGACGAGCGCCCGACGGCCCAGTTCCTCGACCTCGCCGGCCACCTCCTCCAGCGCGGTGGTGCTGCGGGCGAGCAGCGCGACGTCGGCCCCCGCCTCGGCCAGGCCGGTGGCGATCGCGCGGCCGATGCCCTTCGACGCCCCGGTGACGAGCGCCGTCTTGCCCTTCAGGTCGAACAGGTCCAACGCGGACGACATCGGTCCTCCAGACGGGTGCGGTGGCGGTCACGCGGTCAGGGGCGTGACGCGGCTGCGCGGGGTGAGCGCGAACAGCTCCTCGAAGCTCTCCCGCAGCGAGGCGACGAAGGCGTCCGGGTCGGTGAACGCCCCGGTGTCCACCGTGATCCCGATGTGGCAGCGGTCCCCGTAAGTGGTCAGCGCGATGCTGGTCGCGCCGCGCAGCAGCGGCGGGAACGGCAGGATGCCCAGCACGCGGGAGCCGGCCAGGCAGAGCGGGCCGGGCGGGCCGGTGAAGTTGGTGGCGATCAGGTCGTTGCCCCGGAACATCTGGGTGAAGACGAACCGCACCAGCGGGCCCGGCAGGGGCGTGACCGGTCGGGTGAGCAGGTCCAGCGCCCGCAGCGTCGGCTTGGTGCGCACGGTGGCGATCCGGCGGCCGGCCTCGGCGATCCGCCGGAGCGGGTCCGGGCCGGACACCGGCATGGCCAGCCGCGTGCTGGCCAGCCGGTTGCCCGCCGGGAGGTCGTCGCGCTTGCGGACGCTGATCGGGATCAGCAGCGGCAGCTCGGGCAGGTCGACGCCGAAGCGGCGGTGGTAGCGGTCGAACCCGCCCATCAGACCGGCCACGAACACGTCGTTGAGGGTGCCGTCGCCGGCCTGGCCCGCCGCCCGGAACGCCCGCCGGGGGAAGTCGAGCGCGTCGAGGTGGACGGCGTGGCTGCGCCCGCGCAGCAGCGGCGAGGCGGGCACCGGGGGCACGAGCGTCGTCCTGGCGAACGACACCACCCGGTCCACGACCCGCTTGGCCGAGGGCACCTTGATCCGTGCCGCGCGGGCATTCCGCGCGGCACGGGTCGCGGCCGGGGGCAGGGCGAGCAGCAGCCGGCCGAGGCGTCCGGCGAGCAGCGCGGTGGCGGGCGCGGCGCGGCGGGTGTGGGCGGGCGGCAGCGCCGGCTCGGCGGCCGAGGCCGGCGACTCGCCCAGCAGCACGGACACGAGCTGCGCCGCGCCCACCCCGTCGCTCAGGCTGTGGTGCAGCTTGAGCAGGTAGGCGGCCTTCCCGCCGTGCCCGTCGTCGAGGCCCTCGACCAGGGTCGCCTCCCACAGCGGGCGTTCGGGGGCCAGCGGGCGGGAGGCGACCGCCCGCACCAGGTCGAGCAGGTGGCGGGTCGTGCCGGGGGTGGGCAGCCGCACCCGGTGCACGTGGTTGCGCACGTCGAAGGTCTGGTCCGGCACCCAGAACGGCCGGCCCAGCCGCAGCGGCGGTTCCAGCACCCGGTGCCGCAGCCGGGGCACGATGCGGGTGCCCCACTCGTGCCGGGCCACGAAGCGGTCCCAGTCCGGGCACCGGTCCAGCACGAACGCGCCGACCATGTTCGACCGCATTCCCGGGTAATTCTCCGCGCGCCAGAACAGCGTTTCCAGCGCGTTCATCTCACTCGGTGAACGCCAGATACCGTGGTGGGGCAGATCGGTGCCGCGATGGGGCATGGCTATCCTCACGCTCGGTGGAATGGGTCGTCCGACGTGACTCGCGGTCGACGGCGCGAACACGGCAACATTCGCATCTCACATACATCCGCCGCCGATGTGTACCCCCATCGGTGTGATGCGAATTCCGTCCGGACGCCGGTCCGACCGTTCGGCAGGTACTTTTGGGCATGGCCCATCGTGTGGCGGCGGACAAGCGTTCACCGCCCGGATGGGCGAGTGGTCCGATCAGCGCCTTCACGGTCCGTGCGCATCGCAAGACCGGTTCGTCTCGCAAGTGGCGTGCGGGTGAAATCCATCGAATTCGTGGTCCGATTCACCGTCACCCGATCGGCCCGGGGAGCCGAGTGGTCCGAAAGTCCCGTAGCAAGGGGCCAGTCCCGGAGGCAGGCTCGGACCCGAAACCGGTGCTCGCACGGCGGTTCGCGGCGGTGGTCGCGGCAGCCGGGCGGGCCGGGGAGCGGTGACCGGGCAGCGGTCGAGCCGGCCGGAAAACGCGATCGGGCGGCCGAACCCGGTGTGCTCCGCTCCTCGGGAAATGATCGGTCGAATCGTCCGCAACAGGGGTGTGGGCCGGTCTTTTCCGGAATGGCAGTGAAACAGGTGATCGCGGTGGAACCGAGAGAAGTGCGGAGACGGAGGAAGTGATGGGCCGGTACAGGCGGCGCAACGGGATCGGGTTCTTCCGGTACCTGGGCGATGTGGTCGACGACACCAAGGACTTCGTGGACGACATCCTCGACCGCGACGACGACGACTCGTACGACGGCAGGCGGGAAAGGCTGGAACAGGACGACCGCGCGGCGATCCACCGGGACCTGCGGGCGTTGAAGACCTCGCTGGACGAATTGTCGGCGAAGCTGGACCAGCTCGGCAGCCGGCAGCTCGCGGACAAGAAGTAGGAAGCAGGCCCCGAACGGCGGCGACCGGTCGCGGTACGGGGGTCCGGCGTCGTGCCGGCCCGGCGTCCCGACCTGCACGTGGCCTGGCCCGCCCACCGGCGGGCCGTGGGTCCGCGCAGGGGCCGCACCCGCGACAGCGCCGTCACGGGTGCGGCGGCTCCCGACAGGTCCCCCGGTGCGGCGTGGGGTGGGCAGCGTGCAGCGAGGAGGGGGATGGCATGGGCCGGCACCGCGTCGGTGAACTCGCCCGGGCACTGCTGTCGCTGCTGCGGTCGGAGCTGGTCCCCGGCACCGGCCGGGGGACCCCGTCCGGGGACGGATCGGCGGACGGTGCCCGCGCCCGCCGGGTGCGGTCGACGCTGGAACGGCTGGGACCGTTCTACATCAAGGTCGGGCAGATCCTGTCCACCCGGCCGGACATCGTCTCCCAGGCGACCGCCGACGAGCTGCGCGGGCTGCACGACACGGTCGCGGCCCGCCCCTTCGGCGAGTTCGAGCCCGTCCTGCGGGCCGGCCTCGGCCGGGGGTGGCGCGGCATGTTCGCCGACTTCGACACCGAGCACCCGATCGGCTCCGCGTCGCTGGCCCAGGTCTACGCCGCCACCCTGGTCGACGGGCGGCCGGTGGCGGTGAAGGTGCAGCGCCCGGGCATCGCCCCGCTCATCGCCGAGGACATGGCGCTGCTGCGCCGCGCCGCCCGGCTGCTGGCCGTGACCGCGCCCGAGTTCACCGAACTGGTCGACGTGCGGGCGATGCTCGACATGCTGTTCGAGGCCATGGGCGCGGAGCTGGACTTCACCCGCGAGGCCGCCGAGGCCGACCGGGCCCGCGCCGAGGTGCAGGACTTCAAGCACCTCGACGTCCCCGAGGTCTACGAGGCGACCCCGACGGTGATGGTGCAGAGCCTCGCCCCGGGCTGCTCCATCGGCGACGCCCGCCCCGAGGAGTTCACCACCGCCGAGCGCACCGGCATCGGCCGCGACCTGATGGCGTTCATGTTCCGGGGCTACTTCAGCACCAAGGTGTTCCACGCCGACCCCCACCCGGGCAACGTGTTCGTCCAGCCGGGCGGCAAGGCGTCGCTGCTGGACTGGGGCATGGTCGGCCGCATCGACCACCGGACCAGCCTGGGCATCCTGCGGGTGCTGCTCAACGTCGCCCTCAACGACGCCCTGGGCGTGACCCGCGCGTGGGTCGACATGGGGCGTGCCACCGAACGCGCGGACGTCGCCGCGTTCCGCAACGACATGGAGCTGCTCGTCCCGACCCTGACCGCCGTCACGCTCGACCGGCTCAACTTCGGCGCGACCTTCACCTCGGTGCTGGGCAGCTCGACCCGGCACGGCATCCGCACCAACCCCGCCATCGCGGTGCTGGGCAAGTCCTTCGCCAACCTGGAGGGCTCCATCCGCTACCTGGCGCCCGAGCTGAGCGTCGTCGGCACGTTCCAGGACCAGCTCCAGGACATCATGATCGACATCGCCGACGAGACCGTCTCCGAGGCGCGGCGGGCCGACGTCACGCTGGAGCTGCTGACCAACGGCACCCAGACCCTCCAGTACGTGCACACCGCCCTGCGCCAGCTCATCGGCGGCGAGTTCGTGTTCCGCGTCGAGCAGGCCAGCCGGCTCGACCGCCGCACGCGCGGCAGGCGCACCCTCGCCGCCGTCGCCGCCGGCGCTTTCCTGTGGTCCGGCCAGAAGCGCTTCGCCCGGCTGCTGGCCCGCGAACGGGCGCGCGCGGCCCCCGGGCCGTCCGCGCCGTGAGCGCGACCGCACCGCGCGGTCGCCGGAAGACAAGTCCACCGTGCACGGCCGCCCCGGTCCGTGCACCCCGACGCGCGGGAGGCGCTGACCCATGCCGATCGACCCCGACACCGTTGCCACCGAGTTCGTCAAGCTGCTGTCCGAGATCGCCGAGGTCCCCGAGGACAGGATCCACGACGACTCCACGCTCAAGGGCGACCTGGACGTCGACAGCCTGGCGATCGTGGAGCTGTTCGACGTCACCGAGTCCCGCTGGGGGGTGAAGGTCCCGGACGAGGACGCCCAGGCGCTCACCACCGTCGGCGAGATCGTCGCCTACCTCCGCCGCAGGGTCTGACCGGCGCGCGGCCATCCGACACGAGGGAGTCCCCATGCCCGGCACCGCCACCCAGGTCGTCGTCACCGGAGTGGGGGCCACCACCCCGCTGGGCGGCGACGCCCGCGCGACGTGGTCGGCCCTCCTCGCCGGCGACAGCGGCATCGGCGCGTTCGACGTCCCGCCGCCCTGGACGGCCGACCAGCTCCCGGTGCGCATCGTCGCGCCGGTCGCCGTCGACCCGTCCGCCGCCCTGTCGCCCAAGCAGGTCCGGCACACCGACCGGGCGACGCAGCTCGCGCTGGTGGCGGTGGCCGAGGGGTGGGCCGACGCCGGGTTCACCGCACCCGCCTCCAGCGGCGACAGCCCGCTGGACCCCGTCGAGGTGGGTGCGGTGGTGAGCTGCGGCATGGCCGGCCTCACCTCGATGGTCCGGCAGTACGAGCTGCTGGTGCAGCGGGGGGCGGACGGCGTGTCGCCGTACTGCATCCCGATGATGATCCCGAACGCGCCCAGCGCGGAGGCCGGCCTGCTGGTCGGCGCGCGGGCCGGCGTGCACGCGCCGGTCAGCGCCTGCGCGGCGGGGGCCGAGGCGATCGCCTACGGCGTGCAGATGATCCGGTCCGGGCGGGCGAAGGTGGTCGTGGCCGGTGGTGCGGACGCCACGATCCACCCCCTGGTGCTGGCCGGGTTCGCCCGCATGGGAGCGCTGTCCTGCCGCAACGACGACCCGCCGGCCGCGTCCCGCCCGTTCGACACCGGCCGCGACGGGTTCGTGCTCGGCGAGGGCGCGGGCGTGCTGGTGCTGGAGGACGCCGAGCACGCCAGGGCGCGCAACGCGCGCGTCTACTGCGAGCTGGCCGGCTACGGCCTGGCGGCGGACTGCCACCACATCGCCCAGCCCGACCCCTCCGGCGCGGGCGTGGCGCGGGCCGTCACCGCCGCGCTGCGCGACGCCGGCACCCCGCCCGCCGAGGTCACCCACGTCAACGCCCACGCGACCTCCACGCCGCTGGGCGACGTGGCCGAGGCGGGCGCGATCCGCCGGGCGCTGGGCCGGCACGCCGACGTGCCGTGCGTCTCGGCCACCAAGTCCTCCACCGGACACCTCATCGGCGGGGCCGGCGGCGTCGAGTCGGTGCTGGCCGCGCTCACCGTGCACCACCGCGTCGCGCCGCCGACCACGAACCTCGTGGACCTCGACCCCGCAGTCGGCCTCGACGTCGTCGGCCCGGTCCCGCGCCCGCTGCCGGCCGGGCCGATCACCGCCTTGAACAACGCGATGGGCTTCGGCGGGCACGACGTGTCGCTGCTGCTGCGCTCGTGCTGACCGGGCCGGTGCTGCTGCTGCCCGGAGTGGGCTCCTACCGCCCGGGTGTCCTGCACGGCCTGGGGAACGTCCCGGAGGTCCACTCGGTGGTCGACGCGGTGGACCGCGCGGACCACGGCCGGCACGGGGTGCCCCGGCTGCTGCTCGACCCCGGCGCCCCGGACGAACGCCACCTGGCGGTGCACGACCCGACCGCCGCGCACCTGGCCGTCTACACCGCGGCCGTGGCCGTGGCCGCGCTGCTGCGCCGGAGGTTCGGCGTGCGCGCGCGGGCGGTGGTGGGCCACAGCGCCGGCGAGATCGCGGCCCTGGCCGCCGCCGGGGGCGTCGACGTCGGCGACGGGGCCCGCGTCGTCCTCGCCCGGGACGCCGCGATCGCGGAGAGCGCGGCGCCGCCGGGCGGCCTGGTCGTCGTGGGCGCGTCCGCGACCGAGGTGGACCGGCTGCTCGCCGAGGTCGACCTGCCGTCGCTGCAACGGGCCTGCGACAACGCGCCGGACCAGTGCGTCGTGTCGGGCGAGGCCGGTGAGCTGGCGGCCCTCGCGGACGCGGCGGTCCGGGCCGGTCGGCGGACGGCGCGGCTGGCCACCGCGATCACGTTCCACAACCGGGCGCTCGCCGGCGCGGCCCGCGACTTCCTGGCCCGCATCGCCTCCGTCACCGTCCGCCCGCCGCACACCCCGGTGTACTCCGCGCCGCTGCTGCGCCCCTACCGCAGCGCGGCGGAGCTGCGGGAGGCGGCGGCGCACCACCTGACCAGGCCGGTGCACTTCCGGCGGGCCCTGGAGGGCCTGCACGCCTCGGGGGCCGCGACGTTCCTGGAAACCGGCCCGCGCAACGTCCTCACCGCCCTGGCCAGGGCGACCGTCCCCGGCGCGCGCGCCGTGTCCGTGCTGCCCCGGAGCACGACCGTGGACCGGCTCGCCGCCGTGCTCGGGGCGACCGCGTGACCCGACCGCACGGGCCGCCGGCGGCGGTCGGTGAAACACCGGGACCGGGGCGACCGATTACCCGGGAGGACGGGACGCGGAGACCCGTCCGCGCCGACCGGGGGAGCAGACCGTGATGCCGAGGTGACCGCCGAGGCGGACGTCGCGCCCGACGGCGAACCGCACGTGCTCGACCTGGGGGAGCGGCCCGCGATCGGCGCGGTGCGCCGCTGGACCGAGCGGGCCGTGCCGCACCTGCCGGACGACCTGCTCGCGGACCTGCTGCTGCTGGTCACCGAGCTGGTCGGCAACGCCTACGACCACGGCCACCAGCCCGGGGCCCTGCGCCTGACGAGGTGGCCCGGCCGGGTCCGGGTGGAGGTCGACGACAGCTCGCCCGCCCCTCCGGTGCCGGGCCGGTCCCGGATCGCCGACAGCCGGGGTCGGGGGTTGCTGATCGTGGCGGCGCTGTCCGGCGACTGGGGCACCACCGGCCGGGTGGACGGCAAGACCGTCTGGGCCGACCTGCCGCTGCACCCCGTCCCGTCCGCCGACGCGGCCGGGAGCCGGTAGCACCCACCGGGCGGTCAGCGACCTGCGTCGAGCACGCCGTACCGGACGAGCGCGGCGTCCAGGTCGCCCGCTTCCTGCGCGGCGACCACGTCCCGCGCCACGTCGCGGAGCTTGACGTTGCGGTGCTGCGACGCCCGCCTGAGCGCCGCGAAGCCGCCCTCGGCGTCGATCGCGAACCGGCGCATGAGGATGCCCTGCGCCTGGCCGATGACGTGCCTGCTGCGCAAGGCGGTCGTCAGGTGGCCGACCAGCGTGCGGCTGCTGTCGTAGACGTGCACGTTGTCGAAGGCGGCCCCGGCGTGCAGCGTCAGCAGCAGGACCACGTCGAAGGCGTGGTCGTCGAACCGGTGCGGTTTGCGCGAGGTGAGGGTCAGCACCGTCGGGGGACCGTGCCGGGAGGGGATCGGCAGCACCATCGCCGACCGGCAGCCGCGTGCGGCCAGCGCGCCCGTGAACGCCGTCCAGCGCGTCTCCGCCTCGACGTCGGCGATCCGGCGCGGCTCGCGGAACCGCAGCGCCTCCGCCACCGGGCCGTCGGCGACGAGGTCCGAGTCCTCGTCACCGGAGGTCGGGTCCGCGTCGGGCGCGACCGGGGCGCCCGGCCGCACGGCGGCGACCTCCAGGACCCCGTCCCGGCCGACGACGGTGATGGTCGCGCGGTCGCAGTCCGGCACCGTGCGCACCACGCGCTCCAGGAAGCGCCCGGTGACCGCGTCGATGTCGTCGTCCTCGACCAGCCGCGACACCTCGACCAGGTCCTGGGCCAACGTCACCACGGACTCCACCACGAGCGCCCTCCCCGTCACCGGCCGGTCGGCCGGACCACTGCTGCGGGGATGCTGCACTGCTGAACATCCGGTGCACGGACTCTACGGCACGACCGCCGGCGGGTTCCCCGGCCGGGTCGGCGGACCCTGCCGTCCGGCCCGGTGGCCGCCGCCGGGGTCGGCTGTCGGCGGGTTCTGCCGCCGGTCGGCCACCGCCCGGGTGGGCAGCGGGCGCGGACGGGGTGCAACGGAAAAGCCGGACCGGGCCGGGCGCTGGTGGATTCAACGTCCCGGCCGGTCCGGCCCCGGCCCGTCCGCCAGAAGTGCCGTGGACGGGCCTACCGTTGAGACGTCGTCTTGACGGTAACCAGTCACGTACCCCGCCGCCGACCGATCTAAGCGACGATCACCGCACGATCGACAACGCCGCGCCGGCGGCCCGCCTCCGGCCTGGTCAGGTCAGGTCGCGCGGGCGGCCTGGACCGCGTCGTCGACCGAGGGGTGCAGGGGCAGCAGGGTGGTCATCGCGGTGACCTCCAACGACCGCCGCACGGCGTCGCTGGCCACGACGTGGACGCGCTGCGGGCCGGGGTCTCCGCCCAACGAGCGCAGGTGCGCCAGCGCGGCGATCCCGGACGAGGCGAAGAACGTGACCTGCGACAGGTCCAGCACGAGGGCCGGCGACCCGTCCAGCAGCTCCGCGCCCCGGTCGCGCAGGTCGTCGCTGTTGGACATGTCGACCTCGCCGACCACGTGCAGGAGGGCCACGTCGTCCCGTGCCCCGGCGGTTACGCCGTTCGGTGTGGCATCCGCTCTACTCATAGTGCGCATTCTGACTCCTTGGGCGCTGTCCTGCTAGACCGATGCAGTGAAGGGCGTCGCCGACCCGGGCGAGATCGGCGGGTGGTGGTCGAGGTGTCGCACGTCGTGGGCGGCGAGGCCGGTCAGACCAGGGTGGTCAGCGCGTCCCGGGTGAACGGGGTGACGCCCGCCACGTCGCCCTTCTCGACCTTGCGCGCCCACTCGGGGTCGGCCAGCAGCGCGCGGCCCACGGCGATGAGGTCGAACTCGTCGGCGCCCAGGCGCTCCAGCAGCCCGTCGATGCCGGTGGGCGACGGGTCGCGCCCGGCGAACGTGCCCAGGAACTCGCCGTCCAGGCCGACCGAGCCGACCGAGATCACGGGTCGACCGGTGAGCTTCTTGATCCAGCCCGCGAAGTTCAAGTCGGACCCCTCGAACTCGGGCTCCCAGTAGCGGCGGGTCGAGCCGTGGAAGACGTCCACGCCGGCGTCCACCAGCGGTGCCAGCAGCACTTCCAGCTCCTGCGGCGTGCCGGCGAGCTTGGCGTCGTACGCGCCGGGCTTCCACTGCGACAGGCGCAGGACGACCGGGAAGTCCGGTGCCGTCGCCGCGCGCACGGCGGCCACGACCTCGGCGACCAGGCGGGTCCGGGCGACCGCGCTGCCGCCGTAGCCGTCGGTGCGGCGGTTGGTGACCTCCCACAGGAAGGTGTCGAGCAGGTAGCCGTGCGCGCCGTGCAGCTCGACGCCGTCGAAGCCGAGCCGGCGCGCGTTCGCGGCGGCCTCGGCGAACGCGGCCACGACGGCGTCCAGGTCGGTGGTGGCCGGCACCGGGCCGGCCTCGCCGATCGGGGCACCGGTCAGGTCGAGGCCGGACGGCGTGAAGACGGGGGCCTCCGGCACGGGTGGTGCGCCGGGCTTGCGGGACGCGCCCACGTGCCAGAGCTGCGGCACGATCCGGCCGCCCTCGGCGTGCACCGAGTCGACCACGCGCGCCCAGCCCGCGAGCGCGTCCTCGCCGTGGAAGCGGGGCACGTCGGCGCTCTCGCCGGCGCTGGGGTGCCCGACGTAGGTGCCCTCGGTGACGATCAGGCCGACGCCGCCGGCCGCGCGCCGGGCGTAGTAGCCGGCGACGTCCTCGCCCGGGACGCCGCCGGGGGAGAACTGCCTGGTCATGGGAGCCATCACGACGCGGTTCGGCAGGTGCAGCGGGCCGACGGCGAAGGGGCGGAACAGCGGCGCGGTGTCGACGGCGGTGCGCGTGGGCACGGTCATGTCCATCCTCGGGTCGAAGCGGAGCGCTTGCTCCTCTTGACGCTAGCACAAGCGGAGCGCGTGCTCCGCTATGAGCCGGGCGACTATGCTGACCTGGTGGTGACCGAACCGTCGTCCCGTCGACCGCTGCGCGCGGACGCCGAGCGCAACCGCGCGGCGATCATCGAGGCCGCCACCGAGGTGCTCGCCGAGCAGGGCAGCGCGGTGGACGTCCGGGAGATCGCCCAGCGCAGCGGCGTCGGCATGGGCACGCTCTACCGGCACTTCCCGACCAAGGACGACCTCCTCGGCACGGTCCTCGACCGCGAGTTCACCGCGTGGGCGGGAGCCGCGCGCCAGGCCGCCGACACCACCGACGACCCCCGGGACGCGCTGGAGGGGTTCTACGAGCACGCCCTCGCCACCCAGGCGTACCACCGGGCCGTCGTGGAGGCGTACGGCGACACCTGGAGCGGTCCGGCCCCGGACTGCACGCGCCTGCTGTACCCCGTGCTGGACGACCTGCGCGCCCGCGCCCAGGACGCCGGGGTGCTGCGCGCCGACGTGACGACCGGCGACCTGGCGCTGCTGCTGGCCACGCTGAGCCACACCGTGCAACTGGTGGCCGGCAGCACGGGGGTGTGGCGGCGGCAGCTGCGCATCGCCCTCGACGGCCTCGGCGTGCTGGACGGCCCACCGCTGCCCACCTCGTAGCGCCCCGCGCGGACCCCGTTTGCCGGATGGTCCGCACAGCGCGGGTCGGGTCAGAATCGGTCGTTACCACTCGTGGCCCGGCAGTCCGGCGAGCGGCCGGCGGCTGCCCGAGGGCCGAGCGGCGGTGAGGGGACCGGGATGGCACAGCGACCGCACGGTCGGCGCAACCGCGTGGCGGCACTCGTCGCGGGTGTCGTCGTCCTCACCACCCCCACCCTCCCGGCCGGCGCGGCCGGCGACGCGGGCCGGGTGCCGGCGGACCGGATCGCCCGGTGGGTCGTGGACGCCGACGCGACCGCGCTGGGCGAGCTGCTGGCCGACGGCCGGGTCACCTCCGTCGACCTGGTCAAGGCGTACCGGGCGCGGATCGACGCCTACGAGCAGCCCTACGGCGACCAGCCCGGCGTCAACGCGGTGATCCGCGAGGACCCCGACGCCCTCGCCGTCGCGGCCCGGCTCGACGCCGAGCGCCGGCGCGGGCACGTGCGCGGCCCCCTGCACGGCATCCCGATCCTGATCAAGGACAACTACGACACCGCCGACCTGCCCACGTCCAACGGGTCGCTTGCGCTGCGGCACTGGCGGACCGCCGACGACGCCGAGCAGGTGGCGCGGCTGCGCGAGGCGGGCGCGGTCGTCGTCGCCAAGACCAACCTGCACGAGTTCGCCAGCGGCGTCGGAACGATCAGCTCGCTCGGCGGGCAGACCCGCAACCCCTACGACCAGTCCCGCAACCCGGGCGGCTCCAGCGGCGGCACGGGCGCCGGGCTCGCGGCGGCCTTCGGCGCGGTCGGGCTCGGTTCGGACACCTGCGGCTCGGTCCGCAGCCCCGCCGCGCACAACAGCCTGGTCGCGTTGCGGCCGAGCCAGGGGCTGTCCAGCCGCGACGGCATCGCGCCCATCTCGGACACCCAGGACGTCGGCGGGCCCATGGCCAAGTCGGTCCGCGACGTCGCGCTGGTCCTGGACGCCACCGCCGGCTACGACCCGGACGACCCGTCCACCCGGGCGTCCCTCGGCCGGGTCCCGCGCACCTACACCACCGGGCTGCGCGACACCGCGCTGACCGGTGCCCGGATCGGGGTGTTCACCGACTACCTGGGCACGTCGGCCCCGGAGCAGCCGACGACGGCGCTGGTCCGGTCGGCCGTCGCGGACATGGCGGCGCGCGGCGCGACCGTCGTGGACGTGCCGTCCCAGCCCGCGCTGCTGGCGGCCGTAGAGGGGTCGTGGCTGATCAACGACGAGCACGAGCGCGATCTCAACCGCTACCTGGCGGCGCCGGGCTCCCGCTTCCCGCGCTCCCTGGCCCGCCTGGAACCGCCGGCGGACGTGGTGACCCTGGCCGACATCGTCACCTCCGGCCAGGTCACGCCGACCGTGCTGGAGCGCCTGCGCATCCGCCTGGGCCGCTCGACCGGCCCGCAGGACGAGTACCACCAGCGGCTCGCCCTGCGCGCGGAGGCCCAACGGCTGCTCGGGGCGCTGATGGCCGACCACGACCTGGACGCGCTGGTCTACCCGACCGTCCCGCAGCAGGCCGCCCGGGTCGGCGAACCGCAGCCGGGCGGCAGGTCCTGCGCCCTGGCCGCGAACACCGGCTTCCCGGCCCTCACCGTCCCGGCCGGCTTCACCCCGGACGGGATGCCGGTGGGCGTGGAACTGCTGGGCACGCCGTTCAGCGAACCGACCCTGCTCGGCCTCGGCCACGCCTACGAGCGCGCCACCCACCACCGACGTCCCCCGCCGACCACCCCGCCGCTGGTCCACTGACCCGGGCGGTCAGCCCAGGTCGAGGCGGGACAGTTCGCGGCGGGAGCGCACGCCCAGCTTCGGGTAGGCCCGGTACAGGTGGTGTTCCACCGTGCGGGGGCTGAGGAACAGCTGGGCGGCGATCTCGCGGCTCGTGCCGCCCTCCGCCGCGAGCCGGACGACCTGGAGCTCCTGTGAGGTCAGGCGGTCCAACGGGTTGTCGGCGGTGGGAACGGCCGGCGGGCCCGATTCCCCGGTGGCGTCCAGCTCGGTCCGGGCGCGGGTCGCCCACGGCGTCGCGCGCAGTCGCCCGAACGCCTCCAGCGCCGCGCGCAGCGGCACCCGGGCGTCGCTGCGGCGTTTGACGCGGCGCAGCCACTCCCCGTAGAGCAACTGCGTGCGCGCCTGCTCGAACGGCCGGGTGCCGCGCGAGTGCAGGTCCAGCGCCCGCAGGTAGAGCGACTCGTCGTCGCCCAGCAGGGCGCGGCAGCGGGCCGCGACCGCCTCCGCCCACGGTTGGCCGCCCGCCTCCGCCCACGCCTCGAAGCGGCGGAGCGCGGGTTCGGCGCGGTCCGGGTCGCCCAGGCGCACCGCCGCCTCCACCTGGTCGGGTGCGGCCACGACCACCGCCGTCGTGTACCCGAGCGGCCCGCGCCGCACTGCCTCCACCCGGTCCACAGCGGACTCGTGCCGACCGAGGCCGAGGTCCAGCAACGCCAGCGCGGCCGTGCTCGCCGCACCGCCCGCGTCCGGTGGCACCTCCACCAGGGCGCGGCAGCGCTGCTCGTCGCCCTCGATCGCCGCCACCCGCGCCAGCACCGCGTTGAGCCGGGGGAGCCGCTGGTGCGACCCGGTGTCCCGGGAGATCCGCACCGCCTCGGTCACGGCCACGACCGCGTCGCGGTGCAGCCCCGCCGACACCTGCGCGCCCGCGAGGTCCTGCAACACCTGGGGCAGCTCGCCGATCCGCCCCTCCCGGCGGCAGCGCGCCACCTCGGCGGACGCGAGCGCCAGGGCCGCTGCGTCGTCGCCGAGGATCATCGCGCTGTAGGTGGTGGCGGGGTCGGAAGCCGGTGCCCGCGCGACGAAACCGGCCAGCAGCGGCAGCCCGGTCGCGTAGTCGTCGTCCACCAGCGCGGCCATGCCCCGCACCAGCGGGTCGCCGCCGCCCAGCGCCGCGTCCGCGTCGCGCACGGCTTGCCGGTCGCCGGAGAACCAGGCGTACCGCGCGCCGCTGCGCGCCATGGCCACCGCCGTGCCCGGTCCCGCCGCGCGGACCTGCTCGACCAGCAGCCGCGCCGCCGCGCGGCCGTCGCCCGATTCGAACTCCACCGCCGCCCGCACCTGGACCAGCCCGGCACGCGCCTCGGCGTCCTCGGTCAGCGGCTCCGCCTGCCGCACCAGCTCGGCGGCCTGCGGCCCGTACCCGGCCGCGAGCGCCAGGGACGCCGCCTCCGCCAGCCGGGCCGCCCGCACGCCGGGGTCGGCGGTGAGGTGTGCGGCCTGCCGGTACAGCCCGGACGCGGCGATGAACGCCGTGCGGGCCCGCGCGCGGCCGGCGGAGCGCGCGATCTCGGCGGCGACCTGCTCGTCGGGTGCGGTGGTCGCGGCGGCCAGGTGCCGCGCGCGGCAGTCGGCGTCGGTGGTGGAGTCGGCGAGCGCCTGGTGCACCGCGACCCGGCGCGCGAGCACGGCGCCCTGGTAGGCGGCCGTGCCGACCAGCGGGTGCCGGAAGGTGATCACCGTCCCGGCGACGTCGAGCAGCCGCGCGGTCTCGGCCCGCGCCAGGTCGTCGATGCCCACGCCCAGCACGTCGGCCGCACCGAGCAGGGTCGGCAGGTGCCCGCGCCCCTCGGCCGCCGCGATGAGCATCATCAGCCGGGTGCGCTCGGGCAGCGCGCTGATCTGCGCGCGGAAGCCGGCCAGCACCCGGTCGGCGACCGGCAGCGGACCGGCGACGACGTGGTGCTCCGGCTGCGCGGCGGCGAACTCCAGCAGCGCCAACGGGTTGCCCGCCGA
Organism: Actinosynnema sp. NPDC050436; assembly: GCF_040655415.1. Taxonomy (NCBI): domain Bacteria; kingdom Bacillati; phylum Actinomycetota; class Actinomycetes; order Pseudonocardiales; family Pseudonocardiaceae; genus Actinosynnema; species Actinosynnema sp. NPDC050436. Next base: position 371,646 of record NZ_JBFAJV010000001.1, on the reverse strand, counting down.
CTCCGCGATCACCCGCTCCGGCGACGGCGGTGCCTGCCCGCGCTCGGCGAGCAGCCGCGCGGCGTCCGCCGCGCCCAGCCGGGCCGGGCGCAGCTCCGGCAGGTCCGGCGCGGCGAAACCGGTGTCCCGCGCGGCGAACAGGACGGCGACCCGCTCGGCGGCCAGCCGCCGGGTGGCGAACAGCAGCGCGTCGGCGGTCGCGCGGTCCAGCCACTGCGCGTCGTCCACCAGGCACAGCACCGGGCCGTCGTCGGCGAGGTCGGCGAGCAGGGTGAGCACGGCGAGCCCGGACACGAACCGGTCCTGCCCGCTGGTGCGGTCCGCGTCGAGCACCGCGCGCAGCGCCTCGGCCTGCGGGCCGGGCAGCGCCGCCAGCCGGTCCTGCACCGGCCACAGCAGCTGGACCAGCCCGCCGAACGCGAGGTCGGCCTCGGCCTCGATCCCGGTCACCCACAGCACGCGCAGCCCGGCGGCGGCGTCGGCCGCCCACCTCAGCAGGGCCGACTTCCCGATGCCGGCCTCCCCGCGCAGCACCAGCGCGCCGCTGCGACCGGCGCGGGCCGCCGCGAGCAGCGCCTCGATCGCGGCCTGCTCGCCGGCCCGGCCGTACAGCACGCAGACCCCCGGATCCGAGTACGGGAACGGGCACGCGGTCGGACACCAGTACCCGGTACCGAAACCTTACCGATTCGGTGCGCGCCCGCCCCGACCAGCCTGGACGGCATGAACGCGTTGCTCACCCCGCTCACCGGGGGCCCGCTGCCCCTGCCGAACCGCCTGGTGATGGCACCGATGACGCGCAGCCGCGCCCGTGGCGGCCTGGTCACCGACCTGACCGCCGAGTACTACGCGCAACGGGCGGGCGCCGGGCTGGTCATCACCGAGGGCACCCAGCCGTGCGTCATCGGCCAGGGCTACATCGACACCCCCGGCCTGCACACCGAGGAGCAGGCCGAGGCGTGGCGGGCGGTCACCGGGGCCGTGCACGCGCGCGGGGGCCGGATCTTCGTGCAGCTCATGCACTCCGGTCGGATCGGGCACCCGTGCCTGTACCCGGACGGCAGCCTGCCGCTGGCCCCGTCGGCGATCCCGTCGGGCGAGCGCCTCCACACCCCGGACGGACCGCTCGGCCACCCCAGGCCCCGGGAGATGACCTCGGCGGACATCGCCCGGTCCGTGGAGGACTTCACCTCCGCCGCGCGGCTCGCGGTCGACGCCGGGTTCGACGGCGTCGAGCTGCACGGCGCCAGCGGCTACCTGATCCACCAGTTCCTGGCCGACAACACCAACCGGCGCACCGACGCCTACGGCGGCACGATCGACAACCGCATCCGGTACGCGGTGGAGGTGGTGCGGGCGGTCGGCGACGCCATCGGCCCGCACCGCACCGGCCTCCGGCTGTCGCCGGGCTCCACCCTCAACGGCACCCGCGAGAGCGACACCGACCTGCTCTACCCGGCGCTCGTCCGCGCGCTCGTCCCGGGCGGAGCGGCCTACCTGCACATCTCGGAGTTCGGCACGCGGGACACCACCGAACTCATCCGGGCCGAGTGGCCGGGCACCCTGATCCTCAACCCGCACCCGGCGAGCCCGGAACCGGCGACCGTCGGGTACGGCCTGGAGGCGCTGGCCGAGGGCGTCGCCGACGCGATCAGCTTCGGCCGGCTGTGGCTGGCCAACCCGGACCTGCCCGCGCGGGTCGCCGCCGGCGGCCCGTTCACCGGGGCCGACCCCGGCACGTTCTACGGCGGCGACCACGTCGGCTACACCGACTACCCGACCCTGGCCGCGCGGTGAGCGCCCCGGTGCGCGCCCGCACCCCGGGGCCGTGGCTCGCCCTGCTGGCCGGCCCGCTGTCGTTCGGCATCGCCGGGCCGGCGCTGATCCTGCCGGACGCCGCGGCGGCGCTGGGCACCGGCACCGCCGAGGTGACGTGGGTGGTGACGGCGTTCGGCTGGGGGATCGCGGTCGGCACGCCGCTGCTGGCCGGGTTGCAGGGCCGGCGGGGCGTCCGGGCGGCGCTGCTCACCTGCGCCGCGCTGGTGTCGGCGGGCGCGGTCGCGGTGGCGACCGTCGCGTGGCTGCCGGTCCTGGTGGCGGGCAGCGCGGTGCAGGGGCTGGGCACCGCCGGGTTCACCACGGTGGCGATGAGCCTGGCCGGGTCGGCGCGGGCGATGGGCCTGGTGACGGCGTCGCTGGCGGTGGTCGGCTCGACCTCGCCGCTGGTCGGCGACCTGGTCGGCGACGCGCTCGGCTGGCAGCGGGCGCTGGCGCTGCCCGTGCTCAGCCTGCTCGCCGTGCCCGCCGCGCTCAGGTCGGCACCGGGGGCGCCGGTCGCACCGCCGAGGGTCGACCCGGTCGGCGCGGTCCTGGTGACGGCGCTGGTCACCGCGCTGGTGTTCGTGCCGCACGCGTGGCTGCCGGCGGGCATCGCGGTGGTCGTCGTCGCGGCGGCGCCGGCGGTGCACCTGCGGTCGCGCCCGGACGGGTTCGTGCCCGCCGCGCTGCTGCGGACACCGGTCTTCCTGGTCGCGTCGGGGGTGGCGTTCGTGCTGGCGGTGGTCAACTTCGGGCTGATGTACGTGCTGCCGCCGCGCCTGACCGACCACTCCGGCTGGACCAGCGGCGAGGTCGGGTTCGCCGTCCTGTGGCCGATGCTGTTCGGCGGGCTGGCGTCCTACGCGGTCGTCGCGGCCACGGCCAGGACCCCGTTCCGGGTGGTGGCGGTGCTGTTCCCGGCGCTCGCCGCCGGCGGGCTGGTGCTCGCGGCGTTGGGCGTCGCCCCGGTCGTGCTGCTGGCCGCGCAGGCGCTGTCCTCGCTCGCGGCGGCGTCGGGCCAGGGCGTCTACGCCGTGCGCGCCGGGGACGCCGCCGGCCCGCACCGCCCGGCGGCGATGGGGTTGTTCAACCTGTCCTACCTGCTGGGTGCCGCGTTCGGACCCGCGATCGCCGCGCTCCTGTGAGCCCGGCAGGGGCCTTCACGCGTTATCCTCCCGTTGCTGCGAAAGGAAGTTGAGCATGACCGTCCTGGTGACAGGAGCCACCGGCAACACCGGTCGGCACGTGGTCTCCGAGCTGGTGCGGCGCGGGCAGCGCGTGCGGGCCCTCACCCGCGACCCCGCCCGCGCCGGGCTCCCGGCCGGGGTCGAGCTGGTCGAGGGCACGCACACCGCGCCCGCGACCCTGACCGACGCCCTGCGCGGCGTCACCCGGCTGCACATCACCGTCACGGCCGGGCTCGCCGACGTCGGGGCGGAGCTGGTCGATCGCGCCGTGCGCGCCGGCGTGCGCCGGATGACGGTGGTGTGGGGCGGGTACGTCGGGCCGACCGAGCAGGCCGTGGCCGACTCCGGGGCGGAGTGGACCCGCCTGGAACCGCAGGAGTTCATGTCCAACACCCTCACCTGGGTCGACTCGATCCGGACCGAGGGCGTGGTCCGCGAGCCCCACGACCTCCCCGGCGCGGTCGTGCACGAGGCCGACATCGGTGCCGTCGCGGCGACCGCGCTCGTGGAGGACGGGCACTCGGGACGGGCCTACACCCTGACCGGGTCCGAGGTGTTCACGCCACGCCAACGGATTGCGGTCCTCGCCGCCGCGCTCGGGCGGGACATCCGGTTCGTCGAGCTGACCCACGACCAGGCGGTGGAGCGCCTGCTCGCCCAGGGCGTCACCCGCGCGGACGCCGAGTACGTCGTCGGCTGGCACGCCGACCCGCCACCTGAGGCGAGCCGCGTGGTCGACACCGTGGAGCGGGTGACCGGCCGCCCCGCCCGCACGTTCGCGCAGTGGGTGGACGAGCACGTCGACCGCTTCCGGTGACGGACCGCCGGGACGTGGCGGTCCGGCCACGCCCCGGCGGCCCGCGTCACAGGTGGACGTCGTGGCGGGAGGGGGCGTTGAGCTTGCGGCGGACCTTCACCACGTACTCCTCCACCGTGCGGCGGGACAGGAACAGGGCCTGGGCGATCTCCCGGTTGGTGTGGCCGCCGGCCAGCAGGCGTGCGACGTCCCGCTCGCGCGGGGACAGCTCGCTGCCGTAGCCGCGCCTCCCGCGCGGTGACGGGGTGGTCGCGCCCGTGCTCCGGATGCGGTGGCGGCAGCGGGCGGCGTCCACCGTCGCCCCCAGCGAGTCGTAGGACCGGGCCAGCGCGTCGAGCGCCCCGGCGTCGGTGTCGGCGTCCGCCCCGGCCTGCTCGGCGAGCTGGGTGGCCCGGTAGGACAGGCCCAGCTCGCGGTGCAGGTCGATCGCCTCCCGGTAGAGCCGGGACGCCTCGTCGTGGTCGTCGGCCGCCGAGGCCAGCCGCGCCCGGCACGCCGTCAGCGCCGCGCCGGCCAGCGGGGCGTCCACCCCGCGCAGGCCGGCGGCCGTCTCCGCGACGAGCGACCGCGCGGCGTCGGCGCGGCCGACCGCCAGGTAGCAGTCGACGGCCTGCGGCAGGATGTCGCCCGACCACGCCCACGCGCCCTTGCCCCGCAGCACCGCCACCCCGCGCTCCACGTGCTCCTCCGCCTCGGCCGCCTGGCCCCGGCTCAGCAGCATCCCGGCCATGCCGCCGGCCGCCGAGACGCCCACCGGGAACACCTGCGCGGTCGGTCCCGCCGCCGCCCGGAACGCGCCCTCGGCCAGCACCCACTCCCCGCGTGCCGCCGCCAGCCAGCCGCGCGTGAGGTGCAGGTCGGTGGTGAGCAGCAGGTCCGCGTAGGTGCCGACCAGGCGGTCGATCCGCCGGCCCAGCCCCGACCACCGCCCGCTGAGCCAGTCGAGGCGGACCGCCGTGGCCTCGGCCGTGCCGACCACGTAGGAGGCGGCGACCCGCTCGGCCAGCGCGACGCCCTTGCGCAGGAACTCCCGCGCCCGCGCGTAGTGCCCGATCCACGAGCACGCGTCCGCCAGGTTGCAGTGCGCGCGGGCCAGGTGGTGGATCTCCTCGGGGTCGCGCACGTCCGCCGGGGACGGCAGGTCGCCGATGCGGTCCCACGCGCTCGGGTCGCCGACCACGAGCCGGCCGCCGAGCGTCGTGGCCAGCAGGGCGGTGCGCAGGGCCTGGGTGGGCAGGTGGTCGGCGATGCCCTCCACCCGGCCGAGCGAGGCCCGGTGCTCCGCGACCGACGCGGTGCCCAGGTACGGCCCGGCCAGCGCGGCCAGGCCGCGCGCGGCGCGCTCCGGCTGGTCGCCGAGCAGGTCCAGGGCGTGCGCGATCTCCTCGGCACCCCGGTCGAGCCCGCCGGTCTCGCGCTGGAGCAGCAGCCCGAACCACAGGTGCACCTGGCCCCGGACGCCCGGCGCCAGCCTCGGGTCCGACAGCAGGCCCTCGACCCGCGCGGTCACCACCCCGCCGGGCAGCCCCGTCAGGGCGTAGCCGCACAGCTTGGCCGCCAGCCGGTTCGCGTCCTCGGGGCCGGTGGACGGGTCGGCCAGCACGCCGGAGAGCAGGTCGACGGCCGTGGGCACGTCCTTGGCCTCCTCGGCGGCGTCGGCGGCCAGCTCGCTGTACCGCAGCCACTCGGCCTTCATCCCCGCCGCCCCGGCGTGCGCGGCCACCCGCGCGGCCGGCACGGGGTCGAGCGCGGCCAGCACGGGCACGGCGCGCTCGTGCAGCTCCCGCCGCCGCAGGCCCGACAGCCCCGCGCACACCGCGCGCCGGGCGGCGTCGTGCCGGAAGCCGAACCTGTTCGGCGGCCCCTCCACGAGGAAGCCGGACTCCACCAGCGCGGTCAGGTGCTCCGCCGGCCGCCCCGCCACGGCACCCAGGACGTCGGCCGCCTCCGGCACGCCCAGCACCGACGCGGCCTCGGCGACGGACCGCGCGGCGGCGGTCAGCGCGCCCACCCGTTCCCGGACCGCGTCCGCGACCAGCGCCGGCACGCCGACCCCGTCGAGGAGCCGCGCGGCGAGGTCGCCCTCGGCGCGCACGTCCCGCACCGGGTCGCGCAGCCCGCGCACCGTCTCCTCGACCACGAACGGGATCCCGGCCGTCTCGCGCAGGACGGCCTCGGCGAACCGCTCCGACGTCACCGGGGCACCGACGACGGCGTCCACCAGGGCACGCACGTCGGCCGCGCCGAACGGGCGCAGGACCAGGTCGACCCCGGTGACGCCGTGCGGGACGTGGACGGTGCGGCCGAGCGGGGCCGGGCACGGCAGGTCCTCGCGGCGGTAGGTCGCCACGACCGACAGCCCCGGCGGCGGGTCGCCCACCACGGACCGCAGCACCCGGCGGGTCTCCTCGTCCGCCCAGTGCAGGTCCTCCAGCACGAGCACGGTCGGCCCCAGGCAGCGGAGCAGGTCGCGCACGGCCCGGAAGACCCGGTGCCGCTCGGCGTGCGGGTCGCCGAGGGCGCGCGGCGCGGGCGGCAGGCGGTCGGCCAGTTCGGGCAGGTGGTCGCGCAGCGCGCCGGTCACCGGGCCCGGGTCGACCAGCCGGTCGCCGCACCGGCTGAGGCAGTCGAGGAGCACCCCGAACGGGAACGGCTCCGGCAGCGGCTGGCACGTGCCCACCACCACGCACGCGCCCTCGCCCCGGGCCACGGCGGCGAACTCGGCCACCAGCCGCGACTTGCCCACCCCCGCCTGGCCCTCCACGAAGGCGACCGCCGGCGCGCGCCGCACCGCGTCGAGCAGGGCCGCCAGCTCCGCGTCCCGGCCGACCATCGGCACCGCGCCGGACCGGACGGCGAGGGGGTTCACGCGGACATCGCCCATGCTCGCTCCTGTCGGTGATCCACCCGCAGCGGAATAACCGACACGATAGGTCGGCCGGGCGCGGCGGGGTAACCCCTGCCGGCTACGGCACCTGCGCGGCGCACGATCCCGTACCCCTACGGGTCACGACCACGCTTGTTCCCCCACCGGCCAAGCCGAATGGTGATCCCCGAGCGGCCTGACGTACCAACCCTGCACCGGCCGCTCGACAGCACCGTGGAGGAACCGATGCAAGCGCGCAGGAAACGATGGATGTCGGGCCTGTTCACCGTGGCGGTGGCCGCCGTCGCGGTGACGGCCACCGCAGGCGGGGCCGTGGCGCAACAGGAGGAAGCGCCCGTCGTCCAGGCCCGGCAGCACTACCCGGGGCAGTACATCGTCGTGCTCGGCGGCGGGGCCCGCGCCGCGGCGGACGGCCAGGCCGCGAGCCTCGCCCAGCGCTACGGCGGCGAGGTGACCGCCACGTACTCGGCGACGCTGAACGGCTTCGCGGTCCGCAACCTCACCGAGCAGCAGGCGCGGCGCCTGGCCGCCGACCCGGCGGTCGCCTCGGTGCACGAGGACGGCACCACCCGGGCGACCGGCGAGCAGCAGAACCCGCCGTCGTGGGGCCTGGACCAGGTCGACCAGCGCACCGCGACCCTGGACAAGAAGTACACCTACCCCAACCAGGGCGAGGGCGTCACCGCCTACGTCATCGACTCCGGCATCGACAAGCAGCACCCGGAGTTCGAGGGCCGGGCCGGTTACGGGTACGACGTGCTCGACAACGACGCCGACGCGAGCGACTGCTACTGGCACGGCTCGCACGTGGCGGGCACCATCGCCGGCAAGACCGTGGGCGTGGCGAAGAAGGCCAAGGTCGTGGCCGTGCGCTCGCTGAACTGCAGCGGGTCCGGCCCGGACTCGGCCACGGTCGCCGCGATGGAGTGGGTGGCCAAGAACGCCGTGCGGCCCGCCGTGGTGAACCTGAGCCTGGGCATGGACACCCTCGGCGTCGGCGACGAGCAGATCAAGGCGATGGTGGCCAAGGGTCTCGTGGTCGCGGTCTCGGCCGGCAACGACGGCAAGGACGCGTGCGGCGTCAGCCCGGCGCGCGTCCCCGAGGCACTCACCGTCGGCTGGTTCAACAAGGACCGCACGCGGGGCGGCAACTACGGCCGCTGCGTCGACCTGTTCGCGCCGGGCGGCAACATCTACTCCAGCGACAACAGCGGCTCGTTCCGCACCGCCAGCGGCACGTCCATGGCGTCCCCGCACGTGGCGGGCGCGGCGGCGCTGTACCTGGCGGCGAAGCCCGACGCCACCCCGCAGCAGGTCGGCGACGCGCTGGTGCGCAGCGCCAGCCCGGACCTGGTCACCAACCCCGGCACGGGCTCGCCCAACAAGGTGCTCTACGTCGGCGACATCGGCGGCGGCACGCCGTCCGAGTGCGGTGCCGAGGCCAACGACGAGGACGTGGCCGTCCCCGACGACGGCACGGCGGTGGGCACCTCGGTGAGCCAGGACTCCTGCCCCGGCAAGGCGTCGGCCGCGCTGGCGGTCCGGGTCGACATCGACCACGGCTACACCGGCGACCTCGCCGTCGACCTGGTCGGGCCCAGCGGCACGTCCTACCCGCTCAAGCGCGCGGGCGGCGTCGGCGAGTCCGGCGGCGTGCACCAGAGCTTCACCGTGGACGCCTCGCGCGAGGACGCCAACGGCACGTGGCGGCTCTCGGTCCGAGACATCTACCGGTTCGACGTCGGCACCTTGACCGGCTGGTCCATCACGTTCTGACCACTCGGGACGCACGACCTCTCTCCACCCCTGCCATTGAAGGAGAACGATGAAAGCACCACGCTTCGCCCCGGCGCTCGCGCTGGCACTGGTCGCGGTGGCCCTGCCGGTCACGACCGCCGCCGGCGCCGCGCCGGCCGGCGGGACCAGCATCGCGGCGACCCCGACCGACCAAATGCACACCGGCGACGTCGGGACCCGGATCGTCAACGGCGAGCGCACCACCGTCAAGGAGCACCCGTTCATCATCGCGGGGATGCGCGTCGGCGGCGGCGGCCCGCAGGGGCAGTCGTGCACCGCCTCCGTGGTCGGCAAGCGCAAGATCCTCACGGCGGCGCACTGCATGATCGACGCCACGGGCGATAAGAGCTACATCTACGGCGACGACGACCTGAACACGCCGGGCGACGAGACGTTCCGCACGGCCGTCGCCTCGTTCAAGACCCACCCGAAGTACACCGGCTCGGGCGGCTGGCGGACCGGATACGACGTCGCGGTGGTCACCACCGCCGACGACCTCCCGGTGCCGCAGGCGCAGTGGGCGAAGGTCGCTGGCTCCGCCGACGTGGCGCTCACCAAGCCCGGCAAGTCCGGCACGTCGATCGGCTACGGCAAGACCTCGTCCGGCGGTGGCTCCGGCGAGCTGCGCAAGACCACGCTGCCGGTCAACGACCCCGGCGGCTGCCAGGTCTTCGACATCACGGTCAACGGCGACCTGATGGTGTGCGCCGGCTACAACGACGGCCGCACCGCCAACTGCTCGGGTGACAGCGGTGGACCGTTCATCGTGGACGGCGTGATCGTCGGCGTCTCGTCGTGGGGCTCCAGCAAGTGCGACCGCTACAGCATGATGGCGCGGCTGACCAACGAGATGGGCGACTGGGCCCGCGCCGAGATCGGCGGGACCCAGCCGGGCGACGGCAAGTTCGCGGTGGCGCTGTCGCCGTCGTCGGGCAAGGCCGATCCCGGCAAGCACGTCTCGACCAGCGTGACCACCACGGCGGGCGACCAGGGCCCGGAGAAGCTGGAGCTGAGCGCGTCCACCCTGCCCGCCGGCACGACGGCCACCTTCCAGCCGTCGACCACCGTCAACTCCGGCGAGGTGGCCAAGCTGACGCTCCAGACCTCGGCGAGCACGCCGGCGGGCACCTACAAGGTGACCGTCGCGGCCAAGGGCACCTCCGGCTCCAAGACCGCCGAGTACACGCTCACGGTCGGCGGTGGCGGCACGACGGACGGCCCCAAGCCGTCGGTCTCGCCGGCCTCGGGCACCGTGCCGCCCGGCGGGTACGCCAACGCGACGATCACCGTCACCGGTGGCAAGGGCCCGATCCGGCTCACCGGCACCGGCCTGACCCACGCGCCGATGTTCTCGCCGCAGAGCGTCAACCCGGGCGGCACGTCCCGGATGACGGTGATGGGCCCGTACCAGCGCGGCACCTACAAGGTGACCGTCACCGCGACCGACAGCACCGGCAGGACAGGGACTGCCGAGTACACCCTCACGGTGCGGTGACGCACCGGGTGGCCGTGCCGGAGACCCCGGCGCGGCCACCCGGCCCCGTCGAGCCCGTGACCGCTTCGGCGGCCACGGGCTCGACGCTTTCCCCGCCGTACCGGGGAATCGACCTTCTTGCCGACGTGGAGCCCCGATGGCGAAGGCCCGCAATCCAGGCCGGGCACGCCGAAGCGCCGTGGGGTGTGCGGATCCACCCCACGGCGCGGTTCAGTGCTGTCGGACCGCGAAGACCTGTCAGACGCCGGAGATCTGGCGGATCCAGCTCCGGGCCGCGCTCACCGAGGCGTAGTCGGTGACGCTGGAGCGGTTGCTGGTGGAGGCGACGCCGACCTGGACGCCCTTGTCGAGCATCGGGCCGCCGGAGTCACCGCCCGCCACCGCGCCGTTCGGGGTGCGGGCCTGGATGGACGGTCCGCCCACGAAGTCCTGCGAGTTGACGCTGGAGATGGTCACCTCGGCCTTCTTCAGCACCGGGGACTGGTTCGAGCCCTCGTTGTCCTTCCTGGTCGCGCCCCAGCCGTAGACGGTGGCGGCGTCGCCGACCTTGGCGTCGGCGCTGCTCGCGGCCAGCTTGGCGAACGTGCTGCCGCCGTCGGCGTTGAGCTTGAGCAGGGCCAGGTCGCCCCGGTTGTAGAGGTAGGTGGCCGACGCCTTGACGTGCCGCCCGCCGTTGGACTGGTTCGACCCGACGTAGAGGTCGATGTCGGTGATCTGGCGGTTGTTGTCGTCGAACAGGCAGTGCCGGGCGGTCAGCACCCACCGCGAGGCGATGAGCGTGCTGGTGCAGAAGAAGGTGTAGTTGCCGGAGTGGCCGTTGAACCTGGTGATGTAGCCCGGGTTCTGGGCCGTGCTGCCGCCGATGATGGCGGGCTCCGACGGGACCGTCGGCGGCGCGGGCGCGGCGGCGGCGGTACCGGTGGTGAGCGTGCTCAGCGCGGCAGCGGCGACGGCCAGCAGGGTGGCCGCGCGGACGAACCGCCCATGAGACTCACGCATGGGTTCTCCTCGGAGTGGTGACCCGCAGGGTGCAGGGTGCAGGGTCCGGATCGGGTGATCCGGTGGGGACCGGTCCACCGTAGGTCGGTGGCCGGCGGGAATGACCCCGCTGGAAGTCGCACCGCCTTCAACTGAAAACGGCCAGCCGTACGCGGGGTTGTCGCCCCGGATTCGCCGTGGTAGCACGAAAAGGAGTGCGCGGAAGTGGCAGCGGGGCCGCTTCCCGACGCGTGGACGAGGCGGTATGACGATCATCAGCAGGCCCTGGCCGGGTCCGCGCGAGCGCCTGGACCGCGCGCTGGCCGACGGGCCGTTCCACCACGCGCTGTCGCTGGCGATCGACCGCAGCGGGCTGGGCCTGGCCCGGCTCAAGCACCGGCTCGACGGGGCGGGCGTGCCGGTCAGCGTCACGACGCTGAGCAACTGGCGGTGCGGCCGGACCGCGCCCGCGCGCGGTGGCTCCCGCCGTGCGGTCGGCGTCCTGGAAGCCGTGCTCGGCCTGCCCGCCGGGTCGTTGACCGCGCTGCTCGACCACGCCGGACCGCGCCACGCCGACCTCCCGCGCCGCGTCGTCGGCGAGGAACGCCTGTGGGGCAGCCACAGCGGGGTGCTGCCGCTGCTCGCCTCCCTCACCGGCACCCAGGAGCTGCCGCTGGTCGTCGTGGACCTGAGGGAGTCCGTGGAGGTCGACGCCGACCGGTTGCAGCGCCGCCACCGCGTCCGCGAGGTGGTGCGCGCCACCGCCGACGACGCCCACAAGCGGGTGGTCCCGACGCGGGGCGGCCCGGGGCGCGCGCCCCGGCTGGCCGCGACCCGCTACTGCGCGCCGGGCCGCGTCGAAACGCTGCCCGACCAGGGATTCACGATCATGGAACTGCTGCTGCCCCGCCCGCTGGCGCGCGGGGAGACGGCGATCGTCGAATACGAGTACGACTACACCGGGGACGAGCCGGACACCACCACGAACCGCCTGTTCCGCTATCCGCTGCGCACGCACCTGCTGGAAATCCGCTTCGCGCCGGACGCCCAGCCGCTTTCCTGCCACTCCTACCAGCTCGCCTCGCGGACCGGCCCGGAACGCGAGGTGACCGACCTGGCCTTCGCGCCCGGCATCCCGGCCCACGTGTTCGCCACCGACGTGGCACCGGGCATCCGGGGCGTCCGCTGGGAGTGGCCGTGAACCCGGCGGGCGGGCGTGGTCCGGCCGCCGGGTTCACGGCCGCACCACGGTGAGCGGGAACCGGCACAGCGCGCCGATGCCGCCGACCGGCGTGCCGGGCGTGCCCGGTCGCAGCACCCGCACGGACGCTCCGCCGACCAGCGCCGAGCGCACCGCCACGTCGACCGCCGTGCCCTCGCCGCGCGACCACGGCGGGGCGACGTCGACCACCGCGCCCGTGCCGGGCGTGGCGGTGCGGCGCGCGACCTGCGCGGCCCGGGACCCGAACCACGCGGTGCCGCCCGGTGGGGGCGGGCTCACCACGAGCAGTTCCCGCACCCGGCTCCGCGCCAGCGCGTCGAGCGTCGCCTCCACGCCGCGCACCGCGCGCTCCGGGGACTGCCCGGCGAGGTCGGCCAGGCTCTGCGCGGTCCACAGGCGGGAGGTCGAGCGCGCCACGTCGGCGAGCCGCTCACCCCACGGCCGGGCGGTGCGCCGCACGGTGGCGTCCGGCGCCAGCGCGGCGCGCAGCACGCCGACCAGCAGGTCGTCGCCGCACACCACGACCAGCCGCGCGCCGATGCGGTCCAGGGCGGCCCGGGACACCTCCGGCACGTCGGCCGGCGCGCACCGCACGGGTCCGGGCTCCACGCCGTCGCCGGCGGTGGAGACCTTCACGTGGTCGCGCCCGGCCACCACCACGACGCACGGCGGCCGTTCCTGCGACCACGCCATCAGCGGCAGCACGTGGGCGGGAGCGGTGAAGCGCGCGGTGTCCGGCCCGGTGCGGCCGGGCGTGGCGTACACGGCCGGGACGTGCCCGCCGTCCGCGAACACCACCACCGGGGTGCCCGGGTCGGTCGGCACGGCGGTGTGCAGGTCGCGGACCGTCGCCTCGTCCGCACCGTCCCGGCGCAGCTCGCCGACCACCGCGTCGAGCCGGTCCGGCCACGGCACGTCCGACGGGGGTCCCAAGTGGACGGACGCGACGGGGTGCACGGGCCGCACCACGTCGACCAAGTCGCGCCTGCCGAGCAACGTGGGGTTGCGCACGGGTGTCGTCTCCTTCGGTCCGGGTACCAGGTGGCGGCGGGTGTCGACCCGCCTCGTCGAGCGTCGCGGCCGGCGCGGGGGACGGGCGACACCCGCCACGGGTGAACCGCTGCAACCCGGTGCCCGCACCGGATGAGGCGGCGTGGTCTTCCACGGCGGCACCCCGCGCCCCCTCCGGTCCCGCGCCACGCACCGCCTCGCCCGCGTCCGCCGGCCGCGCTCCGCCGCGCCCGACCTGTGCCCGCCGTCCCGCCTCCGTCTGCTCGCTGTGACCACGCGGGTCTGATCGACGGTCCGGGGGACACCACCTAGGCTGGGTCGCGTGGACTTATCCACTTCCGCGCTGCTGCGCGTCCTCGACGGTCGGATGCGGCCGGTCGGCGTGGCGTTCGTGGTCGACACCTCGGACGGCCCCCGCGTCCTGACGTGTGAGCACGTCCTCGACGGCGCCGTGTTCAGCACGGTGGACGGGGCGCACCGGGTGGAGGTGGAGCCGGTCGCGGTGTTCGCCGCCGACGACCTGGCCGTGCTGCGGCCGGGGGCGCTGCCGGACGGGGTGACCCCGCTGCCGCTGCTCCCCGTGCCGCCCGCCTGGGGCACGCCCGTGCGCTGCTTCGGGTTCCCCGCCGGGTACGACGACGGGGTGTGGGCCACGGGGTCGGTGCTGGGCCGGCAGGCGCGCGGGCTGCTGGTGGTCGAGGACGACCGGGTGGCGGGGTTCGCCGTGGCGCCCGGGTTCAGCGGGGGGCCGGCGTGGGACCCGGTCGCGGGCGGTGTGGTCGGCGTGGTCGTGCAGGTGGCGGGCCGGGCGTCCGCGCGGACGGCGTTCCTGCTGTCCAGCACGGCGGTCATCGCGCGCCTGCCGCCGCGCACGCCCGGTGCCAACCCCTACCGGGGCCTCCGGCCGTTCCGATTCGAGGACTCGGGCCGGTTCTTCGGCCGGGACGGGATGGCCGACGACCTCGCGGCGAAGGTGCGGGCCGAGCGGGTCGTGGCACTGGTCGGGCCTTCGGGGCGGGGCAAGTCGTCGCTGGTGTTCGCGGGTGTGCTGCCGAGGCTGGGAGACCTGCCGGTGGTGGTGTGGCGGCCCGGCGACCCGGTGCCGGCGACCGCCGCCGACGCGCTGGTCGTCGTGGACCAGGCGGAGGAGCTGGTGGGATCGTCCGACGACGCCTTCGCCGCTCTGGCGCGCGGCGCGGCGGGCAAGCTGCTGGTGGCGTTGCGCTCGGACTTCCTCGAACCGGCGTTGGACCACCCGGACCTGGCGCGGGTGCTGCGCTCGTGCGACACGCTGGGGGTGCTGACCCGCGAGCAGCTGCTGTCGGCGATCACCGGCCCGCTGCCGGTCGACGTGCGCCTGGAGAAGGGCCTGGCGGGGCGGATCGCGCGGGACGTCGAGCACGCGCCGGGCCAGTTGTCGCTGCTCCAGTTCACCCTGGAGCGATTGTGGGACCGGCAGGTCGCCGGCGTGCTGACCCACGCGGCCTACGAGCAGCTCGGCGAGGCGGGCGGCGCGCTGGCGCACTACGCCGAGGACGAGGTCTGGTCACGGCTGCCGGAGGCGGAGCGCGCGGTCGCGCCGAGGCTGTTCTCCCGCCTGGTGCGGGTCACCCACGACCTGCCGACCACGCGGGCCGCCGCCACCGCCGCCGACCTGACGGGCCCGGAGCGCGGGCTCGCCGACCGCCTGCTGGCGGCCGGGCTGCTGGTCGGCGGGCGGGACGGGACGGTGGAGCTGGCGCACGAGGCGCTGATCACCCTGTGGCACCGCCTGCGCGAGTCGGTGGAGCAGGACCGGGAGTTCGAGCTGTGGCGGGCGGAGCTGCGCCGCGACCGCGCCCGGTGGGGCGCGACGCCCACCGACAAGGTCCTGCGCGCCGGAGGTGGCGCCGCCCACGCGGCCCGCTGGCTGGCCGACCGCGAGCACGACCTCCCCGACGACGAGCGGCTGTTCGCCCGGCGCGCGGCCGACGCCCGCCGGGCGCACGACCGGCGTTGGCACCGCCGCGCGGCCGTGGTGCTGGTGATCGCCCTCGTGGTCGGTCTGCCGTACGCGGCCCTGTCGCTGCTGGTCGACGACGACAGGGGAGCGCCCACCGTGTTCCGGGGCGACTACCACCTGGCCCCGGACCTGTCCGACGAGGCGCTGTGGGAGGTGCTGACCCGGTACCGCGACCGGCCGGACGTCGACACCGCCCGGCACAACCTGTTCGCCGCCTACCTGCGCACCCGCCGGGTGGCGTGGACGGTGCCCGACCCGGGCGGGCGCGGCACCGGCCCGGTCCTCGCCGCCCCGGACGGCTCGTTCGTCGCCGTCGGGACCCGCTCGGGTGCCCTGCTGTGGTCGGTCGGCGCACCGGCCCCCGTGGTGGTGCACACCGGTGGCCGGGTCGCGGGGATCGACCCGGACGGCTCCGGGGTCACCTTCGCCGACGAGGACGGCGTCCGGTTCGTCCACCGCGACGGCACGCCCGCCGGCGGGTTCGTGGTGCCCGGCGGGCCGGGCGCGGTGGTCGCCGCACCGGCCCCCGACCGGGTGGCGACCTGGCGGAGCGGGGACTCGCAGGTGCTGCTGTGGCACCGCGACGGCACGCCCGCCGGCGCCGTGCCGCTCGGCGGCAGCCGGACCGACGTCGGGTTCCACCTGGTCGCGGGCAACCGGCTGCTCGTGCACCAGCGCGGTGACGACCCCCGGCTGTACCTGGTCGACCTGGCCACGGGCGGCAGCGCGCTGCTCGGCACCGGGCGGGTCGCGGTCGCGGTGAACGCGGCCGGCACGGTCGCCACCACCTGCCGCCGGGTCGGCTCGGCGGCCGGCTCCCCGGTGTCCACGGCGGTGTTCGCCCTGCCGTCCGGCGACCGGGTCGCCGAGTTCACCGGCCCGCACCCGCAGTGCGCGGAGGTGCTCGCCCCGGACGGGCGGACCGCCCTGCACGCCGACCCGCCCACCCTGGTCGACCTGGCGACCGGCACGGCCACGGCGGTGCTGCGCGCCGACCAGGAGCCGCAGGCGCTCGTCACGGGCCCGGACGGCCGACTGCTCGTCGTCGGGCGGTCCGCCTCGACCGTCGTGGCCGAGTACCTCTCGCCCGACGAGCTCGCCGACTCCGCCGCGCCGGTCCGGGCGGCCCACTTCAGCCGGGACGGCCACCGGGTGCTGACCGTCCACCGCCGCGACCGGGACGACGAACTGGCCCTGTGGCGGACGTCCGACCAGCGGCGGCAGGCGGTCGCGCGCACCGACGGCAACGTCGACACCGCCTGGCTGTCGCCCTCCGGGCAGTACGTCGCCGTCGGCTTCACCGACCGGGCTCGGGTCGAGGTCCGCAGCGCGGCCGACCTGGCGCTGGTCGCCGCGCTGCCGCTGGAGGGCGCTCGGGGTTTCCCCGTGCTCCGGTTCGACGAGCGCGACCGCCTGCACGTCGGGCACTCCGCGGCCATCACGACGTGGGAGCCGACCGGCACCGCGCCGCCCCGGCGGGTGGCGGTCCCGGCGGACCGGCACGGCGAGGTGCGCTTCGACCTGCTGGCCGACGACCGCGCGGTGGTGGTGACCGCCGATCGGGAGGGCGTGCGGGAGTGGGACCTGACCACCGGCCGGGCCGGTCCCGGGCAGAGCCACCGGGGGCTGCCGGTCCTCGACGTGGCCGCCCCGGGCGGCGTGCTGGTCGTGGTGCGGGACGGCGGCCCCCGCTCCTACGTCGAGCTGTGGTCCGACGCGCCCCCGCTGTGGCTGCTGCTCGGCGAGGACGAGGGCCGGGAGAAGTCGGTGCGGGCGAGAATGGACGCGAGCGGCGGGCACCTCCGCTGGATCAGCTCGTCCGCGCTGGCGGAGATCGACGGGGACGGGACCGTGGTCTACCAGGAGCTGAAGCTCCCGGTGCGGGCCGAGGCGCTGCGGGGTTCGACCGTCCTGCTGGAGGACGGCCCGGCGGTGGTGGACGAGCGGCTCTGGCAGGAGCGGCTGTGCGACCTGGTGCGCCGGGGTGCCACCCGCGCCTGCCCCTGAGCCCGCCACCGCGACCGCGCCGGCGGAGAGCCGGCCCGCCGCCGCGTGGCGGGACGGTCAGACCAGGCCCCGGCGCGCGGCGTGGATGCCGGCCTGGAAGCGCGTGGTGGCGCCGAGGTCGTCCAGCAGGGCCGCCACCCGGCGGGTCAGGGTCCGCTGGGTCATGCCCAGCGAGCGCATGATCGCGGCGTCCTTCATCCCCGCCGCCAGCAGCGCGAGCACCTCCTTGTCGCGGTGGGTGCCGCGCAGGGCCGTGCCGATCGGCGTGGCGCGCTCCCACAGCAGGTCGAAGCAGGTGATCAGCGCGTCGAGCAGCGGCGAGCGGTGCACCAGGATGCGCACGCCGGTCTCGGACGCCTCGAAGCTCAGCGGGATCAGCGCCACCCGCCGGTCGGCAATCATCATCTTCATCCGCACGTCCGGCAGGGCACGGGCCTCCTCGCCCGCCTCGGTGTAGGCGGCGATCTCGGCCAGCCGCGCCGGGTTGTCCAGCGCGGGCACGTGGTAGATCGTGCGGTACGCGACGCCGCGCCGCAGCGCCTGCAACTCCGCGACGTTGTGCTCCGGCACGCCGCCCAGGTAGGGCGGGCAGTCGACCAGCCGCACCTCCTCGCGGGCGGAGAGCTGGAGCTGGGCGATGTGGTGCCGCACGGCGGGGCCGCCTTCGAGCAGCTCGACCAGGTCGCCGGGTTCGCCGCGCGGGGCGTCCTCGTACTGCGCGGCCAGGCGGTGGGTCGTCGCGCGCAGCCGGTCGAGCTGCTCGGCGCGGCGCAGCGCCAAGGCGTCCAGGGCGACCTGCGGTGGCGCGGGCACGTACCGGACGGGCCGGCCCGCGAGCTTGGTGACCAGCCCGGCCGCGATGAGGTTCGCGGCGGCGCGGGCCACCCGGCCGGCCGGCAGGTCGAGCGCCCCGGCCAGCTCGCCCGCGTCGGACCGGGGGCTGCGCAGCAGCCGGAGGTAGACCGCGCCCTCGGTCGCGCCCAGCCCGACCGGTTCCAGGAACCCGGCGTCGACGGTGTCCACGCGGCCCAGTCTAAGCGGCCACTTGTGGCCAGTGGCCGGCTGTGCCCTTCCCGGCGGTCCGCGCGCGGTCTACCTTGGACACCTCTTCCGCCTGCGGGTACCGACGGTGAACGGAAGACGATGGACAGAGAACTGCGACGGCTGCTGCGCACCGGCCCGTTCGAGGTGGCGCTCGACGCGGCCATCGAGGCTTCCGGGCTGACCCTGGACCGGTTGTGCGGCCGGCTGGCCGACGGCGGCGTCACGGTGAGCCGCACGGCGATCTCCTACTGGCGCAACGGTCGCAGCCGCCCCGAGCGCGCCGAGTCGCTGGCCGCGCTGAGCGGGCTGGAGCGGGTCCTCGGCCTGCCGCCGGCGTCCCTGGTCGTCCTGCTGGGAGCGCGCCGACCGCGCGGGCGACCGGCCGCCCGCCCGCCGGGCACGCTGTCGCGGCGCGCGCTGTGGCCGGCGTGCGGGCCGCTGCTGTCCGGGTTGGACGCGTCGGGCGACGGCCGGCTGGAGCTGCTCAGCGTCGGTGACGCGCTGGTCGTGGACGAGGAGACCGGCCGGCGCCGGCAGCGGACCCGGCTGGTGGCGCGCGCCACCGCCGACCGGGTCGACCGCCACCTGGTGTGCCACGAGGTGGACGACGCGGCGTTCCCGGCACCGGAGCTGGTCGGGGTCGCCCACGCCCGGCGCGGTCGGGTCCGGCGCGACCCGGCGAGCCGGTCGGTGGTCGTGGAGTTCCTGTTCGACCGGCCGCTCGACCGGGGCGAGCACACCGTGCTGGAGTACGAGATGCGCCTGCCGGACGGGCTGCCGCTGGACCACTTCTACCGGCGGTTCCCGCGCCCGGTGGGCCTCTACACCGTGCAGCTGAGGTTCGTGGGCGGCTCGCCGGGCCGCGTGCGCCGCTACGACCGACTGGGGCTGCGCGGCCCGGAGCGGCACGTCGAGGACCTGTGGCTGGGCGCGACCGGGGCCACCGCGCTGGTCAGCCCGTCGGTCCGGCCGGGCACCGTCGGCATCCGGTGGGAGTGGTGAAACACCGTAACTCTGTTTCGTCGCACACCCCCTGACCTGCGGCGACGCCGCGCTTCGGTGCGCGGTGCCGACCGGGAACAGATACCTTCACCCGCCGACCGCCCCCGGATTACCTTCCGCTTCCCACGCTCCGCGCCGAACACCGGTGCGGAGCCGGAAGAGGAGTGGATCCATGCCCTGCGAATCACGCTCGACGTCGGCGTTGGTGACCGTGCTGGCCGTGCTGGCCATGACGGCCCTCGCCGCACCCGCCTCGGCGGCCGAACCCGAGGGCGAGGTGCGCGTCGCGGCGAAGAACCCCGTGCCCGGCGTCTACCTCGTCTCGTTGAAGGACCGCGTCGGCAGCGCCGGCGCGGCGGGCAGCGCGGACTCCCTGACCCGCCGCTACGGCGGTACCGCGACCCACGTGCTCGACAAGGTCATGCGCGGCTTCGTGGCCGAGGGCCTCGACGAGCGGCAGGCCCGCCGCCTCGCCGCGCACCCCGACGTCGCCTCGGTGACCCAGTCCGGCACCGCGCGCGCCGCCGACGTCCAGGACAACCCACCGAACTGGGGCCTGGACCGCGTCGACCAGCGGGACCTGCCGCTGGACCGCAAGTACAGCTATCCCGGCAACGCCGGGGCGGGCGTCAACATCTACGTCGTGGACACCGGGATCCGGTTCGGCCACCAGGAGTTCGAGGGACGCGCCAAGTACGCCGCCGACTTCGTCGTGCCGCCCACCAACGGCAACGACTGCGACTCGGCCAAGCAGGGCCACGGCACGCACGTGGCGGGCATCGCCGGCGGCAAGACCCGTGGTGTGGCCAAGAAGGCGACGCTCTGGGCGGTGCGCATCCTCAACTGCCAGTCCAGCGGCAAGGACACCGACATCGTCGTCGCCGCCGAGTGGATCGCCAAGAACGCGGTCAAACCCGCCGTGGTGAACATGAGCGTGTACGCCGACGACCCGACGGTCGGCGTCGCCGCGATCAAGGGCGCGGTGGCCTCCGGCGTGCAGTGGTCGCTGATCACCGGCAACAACGGCGGCAACTCGTGCGACTACGGGCCGGGCAGCCGCGTCGAGACCGGCGTCCGGGTCGCCAACTCGACCAGCTCCGACCAGCGCGCCGGCGACTCCAACGACGGCCCGTGCACCGACCTGTTCGCGCCGGGCAGCAACATCGACTCGTCGGTCAACACCTCGGACACCTCCTACGGCCAGAAGTCCGGCACCTCCATGGCCGCCCCGCACGTGGCGGGCGCGATGGCGCTGCGGCTGGCCGAGCAGCCCTCGGCCACGCCGGCGGACCTGAAGAAGTGGGTCGTCGACAACGCCACCACCGGCAAGATGACCAACATCCGGTCGGGCACGCCGAACCGGCTGCTGCACGTGCCGAACGCGCCGCAGCCCGGCAACGACTTCGCGGTCACGGCCACGCCGTCGTCGGTCCGCACCGACCCCGGCACGGCGGTGTCCACCACCATCGGCACCACCGTCACGCGGGGGTCGGCGCAGACCGTGGCGCTGACGGCCACCGGCCTGCCCCAGGGCGTGACGGCGGCGTTCGAGCCGAACTCGGTCACGGCCGGCGACTCGGCCAGGCTCACGCTGACGGCGGCGGCCTCGGCGAGCCCCGGCACGTACCGCGTCGGCGTGACGGGCAAGGGCGCCGATGCCACCCGCAGCGCCGAGGTGACGCTCACCGTCACCGGGCAGGTGCCCGACGACTTCCGGCTCACCGCCGACCCGGCCGCCGGTTCGGTGCCGGCGGGCTCGTCGGTGTCGACCACGGTCGGCGCGAGCCCGGTGACCCGCTCCGAACCGGGTGCGAGCCCCGCCGTCATCGGCGGGACGCCCACCACCGTGGCGAAGTACCCGTTCATCATCTCGCAGCACCGCACCGGGGGAGCGCGCCCGCAGGAGCAGTCCTGCACGGGCTCGGTCGTGGCCAAGCGCGCGGTGCTGATCGCCGCGCACTGCAAGTTCTCCCAGGGCGACCCGAAGTACCTCGTCTACGGCCGCGACGACCTCGCGGACACCTCCGCCGGGACCCGGGTCGAGATCGAGGAGTACCGGGTGCACCCGGACTACGACCCCGCCGACGGGTGGCGCACCGGCCACGACGTCGCGGTGATCTTCACCAGGACCGACATCCCGGTCCCGCCCGGCACGGCCTACCCGGCCATCGCCCGCTCCGGCGACACCCTGCCGCTGGGCACCCGGGGCACCGCCATCGGCTACGGCAAGACCGACGCGCAGGACGCCCAGCGCAACACGAAGCTGCGCGAGGTCGTCCTGCCCACGGTGGAGGACCAGAACTGCAAGAGCATCAACTCGCAGTTCGACGCCCGGTACATGTTCTGCGACGGTTACGGCAACGGCAGCGCCGGGCTGTGCCAGGGCGACTCCGGCGGTCCGTACTACGCCAACGGCAAGATCTGGGGCGTGTTCTCGTGGCTGCGCACGGACTGCGCCGCCTACAACGCGCACGGCAAGCTGTGGGGCGTCATGGGCGACTGGGCCAACGAGCAGATCGGCGGCACCCCGCCGACCGGTGACATCGCGCTGTCCGCCACCGGCCTGCCCTCCGGTGCCACGGCCGCCTTCACCCCGTCCTCGATCGGTGCCGGGGGCAGTTCGACCCTGCGGATCGGCACGTCGGCGTCCACCCCGGCCGGCGAGTACCGCGTCACGATCAGCGGCACGCGCGGCACGGTCACCCGGCAGACCACCTACACCCTGACGGTGACCGGGGGCGGCACCACCAAGATCGCCCTGGCCGACCCCGGCACCCAGACCACCGCGAAGGGCAAGCCGGTGTCCCTGCGGATGACCGCGACCGGCGGCAGCGGCGGCTACCGCTTCACCGCGACCGGCCTGCCCGCCGGCCTCTCCGTCGACGCGGCGACGGGCGTGATCAGCGGCAGCCCGAGCACGTGGGCGAACTACCACCCGACGGTGACCGTGGTGGACAGCTCCGGCGCGAAGGCCGCCGTGTCGTTCTACTGGTTCGTGTTCCCCGCCTGACCGGGCACGTCCCGATCGGACGGCCGGCCCGTGACCACCCCGGTCACGGGCCGGTCCGGCGTCGGTCCCGGGCCGCCGGGCCGCCGGGCCGCCGGGCCGACGCGGCGACCGTCCTGTCCGGAGTCGAGGGGTGCTCGACTACCCCGGCGCGTGTTCACCTGGTGGTGGCCAAGTTCACCCGGTTGTCGGGGATGACGGGTTTGTCCCACGGTGCCAAGGTGATGTCTTGTCCACATCGGTGGGCGGGGCGCGGCGCCCCGCTCCGCGACCGAGTTCCACCGGCCTGGCCTTCGGGGGGCGGATGCGGTGCTGCCCGAGACGAAGCCCGGCCGACGGCCCGGGACCGACCTGCCGGCGGCGCTCGCCCGGATCGCCGACGAGCGCGACTGGACGGCGCTCGAAGCCCTGTGCGACCGGCACATCCTCGCCGTGGAGGGCGAACTGGCCGGTCGGCTCCTCGTCGTGCTCGGCCAGGTGCCGGATGAGGAGCTGCGCGCCCGCCCGCGCCTGATGCTGTCGTGGATCGGTGCCTACTACGCGACGAACGGGTCCGACGCCGGCGAGCTGAGGCCGCACCTGCGCCACTACGCCGAACTCGGCACCAGGTTGGCGGCGGGCATGGACGTCGGGCAGGAGACCTCGGCCGCGACCCTCGTCGCGGTCGGCACCGCCGCCATGGTCGGGCTGCGCCTGCGCGGCGCTGGTGCCGAGGCCGAGGAGCTGGGCGAGCGGCTCACCACCCGCGCGGCGCAGTTGTGCGCGCTGCCCGGCGGCGACGCGGAACCGCGCACCGGGTGGCTGGCCATGCAGCGCGGCCTGACCCGGTCGCTGATGGACGACTTCCCGGCGGCGGTGGAGCTGTCCCGCCAGGCGTACGAGCGCGCGACGGTCGAACCGGCGGCGGAGGCCACCGCGATCAACGCCGCCGCGCACCTGGCCATGATCTTCGCGCACCTCGGCCACGACGCACCCGCCCGCCAGTGGCTCGACCGGATGCGGCGCTTCGAGCCGCCCTCCGAGCGGGTCCGGCTGCTGCTCACCGTGGGCGGCACGATCGCCGAGGGCTGGGACGCGCTCGACCGCCACGACGGGCCCCGCCTCGCGGCGTGCCTGGAGGTCACCGGCGACGGCACCCGGCCGCTGGAGGTGTGGCCGTTCGTCGCGGCGCTGACCTCCGCGCACGGGGTGCACCTGGGCGACCCGGCGGCGGCGCTGGCCCACCTCGGCGCGCTCCCGCTCAGCCACGCACCCGCCCTGGTCGCGCAGGGCACGGCCGCCCGGGTGCTCCGCCGCGCCCACGTCGACCTGCTCATCGCCACCGGCCAGGCCACCCGCGCCCTGCGGGTGATCAGGGAGG
Source organism: Actinosynnema sp. NPDC050436 (assembly GCF_040655415.1). Lineage (NCBI taxonomy): Bacteria > Bacillati > Actinomycetota > Actinomycetes > Pseudonocardiales > Pseudonocardiaceae > Actinosynnema > Actinosynnema sp. NPDC050436. The sequence goes on along the minus strand of NZ_JBFAJV010000001.1, from coordinate 348,012 downwards.
CCGACCCGCACGGCACGTGGCTGGCGCTGCCCGCCGCCCGGCTCCGCCTGCTCAACGGCGAGTACGAGGCGGTCCGCGCGACGGCCGCGCGCACGTCCTGGCACGAGACCGCGTCCCGCCGCGACGTCCGGCAGGTGTTGCTGCTCAAGGCGGTCGCCGCGCTGCGCATGGGCGACCGGGACGAGGCCCGCCGGGCGCTGCTGCTCGTCCGCCGCGTGCGCGCGCCGGACGAGGTGTTGTCGCTGGCCTCCCTGCCGGCTGCCGACCGCGAGGAGGTCATCGGGCTCGGCGACCTGCCGCTGACCGAGGAGGCCGCCGACCGCCTGTCCCGCGCCCGGCCGGTGTTCCCCGACCGGGTGGAGCTGGTGGAGCTGACCACCCGGGAACAGGTGGTGCTGGCCGAACTGGACGCCGGTCTGACCCTCGGGGAGGTGGCGCGCAAGCTCGTCGTATCCGTCAACACGGTGCGCACACAGGTGAAAAGCGCTTACCGCAAACTCCACGCGTCCAACCGCGAGGGTGCACTCATGCGCGCCTACGAACTCGGCGTGCTCTAGCGCGCCGCGCACTTCGACCGCCGTTGCGGTGCGTCAGGCGAACAGCGCGGCGCCCAGCGGGTGGTCGCGGTCGAAACCGGGCAGGATCAGGAAGGTCGCGGTGGCGGTCGTGGTGGTGAACGGGAGCAGCGCGTCGCCGTTCTCCATCCGGGTGAGGGTGCTGGTGAACGTCCGGATGTCGTTCTGGAAGCTCATGAACAGCAGGCCGGGCGACGGTTCGTCGATGCTGTAGGAACGGCGCAGCATCAGGCCCACGCCGACCGCTGCGGAGTGCGCCCGGCGCAGGTGGGCGTCCGCAGGGATGAGGTAGCGGCCGTCCGGTGTCTTGGCGTTGAGGTCCGGGTCGGTGGCGACGGTGCCGCCGGACAGGGGTGCGCTCGTGTCCCGCCGCCGGCCGAAGACGGCCTCCTGGGCGGCCACGGGCAGCGCGGCGAACCGCGCCAGGTCCAGTTCCATGCGCCGGAGCACGGCGAGCGTGCCGCCGGCGACCGGGCCCGGTCCGGCCAGCCACAGGTCGCGTTCCTGCCGCTCCGCCGTGTGCGGGCCGACGACGCCGTCGACGAAGCCGAACACGTTGCGTGGCGCGGACACCTCCTGGTTCACCGGAACGGTCGAACCGCGACGACCGGACTGCCGCCACCGCTCGCGCACCCGGTCGCCGGCGCGGGCCAGCAGCGCGCCGGCCGCGACCGGCAGGACGACCGGGTCGCCGGCGCACAGCTGCACCAGCAGGTCGCCGCCCCGGGCCTGCGGCACGACCCGCTCGTGGGCGAACGCCGGGAGGTCCGCCGCGCCGGGCAGGGCGGGGTCGACCGCGCGGACCAGCCGGGGACCGACCCCGACCGTCACGGTGAGGTCGCCCGGCGGCAGGCCCAGCAGCCGCGCGTCCGCGCCGGCGGCGAGGTCGAGGACGGCCGCGCCGAGGTCGGCCAGCAGCGGGCCGACCGCCACCCCGTCGCCGACGTCGGCCACCACGACCAGCAGGTGCGGCTGGGCTTCGCGGGGCAGCGCCACCCCGGCCTGGTGCCGACCCGTGGGCGGCACGCCCGCCGCGCGCTGCTCCGGTCGGGTGACACCCGGTTCGCAGCCCGCGAGACCGGCGGCCAGCGCGGTGGCACCGGCGCCGAGGAAGGCGCGGCGCGACGGGTGGTCCTCGACTCGGCGCACGGGGTGGAGGGTGCCAGAACCGCCCTGCCCCAGGCGAATCCGCCGGCCGTGCCACACTGGCCCCATGCTTCGTCCCCGACTTGCCGCGGTCGTGGCGGTGCCGGCGCTCGTGCTCGCCGGCTGCGGCGACGGCGGGCCGGGTGCCGACGCGCGCCCGGCCGGCGTCCGACCGGCCGGTGCCGACGTGACGATCCGGGTGCCGGCCGACGCCCCGACCATCTCCGCCGGCGTGGCCCTCGCCGAGCCCGGCGACCTCGTGCTGGTGGCACCGGGCGTCTACCACGAGTCGGTGGAGGTCGACCGGCCCCGGGTCACGCTGCGCGGCGAGTCCCGCGACGGCGTCGTCATCGACGGCAGGTTGCGGCAGCCCAACGGGATCGTCGTCACCGCGCCCGGGGTTGCCGTGGAGAACCTGACCGTGCGGCACAACACGCAGAACGGCGTGCTGCTCACCGGTTCGGCGAAGGCGGCCTCCGGGACGCCGGGGGAGGGCGGCTACGACACGGGGGACGAGCCGGTCACCTTCCTCAAGTCGTTCGCGGTGTCGCACGTGACCGCCACCCGCAACGGGCTGTACGGCATCTACGCGTTCTCGGCTCAGGACGGGGTCATCGAGCACTCTTACGCGTCCGGGTCGGCCGACTCTGGCATCTACGTCGGCCAGTGCAAACCCTGCCGCATCGTGGTGCGCGACAACGTCGCCGAGCTGAACGCGGTCGGCTACGAGGGCACCAACGCCAGCGGTGACGTGTACGTGGTCGGCAACCGCCTGGTGGGCAACCGGGTCGGGCTCACCATAAGCTCCGACCACCAGGAGAAGCTGCTGCCGCAGCAGGACGCCGTGGTCGCCGGCAACCTGGTCGCGGCCAACCAGCAAGCTCCGACGCCCGAGCAGGCGGACGGCGGGTGGGGCGTCGGTATCGGCATCGACGGCGGCAGCGGCAACCAGGTCGTCCGCAACCGGATCACCGGCAACGCCACGGCGGGCCTGGTGCTCACCGCGACCGCCGACCTGCCGCCGAACGGCAACCGGATCGTGGAGAACTCGTTCGCGGGCAACGGTGTCGACGTCGGCTGGACCTTCCCGACCGCGACCCGGGGCCGGGACAACTGCCTGCGCGACAACGACCTCACCGCGACGGCGCCCGCGCAGCTCGCCACGGACGCCGCCTGCCCGATCGCCGACGAGTCCCCGTCCGGCACGTGGCCGAGCCCCCGACCACCGCGCGGCATCCCGTTCTCCGAGGTGGCCGGTCCCGCTGCACAGCCCGAGTTCCCGAACGCCACGACGGCTCGTGCCACGGCGGTTGCCGAGGTGCCGGTGCTGCCGGCCGTGGCGCAGGTCGTGCTGCCGCCGCTGTCGCTGCTGGCCGACCGCGCGGTGGTGCAGACGTCCTGATGGGACGGTGACCGCACATCAGCGGTGATCGTGCTGCCGCAGAACCGCCGATCGGCGGTTACCGCGTCGGAGCCACGCCGGGTGCGGGCCGGACCGGGACGTACGGTCGAGCGTCGAAGTCGAGGACGACCGGCTCCGGTTCGGAGGCCACGTCCGCCCGCACGCGGTGCGTGGTGCCGTCCGCGTCGACCCAGTAGCGGACGTTGCCGGCCGTGCCGGGCCTGCCCCGGGCGGCCGGTCCGCTCAGGACGTCGACCTGGCGGCCCCCGACCTCCTCCCGGCCGACCCACGCGGCCCCGTTCTGGGGCAGCAGTCCGGCGTTGTCCGGCCGGTCGCTGCCGAGGCCCAGCGCGATCGCCAGCGCGCTGTCCAGCGCGCTGCCGGCCGGCTGGAGCGGACGGCGGTGCCACCCCGTCCCGGGAGGGTCCGCCGGCGGCTCGGCCGGGGCGTCCGCCAGCGGGTGGACGAACACGGTGGTGGTGTTCCACTGCACCAGCCCGTCGCTGGACGTGTCGCGCCCGGTGCCGCGCACCACCGCGTAGCCGAGGCCGGCCCGGTAGTCCACGGACCCGGTCACGACCAGCCCGCCCCCGGTGGTCGGCACGGTGATCGTCAGCGCGCGCCCGCCGGCCTCGTAGTTGCGGTACCGGGTGATCGCCAGCCGGTTCGCCTCGTCCGACGTCAGCGCGCGCGGCCCGGCGGGCTCCTCACCCGGGCCGACGACCAGGAACGCCACCACCGCGACCGCCACGGCGCCGCAGGCGGCCACCACCAGGCGCGACCGGGACCACCGGAGGCGGTGCGGGACTCGTGTGTTCGGCACGCGGCCGGACCCTAACAGGACCCCCGTTTCACCCCCTGATTCACCCGACGACCCCGGCCACGCGCGAACGCCGTTCTGGTTTCCTGGTTCGGTTCACGACGACGTTCGGCGAGGGGATGGCGATGAGCCGGAGGCGCAGGAGCAGAACGGCCCGGGTGGGGCTGGCCGGTCTGCTGCTGGCGGGCAGCGCCGTCACCGGGCTGACCGCCGGGACCGCCGCGTCGGCGGCCGAGGACGGCACGCTGACGGTCCAGGTGCTGCGGGACTTCTTCGGCACCGGCGTGATCAACACGGCGATGGACGTGCCGCAGCGCGGGATGCGCGTCGACGTCTCCGACCGCGCCGGCCACCACGTCACGGGCGTCACGGACGCCACCGGGAAGGTCGTGGTGCCGCCGTCCCGGGAGCTGGTCGGCGGGCACTACCGCGTCGACGTCACCGTGCCCGCGCCCTACAGCGCCTACCTGCGCGCGGCGCCCGCCTCGACGGCGGAGAACCACTTCGACAGCTTCACGACGTTCGTGGACGTGTCGGCGGGCCGGGACGACTCGGTGATCACCGGGGTGTGGAACCCCGCGCACTACACCCTGCCGGACACCCGGTACTTCGTGCCGGTCCAGAACGGCGCCGCCGGGAGGGACACCCGCGCCCTGGTGGCGTTCGGCGTGGACACCCGGGGCACGTGCCCCGGCGACGTCGGGTGCCCGACCGCGCTCGCCACCCAGGCCCAGGTGGGCACGACGTTCGGCCTGGCCTACGACCGGCACCGGAAGCGGCTGTTCCAGAGCGCGTTCGCGCGGCGGCACGCCCTCTACGGCCCCGGCGGCGGGGACGCGATCTACGCCGTGCCGCTCGACGGCGGCGCACCGACCCCGTTCGCCACGGTGCCCGGCGCGTCGGTGACGCCGCACGACACCGCGAACACGATCAAGGACGCCGGGTTCACCCAGGCACCGGGCAAGGAGAGCATCGGCGGGCTGGCCCTGTCCGAGGACGGTGCCACGCTGCACGCCGTGAACCTGCTGACCCGCTCGCTGGTCAGCTTCGACGCCACGGCGGCCACGGCGGCGGCTCCCTCGGCGACGGTGCCGATCCCGGACCCGGGCTGCGCGGCTGCGTCCGACTGGCGGCCGTTCGCCGTTCACGCGCACGACGCCGCCCTGTACGTCGGCGGCGTGTGCAGCGCGGAGAGCACGCAGAACCGCGCGGACCTGAAAGCGGTCGTATACGCCTACGACGGCGCGAAGTTCACCGAGGTGCTCAGCCGGCCGCTCGACCACGAGCGCGGCGAGGTCCTGGCCGGTCGGTCCGCGCCCGGCCAGACCAACGGCTGGAACCCGTGGGAGACCGACCTGGCGACCTGGAACTCGCACGAGGTGGGCGGCAGCGGTGTGCTGATCGACCCGCAGCCGCAGGTGGCGAGCGTGGCGTTCACCCGCGACGGCTCGATGGTCCTCGGCTTCCGCGACCGGTTCATGGACGTGGTGGGCTGGGGCGCGCTGGACCCGAGGCCGGGTGACGACTCCACCGAGAACGGCTTCTCCGGCGGGGACATCAGCATGGCGTGCGCCGACCCGGCGGGCGGGTACACCTGGGAGGGCACCGGGACGTGCCCCGACCACGCGGGCGGGCTGAACGACGGCGGCCAGGCCGCGAGCGTGGTCGAGTACTTCCCCGGGGACTACTTCTCCCAGCAGGGCCCGGCGGGGCGCGCGGCGCACCAGGAGGCCGCGCAGGGGTCGGTGGCCTACATCCCGCAGCAGCAGTGGGTCGTGAGCACCCAGATGGACCCGACGGTCAACGTGGCGACCGGCGGCACGGGCTACTACGGCGTCACGAGCGGTGAGGGGCCGGGCCACAACCCCCGGGCCAACGCCTACGAGTTCGTCGCGTCGAACCAGAACGGGTTCGGCAAGGCCGGCGGGCTCGGGGCCATCGCGTACCAGGCGGCGAACGCGCCGATCCAGATCGGCAACCTGGTGTGGTTCGACGGCGACCGCAACGGTGTCCAGGACCCGGCGGACGTGCGGCTGCCCGGTGCGACGATCACCCTGCTGGACACCTCGGGCAAGCAGGTCGCCACGACGAAGACCGACGCGGCCGGCGAGTACTACTTCGGCGGAGTCGGTGCCGCGTACGAACTCACCCCCGGCGCGGACTACACGGTGCAGTTCGACGTCTGCACCGCGAACACCGACAAGGTGCCGAGCCGGCCCGCCGCCACCGACCTGCGGTTCACGCTCCCCGTGGTGGGCGACGACCGGGTGCACGACTCCAACGTCGTGCCACCCACCACCGGGCAGCTGTGCAGCGGTGTCGCGCCCGTCACGGCACCGGCCAACGCGGGGGAGGTCGACCACACGATCGACGCGGGCGTCCACATCCCGCAGCCGGACCCGACCACGACCCCGCCGGCGACGTCCGACCCGACCACGCCCCCGACGACCACGGCCCAGGCTTCGCCCGGACCCCGGGACCCGTTGGCGGACACGGGCGTCTCCGGCCTGCCGTGGGCGCTGCTGGCCGGCGGCCTGGCGGTCGTGGTGGGCGCGGTGCTCGCGTACCTGAGCCGCAAGCGCCGCGTGAAGCGGAACTGAGCGCGGGTCCGCAGTCGGGTGGTCCCGGACCACGTCGGGGTGCGCTATACAGGACCCGACGCGGGGAGGGCGCATGACGGACGGTTCGACGGGTGACCTCGTCGGTGGCGTGCTGGTGATCGCCTCGCTCCTCGTGGTGCTGGGCTGCGCGGCGTGGCGCTACCGGGACTGGCGGGCGCTCGCGGCCACCGCCGGGCCGCGCCGGCCGTTCGAGGCGGGGCTGGACTTCTACGAGCTGGCCACGCTCACCCGGCTCGGGTACTCGTCCGACGACGTCGTGCACGTCGCCCTGGCGCGGATGCACACCGAAGGCCGGCTCCGGGTCGTGTCGAAGAAGTACCGCGAGTACCGCTTCGAGGTCGTCGACCGGGTGCCGCGCGACGACGAGGAAGCCGCCGTGCTCGACCACCTCGAAGAGCACGGCGGTGTGCTCACGCGAGAGGGGGAGTGGGCGCTGGGGAAGGACCCGCGCGTGCGAGCCGTGCCGCACCGCCTGCTCGCCGACGGGCTCGTCGCCGGCGAGCCGCCTCCCGGCGTGACCGACCAGGACGCGATCGACGCGTGGTGGGTCCGGCGGCAGCGGCTGGTGGTCGTGGCGTCCGGCGTCCCGCCGGTGTTCTTCGGCCTCGGCGTGCCGGTCGCGGTGGTCTTCGGCTCGTGGTTGCCGCTGATCGTGCACGCGGTGCTCCTGGCGGTGGCGATCCCGGTGTCGCGGAACCGCTTCTACCCCAACGGCGCCACGCTGAGGTTCCGCCGCGCGATGGTCGACTCCGCCAGGAACCGCCCCCTGACGGGGAAGGAGGACCTGGTCCGCAAAGTAGCCCTGTTCGGCCTCGACCACCTGCCCGAGGACCACCCGCTCCGCCCCGCACCGGGCCCGCCGGCCCCACCCCGACCGGCCGAGCCGGAACCGGTCCGCCAACCACCGCCGGACTTCAACTTCGACTCACCGGGCCTGGGCGGGCTCTGAGTGCCCGTTTCCGGGCTTGGGCTGGTGGAGGGGTTTCGGTGCACACTGCCGCCGGGTGATCGTGGACGCGATCCTCTACGTGGTCGACAACGGCATCAAGTGGCGTGCCCTGCCCGTGGATTTCCCGCCCTGGCCTGCGGTCTACAAGCGTTTCACCCTCTGGGAGAGGGCCGGTGCCACACAACGGTTGCTCGACGGGTTGCGTGACCGGGCCCTGCTCTCGAATGGTCGGACGGCCGCGCCGTCGGCGGCGATCGTGCACTCGCAGTCGGTGCGCGCCGCCGCCACCGTCGGTTTCCTGTCGGCGGTACTGGTGCCCCGGCCTCGACGCAGGACCGGGTCGCCGCCCGGAGCCCCGCACCCCGCCGACCGGTGCCGGACGAACCGGTGTCCACGGGGGCCGGCCGCGTCGACGGGAATTGTCGGTGCCCGCCGGCACCATGGCGCGGTGGGGAACATCGAGGAGTTCGCTGAGACCGTCTCGGCCGCGTTGCCGGGGATCGCCGCGCTGGTGCCGACCGAACCCGCTGCCCGCCTGGGCCGGTGGGAGGCGGGCCGGGCGCGGCACGAGCACGGGTCGCGCGTGCGGTCGGCCGTCGAGGGGGTCGACGACGCACTGGCCGACCGGGTGCTCGGCGCGCTGGAACTGGCGCTCGAAAGGCTGACCGTGCACGTGCCGCCGGCGCTGGTGGCCGACGTGCCGCCGCCGGACGGGTACGGGTTCGTGATGGGGTGGGTGGGGGAGGGGGGAAGCGCTGTTAAACGCGCGGCGTCCACAGTGGAGCAGCTCCGGCCCGGAGCCTCCGACCAGGTGCTGGAGCTGGTGGAAGCACTGCGGGACAGGGCTTCGGTGCCCGACGCGACCGGTGACGAGGAGCAGATCGCGGCCCGGCACGGCGCGGCGCACCTCGCGCTCGCGGTGGTCGTGTCGGCGGCCGTGCTGCGCTCGCTCGGACCGCTGCCGGTGGCCGGGCCGGCGGCGGTCGTCGGCGTCGCGCTGGGCGCTGCCGTGCTGGTGCTGCCGCACGCGCCGAAACCGGCCGCCTACCCGGCGGCCGTGCTGGCCGAGCGGCGTGCCGAGTACCGGGTCCCGAGGCGCTCCTCGACGTCGGCTCCGGTGGTCGACCACCGGTTCCTGATCACCGAGGGCCGGGTGCCCGGCGAGGTCGACTTCTCCGGCAACGGTCTGGTGGCGGCGGTCGAGGGCGGCGTGGCGGTCCGCACCGGGCTCGCCGAGGGGCACGTGCGGGTGTCGGTCGCGGTGCTCGCCGGCCCGCCGGAGGAGGTGGACCCGGTGGGGTGGGACGAGGTCGCCGAGGTCGGCTGGGCCGCGCCGGAGGGCGGCGCGCGCGTGCAGGGGATGCCGGACGGGCCCACCAGCCCGTTCCTCCCGCGTTCGACGTGGTGGGAAGCGCCACCGTGGCCGGGGGAGTACCGGGTGCGCGTGCACGCATCCGGCCGCGACGAGCCGGACGGGCAGGACGAGTACTACCACCTCAACATCTGGCCGGCACCGGCCGCGCCGGGCGTCGTGCACCGGCGGACCGACCGGCTCGGCCACCGGCTGCGCGGCGAGCCCGAACCGCCGATCGTGGTCCCGCCGTACGCGGTGCACCGCTGGATCGGGGAGAGCCCGCTCCAGGTGGCCGCCACGGTCGCGGTCGTGCGCGGCCTCGCGCCGGAGGAGGTGCTCGGCGTGCTCGACGCCCGCCCGCGCGGAGCCGAGCCCGCCGGAGTGGGCTACCAGCCGTTGCAGGCCGTGCTGGAGGTGGACGGCCACGTGCTCGTGGTGGAGGAGAACAACTTCCGCGCGGCCGACCACGTGCGGCTGCCCGCGCTGTCCGGTGCGGGCCGCGCGGGGTGCCTGTACTGGAACGTCAACGGCAACTACCGGCTGATGCTCGCGGAAGGCGGTGAGCTGGTCTACCAGGGCGACCCCGTCTACGACGGGAGCCCGCCGCAGGCCGAGGGCATGGACTTCGCGGATCACCGGTACCGGCTCGCCATGGGGCTGACGGTCATCTCCCGCTTCGTCGGCAGGGGCTTCTCGGAGGCCGACCTGGGGCGGGTGCGCGAGGAGGGCACGCACTTCGACCTGCCGGGCTGACACCGCCCGACCCGGCGGCCGCGCGTCGCGGACCGATCCTGCCGTCCCCCCCCCCCCGGGAAAGTGTGCACTTTCGGGCAACGGTGGTGCTGCCAGACTCTCGTCTGCCGCCGCACGGCTCCCGAGAGGATTTCCATGGGGATCTTACGGAAGATCATCGTCGCGCTGGTCGCCGCCACGGCGGGGATCGCCACCACCGCCCAGGCCGCCGCCGAGACCCGGCCCCGGTTCACCAGGATCGACACCGACGCCGGCGGCGCCCCCGAGTCGGCGGGCGAGCGGACGTTCGTCGAGCTGTCCGGCAACGGCCGGTACGCGCTGTTCTCGGTGCGCAGCGACAGCAACATGGTGCCCGAACCGCACCGGACGGACCGCCCGCTCGGCACGTTCCTGGTGCGCAAGGACCTGCGGACCGGCGGCACCCTGCTGGTGAGCGTGAAGGAGGACGGCAGCCCGCTGCGGGCCGAGTGGCGCTACTCCGCGATCGGGTGGGACGGCACCACGTTCGCCTACGCCACCGGCATCAGCGGGCTGGACCCGGGCTACGAGGGCGGCGTGTTCCACCGCGACCTGGACACGGGCGTCCACCGCGTGGCGACCATGGAGGGGCGCTGGTACTTCGACGCCATCGACCTGTCGGCGGACGGGCGCTGGCTGACCTGGTCCGGGCTGGAGGAGGAGGGGCGCGACAACCGGATCTACCGCCACGACCTCACGTCCGGCGAGACGACCGTCCCGGTCCGGTGCGACGCCGCCGTCCCGTTCGGCGGCTGCTGGCGCTCGGACGGCCCGCTGGTGTCCGACGACGGCACGAAGCTGCTGTTCCGCTACCGGGCCAAGCCCGGCGACCCCCTGGTGCTGACGGTCCTCGACGCCGTCACCGGGACCCTGCACTCGCTGCCGGAGAGCGGCTCGTACACCCTCAGCGGCGACGGCGCGTGGATCTTCTCCGTGGTGCGCACGGGCGAATACCACTTCGAGCTCAAGAAGGTCTCCACCGCGCCCGGTGCCACCCCGGTGGTCCTGCGGACGTGGGCGGAGGACACGGCGACCTGGGCGGCGGGCGTGACGTCGGCCGACCGCACCGGCGACCTGGTCGGCCACTACTGGCTCAGCCGCGCCCAGGACACGTTCGCCGACTCCCGGGCGTTGGTCCACGACCGGCGGACCGGCCGGGAGATCACCCTGCCGGAACCGCGTCCGGGCACGGCGTTCATCATCTCGCCCACCATCAGCGGGGACGCGCGGGTGGCCGTGGTGGAGGAGCGGTGCCCGTGGGTCACCGAGTGCGGTCCGCTCGGCATCTACGCGATCCAGTTGCGGGGCCTGATCCCCGCGCGCGACTGACCTGGCGGCACGGCACCGGGTCGGCGCGGCGGACCGTGCCGACCCGGTGCCGCCCAGGGCTTCCGCGCGCCGGGTCCGCCACGGCTCAGGGGTTCCACGCCAGGCCGGCGAAGACCCGGTCGAAGCGTTGCACGGCCAGGTCCGCGCGGCGCACCACCCAGTGGACCGCCGCACCTTCCCGTCCCGGGATGTCGACGTACCAGTCGGCGAGCAACGCCCACTCGTCCTGCTCGTCGCCGGTCCCGGTCCACCGCGCGTCCGGCGGCGACGGGGGGACGGGGTCCGCTTCGAGGGACTCCTCCAGCGCGTACCCGCCCACCTGCAACGGGCCGTCCCCGGCGATCTCGCCGGACACCTCCAGCCACACGTCCCGCAGCCGCTCGGAGTGCGGGTGGCCGGGAAGCGGTGCCAGGTAAGGGGGTTCGGGGATCTCCACCCCGCCGTGGTAGGGCAGCGACCAGTTCACCGACGCCCGGAGGGGGCCTTCCGGGTACGCGGCGGTGATCCGGCGGTAGTCGGGGACCTCGCCGTGGAAGTAGGGGTTCCGGGCGCGTTCCTCGACGGCCGTCCCGGCGGGGACGTACGCGGCGGTGCCCCCCGAGCCGGCGTCGTCCGGGCCGGAGACGTCCGGGAACGCGAACAGCAGCAGGTGCCCGTCGGACGGCAGCGGCAGGTCCGTGGCGTCCGGGGGCAGGGCCGCGCAGTCGATCGTGGCGACGAGGGGGAACCACGGGTCCGGGGCGTCGGCGGGCAGCAGCGCGGGGCCACCGAACCGGGCGGCCACCGGACCGTCGCCGGTCGGTGCCAGTGTCGCGCACGGCCGGGCGGTGGCGATCCACCGCTCGACGTCGGGGAGGGGAATGCCTTGTCTGAGCGCTTCTTCGCGGAAGGGCGCGAACCCGTCCACCATCCCGGAGGTCGTGCCGGCACCCCAGGACGCCGGGTCGGCGCGGGTGGGAGCTGTCGCAGACCGGGGGAAGATCGGGCAACGACCGCTTCCCTTTCGGGCAACGTTCCTGTTGTGGACGGGGGAAAGCTGCCCGAACGGCTATCCCGGCTTCCCCTCCGGACCGGTCCCGCGCAGTGGGCTTCCGCTGTCCCACGGCGAAGTGGTGCGCTGGTGCGCACCGTGACCGGGGCTGCCGGCCGACCGGCCTGGCAGAACTCGTCCAGCGCAGCAAAGGGGGAAGACCATGGAGAACACGCAGGGGAGCGGCGGTCGGCGCGCGCGGGTCTGGGCCGTCGGGGTGGCGGCGGTGGCGATCACCGCGCTGGTGCCCGGGAGCGGGGCGGCGACGCAGACCCAGGCCGAGGCCGTCGCGCAGGAGGTGGTGCTGCCCGCGAGCGTCGACCTGGCCTGCGGTGAGCTGGAGGCGGACGGCCGCACGGTGTTCGGCTACGACTGCGACACCGAGCACTGGGGCGGACTGGCGTCCTTCACCCTCACCGGCGCGAACGGTCAGGCGTACCGGTGCCGCCAGGGGTGGGCGGAAGGCTCCCTGTGGGTGCGCGGCGACGACTGCCGCCGGAGCAGGTGACCGGTACCCCGGGGGTGGGCCGGCCGGGTGCTGCGCGCCCGGCCGGCCCGCGCGACCCGGCGGTCAGTTGATCTGCGTGCACCCCTCGCCGACGAGGTCCCGGACGTTGACGGGGCGGACCACTTCGCAGAAGAAGCTCCGGCGGGAGTCCCGCACGATCACGCCCTCCTCTTCCTCGCGCGGGTTGGGTCGGCAGGCGAAGCCGCGGATCATGCCGTCGTCCGGGCCGGCGACCCGCTGGCAGACGATCTCCGGGCCCGGGTCGGCGGTCCTGGCCGTGCCGGTGGACGCGCCGGCCGGCACGACCAGCACGGCGGTCGCCGCCGCCGCGATCGCCGCTGCGGCACCGGCCTGCCGGATCACGCGCGCGACCAGTCGGGACTTGTCCATGTGCACCACTCCTCCGTGACGGGCCCGGATGCGGACCCGGTGAGGCGCGAGGCACCGCCCCGCGCCGGGAACCCTCGGTCCCCGACCCACCACACCACCGCCGGAGCCCGTCCGCTCCGGACACCACACGTGCGAGTGGAAGTCCTCACCCCGCCGGGAATCCGGTGACCGGACGTCGGGGGCGCGGCCCCCGTCACCCGGCGCGGAAGCGCTGACCCGGTTGCCGCACAAGCAAACCAACCCTCCGGGTGGTCTCACCCGAGGGCCCCCTGACAGCGGGTGCCCGTCGACCGCCTCCGCGCCCGGCCGGCTACCGTCCCGGGTGGTCGGTGTTTGCGAGCGGCTCGCGTGGCGCCGTGCTCGGTCGCTCGTCCACCCGCCGGCGCAGGTAGCCGGTCGTCGTGGGGTGCCGGGCGAGCACCAGGGTGGTCGTCGTGATCGCGGCGACGGCCAGGGGGACGGCGACGATGACCGAGGAGGTGAGCGCCGGGGTGTCGGCGCTCGGCGCGGCGGCGGTCACGGCGTAGAGCAGGTGGACCGCGCACACCGGCAGTTCGAGGGCGGCCCCGGCCATTAGCGCGGCACGCCCGGCCCCGGTGGCGATCCGCGCCGCGCCGGCGACCAGCAGCACCGCTGCGGCGGCGTGACCGGCGACCAGCGGCCCGAACAGGGACCCGGCCCACCCCGTCGCCGGCACGACCAGCAGGAAGGGCGCCCCGCCCATCAGCGTGCCGAACCCGGTCACCGCACCGAGCACCGCGGCGCACGTCACCGCGACCGGCCGTGCGCCCGTCTCGTCCAGGAGCCTGTCCGACCACGCCATGGCACCCCTCCGGTCCCTGTATCGCCGGCACCGCTCCGGCCGTTGCAGGCCGAGATCGGCGACGCGGGTGGTCAGGGGATGCGGGTCGCGGTCTGGGTGGTGTTCTGCTGCCGCAGGCGCAGGACTCGTTCGCCGCCTTCGGTGTCGAGGGTGATCTCGCAGTCCAGCGCCGTGGTCCGGTAGCGGCCCGCCGGGAGCGGGTGCATGGGGAGCGGGGGCTGGCCGGGTGCGTGCAGGGTGATGGTCTGCCCGTCGGTGGCGATCTCCACGGTGTAGTCGTCCCGCAGGCGGTACGCGCCCGCGAGGTCGGCCGGGTCGGGGTGCGGCGGCCCGGCGGTCCCGCCGTGGTGGTGGTCGGCGGCGGCGAGCACGGCCCACAGCACCTCGTCGGCCAGCTCGTTGTTCGCCATCAGGGCCATGGTCGTCCCGGTCGCCGGCCAGGTGAACAGCCAGCAGCCGTAGCCCGCGTTGCCGCCGGTGTGCCCGAACCTCAGGCCGGTGTGCACCGAGGTGCCCAGGCCGAAGCCGCCCGGCACCTGGGGCGTGGTCATCTCCGTCGCCAGGCGGCAGGACAGCAACGCGGACCGCCCGGCCGCCGCGCGGGCGACCTCGACGCCCACCCGGCACAGGTCCGCCGGCGTCGTCCACAGCCCGGCACCGGCGAGTTCCGGCTGCACCCGCCACCCGCCGCGCAGCGGCGTGCCGTCCAGGTGGTGCCCCCGGGCCACGTCCTCGCGGCGGTGCGGGAAGTCCTGGTCGTAGCTGCTGTCCGCCATGCCGAGGGGGTCGAGCACGGACGACCGGAGGTGGTCGGCGAACCCCTGCCCGGTGACGTCCTCCACCAGTTGCTGGAGCACCGCGTAGTGGCTGCCCGAGTAGCGGAACCCGCTGCCCGGCAGCATGGCCGCGCGCACGGGCGGGCTCGTCGCGGGCCCTCGGCCGTGCAGCACGTCGGCTGTGGTCGGCACCGCCTCGCCCCGGCCGAAACCCCGGAACCAGTTGTAGGACAGCCCGGCCGTGTGCGCGAGCAGCTGGCGGACCGTGATCACCGGTCGCCACCCGTCGGACAGCGGCAGGTGCCACGAAACCAGGTACCGGTCGACGTCCCCGTCGAGGTCCAGGACGCCCTGGTCGACCAGTCGGAGCACGCCCAGTGCCGCCACGTGCTTGCTGATCGAGCAGGCTTGGAACAGCGTCCTCGGGCCCACCGCGCCGGGGACGTCGGCACCGGTCGTCCCGTAGGCGTGCTCCCAGGGCTCGGAGCCGTCCTGCCGCACGGCGATGCTCACGGCCGGCACGTCGTAGAGCCGCATCAGCTCCGCCAGACCGACTCGGTCCGGCGAGCGGCCGAGCCACCTCGACTGGCGGTCCAACCGCTCCAGTGCCGCAGGCCATTCCCCCGGTCGCATCGAAACCCCCTGGCATCCGCACGAGCCGTCAACCGTCCTTTGTGGATGGACGGCGCGCTCCATCCTACTTGTTGTCGATGCGCCCGACCGGGTCGTCGGCCGCCGCGAGTTCGGTCTGCACCTGCTCCCACCCGTCGCGGTCGATGCCCAGGGCGCTGCGGAGGTACGCCCGGCTCGCGCGGCGGATCAGCGCGACGCGCGTGGGGCTCTCGTCGGTGGTGTCGGCGGCGTCGTAGGCGTGGATGCCGCCGAGCAGGTGTTCGCCGCCGAACAGCGTGAGCAGGCTGCGGGCCCCGGGAGCCAGCCGGTACACGTCGGTGAACCAGTCGGGGCCACGGGTGGAGAGCGCCGACTGGTCGCGGTCGCCCGCCACGACCAGGGTCGGCGTCGCCAAGCCGGTGAAGTCCGGGCGCATGAAGGCGAAGTTCTCCCTGGCGAACGGCGTCAGGTCGTCGCCGAGGCCGGCGGTGGCGAGCAGCACCCCGGCCTTGACGCGCGGGTCGGCCAGGTCGGGGCCGGGCAGCCCGTCCGGGCCGACGACGCGCGCGCCGAGCAGCGCGCCGGCGGTCTGCCCGCCCCAGGAGTGGCCGGCGACGGCGATGCGCTCGCGGTCCACCCGCTCGCCGAGGCCGGGTACTGCGGCGAGGACGTGGTCCAGGTCGTCCAGCACCCGGACGACGTCGTGGACCCGGACGCGCCAGATGTCCGGGTGGCGGGGGTCGTCGGGTGTGACGCCGAGGGTGCGGGAGTCGAGGAAGGTGGGTTGGACGACGACGAAGCCGTTGCCCGCCCAGTAGTCGACCAGCGGGGCGTAGGACAGCATCGACTTGCCGAAGCCGTGCGCGAGGACGAGGACCGGGAGGTCGGTGCCGGAGACGGGTGCCGCCACGCGCACCTGGAGGTCGTCACCGCGTTCCGGGGCGGGCAGGACGACCGGTGTGACGCTGACGATCGGAGTGGTGAAGGCGGGCACGGCGGTGGGGGCGGGTGCGGGCATGTGCGGCTTCTCCCTGGGTCGCTCGGGGGCGCCACGTCGGCGCGGGAGTCGAGGGGGTTCGGGGTAGGCTCTCAAGCGGAGCGCTGTTCCGAATATACGGAGCAGTGTTCCGCTTTGGCAAGCCCGCCAGCAGGGAGAGGAGTGCCACGTGGGTGCGCAGAACCCGTCGCCCGGGAGTCCGACCAAGCGCGCGGACGCCCGTCGGAACGAGAAAGCGCTGCTCGACGCGGCGGCTTCGGTGTTCGTCACCCACGGGGTGGACGCGCCGGTGCGTCGGATCGCGACCGAGGCAGGCGTGGGCATGGGGACGATCTACCGGCACTTCCCCACGCGCGCAGACCTCGTCGTGGCCGTCTACCGGCACCAGGTCGACGCCTGCGCCGAAGCCGGGCCGGCCCTGCTCGCGACGGCGTCGTCACCGTTCGCGGCGCTGTGCCGGTGGGTGGACCTGTTCGTGGAGTTCCTGGTGACCAAGCACGGTCTCCCCGCCGCGATGCGCGACGACCCGGACGGCTTCGCGGCCCTGCACGCACTCTTCCTCGACCGCCTGGTGCCGGTCCTGGCCGACGTCCTCGCCGCCGCCCGCGACGCGGGGGAGGTGACCGCCGAGGTCACGGCCCACCAGCTCCTCCGCGCGGTCGGCGACATCTGCGCAGGTGCGGAACGGGTCGATCCCGACTACGACGCGCGCCTGACCGTCCGCCTGCTGCTCGACGGGTGCCGGTCGTAGGGCGTGGGAAGCGTCTGCGCCGCGACGGCCGGCCCACCCTGTCAGGACGGCCGCGATCGTCCGGCTGTACCGCCGGTTCCGTCCCGTTTGGTGGTGAATGGCGCCGGTTGCACCATCTGGGCGTACCAGTGGTCTAGACCTCGATCTAGCGTGGTCTGCACCAGTGACCGCCGTTGTCTGCGCGAGGAGAACGATGTCGATGAAGAGGTGGGGTGCCGCCGTGCTGGCGGGTGCCTTGTCCGTCGGGTTGGCGGTCGGCCAAGCGCCCGCCCAGGCCCATGACCACCACGGCGGCGGTGCCGTGCGCACCGTCGGGTACTACACCCAGTGGAGCGTCGCCGATCGCGGCATCCCGGTGCGCTACCTGGTCGAGAACGGCACGGCGGCGAAGCTCACGCACCTGAACTACGCCTTCGGCCTGCTCGACGAGAAGGGCGGCTGCGTCAGCTCC
The DNA here is from genome assembly GCF_040655415.1 of Actinosynnema sp. NPDC050436. Lineage (NCBI taxonomy): Bacteria > Bacillati > Actinomycetota > Actinomycetes > Pseudonocardiales > Pseudonocardiaceae > Actinosynnema > Actinosynnema sp. NPDC050436. Next base: position 330,707 of record NZ_JBFAJV010000001.1, on the reverse strand, counting down.
GACCCGTACGCCGACTACCAGCGGCCGTTCTCGGCGGAGCAGTCCGTCAGCGGCAAAGCCGACCGGCCCGGCCAGGCCCTCGCCGGCAACCTCAACCAGCTCAAGCAGCTCAAGCAGAAGTTCCCCAAGCTGCGCGTCTACATCTCGCTCGGCGGCTGGACCGGCTCGAAGTACTTCTCCAACGCCGCCCTCACCCCGCAGTCGCGCGCCGCGCACGTGAAGTCGTGCATCGACCTGTGGCTCAAGGGCAACCTGCCCGGTGCGCCCGCCGGCGCGGCCAAGGGCGTGTTCGACGGCATCGACCTCGACTGGGAGTGGCCCGCCACCGAGGGCAACGCCGGCAACGTCGTGCGCCCCGAGGACAAGCAGAACTTCACCCAGCTCCTGCGCGAGTACCGCTCGCAGCTCTCGAAGCAGGGCGCGAAGGACCGCCGGGGCTACGCCCTCACCGCGTTCCTGCCCGCCAACCGCGAGGCGATGGACCGGGGCTACGAGCTGGCCGAGGTCTACAAGCTGCTGGACTTCGCCACCGTGCAGGGCTACGACTACCACGGCACCTGGGAGAAGACCACCAACCAGCAGTCGGCGATCCGCGTGCCCGACGGCGACCCCACCACGCCCAAGGACAGCAGCGAGATCGTCGTCGACGCGCACATCCAGCGCGGCGCACCGCGTGACAAGATCACGCTCGGCGTGCCGTACTACGGTCGCGGCTGGACCGGCGTGACCAACCAGAACAACGGTCTGTTCCAGCAGTCCACCGGCGCGGCTCCCGGCTCCTACGAAGCGGGCTTCGAGGACTACCGCACCCTCAAAACCCTGCTGGCCGGCGGCAAGTACAAGCTCCACCGCGACAACAAGGCCGGCCACGCCTGGCTGTTCGACGGCACCACGTTCTGGACCTACGACGACCCGACCGAGCTGAAGCGGAAGGGCAAGTTCATCCGCGACCGCAAGCTCGGCGGCGCGATGATCTGGTCGCTGGACGGCGACACGCCGCAGGGCGAGCTGATCAAGGCCCTGGACGCCGGCCTGCGCCGGCGCTGAGCCGACCGGTGACCGTGGGGCGGGCGCGGCCCGCCCCACGGTCCGGTCAGCAGTCCAGCGCCACGACGGAGACCGTGGACGAGCCGGAGTTGGCGACCAGGACGTAGCGGTGGCCGGAGCCGGGCGCGGACCAGTGCGGGTCGACGCCCGCGGCGACCTCGCCCAGCACCTGGTTGGTGCGGGTGTCGAAGGTGCTCACCGAGTTGGAGCCGGAGTTCACCACGTACGCGATCCGGCCGCCGGCGGCGAGCGTGATGCCCGGGGCGTGCGGCCGACCGCGATGGTGGCGATCTCCGCGTGCCGGGCGGTGTCGACCACGGAGATCGTGTCGGAGTCCGAGTCCGCCACGTACGCGTGCCGGCCGCCGGGCGTGAACGCGATGCCGCGCGGGGCCTTGCCGACCGGGATGGTGTGGGTGACGGTCCGGGACCGGGTGCTGATCACGGTCACCGCGTTGGAGGCCGTGCTGCTGAACCAGACTTCGCCCCCGCCCGGTTCGAGGGCGCCCAGTCGCGGCGCGGTGCCGACCGGGATGGTCTTCACGACCGAGCGCGCGGCCGTGTCGATGACGCTGACCTCGTTGGAATCGCGGTTGGAGACGTAGGCGTGCTCGCCGTGGCGGTCGAACACGACCCCGTACGGGAACTTCCCGACCGGGATCCTGGCGACTTCGGTGCGGCGGCGCGGGTCGAGGACCGAGACGCTGTCCGAGCCGCCGTTGGCGACGTAGGCCGGCTCGTGGTCGGAGGTGAAGGCGACCATGCGCGAGTCGGGGCCGGTCGGGATCGTGCCCAGCACGACCGGCCGCCCCTTCGCGGCGCCGGCCGAGGCGGGCGGGCATCAGGTGGTGGGCTTCGACCGTGCCCCGGTCGAGGCCGAAGAAGGCGAAGTACTGGTAGAAGTAGGGCTTGTCCTCGAAGGCGGCGAACCCGCCGTGGCCGATCAGGAGCAGGGCGAGCCCGCCCCGCGCGGCCCAGTGCGAGATCACCACGGCGCGGTCGGGGACGACGTCCGGGGCGTCGGCGCGGGTGAACCAGCGGCGCAGCGACCACCCGCCGCCGCCGACCAGCACCAGCAGCGCCAGGGGCATCTCGTAGTTGCCGCCGCGCTCCAGGCATTCCCACCAGCCCTCGCCGACGGTCGGCCGCAGCAGGGCGGTGAACACGCCCCACACCGTGGCGTGCAGCAGCACGATCCGCAGAGGGAAGAACAGCACGACCAAGCCGACGGTGATGTCGACCGCCCCGTGACGTACATGAGGTAGTCGACCGCCGCGTCGGCGGAGATGCCGAACAGGTCGTAATAGGGCAGCCACGCCCGCGACCGGCTCAGGCCGGCCCAGCCGTGGCCGAGGTACTCGGTTGCTAAGGGAAAAAGGTCCAGCGGGTATTCCGAATCGTGCGGCGGTCTGCGTCCGCGAGGCGCGGGCGTGATTCGCACGCCATTCGGCAGGGGGTGTTCCGGCGGCCCGGCCGTGGGCGTGCCCCCGCCGGCCCCGGGCGACCCGGTGGTCCGCGAGGGCGCGTGCGGCGTGTGGAGTTCCGAGGGGGTCGGCTGCCTGGGGCCTCCCGGGGGTTGACCGCTGTTGACTCGTGTGAGCACCTCAACGAGGATTGCCTCAATGGAGATCGACATGACTCTGCGCAGTCGGGCCGCCGTGCACCAGGCGTTGTCCGACCCGGTCCGCCTGGGGATCGTCGACCTGCTCACCGTCGGCGACCGCTCGCCGGGCGAGCTCGCGCGGCGGTTCGACCTCACCTCGAACCTGTTGGCCCACCACCTGAAGGTGCTCCGCGAAGTCGGGTTGGTGGCCCGCGCGCAGTCCTACGCGGACGGTCGCCGCGCATACGTCCGGCTGCTGCCCGCCGCGCTCGACGGCCTGCGGCCCACCCCGACCGTCACCGCGCCGAGGGTCGTGTTCGTCTGCACCCGCAACGCCGCGCGCTCGCCGTTGGCCGCAGCGGCGTGGAGCGCGCGCAGCCGCATCCCGGCCACCTCCGCCGGCACCCACCCCGGCCCGCGCCTCAACCCCCGCGCGATCACCACCGCCCGCCGGCACGGCCTGACCCTGGGGCGCGGCACCACCGCCCACGTCGGCGACGTGGTCGAGCCGGACGACCTGGTGGTCGCGGTGTGCGACCGGGCGTACGAGGAGATGGGACCGTCGGACCGGTGCGTGCACTGGTCGGTGCCCGACCCCGGGCCGGTCGACACCGACGAGGTGTTCGAGGACGTGCTCGCCCTGCTCACCGAGCGCGTGGACCGGCTGGCCGCCATCGCGGAGGCGTCGTGAAGCGGGTCGGCCTCGCCACCATCGCCCGTGAGTGGGGGCGCATCGGCTGCACCGGGTTCGGCGGCCCGCCCGCGCACATCGCCCTGCTGCGCGACCTGTGCGTGCGCCGGCGGGAGTGGGTGGGCGAGAAGGAGTTCGAGGACGGCATCGCGGTCACCAACCTGCTGCCCGGCCCGGCGTCCACGCAGCTGGCGATCCTGTGCGCGTGGCGGCTGCGCGGCGCGAGCGGTGCGCTGGTCGGTGGTTTCTGCTTCATCGTGCCCGGCCTGGTGCTGATCCTGGCCCTCGCGGCGCTCTTCCTGTCCGCCCAGCCGCCGCCGTGGGTGCTGGGCGCGGCGGCCGGCGCGGGCGCGGCGGTGCCGGCGGTGGCCGCGCACGCCGCGTGGGGCCTGATCCCCGGCAGTTGGCAGCGCGCGGGCAGCGGGACCCCGGCGCGGGCGCGGTGGTGCGCTTACGTGCTGGTCGGCGTCGTGGCGGCGGCGGTCACCGGGCCGTGGCTGGTGCTGGTGCTCGTCGTCGCGGGCCTGGTCGAGGTCGCGGTGCGCGTGCCGTCCGGCCGTGCGCAGGCCGTGCTGCCCGTCCTCGCCCTGCCGGCCGCGACCGGGGGCCTGCCCGCCGTGGCGTGGGTGGCGGCCAAGGTCGGCGCGCTGTCCTACGGCGGCGGGTTCGTGATCATCCCGCTGATGCGGCACGACGCCGTGACCACGTACGGCTGGATGACCGACGCGCAGTTCCTGGACGCGGTGGCACTGGGCCAGATCACGCCGGGCCCGGTGGTGCAGACCGTGGCCGTGGTCGGCTACGCGGCAGCGGGGGTGTGGGGCGGCCTGCTGGCCGCGTTCGTGGCCTTCGCGCCGTCGTTCGCGATGATCATCCTGGCCGGACCGCGCCTGGAGAGGCTGCGCGACAACGCCAAGGCCCAGGCGTTCCTCACCGGAGCGGGCGCGGCGGCGATCGGCGCGATCGCGGGCACCACCCTCCCGCTGACCGCCGCCCTGCACACCCCGTGGCAGTACGCCCTCCTTGCCGCCGCCCTGGTCTGGCTGCTCGCACTGCGCCGAGGCGTGGTCACCGCGCTGGTCGGGGCGGGCGTGATCGGAGCCCTGATCACGTTGGTGGGGTGAGGCGGTTGTCGGTTGAGGGGGCGGGTGCGGGGCACGGCGTGGATGGCTTCGGCGGCATCTGGTCGGCGGTGTCGAGCGGGGCCGCATCACCCGATCGGGGGCTAACGTCACCTGATTCGCACGCGACATAGCTGCCGACGACCATCGTTGGTCCGAACGGAGCGGGTGGCTCCGTCGACGGGAGGTGGCAGCGTGGCGACCGCAACGGCGAGTCTCGTGACGGAAAACCCGGATGAGGACCTTCGTGCGTTGGTGCGCTGGCTGCGCGACGAAGACGGTCTGCGCGGACGGGTCAGCCTGGCGGCGAAACCCCCGGCTCAGGGGGAGATGGCGCGGTGGTCGACGCAGCCGTGATCGTGTTGTCCAGCGGCACCGGGCCGATCCTCGTCAAGTCGGTGTTCACCTACCTCGCGCACCGGCGCACGACAGCGAAGGTGATCCTCAAGGTCCGCGACGACAAGGGGCGGGAGTTGGAGTTGACCTGCGGTTCCGGCGACGACGCGCGGGCGGCGCTGGCTGCGGTGCAGGACCTCCTGGAGGCATAGGTGGCGATCCTCCCCGACGCTGCGCGCTCCCGGGCCGTGCTGATCGGCACGAGCGACTTCCGGCGGGCCGACCAGTTCCCCGCGTTGCCCGCCGTGCGCAACAACCTCCTCGACTTGGTGTCGGCGCTGTCCGCCGCCGACACCGGCATCCTGGGGTGGCAGCAGTGCGTCGTCATCGACTCGCCCGACTCGGTGAGCAGCTTCATGGAACGCCTGCGCCAGTCGGTCAACCAGGCCGAGGACCTCCTGATCGTCTACTACGCGGGGCACGGCGTCCGGCACGACACCCGCGACGAGCTGTACCTCACCGTCCGGCACACCGACCGCGACGGCCTGGCCGGCTCGGCCGTCCCGTTCGACTTCGTGCGCGAGGTGCTGGCGGACAGCCCGGCCCGGGTCAAGCTGCTCATCCTGGACTGCTGCTACTCGGGAACGGCGCTCGGTGCCATGTCCGGCAACGGTATCGGGACGCGGGACATCAAGATCGCCGGGACGTCGGTCATCACGTCGTCACCCATGAACGCGGTGTCCCACGCCCCGCCCGGCGCGCGCAACACCGCCTTCACGTCGGAGCTGATCACCTTGCTGCACCGGGGCACCTCGTTGCCCGGCTCACCGCTGACGGTCAGCGCCCTCTACCGCTCCCTGCGGGCCGTCGCCGCCGTCCGTGGTCTCCCCGAACCGAAGTTCAAGTGCACCGACACCAGCGCCGACATCCTGCTGCGCAAGGAGATGCCGACCGCACCGGCACCGACCGCTCCCACCTCGCCCACCGCACCGGCCGTCCCGCCGGCGGAACTCCGGCCCGATCCCGGACCACCGGTCGTCCCCGGCTCGAGCTCGGTACTTCTCGGACCGCCGGCCGCGAGCGCTGTCGCCCCGCGGCGCGGCGAGTTGTCCGGCTTCACCAGAAAAGCGTCCCGGGTGGTCAGCGGGGTGCTGCTGATCCCGCTGTGGCTCGGGGTGGTCTGCGGTGTGAGCGCCGTGGTCGGCGGGGTGCTCGGTTTCCTCTTCGGCGACCCGCCGGCGGGCAAGGCCGCTTCCTACGACCTCGGCATGGGCTTCGCGGTGCTGTTGCTCGGGTTGTTCTGCGCCGTGGTCCTCCGCTGGCCGATCGCCCACCTGCGCGCCGGTCGGTGGCCGCTCACCCACGAGCAAGCCCTCGACGTCGTCCTGTTCCGGCCGTTGGTGCGGATACCGGTCTTCCTGTCGGTCATCGCGCTGCTGATCCTCTTGGGCACGGCCACGGCGATGGTCGCCGGGTCCTCGTCCGCGCCGGCCGCCACTTCGGGAAGCGCTGTGGCGACGACCGTGTCGAGCACCGGCATCCTGTTCGGGTTGGCGGCCCTGTTCGTCCTGTCGATCCGCAACCGGAGACGGGCAATGGGGGAAAGCAGTCCCGCGTGAGGCCCGGCCGCACGACCGGGCCTCACCTCTACAGCCGACGAGATGTCACCACCAGGTGGCGGTGCACCCCCGTGGTGCGGCCTGGGTTCCCTCGCACAGCTTCACCTGCACCACGTCGTTCGCCTCCACCGTGACGTGCGTGGTGGTGGCCCGGGGCACTCCGGATATCGGCACGTACCGGGTTCCGGTCGACGTGCGCACCGCCAGCACCGACGACGGGAACGGGCTCCCGGCGCTCGTGGAGATCGCCGCCTTCGCGGTCCAGCGGCCGTCGGGGAGGCGGTACTTCGTCACGTTCGCCGTCGCCCCGGCACGGGCCGTGGTGACGGTTCGGCTGGTCGTGGCGACGGGTGCGCCCGGACCCCGTGCGGTGAGGAAGTGGCTGTTCGCCAGGTTCCAGTGGTCGGACAGGTAGGAGCCCGGCGGTGGCGCGGTGTTGAAGTAGTCGTCGTTGTTGCAGTCCACGATGTCCTCGTCGGCCGACGGGCACTCGATCTTCAGCCCGTGGTCGGGCAGGCTGTCGTCGTCGTAGCAGAGGATGTCCTGGTCGTCCCAGCAGTGCCCGATCGGCGTCCCGTGCGGCGCGCTGCTCTGGACCGCGCCGAGGGCGTGCAGCAGCTCGTGACCGCCCGGCGCCCAGTCCGAGCAGCCCCGGTCGAGCACGGCCCAGCCCGGACCGGAGTTGAGCGGGTTGTCCGGCCCCGGTTCGTCCCGGTCGCCCGGGTCGTTCCACCCCAGGCCGCAGTCGTGCGACCCGTCGTCGAACACGAGGTACTTGCGGTCCACGCGGTCGTGGCCCTGCGCTTTGAGCGCGGTGGCGATCCGCTCCGCGTCGTCGATCTCCGACGCCGGCACGGCGACGCCGAGCACGACCGGCCGGCAGTCGGCGTGGTGCACGAACCGGATGTGCCGCACCCCGCCGGTCCGCTGCGCGGACTCCAGCACCGCCGCGTCGATCCGGTCCGCCCACTCCTGGACGAGGGGCTCCACCTCCGGGAAGCGGTCCGGTTCGCCCGTCGCGTGCACGTACATCAGCTGCACCCGCTTGCCCGTGGTCCCGTCGCCCTCGCAGATCACGCCGGCGGGTGACGTCCTGACCACGGCGGTCGACGCGTCGGCCCCCTGCACCCCCGACATGGCCAGCACGCAGGCGAACAACGCCGCGCCCCGCCTCAGCACTCGTCTGTTCACGGTTCCCCCTTCACTGTCTCGACGCGACCGATCGTGGTCCGGGAAACCCGAAAAGCGCGGACTATCACCCTCCGCCGGTACTTCCGGGCACTCTCGTTGCCCGCACGAACTCCCGCACGAGCCCCTTGCGCGCACCACCGGATCGGCCACCTCGCCTGACGAGCCGTCCGGGCAGCCGCGAGGGCACCGCACGCCGCCCTCGCGGCTGCCCGGACGGGCCGCTCGTGCCCGCACGGGGCGATTACCGTCGCCGCATGGAGCGAGCGCGCGCAGCCCGGTGCGTGGGCACCGGGGACCACGTGCCCGACCGGCGCGCTTCCCGGGACGCCCACGGCCTGTCGGCGTTGCAGCGGCAGGCCGGCAACCGCGCAGTCGCCGGGCGGATCGCCGGCGTGCAGCGGCTCGGGGACGAGCACGGGCAGCACGTCGGCAACGGGGTCGTCGGGCTGACCGCGTCCCTGTCGTCCCCGGTGCCCGCGAACGCGCTGGTCCGCTACGAAGCCGAACCGCTGCCCGTGCCGGGCTTCACCGGGTTCCGGTTCACGGTGACCGACCGGTCGTCGGGCACGGTCGTGCGGCTGCTGAACAGCGCCTCGCCGGTGGTCGACCTGCGCCTGCCCGGTGTCGCGCGCTACCGGATCACGTGCGCGGTCACGCACGGGCGCACGGAGCTGACCCGGGTGTCGCTCGACCAGGACACCCGCGCCCGGGTCAGGGTCTCCGGGAGCGGGGGGCAGGACACCGCCGCGCTGGACGAACTGGCCAACGAACTGTCCCAGTACGTGCTGGACGCCGCGACGGCCACCGGCCCGAACGGCATCACCGCGCGCTTCCTGGCCTCGGTGCTGCGCATCGAGATCGGCAACACCGCGCCCCTGCCCCTGATGTCGCCGACGGCGGCACGCGACCGCGAGGTCGCCCGGTCGCAGGCAGCCGTCCGCAGGCGGGAAGCCGGCGAGGACGTGCCCGCCGGCGAGCTCGACGCGTCGATCGGCGTCGGCCAGGTCAAGCCGAGCACGGCGGCCATGCTCCTCGGCGACACACCGCCGATCGAACAGGACCGCGCCAACCGGGCCCCGGGCCGCGACCGCATCCAGCGGGGCTTCATGGCGTTGGCCCCGGCCCGGCAGCGGACCCTGGTCACGTTGTTGAGCTGGCCGAAGTCCAACATCGCCATCGCCGCGCAACTCCTGGCCGGCCTGAAGAACCGCGTGCACCGCTACCCCGGCCTGCCGCGCGCCGTGTTCGGCGCTTCCGAGCGCGCCGCGCAGATCATCGCCACCGAGTACAACCTCGGCGGCAGCCGCACGCCGGAGGCGCTGGCCAACCCGAGCTGGTACGGGCGCGAGGCGTGGCAGCACATGGGCGACCCGGAGATGGCCAGGCTCTTCCCGAACACCTGACCCGCGCCGCGCGGTGGTGGGCACGGCCGCCCCGATCGAGTGCCGCACGCCGCGCGGGCTGCCGACCGGGCGGTCTTTCCGAACCTGACGGGTGAAGTCCCGTCCACCGGCGGGGTCGGCGTGAGGTGGTCTGGAAGCATGGTGCGATGCGGTCGGCGTGGATCAAGTGGGCTCGCGGCGTGGAGCACCAGCAGGTTCTCGCCCGTGCGGTGCGGGAGTTCGACTTCAGCAAGGCGTACGCCTACGAGCGGACGGACAACGTGGGGGACGTCGCCGACCCGGTGGTGCGGGTGCAGTGGCGGCTGAAGGTCCTGGAGCCCTTCCCCGAGCGGTGGGGCGCGGTGGTCGGGGACGTGCTGACCAACCTGCGCGCGGCCCTGGACCACACGTTCTGGGCCGCCGTCATGGCGCACACGGGGATGCCGCCCAAGCCGCAGCTGGTGACCTTCCCGCTGTCCGTCGCCCACGACAAGATCTTCAAGGACAAGGTGAAGAACCTCAGGCCGCTGGTCGCGCCGGAGTTCTGGGAACTGGTGGAGGCGGTCCAGCCGTTCCGCTCCGAGCGGCCCATGGACGAGCCCCTGGAGTGGCTGCGCTGGGTGTCCAACGCGGACAAGCACCGCGCCGTCCGGGTGATCGGCCAGATGGCGTTCGACATGGGACCGGTGATCTTCGACGGCGAGCGGTACGAGATGGTCGAGGAAGCCCGGTTCACCGGGCCCGTCGAGGACGACGCCGTGGTCGCGCGCCTGACGTTCAAGCGGCCGGTGGGCGGTCGCAGCGTCAACCTGGTGCCCACCTTCGCCTACTCGCCCGTGGTCCAGGTCGGCGAGGAGGTCGACCGGGTGGAGCCGCTGCACGTGGTGATGGAGGCGATGCGCCGGCACGTGGTCGACGTGGTCGACAAGGCGACCGCGATCCTCGGGGCGCGGCGCCCGTCGCTCGACGAGCTGGAACTCGGCATGGAGCACGTCGCCGTCGCGGCCGAGAACGCCGGGGTCATCGCCACCTTCCGCGACCAGCGCGGCACCGTCCACCGCCTGGACGTGCCGGCCGGCGACGAGGTACGGGCCGCCGCCCGGAAGTGGGCCGGCCTGCCCGGCTAGGTCCGCGCCCCGCCCGCTTCCCGCCCTCGCCCGGGTCTCGTCGCACTCGGTCGCCTGGCGTGGCGGGGTTTGGCGGACCCCGCGGCGAGGAATGCAGTCCCATGGGGATCTTGGTGTCCAAGAAGCGTCCGCCGGCGTGGTTGTTCGGGTTGGTCGGGGCGGTGGTCATCGCGGGCTTCGCCTACGCGACCTTCACGATGTGGCGCAACGACGTCGCGCTGTCCGAACGCGGGCAGCAGACGTCGGCGCGCGTGGTGGACACCGGGAAGCGCGACGAGGTCGAGTTCCGCACGGCCGACGGCGAGCAGGTCCACGCCCTGATCGGCCAGCGGTTGTCGGGGCCGCAGCTCGCGGTGGGGGAGCAGGTCGAGATCGTCTACGACCCGGCGGACCCGACGTCGGACGTGGACGACGTGCGGGCCCGGGACGACCACTCGGTCACGTTCCTGATGTTCGGGGTCACCCTGGCCGCCGCGCTGTCCATCCCGGTGGTGACCTGGCGACTCGCCCGGTCGTCGAGCCGCCGCCGCAGCACCTCGGCCTGACGTCCCCGGCCGGGCCCCGACCGTCACGTGGAGCGGATGCGGGCGATCGGGGTCGGGCCGAGGCGAACCCGAGCAAACCCGAACCCGAGCACGCCCGAACCCGAGCACGCCCGAACCCGAGCACGCCCGGACCGGTCAGCCGACCATCAGCAACGGCCGGGCGGTGGCCTCGGCCGCCTCCCGGGCCTCGGCCGGGAAGTCGTGGAGGTCGAGCGAGCCGGTCGCGCCCGCCGCGTCCAGGACCCGGCGGACCAGGGGCGTCACCACGACGTGCAGCCGCCCCCGCCGGCTCGCCGCCGCCAGCGCGGTCGCGGCGTCGGCGGAGAAGAAGGTGACCTCGCTCAGGTCGACCACCACCCCCCGCGACCCCTCCAACGCCGATTCCACGCGCCCGCGCACGACCGGGGCGGTCCCGGAGTCGAGGCACCCCCGCACGGCCAGCACCGCCACGGTCCCCGTCTGTTCGAGCGACACGACCACACCGTCAACGTCAACCCGCAGTCCCACTTGAGCCCCTCCGCCACCACGCCGACGCCACCCGAAGGCGAGACCGCCATCGCCGTACCCGTTCCCCGTCCCACCCACCGCCAAACGCGCCACGCCCGCATCCCGAAGGGCGGGTCGCGCTCCGGGCTGGTGCGGGGACGGGGTGGCCTGGAAGGGCGGGTTACCGGAGCAGCACGATCGACGTGACCAGCAGGTCCCGGGTCGCGGTCCAGCGGCCGGACAGGTGGGTCAGCGGGGGGCCGTCGTCGGTGGTCGTCCCGTCCACCAGGATCGTGGCGTCGAACGTGCCCCGGTCGGCCGCTTCCGCGGTGAAAGATATTTCCGCCTGGTCGAAACCCAGCCACCGGCGGGTCAGCGGGAACCACGTCTTGAAGATGGATTCCTTCGCGGAGAACAGCAATTTGTCCCAGTGCACGCCGGAGACGGTCGCGCCGGCGATGAAAGCGCGTTCCGGTGGGAGGCTCACGGCGGGCAGCACGTCGTCCGGCAGGGGCACGTTGGGTTCCGCGTCGATGCCCATTCCGCGCACCAACCCGGCGGGAGCCGCCACCGCTCCCCGGTAACCGGCGCAATGGGTCAGCGAGCCCACCGCCCCCTGCGGCCAGACGGGCGCACCGTCGGCGTCTTTCAGGATTACCGCGCTTTCGTGACCCAGGGCGGACAGGGCCACCCGCGCGCAGTGCCGGACCGAGATGTACTCATTCCTGCGCTTCGCCACGGCCCTCTCCACCTGGGCCAGTTCGGCGGGGTGGCAGAACAGGCCCGGCGGGTCCTCGAACAGCTCGGCCGCCGCCACCCCCGGTGGCGTGATGACCGACAGCAGGCGCGGGTGCGCGGCCACCGGGGAGGGCGCGGTCGGCTCCTGGCTCATGGGGCGACGGTACCGGAGCCCGCCCACGTCTCGTGCACGGAAAGCCACTTGTCGTCGCGGAGTGCCGCAGTGGCGATGCGGGCCGTGGCGTCGCCGGCACCCCGGTGCCGCTCCTCCCACCTGATCAGCTTCAGGCCGCCCGACTCGGCCAGCACGGTCACCTCGGAGATGTCGATGACCAGGTCCGGCATCTTCCCGCCGACGCTGCGCAGCAGTTCGCCCAAACGGGCCAGGTCCATCCGGGCGCCCTCCACGTCGACCAGGGTGAATTCCGGGTCGTGGGCCTCCGTGAAACGGCGCAGTCCCGCTTCGTCGGAATTGTTCAGCCAGGATTGCAGGGCACGGTGGTGGGCCACCACCAAGGCGGTTTCGGGTGATTGCGTGTTTGCCACACGTCCACGCTAGCAGCACGGATCGGACGTGTCACCGGGCGGCGCGGGGTGCGAGGTGTGAAGAACTCCGCAACCGGTGTGAAGGGCGGCTCAACGATCGGGTGGTCGGTTGAAGTCGTGCTCAACGCTGCCTGAATGAGGTCTAAATTGTCGCCGGTGCCGGCCGGTCGTAATCTGGCCACAAAGCCTTCCCCATTCTTCTGCGAGGTGGGAATGAACGCCGACGGCCGGTTGGCCTTCCAGCTCTTCGAGGGGTTCGCGTTGTCCGCCGTGCTGTCCTCCCTGGAGATCGAGGGGTTGTTGGACCGGCTGGCGGGCACCGGCCGCCTCGTCGACGACCCGGCGGGCGGGTTCCCCGACGCCGTGCTCCGCTACCTCGTCCAGCGCGGCATCGCCGAGGAGCGCGGGGACGGGCACGCGCTGACGGCGTTCGGCGAGTGCGTGCGGGCCGACATCGGGTACCTGATCTGGCTGTCCGGCGGGTACGGCGTGCCGCTGCGCTCGGCGGCGTCGTTCGTCACCGGGGCCCGCGCGCCGGGCGACCACGCGGGCCGCGACGGGCGCGCGGTCGCGGTCGGCTCGGCCGTGGTGGGGCGCGGCGACCTGGTGCCGCAGGCGATGGAGCTGCTGGGCACGGTCGAACCCTCCCGGGCGCTCGACCTCGGCTGCGGCAACGCCCACCTGCTGATGGCGGTCTGCGAGCGGTTCGGCATCACCGGGGTCGGGGTGGACGAGAACGCCGAGGCGTGCGCGGAGGCCGGGCGGGAGGTGGACGCCCGCGGGCTCGCCGACCGGGTGGGCATCGTCCGGGCCGACGCCGCCGAGGTCGGCGCCGTGCTCGACGCCGACCGCTTCGACCTGGTGATCGCGTTCTTCCTGCTGCACGAGATCCTGGCGTCCGGCCGCGACGCGCTGGTGCGCTACCTGCGGGGCCTGTCGCGCCGGCTGCCCGCGTCGGCCCACCTGCTCATCGCCGAGGTCGCCCCGGCCGAGGGCGCGCACTCCGGGCCGTTCGCACCCGAGTTCACGCTCGTGCACTCGATGATGGGGCAGACGCTGCTGGGCCGGGACGAGTGGTTCGCGGTGCTGGCCGAGGGCGGGTTCCGCGTGGTGCGCGAGCAGGACTGCGCCATGCCGAGCGGGCTCCTGCTGCTGGCCGGGAACGCCCGGTGAGCGCGGTGGCGGGCGGCGACGAGGTGGACCGGTTGCGGGAGACCGTGCGCGCGGCCCGCGCCGCGCGCACGACGGTCGAGGCACCCGAGGTCGCGCCGGGCGTCGAGGACGCCTACCGGGTGCAGCGGGAGCTGTTCGGCCACGACCTCGTCGGCTACAAGCTCGGCCTGCTCAGCCGCGCCAAGCAGGAGCAGATGGGGCTGTCGCAGCCGATCCACGGCCGGCTCTCGCGCGGTGACGTGGTCCGCGCCGAACCCGGCCGGGTCACCCGGCTGGACGTCGGGAGCTTCATCCAGCCCCGCTTCGAACCGGAACCGGCGGCGTGGCTCGGCCGCGACGTCCCGCCCGGTGCCGACCCCGGCCACGCGCTGCGGTCGGTGGACCACTTCGTCCTCGCCCTCGACGTGCTGGACAGCGTGTGGCGGGACTACCGGTTCCGGATCGGGCACGTCATCGCGGACAACGCCTCGGGCGGGGTGGCGGTCTGCGGGTCCGTCCCCGTCCACGGCGTCGACGGCGTGCTGGAGGTCCACCTGGACGGCACCCGCCTCGGCGGCGGGCGGGTCACCGACGTCGGCGAGAACCTCGCGTGGCTGGCCGGGGCGACCGGCGGGCTGCGGGCGGGCCAGGTGGTCCTGCTCGGGTCGCCCGTCCCCGCCACCCCGGTGGTGCCCGGCGCGGTCCGGGTCGTCGGGTTCGGCACCGAGATCGAGGTCGGGTTCCGCTGAAGCGCGCACCACCGAGCACGGGAGGGACCGGACATGCCGTTCATCCACATCACCATGGCCACCGGGCGCACGCCGGAGCAGAAGCGGGCGTTGCTGGCGGCCGTCGCCGACGCCGTCCACGAGACCACCGGGACGCCCCGGGAGTCGGTCCGGGCGTGGATCACCGAGGTCGACCCCTCCGCTGTCATCGCCGGCGGGGTGATCCTCTCCGACCGGCGGAAGTGAACCACTCGACCAGGAGCGAGCCATGCGGTTTCTCCCGAACATCATCGACGGCCGGGAGCGGGACTCGGCCGGCGGGCTCTTCGACTCGATCGACCCGTGGACCAGGACCGCGTGGGCACGAGCGCCGCGCAGCGGCCGTGACGACGTCGACGCCGCCGTGGGCGCGGCCCGGCGGGCGGCGGACCGGGGGCCGTGGCCGAGGATGGGGTCCGCCGAGCGCGGCGCGCTGCTGCACGCCCTCGCGGACCTGGTCGTGCGCGACGGCGGGCTGCTGGCCGAGGCGGACACCTCCGACGTCGGCCGCCCGCTGGCCGCCGTCCGGGACCACGACGTCCCGCGCGCCGCGCGCAACTTCCGCTTCTTCGCCGACCACGCGCGCCTGGGCACCGCCGAGCGCTACCCGTCCGACGCGGGCTTCCACACCTACTCCCGGCACGAGCCGGCCGGCGTGGTCGCGGCGGTGTCGCCGTGGAACTACCCGCTGATGCTGGCGTCGTGGAAGATCGCGCCCGCGCTGGCGTGGGGCAACGCGGTCGTGCTCAAGCCCGCCGAGCAGTCGCCCGGCTCGGTCACCCGGTTGGCCGCGCTGGCGCTGGAGGCGGGGTTCCCGCCGGGGGTGCTCAACGTCGTGCACGGCCACGGCCGGGCCGGCGCGGGGGAGCACCTGGTCGGCCACCCGGGCGTGGACCGGGTGACGTTCACCGGGTCCTCCACCACCGGGCGGGCCGTGGCGACGGCGGCGGCGGCGAACCTCACCCCGGTGAGCATGGAGCTGGGCGGCAAGGGCGCCGCCCTGGTCTTCGCGGACGCGGACCTCGACGTCGCCGTCGACCGCGCGGCGGAGGCGGCGTTCGGCAACGCCGGCCAGATGTGCCTGGCCGGGTCGCGCATCCTGGTGGCGCGCGAGGTGTTCGACGTGGTCGTGGAGCGGCTCGCCGAGGCGGCGGCCTCGCGCGCCACCGGCGACCCGCGCGACCCCGCCACGGCGGTCGGCCCGCTGGCGACGGCCGAGCACCACGCGAAGGTGGTCGGTCACCTGGACCGGGCGGCGGCCGACGGCTGGACCGCGATCGGGGCGGGCCACGACGACCGGTTCGTCCGGCCGACCCTCCTGCTCGGCGGCGCCACCGGCTCGGAGGTGTGGCGCGAGGAGGTCTTCGGGCCGGTGGCGACGGTGACCGCGTTCGACTCGGAGGACGAGGCGGTCGCGCTGGCCGGCGACACCCGGTACGGGCTCAACGCCGTGGTGTTCACCACGGACGTCGCGCGCGCCCACCGGGTCGCGGGCAAGCTGGGCGTGGGCACGGTGTGGGTGAACTGCTTCTTCGTCCGCGACCTGCGCGCGCCCTTCGGCGGTGCGGGCTCCTCGGGCATCGGCCGCGAGGGCGGCTCCTACAGCCGAGACTTCTTCACCGAGCCGAAGACCGTGACGATCGCGGTGCCCGGCTGAGCCGGACGCGGCCGACGCGTCGGCGCGGAGCCCGGGGTGCGCTGCCCAGCCGCCCCGGGCTCCGCGCATTGCCGACCCGGACCCCGGCGACGCCCTTTGTCGACGGTGGGAAAATCACCGCCCGGCGTCGTCGCACGTTCCGGCGGATGGTACCACCCGGGTCGCGTTAAATATTCCTGAATCGGTCGGGGTATTGACGTTCCGCCAGGTGGGCCGGTTCGGGAAACCCCACGACGGATCTGGCCGAACGCCCGGTGTTTCGCTAGATTCGGAACCGCGGGGCAGGGGGCCACCGCGCGGAACGCGATTCGACGCCGTTCCGCCTACGTCGACCGACAGCAGTTCCGCTGTTCGCCGGCCCATTCCGGGCGGCCTCGTTCCCGCCGGTCGACGGCGTCGCTGACAGGGGGTGTCGGTGCTCGTGCGGCCACTGGCCGCGAAATCGCAGGCCGGACCGACCGCTGACGGTCGAACCGCCCGCCGTGCCGTTCGGTCCGGCGGGCGGACTCCTGCTGGACTGCTGAACGAACGATGTGACAGTTGGTGGCACACAACCGGGGGTCAATTGTCTACGATCGCTCGCCTGGAGGTTTTCCGGTCGGTCGCGCGCCACGGTTCGCTGACGCGCGCGGCGAAGGACCTGATGTACACCACCTCGGCCGTTTCCCAGAACCTGTCCGCATTGGAGCGGGAATTGGGGGCCCCGCTGTTCCACAGAATGCCCCGGGGCGTCACGCTGACCGAACCGGGCAACGTGCTGCTCGCCCACGTCGACAAGATCCTGGACGAGTACCGGTCGGCCCGGCAGGCCGTGAAGCGGGTGAACCTGGGCACCGGCAGCCTGGTGCGGATCGGGGCCTTCGCCGAGGCGAACGCCACGATCGTCGCCACCGCCGTGGCCCGCTTCCGCGCGGCTTTCCCGTCGGTCGACATCTCCGTCCGGCGGGTCGAGTCGGAGGCGGCCCTCGACCTGGTCGTCGACCGCGAGCTGGACATCGCCGTGGTGCACGAGTTCTGCGGCGAGAAGCTGACGGTCCCGGCCGGGGTGGAGCTGGCCGCGCTGATGGAGGACCGCTTCCACGTGCTCCTGCCGCAGGGGCACCGGTTCGCGGGTGCCCGGGAGGTCGCCCTGGCCGAGCTGGCGGAGGAGTCGTGGATCCACTGCACCGGCAAGTGGACGCTCGACGTGCTGGCCCGCGCCACGCGCCCGGCGGGGTTCGCGCCCCGGGTCGTCCTCCAGTGCGACGACGAGACCGACCTGCCGGGTCTCGCCGCCGCCGGGGTCGGGGTGGCGCTGACGTCGAGCCTGTCGCGCTCCAGCCTGCGCAGCGACGTCGTGGTGGTGCCGCTGGCGGGTGACCCCGTCGTGCGCACCCTCTACACCGCCACGGCGTCGGTGCCGTCCACGTCGGTGCCGGTCCTGGCGATGCAGGACCTGCTCGGCGGCGCCGAGGACCTGCTCGTCCGGTCCTCGGCGGGGTAGCGGCCCGCCGTGCTGGCTCCGGGCCGGTCGTGACCGCCACCCGGACCGGAGCCACCGCACAGCGGGACCGACGCCGGCGTCAGACGCCCGGGTAGGCCGGGCAGCCGGTGTAGAGCTCGAACGGCGGGAACACGGCCAGCCGGTCGATGGTGCGCAGCCGCTTGGCGAACACGTTCTCCTCGCGCCACAGGTCACCGCTCAGCATGAGCGACGCGGCCTCGTCGTCCACGATGTCGCCGAAGGTGTCCATGAAGGCCCAGAAGTCGAACTTGTGCTCGTAGAACGACTGGACGAGCCGGAAGTACGTGTCGTACCCGGTCTTGTAGAACGAGTCGTAGCGCGCGCCGGCGACGGCGACCGGCGTTTCGCCCGACAGGACGCGCGCGGCCTCCAGCGCGGCCTGCCGCCCGGTGGCGATCCCCAGGTAGACGCCGCCGGAGAAGACCGGGTCCACGAACGCCGCCGCGTCGCCCGCCAGGAACCACCGGTTGCCCGCCGCGTGCTCGGCGAAGTAGGCGAAGTCGACCTCCATGCGCACCGGGCCGGTCGCGGTGGCGGCACCCAGCCGCTGGGTGATCCGGGGCACCCGGACCCGGAACCGGTCGAACACCTCCTGGTAGGAGCGGCCCCGCCCGAGGGTCGTCCGGTGCATCACCGTCCCGATGCTCAGCACGTCCTCGCTGATGGGGATGGCCCACACCCAGCCGTCCGGGTGCAGCCCGACCTGGATGTCGCCCCGCACGCCGGGGTTGTCCGCCTCGTCGACACCGTGGAAGTGCCGGAACAGGGCGATGTTGTTGAGCCGCTCCACCCGGTGGCGCAGCTTCAGCTTCTTCGCGATCAGCCCCGCGCGCCCGGTCGCGTCGATCACGACCCGGGCGGCGACCCCGACCTGCTCGCCACCGGGCAGGCGCACGGTGACCCGGTGGTCCGCGTCGCCCTCGGCGAGTTCTACGTCGGCGGACTCGACCGGCGACACCACCTCGGCGCCCGCCGCCGAGGCGGAGTCGAACAGCAGCTTGTCGAACCGCGCGCGCTCCACCTGGACGGCGCTGTGGTGGCGGCCGGGGCCCTGGAGGTCGAACCCCACCCGGAAGTCGCGCCCGGAGCTGTCGCAGAACTCCGCGCCGCGCTTGACCGGGTGGCCCTCGGCGCGCAGGGCCTCCAGCAGCCCGAGCTGCTCCAGGATGGCCATCATGTGCGGCAGCAGCGACTCCCCGATGTGGAACCGGGGGAACTCCGCCTTCTCCACCAGCAGGGTCGTCAGGCCGGACAGCGCCGACTGCCGCGCCGCGACCGACCCCGCCGGTCCGCCGCCCAGGACCACGACGTCGTACTTCGACAGATTCATCAAACTCATCCTCATTTCGCGAGAAGGGTGCGGACGGACCGGGAGTGGGTGCGGTGGCGGGCGGCGCTGCCCGCCACCCCGTCAGCGCAGCGCGCCCGACGCCGCCAGCCCGGCGACGAACGACGACAGGTAGCGGCGGTCCAGGACGGGCCACCGGAAGCCCCACGCCGCCAGGAGCCGGTCGGTCGCGGCGCAGGAGAACTCGACGCCGTGCCCGCCGTCCCCGGCCGATCCCCGGAACGCGATCAGCGGTGCCAGGTCCGCCGCGTGCGCCGGGTCGCGGGACAGGCGCTCGAACGCCTCCTCGAACTCCCCGGGGTCGACGGGGCGGACGGGCCGGCCCGCCTCGGCCAGGCTCGCCAGGACCTCGGCCCGGACGGTCGAGGTTGGGTTGAAGGGGTGGAACACCAGCGGACCGGCCGAGGCGGTCGAGAGCAGGACGACCGCGCGCGCGGTCAGGTCCACCGGCGACAGCTCGACCGCCTCCGCCGGGGACCCGGCGGGGACGACGCCGAGCAGCGCGTGCGCCCGCAGGCCGGCGGCGAACCGGTTCTCCGCCCCGTTGACCTGGAACGTGCCGTCGGAGAAGCGCGGCATCAGGTTGCCGACCCGCATCACCTGCGCGTCCAGCCCGTCGAGCACGGCCTCGAACACGACCTGCTCGGACCGGAACTTGCTGCGGGCGTACTGGTTGGACAGGTCCTGCCCGACGTGGAAGTGCGCCTCGGTGAACGTGCCGGTCGTGGCCCGCCGCGCGTCGCCCGCCACGCTGATCGAGGAGACGTGCACCAGCCGGCGCCCCGGCCGCGCGGCCAGCGCGACGGCCGCGCGGGTGGTCCGCAGGTTGGTCGACTCGATGTCGTCGGCGGCGGAGAAGTGCTTGACCGAGCCCGCGCAGTTGTACACCGTGTCGCAGGCGAGGGGGCCGAGGTCGGCGAGGTCGTCGGCCTCGACGACCTCCAGGCGGTCGCGCACCGAGTCGTGGAACCCGCTGCCGAAGTAGGTGTCCAGGCGGTCGCGCAGCCGCTGCCCGGCGGACGCCCCGGGGCGGGGCCGGACCGGGCACCGCACCGTGCGCGCGGGGTCGCGCAGCAGCTCGAACACCACGTGGCTGCCCAGGAAACCGGTCGCGCCCAGCACCAGCGCGTCGCCGATCGGGCGGCGTTCCGCGTCGGCCACCGTCGCGGGGGCACCGCGCGCGGCGAGCAGCGACGCGACGCGCCCGTGGTCGTCGTGCCCGGCCTCCGGCCGCGCCGGCCCCGGTTCGGCCCTGTCCTGCGCGGTGCGCGCGAGCGCCCGTGCGGTCGGCGCGGCGAACACGTCCGCGTAGGTCAGCGACAGGCCCCGGTGCCAGGCGGCGAGGGTGATCCGCGCGACGTCCAGCGACGTGCCGCCGCACTCGAAGAAGTCGTGCGTCGCCCCGATCCGGTCGACCGACAGCACCTCCTCGAACAGCCGGCAGAAGAACTTCTCCACCTCGTCGGCGGCCTCCGCGAACTCGACCCGGGAGGCGTCCTCGGCCGGGGTGGGCAGCGACCGCACGTCGGCCTTGCCCTGCGGGCTGCGCGGGATCGCCGCGACGCGCGCGAACTGCGTCGGCACCATGTAGCTGGGCAGGCTCGCCGCGAGCCGGGTCCTGAGGTCGGCACCGGTCAGGTCGGCGGAGCCGGTGACGAACCACGCGCACAGGTGCTCGCGCCCGGCGACGTCGCGGACGGCGACGGCGCAGTCGGCCACCGCGTCGAGCCGGTGGATCGCGGCCTCGACCTCCTCCAGTTCGACCCGCGCGCCCCGCAGCTTCACCTGCCGGTCGACCCGGCCCAGCACCACCACCTCGCCGCCGGGCGTCCACCGGGCGAGGTCGCCGGTCCGGTAGTGGCGCTCGCCCAGGCGGTCGGTGAAGCTGCGCGCGTTGAGGTCGGGCCGGTTGACGTACCCGGGCGACACGCAGTCGCCGGCGATCCACAGCTCGCCGGTGACGCCGACCGGCAGCGGGTGGCCCTCCGCGTCCACGACCTGCTCCCGGACGCCGTTGAGCGGCGGTCCGACCGTGATGGCCGCGCCCGGCACCAGCACGGCCTGGTTGGTGGAGACGCACGCCTCGGTCGGGCCGTAGATGTTGAGCACGGTGGCCGCCGAGCGCCGCCGCACGGCGTCGAGCAGGTCGTCGGTGAACGGCTCGCCACCCTGCACCACCAGTTCCAGGCCGGCGAACAGGTCGCGCAGCTCCGCGTAGCCGAGGAGCTCGCGCAACCGCGACGCCGTGAAGGCCATCGCGTTGGCCCCGCTGCGCCGGCCGAACTCGGCGAGCAGCGCGGGGTTCTGCACCGCGTCGTCGCCCGCCAGCGCGAACGTGAGCCCGTTGGCCAGCACGGAGAAGCACTCGTGCAGGAACCCGTCGAACGACACGGTGATGATCGACAGGGCGACCGCCCGGATGTCCCGGTACAGCCGGATGTGGGTGTTCTTCCGGTAGGGCGACACGTAGTTGACCAGGTTGCGGTGGGTGAGCACCACGCCCTTGGGTGTCCCGGTCGACCCGGAGGTGAAGATGTAGCAGCACGGGTCGTCCGGCGCGGTGCGCGCGTCGACGCGCGGGCCGCCCGGTGCCGGCTCGCGCAGCAGCACGTCCACCACGACGCCGCCCGGTCTGCGGTTCGCCTCGTCGGTCAGCGCGGCCACCGCCCCGGTGTCCGCCACGAACCGGGCCGTCCGGTCGGCGGGCAGCCTCGGGTCGACGGGCAGGAACGCCGCACCCGCCTTCATCACCCCGATCATCGCCACCACCAGCGCCGAGGTGCGTTCGAGGACCAGCGGGACGCAGTCGCCCCGGCCGATGCCCCGGTCGACCAGGCCGCGCGCCACCCGGTCCGACCGCTCGGCCAGCTCCCGGTAGGTCAGGGTCTCCGCCCCGGTGATCAGGGCGACCCGGTCGGGCGTGCGCTCGACGTGCTCCTGGAGCAGGTCCACCACGCTGCGGTCCCGGTTGGCCGTCTCGCCGCCGTCGCCGAACCGCCGCACCCGCTCGACCTGCGCGGCCGAGGAGATCGGCACGGAGCCGAGGCGGCGCTGCCAGGCATCGGCCCGCGTGAACGCCGCGCACACCGCCACCAGGCACTCCGCGATCGTGGCCGCCGTGCCGGCGGGGAAGGCGCGGGTGTCGGTCTCCACCCGGACCGTGACGTCGTCGCCGTCCGAGCCGACCGCGACCAGCAGCGGGAAGTTCGTGGCGCGCTCCGACAGCGACCGGACGCGGACGACCCCGCGCGAGGTGGGGTGGGCCGCCCGGTGGTCGTCCTGGTGGGCGAACAGCACCTGCGGCTCGTAGCCGAACTCGCGGACGGCGTCCGCGTACGGGTAGTCCTGGTGGCCGGTGACCTCGTGCAGCCGCTGCCCGACGTCGCGCAGGTAGGTGTGCACGGACCGGCCGCCGGCGGCGTCGAGGACGATCGGGACGGTGGTGGCGAACATGCCCACGGTCCGCGCGTGCTCGTCCGGCCTGGCGTCGCACACGGTGGCGATCCGCACGTCCGCCGTGCGGCCCAGGCGTCCCACGACCAGCGCGGTGGCGCCGAGGAAGAACGTCGCGGCGGTGACGCCCATCAGCGACGCCCGGTCCGCGACGGCGGCGCGCGCCACCCGTGCGTCGGCCCGCTCGCGGGGACCGGGCTCGCCGCGCAGCTCGGCGTTGGACAGCCGGGTGGCCCCCTCGCCGTCGCCGATCCGGTCCGCGTGCCAGCGCCGGTCGGCCTCGCGCCGGTCGGGTGCCCGGTGCGCCAGGTCGAGCGCCGTGGGGCCGGCCGGGGCGGGTGGCCGCCCCTCGTAGGCGGCGAGCAGGTCCTCCACGAAGATCGACCAGGACCGGCCGTCGAAGATCACGTGGTGGAAGTCGACCAGCACGACCACCTCGCCCGCCGACTCCACGACCACCACCCGGTGCAGCGGGGAGCCGACGAGGTCGAACGGCCGCACGAACCCCTCGGCGAGCGCGTCGGCGTCCCCGTCTGGCACGACGGTGATCTCCGGTGCCGGGTCGTCCGCCGCGACCTGGACCAGCACGCCCGCGCGCTGCTCCAGCCGGGTGGACAGGTGGGGGTGCCGGGCGAAGGTCGCCTCCAGCGCCGCGACGACCGCGCTCCGGTCGGCCGGGCCGAAGTCGATCCGGGCGGGCAGGTTGTACCGCAGCGACGGCGACCGCTCCGCTTCGAGGTACACCCCGAGCTGGGCGGCGGTCAGCGGCGCGTCGGCGCGGCCGGCGGCGGGCACGTCGGCCGTCCGGTCCGGTGCCCGCCCGACCACCGCCGCCAGCCGCGCGACCGTGTCGGCGGCGACGACGTCGCGCATCGACACCGCCTTGCCGTGCGCGCGGCCGATGCCGGCGGCGATGGTCATCGCGGTGAGCGAGGTCATGCCCCGCTCGACCAGGCTGTCGGTGGTGCCGAACCCGGCGGTGCCGACGGCGGCGGCCACGATGTCGTGAAGGCTGCCCTCCAGCGGTGTCGCCGGTCGCGCGGCCGGCCCCGGCGCGGTGGCCGGCTCCGGGAGGCGGTCGTGGTCGACCTTGCCGTTGCCCGTCGTCGGGATCGCCGCCAGCCGCACGAACGCCGAGGGCACGAGCGCGGCCGGCAGCACGCGCAGCAGTCCCTCCCGGAGGTCCGAGGGGGTGAGCGCCGCCGACCCGGTGTACCAGGCGACCAGGCGGTCACCGGCCCCGGACGGCGCGACCACGGCCTGGTCCACCCCGGGCACGGTCCGCACGGCGTTCGCCACCTCCGCCGGGTCGACCCGGACGCCCCGGACCTTCACCTGCCGGTCGACCCGGCCGAGGACCGTCGCGCGGCCGGCCGCGTCCAGCCGCGCCAGGTCACCGGTCCGGTAGTGGCGCACGCCGTCGACCACGACGAAGGACCGCTGCCCGGCGTGGTGGTCCCCGACGTAGCCCAGCGCCAGGCCCGGCCCGGACACCAGCAGCTCGCCCTCCAGGCCGGTGGCGAGCGGCCGGCCGCGCCCGTCCACGACCAGGTGCCCGACCGCGTGCACGGGCCGGCCGACGCCGATCTCCGCCCCGTCGGTGATCTCCTGGACGTGGGTGCCGATGGTGGCCTCGGTCGGCCCGTAGGCGTTGTAGACCTCGGCGTCGGTGGCCGCCCGCAGCTTCGCGAACAGCGCGGGCGGGAAGGGCTCGCCGCCCTGCACGACGACCCGGCACGCGCGCAGCGCGTCGAGGAACTCCGGCGCGCGGGCGTACTCGTCGAGCCGCGACGCCGTCGCGTTCAGGTACGTCACCCCCTCGCGCCGCATCAGCTCCGCCAGCCGCACCGGGTCCTCGGCCTCCCGGTCGGCCGGCAGCACCAGCCGCAGCCCGTTGGCCAGCGCGGTGAAGGCCACCGCGAAGAAGGCGTCGAAGCCGATCGACGCCACGCCGATCGCGGTCACGTCGTGGCGCACCGCCGCCGCCACGTCCTGGTTCGCGCGGAACGGGGTGGCGTAGTTGGCCACCCCCGCGTGCCCGATCCGCACGCCCTTGGGCGTGCCGGTCGAACCGGAGGTGTAGATCACGCAGCACAGGTCGGAGCTGGTGAGGGGCACCCCGGGGTCGGTGGTCGGCCGGCCCTCGGCGAGGGCGTCCGGTGCCGCGTGCGGCACGCCGAACCGCGCCAGGCGGGCCGCGTCGGTCCCGACGACCAGGGCGGGGCGGGCGTCGGCCAGGAAGTGCCGGACGCGGTCGTCGGGCAGGTCCACGTCGACCGGCAGGAACGCGCAGCCGGCCTTCAGCACCCCCAGGACCGCCACGAGCGGCAGCGCGCCGGGCGGGCACGCCACGGCCACGAGGTCGCCGGTGGTCAGACCTCGCGCGCGCAGCCCGTGGGCGATCCCGTTCGCCCGCCGGTCCAGCTCGGCGGCGGTCAGCGCGACCCCGCCGGCGACCAGGGCCGTCCGGTGCCCGGCGGTGGCGGCCCGGTCCCGCGCGAGGTGGACGATCGTCGGCAGGTCCCGCAGTCGGGCTTCGAGGCGCCGGTCTTCGCGGGTCGTGTCCGCGTGCGGTGGCATGGTCCCCCCTGGTGGCTCCCGGTGTCCGGCGGCGTCACGCCCGCCGGGCACCGGCTCCGGATTCGAGGATCGACTTGAGGTTGTGCAGTTCGAGGTCGTGGAAGCCCGCCACCGACGCCCACACGTCGTCGGGGGTCGGCGCGAGCGGGAACGAGTCGTAGTTCGGGTGCCGGGCGGTGGACCAGAAGACCACCGACCCCGGCTTCGCCAGCAGCTCGCCCGCCGGGCGGACGAGCAGCGACGAGGTGATCCACAGGTAGTCGGCCGCCCCGGCGCGGAGGTCCACCGCCAGCGCCGGTTCGTGCGCGACGAGTTGGAGGAAGACCTCCGAGCCGGGGGTGAGCAGGTCGGTCGCGCGCCACAGGTCGGGCCCGGCCGCGCGGGCCAGGCCGCGCAGGCTGTAGGTCCACTCGGCGAGGTGCTCCGGCTCGCGCAGGTAAGCGAAGACCTCGTGCGGCAGCGCGGAGATCACCACCTGCCGCGTGCAGAACAGGTCGTCCTCCCGCCGGCGGAGCCGGGCCGCGCGCGCCCGCTCCAGCGCGGCGGCCGGCGGGTGCCGCTCGGCCAGGATCAGCCCGTCGGGCCCGTGCCGGTCCGGTGTCATCCGGGGTCCTCCCGTCGTCTCGTCGGCCGTCCGGTCGGCGGCCGGTCACGCGGTGTAGGCGGACCTCGCGCGCTCGCCGAGCCGCCGGACGAGGTCGGGCACCGGCACCGGCAGCCGCCGGTCGGTCTGGTCCCGGCCCCACGAGTGCGGGTCGCGGACCCAGCACTCGTCCAACCGCACCGCGTACAGCCGGTGCGTGCCGCCCTCGGCGAACCGGGCGGGGTCGATGAGCACCTGGGCGCGGACGGCCGGGTCGGGGAAGTCCTTGAGGAAGAACTCGTGGTGCCGCGCGGCGAGCTCGTCCGGCGGAACGACCGCGCAGCGGCCCCGCGCCTGGAACCCGTCCACGTCCCCCGGTGCCGGGCCGACGCGGTACGCGGTGACCGCGACGACCGGGTGGGCCGCCACGTGCCCGCTGTGCCGGGCGGCCGGCGAGGAGCAGAACAGCAGCCGGCCGTCGTCGGCCACCACGTGGTTGACCGCCGCGACCCACGGGTCCCCGGCGGGATCGCCGGAAGCGGTGCCCAGCACCAGGAAGCGCGACGACAGCAGCAGGTCCGCCGCCCGCTCCACCACGTCCGCTACGTCGTCGCCCACGGCTGGTCCCCTCCTGCGCGGGCCGGTGCCCCGGACCCGGGTTCGAACTTCGCGGCGGTCGCCAGGAAGTGGTCGTTCTCCGCGCGGGAGCCGACGGTGACGCGGACCCCCTCGCCGTCGTAGCACCGGACGACGATCCCGTCGCGGCGGCAGTGCCGGGTGAACGCGGCGCTGCCCGGTCCGAGCGGGAGCCACACGAAGTTCGCCTCGCTGCGCGCCGGGCGGTACCCGAGCAGTACCAGGCCGGCGCGGACGCGATCCCGTTCGGCGATGGTCCGGCGGCACCGCTCGGCGACCTCGCCGTGCGCGTCCAGCGCGGCGACGGCGGCGGCCTCGGCGACCGCGTTCACCGCGTAGGGCGGTCCCGCGCGCCGGACCGCCGAGGCGACGTGCGCGGGCAGCACGGCGTAGCCGACGCGCAGCCCGGCGAGGCCGTACGCCTTGGAGAACGTGCGCAGGACGGCGACGTTCGGGAACGCCCCGGCCAGCCGCACGCCGTCCGGCAGGCGCGGGTTGGCGGAGAAGTCGCGGTAGGTCTCGTCCAGCAGCACCAGGACGTCGGACGGCACGCGGCCCAGGAAGTCGACCAGGTCCGCCTCCTCGACCGCCGTCGAGGTCGGGTTGTTCGGGTTGCAGAGCAGGACGACCCGGGTCCGGTCGCCGACCGCCCCCGCCAGCGCCGCGAGGTCGAGCACCCCGCCGGGGCCCAGGTCCACCGGCCTGCCGGTCGCGTCCGCCGCGTCCACCAGGTCCGGGTAGAGGTCGAACGACCGCCAGGCGAAGGCCACCTCGTCACCGGGGCGGCACACCACCCGCAGCGCCCGGCCCAGCACGTCGACCGAGCCGCACCCCACGACGAGGTGCTCCGGCGGCACGCCCAGCCGCTCGGCCAGCCGCTCCACCAGGGCGTCGGCGTGGGGGGAGGGGTAGCGGTTCGCGGTGCGGGCCGCCGCGCCGATCGCCTCCAGGACGCCCGGCGGGGGACCGTCCGGGACCTCGTTGTTGGCCAGCACGATGCTGCCCGGGGGCAGGACGGGCGCGCGGTAGCCCGCAGGCCCGCGCGGCGGCCGGCCGACCTGCGGCGGTCCTGCCCCGGTGCGGCGTTGCATGACGTGGTCCCTCCTGCCGGTGAAGTGGTGCCGACGACTAGTGGTGCGCATCCCGTGCGCCGTTGCGAGCGGCCAGTTCGCCCAGACCCCACCTCGGGACGTCCAGGGCGTCCGGCAGGCCGAACAGGTCCAGGGCCCGCGCGACGGTGTGGTCGACGACGTCGCCCAAGGTCGTGGGGCGCGTGTAGAAGGCCGGCACGGGCGGGAGCACCACGCCGCCGGACTCGGTCACCGCCGCCATCGCCCGGATGTGGCCCAGCGTCAGCGGCGTCTCCCGGAACAGCAGGACCAGCCGGCGGCGCTCCTTCAGGGTCACGTCCGCCGCGCGGCTGAGGAGGGTGTCGCTCATCCCGTACGCGATCGCCGACAGCGTCCGCACCGAGCACGGCGCCACCACCATCCCGATCGTCGGGAAGGAACCGCTGGCAATGGCCGCCGTGAAATCGTTCGGCCGATAACTGAAATCCGCGCGACCGTGCAGCGCCGACCGGTCCAGGTCCGTTTCCGTCGCGCGGGTCAGTTCGCCCGCGCTGCTCACCACGAGGTGCGTCTCCACCCCGGCCGCGCGGCACGCGTCGAGCACCCGCACCGCGTAGGCGGTGCCGGTCGCCCCGCTCACGCCCACGACGAGTCGTCTGCGTTCGTCCATGCTCAGATCAGGTCCCCACGGAGTAGAGTCGCCACCACCTGCGTGCGGGTGGTCAGGTTCAGCGCGCTGAGGATGTTCGAGACGTGCGTCTTGACGGTTTTCTCGCTCAGCGACAACGCCGCCGCTATCTCGGAGTTCGACACGCCCTTCGCCAGCAGGGCGAGGACGTCCCGTTGGCGCGGGGTCAACCGCTGCGCGCCGATCCGCCAGGCCGGCGGCGAGCGCAGCACCTCCTGGAACCGCGGTGCCAGCTCGGCCGGGACGAGGACGTCCCCCCGGAGCGCGGCGGCGGTCGCCAGCAGGATCTCCTCCCGGCTCGCCGCCCTGGTCAGCAGGGTGCGCGCGCCGTGGGCGAGGAGTTGCGGCACCGAGGCGGCATCGTCGGCGACCAGGATCGAACCCACGTTCCCCGGTCCTTTCCCGCGCAATTCGACAATGGTCTGGAGAATGGTTCGGACATTGTCGCGTGAATCGAACACGACGACATCCGCACCGAGTCGGGAAGCCAATCCGACCACTGGCCGGAAGGCCACCTCGGCGGTGACGTGGACAAATCCGCCACCGCTCGCCGCGTGCAGCCTGCGACCCAGTGGCAGATCTTTCGAACCGGCGACGAGGAACACCGCCGGTCGAATGGGGACGGTCCTGCGGCGATCCCGGCGCGGTACCCGCCCCGCTGCGGGACCGGCCATTCCGTCTTTCACCTTGTCGTACGCTATAGAAATCCGACCGCCGCGTCCAGGTCACTTGTCTTCAGACCTGCTGAGTGAACCGGCAAGCAGGGCTGAAACCAACGCGGAATTGCTCTGAAAAGCGCTACCGGAGGCCGAGGCGGGTCGCCCGCGCCGCCGGCAGCATTCTTCCGGCGGCCGTGTCGCGGCGAACGGCGAACGGCGCCGCTCCGGCTCGTGAAGGGTCGAGGAGGAGGACCACGATGACGAACCCGTCGGACACCCGGGCGATCGAACTGGACGGCCACCGCCTGTCCGTCGCCGACGTCGTGACCACGGCCAGGGCGCGCGGCAGGCAGGACCTGCGGCTCGCCGACGACGCCGTGCTGGCGATGGAGGACTCGCTGCGCCTGCGGCACAAGCTCCTGGAGGAGGGCACGCCGGTCTACGGCGTGACCACGGGGTTCGGCGACAGCGCCGACCGGCACATCTCCGCCGAGAAGGCCGCCCGCCTCCAGCACAACCTGGTGCGCTACCACCTCAACGGCGTCGGCCCGGTCGCCGACGGGGACGTGGTGCGGGCGACCATGCTCATCCGCGCCAACTCGCTGGCCCGGGGCGCGTCGGCGGTGCGCCCCGAGGTGGTCGAACTCCTGCTGCGCTGCGTGGAGCACGACATCGTCCCCCAGGTCCCCGAGCTGGGGTCGCTGGGCGCGAGCGGCGACCTGGTGCCGCTGTCCTACGTGGCCGCCGCGCTGCTCGGCGAGGTCGAGGTGCGCCACCGGGGCGAGCTGCGCCCCTCGGCCGAGGCGCTGGCCGCCGAGGGGCTCACCCCGCTCGCGCTGGAGCCCAAGGAGGGGCTCGCGCTCATCAACGGCACCTCCTTCACCGCCGCGTTCGCCGCGCTCGCCCACTCCGACGCGGCGGAGCTGGCCTTCGTCGCCGACCTGTGCACCGCGCTGACGTGCGAGGCGCTGCGCGGCAACGCCTCGCACTTCCACCCGTTCGTCCACGACGCCAAGCCCCACCGGGGGCAGCGGACCAGCGCCGCACTGGTCCGGGCGCTGCTCGACGGGTCGCGGCTCACCTCGTCCTACGAGGAGATCGTGGACCGGTCGCAGTCCCTGGGCGGGCGCGGATTCGTCCGGCAGGCCGAGAAGGTCCAGGACAAGTACTCGGTGCGCTGCGCGCCGCACGTGAACGGCGTCCTGCGCGACACCCTGGACTGGGTCGGACCGTGGCTGACCACCGAGATCAACTCCAGCACCGACAACCCGCTGTTCTCCAGCGAGGACGAGCTGGTGCACCACGGCGGCAACTTCTACGCCGGGCACGTCGGGCAGGCGATGGACAGCCTCAAGGTCGCCGTCGCCAACGTCGCCGACCTGCTGGACCGCCAGCTCGCCCTGGTCGTGGACGAGAAGTTCAACCGGGGCCTGCCCGCCAACCTCGCCGCCACGCCCGAGGACGACCGCGAAGCCGGCCTGGAGCACGGGTTCAAGGGGATGCAGATCGCCGCGTCGGCGGTGACCGCCGAGATCCTCAAGACCAGCGCGCCCGCCTCGGTCTTCTCCCGCTCCACCGAGGCCCACAACCAGGACAAGGTGAGCATGGGCACGATCGCCGCGCGCGACGCGCGCACGATCGTGGAGCTGACGCGCAAGGTCTGCGCCATCCACCTGGTGGCGCTGGCCCAGGCCGTCGACCTGCGCGGCGCCGACCTGGCGGGACCGGCGGCCAGGCGGGCGCACGCCGCCATCCGCGAGGTCTCGCCGTTCGTCGGCGCGGACCGCCGGCTCGACCACGACATCGCGGCGGTCGAGCAGCTCATCACCTCCGGCCGGCTGCGCGCCGCCGTGGCGGTCGAGGCGCCGGTGCAGCCGTGACCGGAGCGCACACCGGGGCGACCACGCGCCCGCTGACCGGCGACGAGTACCTGGAGAGCCTGCGCGACGGCCGCGAGGTCTGGTTCGACGGGGAGCGCGTCGCCGACGTCACCGCGCACCCCGCGTTCCGCAACCCCGCCCGCATGGTGGCCCGGCTCTACGACGCGCTGCACGACCCGGACCTGGCCCCCGTCCTCACCGCGGAGACCGACACCGGCAGCGGGGGCCGCACCCACTCGTTCTTCCGCGTCCCCCGCAGCGCCGAGGACCTGGTGCGGGACCGGGCGGCGATCGGGGCGTGGGCGCGGCTGAGCTACGGCTGGATGGGGCGCAGCCCCGACTACAAGGCCAGCTTCCTCGGCACCCTCGGCGCCAACGCCGACTTCTACGACCCCTACCAGGACAACGCCCGCCGCTGGTACCGGGAGTCGCAGGAGAAGGTCCTGTACTGGAACCACGCGATCATCCACCCGCCGACCGACCGCTCCCGCCGCCCCGACGAGGTGGGCGAGACCTTCGTCCACGTCGAGCGGGAGACCGGCGCGGGCATCGTGGTCAGCGGCGCGAAGGTGGTCGCCACGGGCTCCGCGCTCACCCACTACAACTTCGTCGCCCACCACGGGCTGGCGATCCAGCGCCCCGAGTACGCGGCGGTGTTCACCGTCCCGGTCGACGCGCCGGGCGTGAAACTCGTCTGCCGCCCGTCCTACACCGCCGCCTCCGCGACCTCCGCCCCGTTCGACTACCCGCTGTCCTCCCGGATGGACGAGAACGACACCATCTTCATCCTGGACCGCGTCCTCGTCCCGTGGGAGAACGTGTTCGTCCACGGCGACGTCGACAAGTGCAACGCGTTCTTCCCCCGCTCCGGTTTCGTGCCCCGGTTCACCTTCCAGGGCTGCGTCCGCCTGACGGTCAAGCTGGAGTTCATCGCCGGCCTGCTGGCCAAGGCGCTCAGGATCACCGGCACCGCCGACTTCCGGGGCGTGCAGACCCGCCTCGGCGAGGTCCTGGCGTGGCGCAACCTGTTCGCCGGCCTCAGCGCGGGGATGGCGCGCGACCCCGTGCCGTGGAACGACGGCTCGGTGCTGCCCAACCCCGAGTACGGCATGGCCTACCGGTGGTTCATGACCGTCGGCTACCCGCGCGTCCGCGAGATCGTCCAGCAGGACGTCGGCAGCGGCCTGATCTACGTCAACTCCAGCGTCCGCGACTTCCGGGAGCCCTCGCTCCGGCCGTACCTCGACAAGTACCTGCGCGGCAGCGACGGGCACACCGCGCAGGACCGCGTGAAGGTCATGAAGCTGCTGTGGGACTCGGTCGGCACCGAGTTCGCCGGGCGCCACGAGCTCTACGAGCGCAACTACGCCGGCAACCACGAGAGCGTCCGCCTCGACATCGTCAAGGCGATGACGGCGGGCGGGGCCCTGACCGGTTTCGACGAGCTGGTCGACCGGTGCCTGTCCGAGTACGACCTCGACGGCTGGACCGTCCCGGACCTGTTCTGACCCGGCCCCGGACCGCCCGGCGAACCCGATCGCCGGACCGCACACCGAAACCACGCGCCACGGAGGGTGCAGATGACTCAAGGACGGATCGCCGGGTTCCTGGACGAGCTGATCTCCCGCACGCGGGCGCTCCTGGTGGAGCACGACATCGGCTACGACGACTACGAGCGCATCAAGGGCGGCATCGTCGCGGTCGGGAAGGCGGGGGAGTGGGACCTCCTCCTCGACATCCTGTTCGAATCGACCGTCGAGGTGCACAACGCCAACCGCGCGGCGAGCCCCGGCGCGGTCCAGGGCCCGTTCTACGTCCCGGAGTCACCGCTGCTGCCCGCCCGCTGCTCGCTGCCGCGCGCCGGGGGCGGGGACGCGGAGACCCTGCGGCTGACCGGCGGCGTGCGGTCGGCGGACGGGACGCCGCTGGCCGGCGCGGTGCTCGACGTGTGGCAGTCCGACGAGTTCGGCCTCTACTCCCACTTCGCGCCCGGCATCCCGGACTTCGCCCTGCGCGGCCGGGTCGTCACCGACGACGAGGGCCGCTTCGACATCGGGACGATCGTGCCCGGCGCGTACCAGGTGCCGGTCGACGGCCCGTCCGGGCGGCTGTTCGCGCTGCTCGGCCTGCACGCCTGGCGGCCCGCCCACGTGCACTTCATCATCACCGCGCCCGGCCACGAGCCGCTGACCACCCAGCTCTACTTCGCCGGCGACCCGTGGCTGGAGACCGACGTCGCCAACGGCGTCAAGGACGAGCTGGTGCTGCGGCCGGCGGTGGTCGGCGACAAGGCGGTGGCGGCCGACTACGACTTCGTGCTCGCGCCGGGGTCGAGCCGGCCGTGACCGTCACCGACCACCGGGCGCTGCGCGAGTCGTTCGGGCACTTCGCCACGGGGGTGGCCGTGGCCACCTACCGCAGCGGCACCGGGGTCCGGGGCATCACGGTGAACTCGTTCACCTCGGTGTCGCTGGAACCGCCGCTGGTGATGGTCTCGCTGGCGCGCGACAGCCGGGCGAACCGGTCGATGGCCGGTTCGCCCTTCTCGGTCAACGTGCTGGCGGCGGGGCAGGGCGGGGTCGCCGACCACTTCGCGGGGCGGCCCTCGGCCCTCGACCCCGCCTGGCGGGACGGCGGCGGCGGGCTGTGGCTGGACGGCTGCCTGGCCCACATCGACTGCGTGCCCTGGGCCCGCTACGACGGCGGGGACCACGTCCTGCACGTGGGCCGGGTGACCTCGTCCCGGGCGTTCCCGGGCGACCCGCTCATCTTCTGGCGCGGCCGGCTGACCGGGCCGCCGACCACCCGGGAAGGGGACCTGCGGTGATCAACGACCTCCGCGACCACCTCGACGCCCTCCAGGCCGCCGGCGACCTGGTGGTGGTGTCCGCGCCGGTCTCGCCCGAGCTGGAGGCGGCGGCGGTCGTGCGGTACTGCTGCGAGCACCGCGCCCCGGCCCCGTTGCTGGCCAACCCGGTCTGCGACCTGGAGGGTGCCCGCCTGCTCGGCGGACCCGCCGCGTTGAGCAGCCGGCCGGACGCGCCGCTGGCCCGGGTCGCCCTGTCACTGGGCCTGGACCCGGGCACGGGCGGGCGCGAGATCGTGGAGGCGCTGGCGGCGGTGCGGTCGCGGGCACCCGTCGCGCCCGTCGTCGTGCCCACCGGGCCGTGCAAGGAGAACGTCGTCGCGGCCGAGGACGTCGACCTGGACCGGTGGCCGATCCCGCTGATCCACCCCGGCGACGGCGGCCCGTACGTGAACACGTGGGGCACGATCGTGGCGCGCACGCCGGACGGCGCGTGGACCAACTGGTCGATCTCCCGGGTGCAGAAGCTCGGCCGCACGACCATGACCGGCCTGTTCGTCCCGGGGCAGCACCTCACCCGGATCTGGCGGATGTGGGCCGAGCGCGGCGAGCCCATGCCGTTCGCGCTGTTCCAGGGCGGCCCGCCGGCCGCGCCGTTCGTGTCGGGGATGCCGCTGGGCGACTACGTGGACGAGGTCGCCTACCTGGGCGCGCTGCACGGCGAACCGGTCGAGCTGGTGCGGTGCGAGACGGTGGACCTGGAGGTGCCCGCGTCGGCGGAGATCGTGTTCGAGGGCCACGTGTCGGTCGACCGGCGCGTCGAGGAGGGGCCGTTCGGGGAGTTCCCCGGCTACGCCTCGTCGGGCACGGGCACCCAACCGGTGTACACGCTCACCGCGATCACCCACCGCGACGACCCCGTGCTCCCGTTCGTCGCCGAGGGCAAACCGGTGGACGAGTACCACACCGTCGCCGGGGTGTGCTTCTCCGCCGAGGCGCTGGGCCTGCTCCGGGACGCGGGCCTGCCGGTCGGCTCGGTGTGGATCCCCTTCGAGACCGCGAACCACTGGATGGTCGTGACGGTCGACCGGGATCGGCGGTCGGCGTTCCCGGACCGCGCGGCGCTGTGCCGGCGCGTCGGCGAGGTCGTGTGGCGGACCAAGTTCGGGTTCACCGTGCCGAAGATCTACCTCCTGGACGACGACGTCGACCCGACCGACGTGGACGAGCTGCTGTGGGCGGTCGGCACCCGTCAGCACCCGGTCCGGGCGATCACCGACGACGGCCCGGTCCTGCGCCTGCTGGCGTGCTACACGCCGGAGGAACGCGCCGCCGGCCACGCCGACCGGGCCGTCTACGACTGCCTCCTCCCCGACCCGCGCCCGACGGTCCTGTCGTTCGAGGACCTGTACCCACCCACCGTCCGCGCCCGCGCGACCGCCGTGCTCGACGGCCTGCTGCCCCGACCGGCCGGTGACCGTCCGGGGTGAGGGTTGGAGGGGGTTCCGGGTCCGGGCGGAGCGGCGACCGCGGCCGGGGCCGGCCCTGCCGCCGGCGCCGGCCGGGCGCTCGGACGTCGGCGCGGATGCGGACCGAGTGGAGGGCGACCGCGACTCGCGCGCGGTGGAGTTGGCGGTTCACGCCCCGGCGCGGGCGGGAGGGTGTCACCAGCCACACCCCCTCCGTTCCACCCCGCACGGGCTAGTAGGGTCGTGCAGTCGGTCGGCCGGGTGGCGACGCCGCCGGCACCTCCCCGATCCCATCCGCAGGCCCCGCGACGCCCCGGCGCGTCCAGAACACGACAGGTTCCGCGTTGACGTCTTCGCAGTCCTCGGCCGCCGGGCTCCGGCGACGCCTCCCCTGGTTGTCGCCGAAGGTGCTGCGCACCGAGGTGCTCGCCGGGCTGGTGGTCGCGCTCGCGCTGATCCCCGAGGCGATCTCGTTCTCCGTCATCGCGGGCGTGGAGCCGAGCGTCGGCCTGTTCGCCTCGTTCACCATGGCGGTGGTCATCTCCGTCGTGGGCGGGCGGCCCGCGATGATCTCGGCGGCGACGGGTGCGATCGCGCTGGTGGTCGCCCCGCTGGCCCGGGAGCACGGGTTCGGCTACCTCGTGGCGACGGTGATCCTCGGTGGGCTGGTCCAAGTGGTGCTCGGTGCACTGGGCGTGGCCCGGCTGATGAGGTTCGTCCCGCGCAGCGTGATGGTCGGCTTCGTCAACGCCCTGGCGATCCTGATCTTCCTCGCCCAGGTGCCCGAGCTGCTCGACGTGCCGTGGCCGGTCTACCCGCTGTTCGCCGGCGGGCTGCTGCTGGTGGTGCTGTTCCCCCGGGTCACCAGGGCCGTGCCGGCCCCGCTGGTGTCGATCGTGGTGCTGACCGCGCTGACGGTCGGCGCGGGGATCGCGGTGCCCACCGTCGGCGACAAGGGCGCGCTGCCGACGTCGTTGCCGGTGCCGGGCCTGCCCGACGTGCCGTTCACGCTCGGCACGCTGGCCCTGATCGCCCCTTACGCCCTCGCGTTCGCGCTGGTCGGCCTGATGGAGTCGTTGATGACCGCCAAGCTGGTGGACGACATCACCGACACCGGCTCCGACAAGACCCGCGAGTCCATCGGCCAGGGCGTCGCGAACGTCGTCACCGGCCTGTTCGGCGGCATGGGCGGCTGCGCGATGATCGGCCAGACGATGATCAACGTCAGGACGTCGGGCGCGCGGACCCGGCTGTCGACGTTCCTGGCCGGGGTCTTCCTGATGGTGCTGTGCGTGGTGTTCGGGCCGCTGGTGTCCGACATCCCGATGGCGGCGCTGGTCGCGGTGATGGTGCTCGTCGCGGTCGGGACCTTCGACTGGCACTCGGTCGCCCCCGCGACCCTGAAGAAGATGCCGCCGGGCGAGATCGGCGTCATGGTCGTCACCGTCGCCGTCGTCGTGGTGACCCACAACCTGGCGATCGGCGTGGTGCTCGGCACCCTCACCGCCGTGGTGGTCTTCGCCCGGCGGGTCGCGCACCTGGTCGAGGTCACCGCCGAGGTCGACGGCGGGCAGGTGGTCTACCGGGTGACGGGCGAGCTGTTCTTCGCCTCCACCAACGACCTGGTCCACCGGTTCGACTACGCCGCCGCCCCGGACCGGGTGGTGGTGGACCTGACCGGCGCGCACATCTGGGACGCGTCCTCGGTGGCCGCGCTCGACGCGATCACCGCGAAGTACGAACGCAGGGGCACGGCGGTGGAAATCGTCGGCCTCAACGCCCCGAGCGCGGCGATCCACCGACGCCTCTCCGGTGACCGCGCCGGGAGCCACTGACCACGTCAGCCGGTCAGCTGTAGAGGCGGTCGACGGCTTCCCGGACCAGGCGCCGGGCCGTGGGGCCGGGGCAGGTGCCGATGAGGACGTGGTAGGCCAACCCCTCCGCCAACGCCACCAGGGACAGCGCGGTGTCGGCCGCGTCGAGGTCGTGCGGCAGGGCCGAGGCGGCCTGGTCCCGGCGGACGAGGTCGGCGAGGTGGTGGTGGTGCAGGCGCTCGTACTCGCCGCGCATCCGGTCGGCGATGGCTTCGCGGTGCAGCGCCAGCGCCGCGAACGCCTGGCGGACCCGGAGGTGGTTCGCCGACTGCGCGTCGTGGGGGATCAGCTCGGTGAGCACGACCGTGAGCGCCTGCCGGGGCGGCGCGGTCTCCGCCTCCTCGCCCAGCTCGGCCCTGATCCGGG
Source organism: Actinosynnema sp. NPDC050436 (assembly GCF_040655415.1). NCBI lineage: Bacteria > Bacillati > Actinomycetota > Actinomycetes > Pseudonocardiales > Pseudonocardiaceae > Actinosynnema > Actinosynnema sp. NPDC050436. The sequence goes on along the minus strand of NZ_JBFAJV010000001.1, from coordinate 293,784 downwards.
CCGCGCTCCGCGCGTTCGCGTGGTCGAACGCGGCTTCGAGCAGGGCCTCCTTGGTGGGGAAGTAGTGCTGGACCCGGCCCTGCGAGATCCCGGCCCGCGCCGCGACGGAGCTGAGCGAGACGGCGGCCAGGCCCGAGTCGGCCACGACCTCCAGCACGGCCGACGCGATGTCGTCACGCCGCTGCTCGTGGTGCGCGCCCAGTCCGCGCAGTCTCGCCATCGTCGGGTGGCCTCCACTCCACGCGCGCCCGCTCCGCACGGATGGTCGCGGCGATCCTAGCGCGGTGAGCACGACCCGTCGGCCCGACGACCCGTCGGCCAGGCGGGCCTACCCCACCGCAGCGGCGTCCCGGGTGCGGGGCAGGGCCAGGGCCAGGACGGCGACGGCCGCCATGACCACCGCCACCACCGCGAACGCCGTCCCGAAGCCGTGCGTGAGGGCCACGAGCCGCTCCCGCGACCCGTGGGCGTCCGGACCGGGCGGGGCGGCCACGGCGACCAGGGCGGCCAGGCCGAGCGCGCCGCCGACCTGCTTGGCGGTGTTCGCCAGGCCGGACGCCGCGCCCGCGTCGCCGGCCGGCACCCCCGAGGTGACCGCCGTGGTGAGCGGGGTGTTCAGCAGGCCGGTGCCCACCGACACCACCACGGCCGGGCCGAGCACCGCCGACAGGTAGGTGCCGTCCACGTCGAGCAGGCTCTGCCACCAGAACCCGGCCGCCGCGACCAGCGCGCCGGCCGCGACCAGCGCGCGGGCGGAACAGCGGTCGAGCAGCCGGGGTGCGAGCCGCGCGCCGACCACGACGGTGACCAGCGTGTGCGGCAGGAACCCGACCCCGGTCGCCACGGCCGAGAAGTGCAGCACCTCCTGCACGTAGAGCGACAGGAAGTACCACATCGGCACCAGGCACGCCCCGGCCAGCAGCATCGCGGTGTTGCCCAGGGCGATCGCCCGCGAGCGGAACAGCCGCAACGGGATCAGCGGCGACCGCGACAGCCACAGCTCGTCGGCGGTGAACAGCGCCAGACCGGCTGCGGCGACCACCAGAGCGCCCCAGGTCCGGGGATCGCCCCAGCCGCGTTCCTCCACCCCGGACAGCGCGAACGCCAGCGCGGTAATCCCCAGCGTGGCCGACACCGCGCCCGGCACGTCCAGCCGACGTGCCGCCCCCGAGGTCCGCGCCGGCCGGGGGAGGTGGTCGGCGACGAGCCACCGGGCCGCGAGCACCAGCGCCGGCACCCCCAGCGGCACGGTGACCAGCAGCGTCGCGCGCCACGTCAGGTACTCGGTGAGCACGCCGCCCAGCAGGCTGCCGGCCGCACCGCCGGCGGACGCCAGCGCGGTCCAGATCGCCACCGCGCGCACCCGCGCGGCACCCTCCGGGTAGGTCGTGGTCAGGATGGTGAGGCCGGCCGGGGCGAGCAGCGCCGCGCCCAGCGCCTGCGCCGCCCGCGCGGCGACGAGGGTCCCCGGGGTGCCCGCCAGGCCGCCGGCCGCGCTCGCTGCGGTGAACAGCGCGAGGCCGGCGGTGAACACCCGCTTGCGCCCGTACAGGTCGGCCAGCCTCCCGCCCAGGAGCAGGAAGCCCGCGAACACCAGCGCGTACCCGTTCACCACCCAGTGCAGGCCCGTCCGGTCGAAGCCGAGGTCGGACCGGACGGCGGGCAGCGCGACGTTCACCACCGAGGCGTCCAGCACCACCATGAACTGGGCGGCGCACGCCAACGCGAGGACCGGCCCGCCGGTCGACGGCCCTGCGCGGCCCGGTGACCGGGAGGGCGTGGGGGAAGGGGCGTCCATGCACGGCGTCCGATCGCTCGTCGTCGGCGGTCGGCCCCACCGTACCGCAAATCAATGTGATCACATTGATTTGGTCGGGCGTCGAGGGCGGCTCGGCGGACGGCGAGTCGTGGCGGCGAGTCGTGGCGGCGAGTCGTGGCGGCGCGGTGGTGCGGCGCGGTCAGCGGACCTCGGCGGTGCCCCGGTCGAGGAGGTCGAGTTGTCGGAGCACCTCCTCGACCTTGGCCTCGTCGCCCTGCTCCCGGTAGAGCGCCAGCGCTTCCCGCCACGACGCGCGCGCCTGCTCCGCGTGGCCCAGGGCCAGGTGGGGGTGGCCGAGGTTGTCGAGGGTGGCGGCGGCCTGGCGGTTGTTGCCGTGGGTGCGGAACAGGGTCAGCGCCTGCTCGTAGTACTCGACGGCCCGGTCGTGGTGGCCGGTGTGCTGGTCGATCCAGCCGAGGCTGTGCAGGGTGGCCGCCTCGCCGTCCGGGTCGCGCTCCTCGCGGAACAGGTCCAGGGCGGCCCGGCAGTGGGTGCGGGCGGTGTCGTACTCGGCGGCCTGTGCCGCGTGCCAGCCCACCGTGGCCAGCGCGGTGGACTCCGACACCGGCGGCTCGACCCGGCGGTACAGCTCCAGGGCGAGCAGGGCGTGTTCGAGGGCGCGGTGGTCGTCGCCGCGTTGTTCCCAGGCGCGGGCGAGGGCGCGGGTGGTGTTGGCGCGGTGGAGGGTGTCGTCGTGGTGCTCGGCGAGGGCGAGTGCCTGGTGCAGGTGGGCGATGGCCTCGTCGTGCTGCCCCAGGTCGGCGTAGGCCCGGCCGACGAAGTGGTGGCCCCGGATGCTGATCGCGGGGTCGGGCAGGTGCGCGGCGGCCTCCAGGGCGGCCTGCCCGACGGCCAGTTCGTCCAGCAGGTGTCCGCGCCAGTGGTGGAACGTGTAGAGGGTCCGGGCGAGCTGCCACACCGACTGGTGCCGCCCGAGGCCGGCGGCGGTGTGCTGCGCGGCCAGCAGGTGCGGGTGGTGGGTGTCGAGCCACTCCAGCGCGGCCGGCAGGTCGGGCAGCGGGGTGGGGCGCGTGCCGGGCGCGGGCGGGTCGAGCGGGGGCGGCGCGTCGTGGGTGCTGAGGAAGCGGTCTGCGGCGTCGGCGGTGTGCAGGTGGAAGTCGACCACGCGTTCCAGCGCCGCGCGGCGGTCGGTGTCGGGCAGGGTGTCGGCGGTCGTGGCGGCGTAGGCGCGGACGAGGTCGTGCATGGCGTACCGGCCGCCGGGTCTGCGGTCCAGCAGCGAGTGGTCCTCCAGCACGCGCAGCACCTTGCGCGTCTGCGCTTCGGGCAGGCCGATCAGGGACGCGGCGGCGGGCAGGTCGACGTCGGGCCCTGGTGCGATGCCGATCAGGGCGAACGCGGTGCGCTGCTGCTCGCTGAGCCTGCGCAACGACCAGGACAGCACGGCGGGCAGGCTCGTGGCGAGGTCGTCGGTGTCGTCCAGGGCTTCCAGGCCGGACTCCCGCAGCTCGGCGACCACCTCGGCCGGCGGCAGGTGGTGCAGCCGCGCGGCGATCAGGCCCAGCGCCAGCGGGAACCCGCCGCACAGCGCGACCAGCTCGGCGATCGCGGGCTCGTCGGCGTGGGCGGTGCCCAGGGCGGTGGTGAGCAGGGCGCGGGCCTCGGTGTCGGCGAGCACGTCCAGCGGCAGCGGGCGGGCCCCGTGCCGGGCGACCAGCGCCGACAACCGGTTGCGGCTGGTCACCAGGGCGATGCAGGACGCGCCGCCGGGCAGCAGCGGCGCGACCTGCTCGGCGGTGGCCGCGTTGTCCAGCACCACCAGCATCCGCCGTTCGGCGACCAGGCTGCGGTAGAGCGCGGACTGCGTGTCGACGTCGTGCGGGACGCGGTCGGAGGCGACACCGAGCGCGTCGAGCAGGGCGCGCAGCGCGTCGGCGGGTGCGGTCGGGCGGTCGGTCGGGCTGAAGCCGTGCAGGTCCACGAACAACTGCCCGTCCGGGAACCGCTCCAGGTTGCGGTGCGCCCACGCCAGCGCCAGCCACGTCTTGCCGATCCCACCCGCCCCCGACAACGCCGAGATCACCACCGCCGCACCGGGCGTCGCGGCGTCCGCCGCAGCGGTCAGCGCGGCCAGCTCGCCGGCCCGGCCGGCGAACGACGCGGGAGGGGCGGGCAACTGGCGCGGCATCACGACCACCGGGGCCGCCACGTCCGGGGCCGGCGCGGTCAGGCCGGGGTCCGCGTTCAGGATCTGCCGGTGCAGGTCCTGGAGCCGGGGGCCGGGGTCGGTGCCCAGCTCGTCGATCAGCCGGGCGCGCACCTGGCGGTAGTGCTCCAGCGCGTCGGCCTGCCGGTCGCTGCGGTACAGGGCCAGGATGAGCTGCGCGGCGGCCCGCTCGTCCAGCGGGTGGCTGCGCGCCCGGCCGGTCAGCCGGGGCAGCAGCTCGGCGTGCCGGCCCCGGCGCAGCGCCAGTTCCGCGTGGTCCAGCTCGGCGGCCAGCCGCTCCAGGTCGAGGGTCGCCCGCAGGCCCTCGGCCCACGGCGTGTGCAGGTCGGCCACCGGCTCGCCGCGCCACAGCCCCAGCGCCCGCTCCAGCAGCGCCTCCGCCCGCGCGCCGTCCTCGGCGCGGGCCTCGTCCAGCAGGTGCCGGAACCGGTGCAGGTCCACGCCCTGGTCGTCCAGGGCGAGCCGGTACCCGCCGGACCGGCGTTCCAGCCGCACGTCCGGCAGCCCGGACAGCGCCGCGCGCAGGCCGGAGACGTAGGTGTGCAACGAGTTGCGGGCGCGGGCGGGTACCAGTCCACCCCACACGTGCTCCAGCAGCCGGTCGACGCCCACCACGTGGTTGGCCTCGACCGCCAGCGCCGCCAGCACCCCGCGCTGCTTGGCCGAGCCCAGTTTCGCGGGCGCACCACCGACCTCGGCGTCGATCTCGCCCAACAACCGCAGCCACACCATGACGAACCCACCTCCTGCGCCTGACGCCCCGCGCCGGGATACCAGACGACGACCGGTGGCGACAGGACGTCCGCGACGCGTTCCCACGAACAGCCCAGCAGCACCGGGTTGCACTTGCGGCGACTACCCGATCAGCTCTCGCGGCACTGCTCGCCGCCCTCCCGCACCCGCTCCCCGATCGCGGTGACGGCGGCGTCGAGCGCGTCGGCGTCGAAGCGGATCCCGGCCACCCGAACGGTTCCCCGACCCTGCACGGTGACCGGTGTCGCGGGCTCCAGCACCACGGTGACGGTCGTGCCGCTCATCCCCGGCACCGCCACGAAGTCGTCCGTGACGGTGACGAGTCCCCGGTACTCCGCACCGGTGTACCTGTCGTGGTTCTCGCGCCGCACGGCCCGGACCGAGCCCACGTCGACGGAGACGGACACCAAGTGCCCCAACCGGACGACCAGCCGGTCGTCGTCGACGTAGTGGGGCCGCGTGTGCACGCCGGCGTAGAACGCGAGCATCCAGACGGTGCTGTAGACGGCCAGCACGAGCAGCACCACCCGCAACCACGGCCACGGCACGAGCAGGTCGACCAGGACCAGCTCCACCGGCCCGAGGACCATCATCACGACCAGGAACGTCTTCTGGGCGGAGCCGCAGGGAATCGCGGTGGCCCCCGCCGGGACGTCCTTCCTGCCGCGCACCAACGAGGCGATCGCCCGCAGACCGTCCCGCTCCCGGCGCAGCAGCGCGACCACCGACCGGGGGAGCGCGGTCCCCGCCGTCCGCCCGAGCGCGCGGACCACTCCACTCAACCGGGAATCGGTCATCGGCGGCTCCGTCGCTGCGGGGGCGGACTGTCAGTTGCTTGATTTTTCAATTGTGACACAGGGTTCGACCCGATCAAGCCGAGCGATCCACACGTTCGGCGGGAGGTTGGTGCACCGTCGTTGCCTGAACGGGCACGGCTCGCGCGGGCACGTCCGCAGCACCGGGCGGCCCGGCTACCGTTGTGGCACAGCGGGTCCGAGCAGCGTCCTTTGTGGAGCGGTCAGGAGGGCGGTCGTGGTGCGCCATCGTCGGGCGGTCCTCCAGGTCCCGGAGACCTGCCACTGGAACCGGTACGTCTCGCTCGCCGGGCAGCACCTCGGGGCGCGGGGTGTCGAGGTGCTGCGGCCGGGGCTGTGCCTGGATGAGCCCGATCCGCCCGGACCCCCGGCGGACGCCCGGGTCGAGCCGCGACCGGACGTCGTGCACGTGCACTGGCCGGAGATGCTGGCCGCCCGGTACGGGGTCGACCGGGCCCTGGCGATCCTGCGCGACCTGGTCGCGCGGGGCGCGCACGTCGTGCAGACCGTCCACGACCTCCGGCCGCACGAGCCCGGTGCCGACCTGACGGCCTACCTGCGCGAGGTCGACGCGCTCACCGCCGGGGTGCACTTCTTCTCCGCCGAGCACGAGCGGCAGGCGCGGCTGCACCGGCCGGAGCTGCCGGCGCGGCGGGCGCTCCTGCCGCACCCGGCGTTCCCGGCCTCGGGCCGCCCGGCGCGGCGCGCGCCCGGTGGCGAGGTGGTGCTGGGGTGCCTGGGCAGGATCCGGCCCTACAAGCGGATCGCCGAGTTCGCGGCGGCGTTCGCGCGCACCGCGCCGGCGGGCTACCGGCTGGTGGTCGCCGGCGAACCGCACACGGTCGAGCTGGACCGCGAGCTGCGGCGGCTGGCCGCGTCGTGCCCGGCCATCACCTACCGGCCGGGGTTCCTGGACGACGAGAGCTTCACCGACCTGGTGCACGGCGTCGACTGGGTGGCCCTGCCCTACCGGCACGTCTACTCCAGCGGCGTGCTGGTGGCCGCCGTGCAGGCGGGCCGCCCCGTCCTGTGCCCGAGGCCGACCGACGCGCTCTCGTTCGGGCCGAACGTGGTCGAGGTCGAGCCGTGGGACGACGTCACCGCGATCGGGCACTGGCTGACCGTGGCGCACCGCGCACCCCACCCGCCGAAGCGCCCGCCGACGTGGAACGCCGCTGCCGCGCGCCTGATCTCGTTCTACGACGAGGTGATCCGCGCCGGCGGCCGGCCGCGCGAGGCGCTTCAGCAGACGGGCACCGCGCTGTCCACGGAGGTCAGGTACGGCCCGCCCGGAGGGTCGCCGTTGCGGAAGGAGTTGGCGGGGGAGTAGTACTGCCGGTTCCACGGTGGGCTGGCGATCAGGTACCACCAGCCGGGCTGCACGCTGGGCGGCGCGTCCGGGTCGTGGAACCGGCACACCACCTCGACCTGTTGGCCGGGGGTGAGCTTCTCGCCGGCCCCCTTGAACGCCCTCGGATCGCGGAACGTCCGCGCGGCGGACCTGCTCGCGTGCTCGGTGAAGGTCACGTTCGACGTGCAGGTCGCGCACGTGGGCAGCGGCATGTCGGGCGGCGGCGGGCGGGACGTCGACGTCGGCACCGGGTGCTGCGCCGCGTTCTGCGCTGCGGCGCCGGACAGCTTGTCGATGATCGTCAGGCCGTCGGCGGTGAAGCTGACCAGTCCGCCGAGGAAGGCCGCGACGGCCACCCCGAGCGCGACGCAGGCGATCTTGTTGGCGGGGCTCTGGCGCGCCCACCACCCCCGCCGCCTGCGCGGAGCGGTGGTGCTGCGGTGCTGCTTCCGGGCCCCCCGAGTGCGTCCCACGCAGCCCAGTGTCCCAAAACGATCACGGATTGTGATTGCCCCGAGCGAGTGGTGCTGGTCCGTCCGGTAGTGCCGGGTCCGCCGAATGGCGGTTCCGGCGCGCGGTCAGGCCCGGAGTCTCACGGTCAGCACTCGGGCACCGGTCGGGCGGCGTCGAGCGCCAGGTAGACGCTGTAGGAGTACCCGCGAGCGCCGGTGGTGTGGTCGGTCAGCAGGAACCAGTACGGGTTGTCGGTGACGGGGTCGCCGGCTTCCTCGCACCAGACGGTGACCCGGTGGTGCCGGCGACCGAGCCCCTGCACGGCGGCGCCGAGGCGCGGGCCCGACCGGATGCGGACCTCGTCCTGGGTGAACGACGCCGGCACGCCGGGGTTGGACGCGGAAACCGGGGCCGCCGGAGCGGTCGACACGACGGCGGCGGCGGCGAGGACGAAGGCGGTCCGACCGATCACGTTTCCTCCTCGGTGCGCAATCGATTCGCCGTGAATGGGATCACGGGTGCGAGGGCCGCGCGCGGGGGAGCGCGGGAGTTCACCCCATGGTCTCGAATGCTGCGGAAAGAGCGCCGGCATTCGACGGTGCACGCAAGATGAGACCCTTTCGTCTTGCCGCACAAGTGGTTCGGTTTCCTCGGAGGTCTTCCGCACGACGGTGAATGCGCTATTGTCTACTTCGCTCGGCGAAGGGGTCTCTCCGAGGGGAAGTGCAATGGTGTCGAATACTTCGGCGACTCCGCGCCATCCGTCCGCCGTGCATTGCGGGCCGAAGTTCCTTCCGATTCACGGGTAATGCGGATCGGTGTGGAATCGGTCGGGTGGAACGCGCCGGGAGAGCGGGGGTGGGGGCTGTCCGGGATCGACCAGCGGGTGGGTGCCGCCGGCGGCTCGGTGGTCGTGCAGTCCGGCCGGGACGTGGTCGTCGGCGACGTCACCCTGGCGGCCGGGTCGCCGGTCCGGGCGTGCTACCGCCACCAGGTGGAGCGGATCGCGCCGGAGCGCCTGCTCGACCGGGAGGCCGAACTGGCGGAACTGGCCGACTTCGCCCGCTCGCCGCAGGCGGCGAACCGCTACCGGTGGTGGCGGGCCGGGCCGTGGACCGGGAAGACGGCGCTGCTGTCGTGGTTCGTGCTGCACCCGCCCGAGGGCGTGCGGGTCGTGTCGTTCTTCGTCAGTTCCCGCCTCCCGGGGCAGGCCGACCGGGCCGCGTTCGTCGACGCGCTGCTGGAACAACTGCTGACCCTGCTGGACCGGGGCGTGCCGCCGCTGCTGTCCGACGCGACGCGCGAATCGCACCTGCACGGGCTGCTGGCGGAGGCGGCGGCCTCCTGCCGGGACCGGGGTGAGGCGCTGCTGCTGGTCGTGGACGGCTTGGACGAGGACCGGGGCTACACGACCCGCCACGACGCGCACAGCGTCGCGGCGCTGCTGCCGGCGACGCTCCCGGCGGGGGTCCGGGTCGTGGTCGCGGGCCGCCCCGACCCGCCCCTGCCCGAGGACCTCGGCGACCGGCACCCGTTGCGGTGCGCCGGGGTCGTGCGCGCGCTGGCCCCCTCGCCGCACGCGCGGGCGTCGCGCGGGGAGGTGGAGCGCGACCTCAAGCGGCTGCTCGCCGGCACGTCGCTGGAGCGGGACCTGCTCGGACTGCTGGTGGTCTCCGGCGGCGGGCTGAGCGCGGACGACCTGGCCGGGCTGACCGGCGCGAGCCGTTGGCAGGTGCGGGAGCACCTGGAGACGGTCGCCGGCCGGAGCTTCACCCGGCGAGCCGGGGACCTCGTGCCGAGGACCGAGGTGTACCTGCTGGGCCACGACGACCTCCGCGCCGCTGCGGCGGAGCTGGTGCACGACCGGCTGCCGGAGCACCGCGACCGCCTGCACGCCTGGGCGCGGGACCACGCCCGGCGCGGGTGGCCGGCCGGCACGCCCGAGTACCTGCTCCGGGGCTACCACGCGATGCTGGTGGCGGCCGGGGAGCTGGACCGGGCCACGGCCTTGTGCACCGACCCGCTGCGCCACGAGCGGATGCTCGCCGCCACCGGGAGCGACGCCACCGCCCTGACGCAGGTCACCGCAACCCTGGACGCCCGCGCCGCCGCGCCGGCCGCCGACCTGGCGGCGGTGGCACGCTTGGCGGCGCACCGCGACCACCTCCGCGACCGCATCACCCGCATCCCGCCGGGAGCGCCCGTCCTGCTGGCCCGCATCGGCCGCCACGACCGGGCGCTCGCGCTGGCCCGCGCCATCACGCTCACCGAAAGGCAGAGCGAGGTCCTGGCGCAGGTGGCGGGGGAGTTCGACAAGGCCGGCCGCGCCGACGAGGCGGCGGAGCTGATGGAGGCGGCGATCCGGGCGGCCCGCTCCGACCACGCGTCGCACCAGCTGGGTCGCGCCCTCGCCACGGTCCGGGACGCCGGGCGCGCGGCCGGCTCGGTCGCACGCGAGAGCGCGGCGGCGTGGTCCACCGCGCGCGGCGGGGTCGTGCCCGGGCCTGCCGCGCACGTCCCGGACGAGCTGGAGCGCCAGGCCGAGAGCCTCGCGGCGGCGGCCGGGGCGCTGGTCGCCGGCGGCCACCGCGAGCACGCGGGGCGGCTGATCAGGGCGGCGATCGACACCGCCCGGTCGACGGTCGAGGTCCACCGGCAGGCGGACGCGCTGCTCGCGGTCACCGAGGTGGCGGTGCGGGTCGGTGAGCACGACCTGGCGGTCGAGGCGGCCCGCTCCGCCGAAGACCCCTACTGCCGGCACCGGGCACTGGCGGTGGTGACCGAGCTGCTGGTGAGGAAGGGGGAGCACGCGCTGGCCACCCGGACGGCGCTGTCCATCGGCGACCCGCACCAGCGCGGCGAGACCCTGCTGCTGGTGGCGGAGGCACTGGCCCGCGAGGGGAGCCCGGACGTGGTGGGTCTGGTCGAGCAGGCCATCGAGCTGTTCCGCGCGCCGACGCGCTCCCCGCAGCAGAACCAGGCGCTCATGTTCGTGGCGGAGGCGGTGGCCCGCGTCGGCTACCTGGAGTGGGCCGCCGAACTCGTCGAGCAGGCCATCGCCGGGGCGTACGCGGTGGCCACCCCCGTCCAGGACGGCCGGGTGCTGGTCGCGGGCGCCGAAGCGCTGGCGGCGGCCGGTCACGCGCGGCGCGCGCTGGAGCTGGTGGAGGGCGCGGTCGAGGCGGTCGGCGCCGCAGCCGATCGCTACCGGCAGTGCGAGGTGCTGCTGTCGGCGGCCGGGGTGGTGGCCCGGGTGGGCGCGCGGGACCGGGCGGTCGCGCTGGCGCGGTCGGCGGTGCGGATCTCCGCCACCTTGCCGGTGCCCCAGCAACGGGGCGCGGTCCAGGCGTCGGCGGCGGCCGTCCTCGCGCGAGCCGGCGCGCACGAGAGCGCGTGCGACACGGCCCGGTCCCTGGCGGACCCGGTCCAGTCGAGCAGGGCGCTGGTGGGCGTGGCCGAAGCCGACCACGCCGACCGGGCGGGGCACCTGGTGCACGAGGCGCTCGCCGTGGCGAGGTCGATCACCGACCCCTACCAGCGGGCCGAGGCCGTGCTCCCGGTGGCGGCGGCGCTCGCCCGGCTCGGCGACCGCGCGGGCGCGGTCGGCACGGCCCGCGCCGTCGCCGACCCCGAGCAGCGGAGCAGGGCGCTGCTCGCGGTGGGCGCGGCGCTGCGCGAGGCGGGGCGCGGTGGCCGGACCGCCGACCTGGCGCACGAGGTGATCGACCTCGCGCGGGCGAACCCGGACCTCGACCAGCGGTGCCGGACGGTGGTGGCGGTCGCCGACCTGGCGGTGGACGTGGGGCGCGCGGACCGGGCCACCCGGCTGGCGGTCGAGGTGGTGGACCTCGCGCGCACCCACGGCGACCCCTACCGCCGGGGGGAGATCCTGATCTCGGCCGCTGCGGTGCTCGGTCGGGCCGGTGCCTACGAGGCGGCGATCGAGGCCCTCCGCTCGGTCACCGACCCCTACCAGCACGGGCGCGCGCTCGTCCTGCTCGTGGCCGCGCTCTCCGAGCGGGGTGACCACGAACTGGCCATCGAGGTCGCCCGGTCGATCGCCGATCCCCGCCGGCGCGGCCAGGCGTGGATGGCCGCTGCGGCAGCCGTGGCGACCGGCGGCCCCGAGGACCTGGCCGTCGCCTGCGCCGTGTCGGCGCTGCGGACCGGCCACTGGCAGGCGGCACCGCAGGACCTGTGCAAGGTCTCGGCGCGCGCCGCGCTCGCACTGTTCGAGGAGGCGACGGCGCTGTCCCGGCGACGCGCCTGACGCCGGTGGTTCAGCGGGAGACGAAGATGCAGAAGGGGTGGCCCGCCGGGTCGGCGTAGACGCGCAGGGGCTCGTCCGGGTCGTCACGGCGGTCCAGCAGCAGCTTCCCGCCCAGGGACAGGACCCGCTCGTGCTGGGCGTCGAGCTGGTCGGTCGACGTCACGGTCAGGTCCAGGTGCAGTTGCTGCGGCACCGGCTCCGGCTCCGGCCAGGTGGGCTGGGGGAGCCGGTCGACCTGCTGGAAGGCCAGTTGGACGCCTCCCGGGTTGCGCAGCACCAGCCAGTCCGCGCCGCGCTCGTCCCGCGTGCCGGCGGCCGGCGGCTCGTCCCCGGCGCGGTAGTGCAGGGCGAGCAGGCGGCGGTAGAACTCGGCCAGGGCTCGGGCGTCGGTGCAGTCGAGCACCACCTGGCACAGCCTCGGCACGGCTTCCGGCTCGGTCAAGACGATCACCTCCACGACCATTCTGCGGTCCCGCGACGCCGGCCGCGCCCGGAGCGGGGCGGGCCGTGCGGCGGGTCACTTGTCGCGGGGGTAGGTCTTCTGCACCTCGCCCTTCAGCGTCGCCTGGAGGTACGCGCCGCCGTAGTCGTCGGCCAGGTACAACCGCACCGAGGGCACCTTGTCGATCAGGCCCGTGTCGATGATCAGGTACCGCGCGGTCGGCTTCGGGACACCCAACTCCTTGTCGGCCTGCTCGAACAGCGCGGGCAGGGCGTCCCACGCCACGTCGTCCAGGTCGAGCACGGCCCGGTCGGCGTCCACCCCGTCCGGGCGCTGCCGGCTCGCCGTGCCGTTGCGGTACTCGAAGTTGTCGAAGCCGTGCGCGACCGCCGCCGTCGGGGCGGTCGCCGTGGCGCGGTCCGACCACAGCGTCAGCTCGGAGACCTTCGTGCCGCCCATCACCTCGCTGAGCGCGCCGACCGCCTTGCGCGCGCCGGCGGGCGTGAGCAGGTCGTCCTTCGCCGGGGTGGCCGCCGTGGTCGTCGGGCCGGTGGTCGGCGCGACCGTGGGCGGGTCGACCACCGGCCGGGTGGTCACCGGCGTGGTCGCCGAGCCGGAGCCCGTGCCGGAGCCCGCCGCGCTCTCCGAGCCGATCACCTTCACCGCGATGAGCGTCGCCGCGACGACCAGCGCCACGCCGACCAGCGAGGCCACCACCGCCCCGGTCCGCCTGCGCGGCGGTCCCGGCAGCGGGGTCGGGTAGGACGGGTGACCGGGCGGCCCGCCGACCGGCGTCGGCCCGGACGCCCACTGGTAGTGGGGCTGCGGCTGGGGGCCGCTCGGCGGCCCCGCGACGGGGAACCCGGCCGGGGTGGGCGGCCCGACCGGCGGGGCCGGCTCGCGCTCGGCCACGGCGAACATCCGGTCCAGCACGTCACCGGTCGGCCGGGTCGCCGGCTCGGAGCGCAGGGCCGCGTTCAGCGCGGGCGCGAGGGCTCCCGCGCGGCGCGGCGGCGGGACCGGCTCGGTCATCACGGCCGCGAGCGTCGCCATCGTGGTCGCGCGGCGCATCGGGTGGCTGCCCTCGACGGCCACGTAGAGCAGCATCGCCAACGACCAGAAGTCCGACGCGGTGTTCGTCTCGTCGCCGCGCAGCCGCTCCGGCGCGATGTACTCCGGCGACCCGATCACGTCACCGGTCGCGGTGAGCTGGGACGAGCCCTGGAGGGCCGCGATGCCGAAGTCGGTGAGCACGGCGCTGCCGTCGGTGCGCAGCAGCACGTTGCCGGGCTTGACGTCGCGGTGCATCACGCCCGCCGAGTGGGCCGAGCGCAGCGCCGCGAGCACGTCGCGCCCGACCCGAGCCGCCTCGGCCGGGGTGAGCACGCCCTCGGCGAGCCGCGCGTCCAGCGACGTGCCCCGGACGAGCTCCATCACGATCCACGGGTACGGCGAGTCGGGCGACTCGATGATCTGGTAGATCGACACGACGTTCGGGTGCTGCAGCCGGGCGAGCGCGCGGGACTCGCGCAGCACGCGCTCCCGGAGCTGGGCGGCCATCGCCGGGTTGCCCTCGATCTGGTCGGCGTCGGCCGGGCGGACCTCCTTGATGGCCACCTCGCGGTGCAGCCCGAGGTCGAGGGCACGCCACACCGTCCCCATGCCGCCGCTGCCCAGCCTCTCCAGCAGCTCGAACCGGCCGTCGAGGATTCGTCCGGTGTGCTCTCGCTCAGACACGGCGACACGCTAGCAACCGGCGACCGGCGACCGGGTGATAGGAGGCACTTCCCGGGCACCGGTGGTGGCACCGCGTGACCGACCCGCCACGGACGTCGGGGGTCCGCCCGGCCGGGGCGGGCGGGCGTTCGGCCCAACGGGGCGGGGCCCGAATGCCCTCACCCGCCGTGGGGAGCCCGGTGAAGACCTTCGGATGGACTTCGGAAGCCGTTGTGCCACAACGGTTGTGGGCATCGGGAGCGCGAGCATACGGTGCGCTGGTCAGTGGATCCGAAGGGGGATTTCCGATGAGCACGAAGCAGGGCCGCAAGTACCTCGCCTACCTCGCCGCGCTGGCCGCGACCACGGGCACGGCGGTCGCGGCGGCACCGGTCGCCGTCGCGGCGACCGGACCGGTGGACGTGGCCAAGGTGAAGATCGCGCACCTGGAGCAGGTGTCGGTGGGCGACCAGCACGTCGCCGGCGGGTTCCTGGAGTGCCAGGCGGACTGGCCGCAGTGCGCGCCGCGCCTGGACGACCAACTGGCGTGACCACCGTCCAACGGCGGTTGCAGGTCGTCGTGAAGGTGTCCAAGTTCTGCAACCTGCGGTGCCGCTACTGCTACGAGTACGACGAACTGGGCAACCGGGAGCGCATCGACCCGGACCGCCTGCACGCGCTGTTCACCTCCCTGCACGAGCACCTCACCGAGGTGGACGCCAGGGACGGCGCGCGGACCGGCGTCGACTTCATCTGGCACGGCGGCGAGCCGCTGATGCTCGAACCGGGGTACTACCGGGCCGCGTTCGCCGACCTCCGCGCGGTGTTCGGCGAGCGCACCCACCGGCACGTCGTGCAGACCAACCTGACCAGGCTGGACGACGACCGCCTGGCCCTGCTGCGCGACGAGTTCGACAGCATCGGGGTGTCCTTCGACGTGGTCGGCGGGCTGCGCGTCAACCTCGCCGGCCGGGACAGCACCCGAGGGGTCGCGGCGAACATGCTGCGGCTGCGCGAGCACGGCGTCCGGTTCGGCTGCATCACGGTCCTGACGGCGGCGAACGCGCACCGGGTGGACGAGATCTTCGACTTCTACGAGCGGCAGGGGACCTCGTTCCGCGTCCTGCCGCTGTTCGACGGGGCGTTCGCCGACCAGCACGCGGGGTACGACGTGGACAACGCCACCATCGTCTCGGCGCTCACCCGCCTGTTCGACCGGTGGCTGGCCAGCCCGAGCGCGATCCAGGTGTCGCCGCTCGACGAGTACACCGACCGCGCCATCCGCCACCTGACCGGCGCGGAACCGGTGTACTACAACCGCCGGGAGTGGCTGGACGTCATCCTGGTCAACACCGACGGCGAGGTCTACGCCTTCGGTGACCCGTTCGACGACCCGCGGCACAGCCTGGGCAACGCCTTCACCACCGGGCTGCGGGAGGTCTTCACCGGTCCCGGCTACGACCGGTCGGCGTCGGCGGCGGAGCTGCGGATGGCGGCGAACTGCGTGTCCTGCCCGTTCTTCGGCGCGTGCTCGGGCAGTTACGTGGCCGACGGCGAGACGTCCGCCCGTGACCTCGCGGACGGGGCGGTGCGGGCGTGCGTGGTGGAGCGCGCGGTCATCGAGCACATCGCGTGGCGGCTGCGCGACATCCCGGACCTGGCCCCGAGGTGGACGGCCGGGCAGGCGGAACCGGTCGCCTTCTGACCACCGGAGGGGGCGGACCCGCGCCCACCTCCTCCGGGAACGGCACGCGCCCGCCGGTGTCACCGGCGGGCGCGTGCCGTGTCGGTCGGGTGGTCAGTCGAGGTCGGGGTAGCGCAGTCGGGTGTGGTCGGTGGTGCCGACGCCGCCGATGTTCGTGGGCGAGTTCCACTGGCCGGCGAAGGCGTTGTTGTTCCACCAGGCGGTGAGGGTGCCGTTGGCTTCGGCGCGGATGGCGTCGGCCTTGTTGTCGCCGTCGAGGTCGGCGAATTCGATGCGGGTGTGGTCGGTGGTTCCTACCCCGCCGATGGTGACGGGGGAGTTCCACTGGCCGGCGAATGCGTTGCTGTTCCACCACGCGGTCAGCAGCCCATCGGACTCCACCCGGACCAGGTCGGCCCTGGCGTCACCGTCCAGGTCGGCGAGACGCAACCGGGTGTGGTCGGTCGAGCCGACGCCGCCGATGGTGCCCGGCGCGCCCCACTGGCCGGCGAGCGCGTTGTTGTTGCGCCACGCGGCCAACGTGCCGTCCGCTTCGAACCGGACGAGGTCGTCCCGCCCGTCGCCGTCGAGGTCGCCGAACCGCAGCCGGGTGTGGTCCGTGGAGCCGACGCCGCCGATGGTGGCCGGTGCGCTCCACTGGCCCGCGAAGGCGTTGTTGTTGCGCCACGCGGTGAGCGTGCCGTCCCCCTCGACGCGGACCAGGTCGTCCCGCCCGTCACCGTCGAGGTCCGGGAAGTGCAGCCGGGTGTGGTCGGTGCTGCCGACGCCGCCGATGCCGGCCGGCGCGTTCCACTGCCCGGCGAACGCGTTGCTGTTCCACCAGCCGGTCAGGGAGCCGTCGGCCTCGATCCGCACGAGGTCCGCCCGGCCCTGGCCGGGGGAGTTCCACAGGTGCTGGACGATGGTGACCGCGTCGGACGCCTCGACGCCGTACCGGTAGCGGTACTGCGCGGCGGGGCGCTGCACGTCGGCGGCCACGTCGCCGATCGGCGCGGTGTTCCACGAGCCGCCCGGGTAGAAGTTCTGCATCACGTCGAGGAACTTGCCGGTGGCGATCACCGGGTCGGTGCGCTCGGCGAAGCTGCCCCACGAGGCCCGCTGCTGGAACAGGCCGACCGAGTCCAGGTCGCCGCCGTCCAGGTTGGCGTTGCTGGTCTCCACGATGGTCGTGGCGATGGCGATCGCCGCCGCCCGCTCGTTGAGCCCCCGCGCCTTCACGCTCTGCACGACCGCACGGGCGCAGGACGTGTTGTAGGCGGTCATGTAGCCGCGCATCTTGTTGTTCAGCAGCGGGTTGAGCGCCGTGGCCGCCGCCCCGTCCGCAGCGCTCGGGCCGCCCGCGACGCACGGCAGCGCGGTGAAGTTCGCGCTGACCTGGGCCGGCCAGATCTCGGTGGGGTCCTCCGGCGGAGCCGCCGACGCGGTCCCCGTGGCGATGCCGGCGAGCACCGCCGCCACCGCCGCTGCCGACGCTATCCGGCCGAGTGTGGTCGAGTTGTTCATGTCCCCGCTCTTTTCCGACGTTGTGGTGGGTGTGGGTGGAGTGCGACCGGTCAGTCGAGGTCGGGGTAGCGCAGTCGGGTGTGGTCGGTGGTGCCGACGCCGCCGATGTTCGTGGGCGAGTTCCACTGGCCGGCGAAGGCGTTGTTGTTCCACCAGGCGGTGAGGGTGCCGTTGGCTTCGGCGCGGATGGCGTCGGCCCGGTTGTCGCCGTCGAGGTCGGCGAATTCGATGCGGGTGTGGTCGGTGGTGCCTACCCCGCCGATGATGACGGGGGAGTTCCACTGGCCGGCGAGCGCGTTGTGGTTCCACCACGCGGTGAGCAGGCCGTCCGCCTCGACGCGGATCAGGTCGTCGCGGTTGTCGCCGTCGAGGTCGCCGAACCGGAGTCGGGTGTGGTCGGTCGAGCCGACGCCGCCGATGGTGCCCGGTGCGCCCCACTGGCCGGCGAGCGCGTTGTTGTTGCGCCACGCGGTGAGCGTGCCGTCGGCCTCGACGCGGACCAGGTCGTCGCGCTTGTCACCGTCGAGGTCCGCGAGGCGCAGTCGGGTGTGGTCGGTGCTGCCGACGCCGCCGATGGTGGCGGGAGCGCTCCACTGGCCGGCGAAGGCGTTGTTGTTGCGCCACGCGGTGAGCGTGCCGTCCGCTTCGATGCGGACCAGGTCGTCCCGGCTGTCGCCGTCGAGGTCGCCGAACCGGAGTCGGGTGTGGTCGGTGCTGCCGACGCCGCCGATGCCGGCCGGCGCGTTCCACTGCCCGGCGAACGCGTTGCTGTTCCACCAGCCGGTCAGGGAGCCGTCGGCCTCGATCCGCACCAGGTCGGCCCGGCTGGACGGGGTCTCGACGATGTTCTTGTAGCGCTTGGGGACGAAGGTGTCCGCCCAGCTCTGGGCCCACACGCGCTGTTCGGCGAAGTGGCCGTAGTCGTACTCCTCCCACACGACCGGGCGGGTCTGCGCGGTGTCGGCCCAGCCCATGAACAGCGCGATGTGCTGGACGGCGGTGTCGTGCCGCCACAGCACGTCACCCGGCCGGAGGTCGGATCTGCTGATCGTGTCCATGAACGGCTGGAGCGAGTAGGTGGTGTAGCTGTTGTCCATGCCCCACGCCATGGAGACGTAGCCCGAGCAGTCCTGCCGGTAGGTGCCGTACTGGTTCGAGTGGTACAGCGACTGGCTGTAGGGCACCTGCTCGTCGATCCACGTCTGCGCCCGCTTGCGGACCTCGGCCCGGTCGATCGGGTTGTTCGCCATGATCCGGGGAGCCGACGACTCGACGCCCTCCGGCGACGTGCCCGCCGTCGCCTCGGTGACGTCGGCGGACCGGTCCGCCACCAGCCCCGGCCCGACGTGCCCGCCCCCGGCCGGTGCGGCCGACGCGGCCGGTCCGGTGGAGAGGGTCGTGGTCGCCGCGATCAGCGCCACGACAGCGCCCGCCCGGCGGGCGAGCAGTTTCATCCCAGCCATCCTTGAATCCCCCTGCTTCGATTTTCCGTGGTCCGTGCCAGTGCTGAGGAACGCTAGGCAGGGGCTCTCCAGGAATCCTGAAAGTGGCCGCCGAGGTCTTTTCAGACTTCTTTGAGGGGGTGCTGGTCGTGCTCGGGGCCGCGCCACGGGCACCCGTGCGGGCGTGTTCTCGCGCAATCGCGGACAGTGGCTGTCCGCGTGGGGTGCGATGCTGGGGCCGAAGACCACCCGACGAACGGAGCACCACGATGAGCCGCCAGGTGCAGGTCACCTTCGACGCCCGCGACCCGCGCGCCCTGTCGTCCTTCTGGCGCGACGCGCTCGGGTACGTCCACCCCGGACCGCCCGGTGTCGAACTGTCCGAGGGGACCGACCCGCTGACCGCGTGGGACGACTTCCTGGCCCGCGCGGGCGTGCCGGAGGACCAGCGCAACAGCCGCGCGGCGATCGAGGACCCGGAAGGGCGCGGCCCGCGCGTGTTCTTCCAGCAGGTGCCGGAGAGCAAGACGGTGAAGAACCGCGTGCACCTCGACGTCCGCGCCGCCCCCGGCCTCGCCGGCGACGAGCGGATGGCGGCGCTGGAAGCCGAGTGCGCCCGCCTGGTGGCCCTGGGAGCCGCCCGCGTGCGCCGCGTCGACCCCGCCCCGCCGATGGAGTCGGGCTTCATCGTGATGACCGACCCGGAGGGCAACGAGTTCTGCCTCGACTAGCCCGGGCGGGCACGGGTGGAGCCCCGACGTCGACCGGGGGGTGACGTCGGGGCTCCGGGTGCTACAGCGCCAGCAGCGCCCGTGCCGGGACCCTGCGGTCCGACAGCGGTCGGACCGCCAGCTTGAGCAGGGCCAGCGGGTTGTCGTCGCCGGCGATGCGGTTGGTGCTCAGCTCACCGCACAGCAGGCAGTGGTGGACGAGCAGCCACTCGCCGTCCGGTCGGCTCGACAGGCTCAGCGCCTCCATCCGCCCGCCGCAGTCGGCCGCGCGGTCGCCGGGTACCCGGCCGTCCACGTGCCGGCTGCTCAGGCACTGCGGGCAGTGGTTGCGGTGCGCCGTGCCGGGTGCGGCCAGCGGCACGTCCAGGCGGCAGCCCGCGCAGCGGAACGTGCCGCCGGGTCGCCGGTCGGTGCCCGGCGGGGCCTCCTTGCGCCGCTGGACGCGCCGCTGCACGCCCCGGTCGGTGTGCCGCGAGTTGTGGCGTGGCATGGTCCTCTCCGTTCCCGACGACCTCACAGGTCGCCGAACAGCTCCAGCGGGAACGGTGGTTGGGCCAGTGGGCGCACGGCCAGCCGCATCAGGATGAGCTGGTTGTCGTCGCCCTGCACGCGGTTCGCGGTCAGCTCGTCGCAGCGCGTGCAGCGGTGGATGACCTTCCAGTCGCCGTTGCGCAGCACCGCGATCGAGATCGGCGACATGCGCGCCCGGCACTCGGACGGCCCGCCCTCGACGTGGTCGTGGACGTGCCGCGAGTGCACGCAGCTCGGGCAGTGGTTGCGCCGCTTGCCGTCAGGGCCGGAAGCGGCGACCGTCAGGCCGCACCACACGCAGACGAAGGTCTCCGTGGACGTGCGCGAACGGTTCGGGTCGGTGGTCTTGTCGGTGTTGGACACCCGGAACTCTCCTAGCCGGATCTCGTACTTCGTACGGTCGAGGGCCGGAGGGGGCCGAGAAGTCCTCGCTCAGTGGGCGGGCCGCGTCGGAGGACGGGCAGCCCGGAGCCGCACCGGGGGGTGCCGGGGAGGCCGACGCGCGGGAGCGGTCAGCGGGAGAACCCGGCCGAGGTGCGGTGGCGAGGCACGCTCGGCCCGTGCTGGGGCATAGATCATCTGCTTTCCCGGGCGGACGCCCACGAGTTCCGGTCGGACGCGGGGACGGTACCGACCGGCTCCGCCACCGGCCAACGCATTTTCGCGCGCACCGGCCGTGGCGGGGCCGGTCACCCGACGTCGGACCAGAGCTGGTCGACCAGCGCGGCGGCCAGCCCGGCCAGCTCGGCTCCGCCGGTCCGGCCGACGCGGGTCCACGCGCCGAGGCTGACCTCGTAGAGCGGCCGGTCCCACGCGTCCGGGTCGGTCAGGTAGCCCAGGTAGTCGTTGGCGTACCCCACGGCCAGCACCCGGCGCCCGTCGTCGGACAGGGCCTTGAGGCCGAGGCCCAGCTCCACGAACGGCTCACCCGGCAGGCCGGCGCACGCGACGTCGCCCAGGCGCAGCACCTGCACCTCCGCCGGGATCGGGTCGGTGCCCCGGTCGATGGCGACGAGCTCCTCCTCGGTGCTCTGCACCTGCTCGGTGAGCGCGACCACGGCGAGCCGGGGCGCACCGGACGCGACGGCCTCCGCCAGCGCCTGCCGACGCGCCTCCAGCTCGGCCTGGAACGGTGCCCGGTCCGGCAGGTCCCGCGACGCCACGTCGATCCGTTGCGACCGCGCGGCGACCGGCCCGGACACCACGTGGTCGGCCTCCTCGACCACCTCGACCACGCGCACGCCCAGCGCCATGCCCATCCGCTCGGCGTGCGCGAAGGCGTCCAGCACGTTGTCGGGCACCAGTTCGTGCTCCGCGTCGAACGGCGACCGCCACGAGCCGTTCTCGTCGTGGGTCAGCGGGTCGGGCGGCGGCGCGAGGTTGCCGCACGCGCCCTGGAGGAACAGCGCCGCGCGGCAGCCGGGCACGTTGCGCTCGACGAGGTCCGAGGCCACGCCGGGGAAGTCGGCGGAGGCGTACGGCTGCACCTGCACGATCACCGGGTGCGTGGCGAAGCTGTAGAGCACCGCGCTCCAGCCCGGTGCCTCCAGCACCAGCACGTCCAGCTCGGGGTCGTCCGGCGCGGCGTCCGGGTCCGGGTACGACCAGGAGTTGCGGTTGATCGCCAGGGTGCCGCGCAGCACCTCGCCGGTGCCGCGCCGGGCGGTGACCGGGCGCATGTCCTCGACCGCCCGGACCGCCGCGTCGACCAGCGAGCCGGCGAACCCCTCCAGCCACGCGCCCGCGCCGGGGGTGTCCAGCAGCGGGCGGAAGTCGGCGGTCTCCGGGCTGGAGTGGGTGTGCGAGCTGGTGACCATCACGTGCGAGGGCGGCACGCCGGTGGCCGCCTCGATCGCGGCGCGCACCTCGTCGGTGAAGTGCCTGCCGGGGCCGAGAATGGCGTTGTTGATGCCGAGAGCGTCCACGGAGACCAGGACCACCGTCTCGCCGCCGGTCTCGCCGAACGCGACGGCGCGGGCGTGCAGCGCGTCGTGGACGCCGGCGTACGGCGAGTGCCGGGGGAGACCTCCCAGGTAGGGGATGGTCGTCGGCGGCGTCAGGTCCACCTTCGCCGCGCCCGCTGCGTAGGCCATCTCGGTCCTCCCGTCCTCGGTCGGTCCAGGATGCGCGAGGGCGGGTGGCGCGCGGCGCGGCTCGGGTGCCGACCACCCGATCAGCGGTACGCCGGGCGGTGCCGTCCGATCCGGACCAGCGCCGCCCGTCGTACCCCGGGGTCACGCCCGGTAGCGGGTGGCGATCGCGGTCGCCCGGTCGTGCAGGGCGGTGCGCAGCCACTCCGGGGCGAGGGCCTCGGCACCGGTGGAGAGCTGCCACAGCGCCCACTCGGCGTGCCGGCGGTCCTGGAAGGTGACCTCCAGGCGCAGCCGGCCGTCCTCCTCGGCCTCCTCGCCGTGCACGGCCAGCGCGGTGCCCACCAGTTCCTCCCGCCGCGCCGGGTGCAGCCGCACCAGCACGGCCACCGTGTCGCCGCCGGTCCGGAACCGCGTGCCGCGCTCCTGCCAGGCCCGGCCCAGGTCGACCCGGTCCGCCCGCTGCGCCGGTTCGGCCAGTTCCTCGGCGGCGGTCAGCCGGGACAGCCGGTAGGTGCGGTCCTCACCGGACCGGGTGGCCAGCAGGTAGCCCTGGTCGCGCACGGTGACCAGGCCGATCGGGTCCACCGTGCGCCACCGCGGCCCCTGCCCGGCGGCGGCGTAGCGGATGCGCAGCTTGTGCCCGGCGAACACCGCGCGGCGGACCTCGGCCACGATCGCGTCGGGCACCTCGTCGACGACCGCGCGGCGCGAGAGCAGGTCCGTCTCCGGGTCGACGAGCAGCCTCTCGGCCACGCCGGCCGCCGCGTGCCGGTGGCTCTCGGGCAGGGCGTCGACCACCTTGAGCACGGCCGAGGCGAGCGCGGAGCCGAGGCCGAACGCCTGCGCGCCGCGCCGCGACCCGGCGACCAGCAGGGCGAGCGCCTCGTCGTGGTTCAGGCCGGTCAGCTCGGTCCGGAAGCCGGGCAGCAGCGCGAAACCGCCGTGCCGGCCGCGTTCGGCGTAGACCGGGACGCCGGCCGCCGACAGCGCCTCGACGTCGCGCAGCACGGTGCGCGTGGACACCTCCAGTTCGCGGGCCAGCACCGTCGCGGACAGCCGGCCGTGCCGGCGCAGCAGGAGCACCAGCGAGACCAGGCGGTCGGCGCGCACGGCCGAAATCCTACGGGAATACACGACAGAGGGTGTCGTGATTCGTTGCGAGGCTCTGAGCACGACGCCGGACCGGCGGCTGCCGAGCCGGCGGACGTGCGTCGCGTCGATGAACCGGATGGAGCTGAAGTGGCAGTGGAGCGAACGGCGGTCAACCCGTGGCCCTGGTCGGTGGAGCTGGGCTACCACCAGGGGGAGGTCGTCTCCGGGCACACCCGCACCCTGTACTGCTCCGGGCAGGCCGCCATGGGCGGCGACGGCACGCCCCGGCACGCGGGTGACGTGGCAGCGCAACTGGCGTTGAGCCTGGACAACCTGGAGGCGGTCCTGGACGGGGCCGGGATGGCGCTGGCGAACCTGGTCCGGCTGACCGTCTACACCACCGACGTCGACGGGCTCTTCGAGCACTACGGCGTCCTGGCGGCACGGCTGGGTGCCGCCGGGGTGGCACCGACCACCACGATGCTCGGGGTGGCCAGGTTGGCGGTCCCCGGGCTCGTGGTCGAGCTGGAGGGGACGGCCGTGGCGTAGCGCGGGACGGGCAGCGGGCGTCGGTACCGCCCGCTGCCCGTGCAGCGTCGACGCAGGCGGGGTGCACTGTCTACTGTGGACGTCTGACCGGCTCCCGGACCGCCGCTGCCGGTACCCGGGGTGACGGTGATGAGTAGGTTTCCCGGACAGGGGTACACAGCGGAGCATCGATCTCTCTACCCGGGGAGGAATGCCTGTGGAGGAGCGGACGAACGAATCGTGGCCCGTGGTGCTGGACGAGGTGACCGGGGCGTTGGACGTCCTCACGGTGGCCTTGGACAGCGCAGAAGACCTGGAAGCCCTGTTGAGCCTGGTGTGCGAGCAGGTCACCCAGGCGGTGCCGGGTGTCACGGACGCCACCATCACCCTGCTGACCGAGGGCAGACCGCACACGGTCGCCGGAACGGGTGAGCACGTGGTCGAGCTGGACGCGATCCAGTACGCCCAGGGTGACGGGCCGTGCCTGCGCGCCTCGCGCACCGGGGACGTCGTGCGGGTGGCCATCACCGACATCACCGACCTCTGGCCGGTCTACGCGCAGCGCTCCGCCGAGGCGGGCTTCGGCAGCTTCCTGTCCGCGCCGATGCCGGTCGACGGCGTGCACTCGGGCGCGATCAACTGCTACGCCGCCGACCAGCGGGGTTTCGCCGAACTGGACGGGAAGCTGCTCGACCTCTACACCAGTGCGACGACCGCCGCGCTGCGCGTGTACTGCCGCTACCTCCAGGCCCGCGAGACCTCCGAGCAGTTGCGCGCCGCGCTGGCCAACCGGGCGGTGATCGACCAGGCCAAGGGCATCCTCATGGCGTTGCGGCAGATCTCCGCCGACGAGGCGTTCACCCTGCTGGTCGAGCAGTCGCAGCGGGAGAACGTCAAGGTCCGCGACCTCGCCGTGCAGTTCGTCGCGCGCACCACCGGGACCGCACCGGTCGAGTGACGCGTGAACGCGGGGGCGTGCCGGCGCAGGGCCGACGCCGTCCGGGTGGTGGATGTGTCGGCACCGGCCGTGCGGGAACACCTGGTGGGCAAGCACAGCGACCGAGGAGGAGCGATGTCGACCAGCGAGACCGGTCAGGCGACCGGTACGCAGGACAAGGACTACAACATCATCTGGTTCGTCGAGGCGTGCCTGAGCAACGCGCTGCGCCTGGAGAACTACATCTCCGACGCCGAGCGGGCCGGTGACGCCGAACTGGCGGACTTCTTCCGCCGCGCCCAGGGCGAGAGCCGCAAGGGCGCGGAGCAGGGCAAGGCCCTCCTCGCCGAGCGCCTGAAGGGCTGAGCCCCGCGTTCGACAGCACCCCCAGTGCGTGGTGCCCGCAGTCTCGCGACAGCGGGCACCACGGGGCGTCCGGGCCTCGACCCGTCGGCCCAACCCACGACCGGGTTCAGCCCACGACCGCGCCCCGCACGAAGTGCCGCTGCGCCACCAGGAACAGCAGGATCAGCGGCACGGTGGCGACCGTGCTCGCCGCCATCACCAGCTCCCACTGCGCCTCACCGCCCTCGCCGAACCGGTCGAGGACCGCCTTCAGGCCGCGCGGCAGCGTGTACAGCTCCGGGTCGCGCAGGAACACCAGCGGTTTCACCAGGTCGGTCCAGGACGCCTTCAGCTCGAACACGAACACCACGACCAGGCCCGGCCAGGACTGCGGCAGCGCCATCTTGGTGAACAGCTGCCACGGGCCTGCGCCGTCGACCCGCGCGGCGTCGAACACCTCTCGCGGCAGGCCCAGGAAGAACTGCCGCAGCAGGAAGACCGAGAACGCCGAGCCGAACAGGTTCTGCGCCCACAGCGGGATCTGGGTGCTCGCCAGGCCGACCGCGTGCCACTCCAGGTACACCGGAACGAGGGTGACCGCCGCCGGGAGCATCATGGTCGCCAGCACGACGCCGAACAGCGCCGACCGGCCGGGGAAGCGGAACACGGCGAACCCGAAGGCCACTACGGCGCTGGACAGCGTCACCGCCAGGGCCGCCGCCAGCCCGATCGCCACGCTGTTGCCCACCCAGGTCAGCAACGGCACCGCCTGCCACACCTCGACGTAGTTGCCGGGGGAGAACGCGGTCGGCAGCAGGGCGTTGTCGAACACGTGCGCCCGGTCCTTCAGCGACGCGCTGACCAGCCACCAGAACGGGTAGCCGAACGCGGCCGTGACGACCAGCAGCGCCAGGACCGCCGGGATGCGCCTCATGACCCCTCGTAGTGGACGTAGTGCCGGGACAACCGCACCTGCACGACCGTCACGGCGGCGATGAGCAGGAACAGCACCCACCCCAGCGCGGAGGCGTAGCCCATCCGCAGCGAGCCGAACGCCTCCTGGAACAGGTGGACCACGTAGAACAGCGCCGCGTCGTCCTGGCTGGACCGGGTCGCCCGCGCGCCGAAGTACATCGTGTACGCCTCGGTGAACACCTGGAGCGACGCGATCGTGTTCACCACGGCGGTGAAGTAGACGGTGCCGCTGATGCCGGGCAGCGTCACGTGCCAGAACTGCCGCCACGGCCCGGCACCGTCCAGCCCGGCGGCCTCGTAGCGCTCGCGGGGCACGCGGGTCAGCGCCGCGAGGTACAGCACGGCGGTGCTGCCGACCGTCCACAGGCTCATCACCACGAGCCCCGGTTTGACCCACGCCGGGTCGGTGGTCCAGTTCGGCCCGGTGAAGCCGAACCAGCCGAGGAACGCGTTGACCGCGCCGCGCTGACCGTTGAGCAGCAACAGGAACAGCGCCGCCAACGCGACCGGCGGCGTCATCACCGGCAGGTACAGCACGGTGCGGAAGAAGCCGGCGGCCCGTCCCGCGCGCTGCATGAGCACCGCCAGCGCGAGCGCCAGCACGACCTGCGCGGGGACGTGCAGCGCGGTGAAGTACAGCGTGTTGCCCAGCGCGGTGGCGGTGCGGTCGTCGTCGACCAGCTCGCGGTAGTTGTCCAGGCCGATCGGTTCGGGCGGGGTGAGCATGTCGTAGTGGGTGAACGACAACCACAGGCTGAACGCCATCGGCCCGGCGGTGAACGCCAGGAACCCGATCACCCACGGCAGCAGGAACAGGTACCCGGCTCTGGCCTCCCGCCCCGACGTGGACGTCATCGCGTCACCCGCCGCACCGCGCCGGCCGCTTCCCGCTGCGCCCGGGCCATCGCCTCGCCGGGTGGGTCGGATCCGGACAGCACGCGGTTCACCCCGCCTTCCCACGCCCGCACCAGGTCGCTCGCCGCCGGGCTGACGGGGAGTGCGAACGCCTTGTCCTGCAACGACAGCAGCACGGGCACCGCCTGGTCGAGCAGCCGGTTGCCACCGGGGCGCCAGACCTCGCGGAAGATCCGCTCGTCCGCCTCGCGGTTCGCGGTGAACGTGCCGCCGTAGGGCTTTCCCCCGCGGGCCAGCGCATCCCGGCGCGCGGTCGCGGCGGTCACCCAGGTGTCGGTGTCGGTCATCGCGACCAGGAAGTCGCACGCCGCGTCGGGGTGCCGCGCGCCCTTGGGTATGCCCCACGCCTGCCCGCCGGAGTCGGTCAGCGGCTGCCCCTCCCGGTCGGTGAACGGCGTGACGGTGACGTCCGCGTTGGGGGTGACGGTGGCGATGGTGTTGACGTACCAGGAGTCCATCGGCATCACCGCGAGCTGCCCGGTGGCGAAGGGGTTGCCCGCGCCGAACAGGTCGAACGTGTCGCGGAACGCCTTGAACGACGCCCACCCGCCCTGTGCGCGGACCAGGTCGGCGGTGAATTCCGCCGCCTCGACCACCTTCGGGTCGTCCAGGGGTGTGTCGACCAGGCTCACGCCGTTGGCCTTGGCCCACAGCGGCAGGAACTCGGGCACCTTGGGGTCGAAGCCGATCCGCCGCACCTCGGGTCCGGCCACCTCGGCGACCCGGGCCAGCCGGGAGACGGCGGTCCAGTCGGTGGTCGACACCGCCGCCGGGTCGATGCCGGCGGCGCGCAGCACCGGGTTGTTGAGGATCAGCAGCCGGACCGACGAGAAGTCGGGCAGGCCGTGCGGCCTGCCGCCGACCGTCACCTGCCGCATCGCGGCCTCCCGGAACCGGCCGGGGTCGACGCCGTGCCGGCGCAGGCAGTCGGAGAGGTCGAGCACCGCTCCCCGGGCGGCGAAGCCGCCGACCTTGCGCCGGTCGGCGTAGACGACGTCGGGCGGGTCGCCCGCCGCGACCGAGGACAGGAACTGCTGCTCGTCGAACGCGCCCTCGGCGATGTGCAGCGCCGTGCCGGGGTGGGCCCGCCGGTACACCTCGACGCGCGCGGTCGCGTGCTCGTCGGGCAGGCCGAACCCCATGGTGACCAGGGCGTTCGGCGCGTCGGCCGGCGAAGGTCCGAGCCCGCCGCACGCGGTGAGGAGCAGGGTGGCGGCCAGCAGGGCGGTCCGGCGCATGGCGTGCTCCTCCCGGTCGCGGCACCCCTGCATTCCACGCCCGGGCCGCCACCACACCGGAGTCGCCTGAACGGGTCAGCCGAGCCGCCGTCGACTACGCGGTGCGAGTGAACGGCGTGCTCCGCGCGGCGGCACACCGGTCCGCTCACCCGACGTGCGTCCTCCGGGCGCGGTCACCGCGAATCGGGGACCGGGAATCGGGTTGACCGGCCTCCTCGCGGGAACGCCTGGGAGGACGACCCCCACCGGGAGGTAGACCCGAATGGCCGACCAGCACAGCGTCCACGACGAGTACCCGCGCCCGGACGAGCAGCGGCCGCGCGGCCAGGAGCCGCCCGGCACCGGCCGGGCCATGGACCCGCAGCCCGACCACGGCGAGCGCACGTACCGGGGCACGGGCAAGCTGACCGACCGGCGTGCCCTGATCACCGGCGGGGACTCCGGCATCGGCCGCGCGGTGGCCATCGCCTACGCCCGCGAGGGCGCGGACGTGGTGCTGTCCTACCTGGAGGAGGAGCAGGAGGACGCCGAGCGCACCGCGGAGTGGGTGCGCGCGGCGGGCCGGCGGGCGGTGCTCGCGCCGGGCGACATCACCGAGGAGGCGCACTGCGCCGACGTGGTCCGGCTCGCGGTGGGCGAGCTGGGCGGGGTCGACGTGCTGGTGAACAACGCCGCCTACCAGATGTCGCAGGACAAGGGGCTGTCCGGCATCACCACCGAGCAGTTCGACCGCGTGCTCAAGACGAACCTGTACGCGATGTTCTGGTTCTGCAAGGAGACCGTGCCGCACATGGCGAAGGGCGCGGCGATCGTGAACACCGCGTCGATCCAGGCGTCGCAGCCCTCGCCGGGCCTGCTGGACTACGCGACCACCAAGGGCGGCATCGTCACGTTCACCAAGGGGTTGGCGCAGGACCTCGCGGAGCAGGGGATCAGGGTGAACGCCGTCGCGCCCGGACCGGTGTGGACGCCGCTCATCCCGGCCACCATGCCGCCCGAAGCGGTCGACTCGTTCGGCGAGCAGGCCCCGCTCGGTCGTGCCGCGCAGCCCGCCGAGCTGGCACCCGCCTACGTGTTCCTCGCCTCGGGGGAGTCGAGCTACGTCTCCGGCGCGGTCCTGGCGGTCACCGGCGGCACGCCGCTGTCGTGAGCCCGGCGGCCCGACCGGTCACCGCGCGGTGACCGGTCGCCGGTCGGCCATTCACGATCGGATGAATGTAGGGGCCTGATGGGCTGACCGCGGCGGTGAATGCACAAATGCCGCACTCGATTCGGTCGTATTCAGGATTTGCGGCACACCAGGGCCATCACCGCGCGCAGGTCGGCCGCCACCACGGGTGCCCGGGTCACCTCCTCGGGCCTGGTCACCGGGGTCGGCACCAGGATCGGGTGCGCGCCGGCGGCGCGGGCGGCCAGCACGTCCGCCTCGATGTCGCCGACCAGCGCGGTCCGCTCCGGTGCCACGCCCAGCGCCGCGCACGCCGCCACCACCATCGCGGGCCGGGGCTTGCGGCACGGGCACCCGTCCTCCGGCCGGTGCGGGCACACCTGCCAGGTGCCGAACCGGCCCAGCAGCTGCTCCACGCGCGCGTTGACGGTGTCGACCTGCGCGCGGGTGAGCAGGCCCCGCCCGATTCCGGACTGGTTGCTCACCACGCCCGTCCGCGCGCCGGTCGCGCGCAGCCGGTCCAGCAGCTCGCGAGCACCCGGCATGGGCTCCACCAGCCGGGGGTCGCCGTTGTACGGGACGTCGCGGACGAGCGTCCCGTCCCGGTCGAACAGAACCGCGTCGAAGGTCACCAGCTTGTGCTAACCCGCGAACGGCGCGCTAAACCACCACGGGTGGGGAATTCCACCTCCGGCGGCACTACCGGCCAGTAGGAGAACCGGTTCTCCCGGAAGCGTTTGTCCGTCGTTTTGCCGGCTAACACTCCTGTGTGGAGTTCTTGGGCGGGGCAGTTCGATGAAGACCTTGGTCGCCCGGCTGGACAACGACGGTGACGTGTTGCTGGCCGGCCCGGCGATCCGGGCCGCGTCGGCTGCCGGCGACGTGGTCGTCCTTTGTGGACCGAACGGCGAGCGCGCGGCGTCGTTGCTGCCCGGCGTCGACCGGGTCGTCCGGTGGCACTGCCCGTGGATCGCCCACCCGGCGGGGGAGTTCTCGCCGGCCGAGGTGGAATCGCTGGTGCCCGTGCTCGCGGGGCTGGAGGTGGAGGTGGCGCTCGTGCTCACGTCGTTCCACCAGAGCCCGCTGCCGCTGGCCCTGCTGCTCAAGCTGGCGGGCGTGCCGAAGGTGGTGGCGCGGTCGACCGACTACGCGGGCGCGCTGCTGGACGTCCGGCTGCGCGACGACCCGGACGTGCCGGAGGCCGAACGCGCGCTGTCCGTGGCGCGGGCGGCCGGTTTCGAGCTGCCGCCGGGCGACGACGGCCGGCTGCGCGTCGACGCCCCGGAACCGCACCTGCCCGGCCCCTACGTCGTGCTGCACCCCGGTGCCACCGCCCCCGCCCGCACCTGGTCGCCCGACCGGTGCGCGCGGGCCGTGACGGCGCTGGCCGAGGCCGGGCACCGCGTCCTGGTCACCGGCGGCCCCGGTGAGACGGCGCTGACCGCGCGCGTGGCCGGGGAGCACGGGGTCGATCTGGGCGGGCGCACCACGTTCGCCGAACTCGCCGGCGTGCTGCGCGGCGCGGACGCGGTCGTCGTCGGCAACACCGGGCCCGCCCACCTCGCGGTCGCCGTCGGCACGCCCGTCGTGTCGCTGTTCGCGCCGGTCGTGCCGGCGGTCAGGTGGGCACCGCACGGCACCCACGTCCTGCTGGGCGACCAGCACGCGCCGTGCCGCGACACCCGGGCGAGGGAGTGCCCGGTGCCCGGCCACCCGTGCCTGGACGACGTGACACCGGCCGCCGTGGTGGCGGCCGTGGCGGAGCTGACGGGAGTGCGCGCGTGAAGGTGTTGCTGTGGCACGTGCACGGGTCGTGGACGCACGCGTTCGTCCAGGGCGGGCACGACTACCTGGTCGTCGGTCCGCCGGACGGCAAGGGCCTGCTCGGGCGCGACTGGCCGGACGCCCGGGAGGTCGCCCTCGCGGAGGCCGAGCCGGACGTGGCCGTGGTGCAGGAGGTCGACCAGCTCGACCTGGTGCCGCCCGGCGTGCCCGTGGTCTACCTGGAGCACAACACCCCGGCCCGGCCGAACCTCGACCACCCGGCCGCCGACCGGGTCGGCCTGATCGTGCACGTCACCCACTTCAACGACCTCATGTGGGACTGCGGGACCACCCGCACGGTGGTCGTCGAGCACGGCGTTGTCGACCCGGGGCCGCTCTACACCGGCGAGCTGGCACGGGCCGCCGTGGTGGTGAACGAGCCGGTCCGCCGGGGCCGCGTGGTCGGCACCGACCTGCTGCCGAGGTTCGCCGAGGTGGCGCCGCTGGACGTGTTCGGCATGGGCACCGAGCAGCTCCCGTGGGGGAGGGGCGACCACGGCCTGCCGGCGCTGCACCGCGAGCTGGCCCGGCGACGCGTCTACGTCCACCCGGCGCGGTGGACGTCGCTGGGGCTGTCCCTGATCGAGGCCATGCACCTGGGGATGCCGGTCGTGGTACTGGCCTGCACGGAGGCGGTGCGCGCGGTGCCGCCCGGGGCGGGCGTGCTCTCGACCGACCTGGACGAGCTGGTGCGCGGGGTCGCCGAACTGGTGGCGGACCCGGCGCTGGCGCGGCAGCAAGGCGCGCGGGCCAGGGAATTCGCCCTGGAGCGCTACGGGATCGACGCGTTCCTGGGCGACTGGGACCGGATCTTGGCGGAGGTGACCGGATGAGGATCTCGATGGTGTCCGAACACGCCAGCCCCTTGGCGGAACTCGGCGAGGTGGACGCGGGAGGCCAGAACGTGCACGTCGCCGCCCTGTCGGCGGCACTGGCCCGGCTGCGCCACGACGTCACCGTCTACACCCGGCGCGACTCGCCGGACCTGCCCGACCGGGTGCGCTCGCCCGACGGGTACGAGGTCGTGCACGTGCCCGCCGGGCCGGCCCGCCGCATCCCGAAGGACGACCTGCTGCCCCACCTGGGCGACTTCGCCCACTTCCTGGCCGGGGAGTGGACCGCCGAGCCACCCGACGTGGTGCACGGCCACTTCTGGATGTCCGGCGTGGTCGCGCTGTCGGCGGCGCGCGCGGTCGGCGTGCCGGTCGTGCAGACCTACCACGCGCTGGGCTCGGTCAAGCGCCGCCACCAGGGCGCGGCCGACACCAGCCCGCCGGAGCGGCTCGGCCTGGAGCGGGCGGTCGGGCGCGACGCGGACCGGGTGCTGGCCACCTGCGCCGACGAGCTGGCCGAGCTGGTGCGGATGGGCGTGCCGCGGTCCAGGGTGTCGGTGGTGCCGTGCGGCGTCGACCAGACCCTGTTCACGCCGTGCGGGATGCGCGCCGGGACCGGCCGCAAGCGGATCGTGTCGGTCGGCAGGTTGGTGCCGCGCAAGGGGTTCGGCGACCTGATCGGCGCGCTGCGGGCGGTGCCCGGCGCCGAGCTGGTGATCGCGGGCGGCCCGGAGGAGCGCCTGCTGGCGGACGACCCGGAGGCGAGGCGGCTGCTGGCGCACGCGCAGCGCTGCGGCGTGCGCGACCGGGTGCTGCCGGTGGGGCGCGTGTCCCGGGCGGAGATGCCCGCGCTGCTGCGGTCGGCGGACGTCGTCGCGTGCGTGCCGTGGTACGAACCGTTCGGGATCGTGCCGCTGGAGGCCATGGCGTGCGGCGTGCCCGTGGTGGCCACCGCCGTGGGCGGGTTGACCGACACCGTGGTCGACGGGGTCACCGGGGTGCTCGTGCCGCCGCGCGACCGGCGCGCGCTGGCCAAGGCCCTCACCTCCCTGCTGACCGACCCGGGCCGGTGCGAGGCGTACGGCCTCGCCGGTGCCGACCGGGTGGCGGCGCGCTACACGTGGGACCGGATCGCCCAGGACACCGAGCGGGTCTACCTGCTCGCCGGTGCCGGACAACCGGTCGACCTGGCCGTGGGAGGTGCCCGATGAGCGTCGACGCCCACCTGGACGGCCTGGCCGAATCGCTGGTCGGCCTGCGCGCGCACGGCCCGCGCGTCGCCCGCTGGGGCGCGACCCTGGCCCGGCGGCTGACGGGCGGGGCGCGGCTGCTCGCGGCCGGCAACGGCGGGTCGGCCGCCGAGGCGCAGCACCTGACCGCCGAGCTGGTCGGGCGCTACCGGGACGACCGGGCCGCGTTCTCCGCGATCGCGCTGTGCGCCGAGACCTCCAGCGTCACCGCCATCGCCAACGACTACGGCTACCAGGAGGTGTTCGCCCGCCAGGTGCGCGCGCACGCCCGGCCCGGCGACGTGCTGGTGCTCCTGTCCACCAGCGGCCGGAGCCCGAACCTGGTGCGCGCCGCGCAGGCCGGCCGGGAGGTGGGCGCGCTGGTGTGGGCGCTGACCGGTGCGGTGCCCAACCCGGTGGCGGACGTGGCCGACGACGTGCTGGCGCTGCCCGGCCCGGCCTGCCACGTGCAGGAGGCCCAGCTGGTCGCCGTGCACGCCCTGTGCGAGGCGTTCGAGAGCGCGTTGCCCGCGTCGGAGCGGAGGGCGTCGTGAAGCTGGTCGTGGTCGGTGACGCACTGCTCGACGTGGACGTCGAAGGCGTCGTGGAACGGGTGTGCCCGGACGCACCGGCACCGGTCCTGGACGTGACCGCCGAACGCGCCCGAGCCGGTGGCGCGGCGCTGGCGGCGGCGTTCGCCCGCGCGGACGGCGTGGACGTGACGCTGGTCAGCGCCGTCGCCGACGACGAGGACGGCGCGCGGCTGCGCGCCCTGCTCGACGTGCCGGCGGTGCTGGGCGGGTCGCCCGCCGCGACGCCGGTCAAGACCAGGCTGCGCAGCGGCGGCACGTCCGTGGCCCGGGTCGACCGGGGCGGCGGGCCCGGCACGCCCCGGGCGACCGACGACATGCTGGACGCGGTGCTGGCCGCCGACCTGGTGCTGGTCTCGGACTACGGGCGCGGGCTGGTGCGCGACGAGCGGCTGCGGGCGGTGCTGGGACGGGTCCCGGTGGTGTGGGACCCGCACCCGCGCGGCCCGGCGCCGACCCCCGACGCGCGGCTGGTCACGCCGAACCTGGCGGAGGCGACCGCGTTCGCGGGCACCTCCGACCCCTACGCCGCCGCAGAAGCGCTGCGGGACCGGTGGCGGGCGCGGGCGGTCGTCGTGACGATGGGGTGCGACGGGGCACTGCTGCACCAGGGCGGCGCACCCGCCGTGGTGCCCGCACCGGCGATCGCGGTGACCGACCCGTGCGGGGCGGGCGACCGGTTCGCCGCCACCGCCGCCGCGCGGCTGGCGGCCGGGGCCGCGCCGGACGACGCGGTCGCGGCCGGGGTCGCGGCGGCGGCGGACTTCCTGGCCCGGGGCGGCGTCGCCGGCCTCCGCGCCGTGGCCCCGCCGTCCACAGTGGACTCCGTTCGGGCGCGCGGCGGCGTGGTGGTGGCGACCGGCGGGTGCTTCGACCTGCTGCACGCCGGGCACGTCCGCACGCTCGCCGCCGCGCGGGCGCTGGGCGACTGCCTGGTGGTGTGCCTGAACTCCGACGCCTCGGTGCGCCGGTTGAAGGGACCGGACCGCCCGGTGACCGGTCAGGAGGACCGCGCGGAGCTGTTGCGCGCGCTGGACTGCGTGGACGAGGTGCGGGTGTTCGAGGAGGACACCCCGGAACAGGCGCTGCGGGCGCTGCGGCCGGACGTGTGGGTCAAGGGCGGGGACTACTCCGCCGAGTCCCTGCCGGAGGCGGACCTGGTGCGCGGTTGGGGCGGCCGGACCGTGGTGGTGCCCTACCACCGGGGCCGGTCCACGACGGGGATTCTGGCGAGGAGGGCTTGATGCTGGGTCAGGTGCTGGTGACCGGTGGCGCGTCCGGGCTGGGCGCGGCGGTGGTGAGCGCGGTGCGGGAGGCGGGCGGCACGCCCTTGGTGCTGGACAAGGCGGCGCCGACGTCGGACGAGGTGGCCGACTTCGAGTCGGTCGACCTGTCCGACACGCGGGCCGCCGAACAGGCGGTCGCCGCGATCGCCGGCCGCAACGGCGGGCTGCGCGCCGTCGTCACGGCGGCGGGCACGGACGCGTGCGGCCGGCTGGTCGACGTGCCCGGACCCGACTGGGACCGGGTGGTGCTGGTCAACCTGCTCGGCACCGCCGCCGTCGTGCGCGCGGCGCTGCCGCACCTCGACGGCGGCCGGGTGGTCACCATCGCGTCCACGCTGGGCATCAAGGCGGTCAGCGACGCGACGGCGTACTGCGCGTCCAAGTTCGGCGTGGTCGGCTTCACCCGCGCGCTGGCCGCCGAGACCGCCGGCCGGACCGGGGTCACCCTGGTCATCCCGGGCGGGATGCGCACGCACTTCTTCGACGACCGCGAGGAGCAGTACCGCCCGCCCGACGACAGCAGGCTCAACCCGCCCGAGCGGGTCGCCGACGCGATCCTGTTCGCCCTGCGGCAGCCCGCCGGCTGCGAGATCCGCGAACTGGTCGTCGCCCACGCCGAAGAGGGGTCCTGGCCGTGACGGTAGAACCCCCCGCGCCGGCTCGCCCGGGACGGCGCACCCGGAAGTCTGGCGCAGAGGAGGCCACATGAGCGTGAACACCGCGCGGAAGGCCCAGGACAGCTGGGGCAGCACACCGGCCGCCGAGCGCGGGGCCGCGCTGCGCGCCGCCGCCGAGGCCGTGCAGGAGCGGGCCGACGACCTGGCCGCCGTGCAGGAGGAGGAGACGGGACGGCCGGCGGCGTCCGCGCGGGAGGGCGTGCTGGCCGGTGCGGGCACGCTCGCCCAGTACGCCGAGCTGGGCCCGGTGCACCGGGGCCGGTCGCTGCACGGATCGCCCGGCGCGGCCGACTTCATGATCCCCGTGCCGCGCGGCGTCGTGGTGGCGCTGACCCCGTGGAACGACCCGGTGGCGATCGCCTGCGGCCTGCTGGGCGCGGCCCTGGTCACCGGGAACGCCGCGGTGCACAAGCCCAGCGAGCGGTGCCCGCGCACCGGCCGGCTGCTGGGCGAGGTGCTGGCACCGCACTTCCCGCCGGGCGTGTTGCAGACCGTGGACGGCGGTGGCGGGGTCGGCGCGGCACTCGCCGCCGACCCCGACGTCGACGTGGTGGCGCACGTCGGGTCGACGGCCACGGGCCGGGCGATCGCCGCCGCCTCGCGCGCCAAGCTGCTGCTGGAGAACGGCGGCAACGACCCGTTGGTGGTCGACGCGGACGTGGACCCGGTCTGGGCGGCCGGCCAGGCCGCGCTGGGCGCGTTCACCAACGCGGGCCAGCTGTGCACGTCGGTCGAGCGGGTCTACGTGCACGAGGCGGTGGCGGAACCGTTCCTGGCCGCGCTGTGCGACCTGGCGCGGGAGTGGAACGCCGACCCCCAGCCGCTCGTGGACGAACGCCACGCCGCCGCCGTGCACGCGCACGTCGCCGAAGCGGTCGAGGCCGGCGCGGAGCTGCTGGTGGGCGGCGCGCCGGACGTCCGCGTGCACCCGGCCACCGTGCTCACCGGCTGCACGCCGGAGATGCGGGTGATGGTGGAGGAGACATTCGGCCCGGTGGTCCCGGTGCGCGTGGTGCCGTCCTTCGACCGTGCGCTGGAGGAAGCCGCCGCCGGCGACCACGGCCTGGCGGCGACCGTGCTGACCGCGTCGATGGCCCACGCGCACCGGGCGTGGCGGGCCCTGCCCGTCGGCACGGTGAAGGTCAACGCGGTGTTCGGCGGCGCACCCGGCGGTGCCGCCCAGCCGCGCGGGGCGTCCGGCACGGGCTACGGCTACGGGCCGGAGCTGCTGGACGAGATGACGACCACCAAGGTCGTGCACCTGGGCACACCGACCTGCACCTGACCGATCCGGTGGCCGCCCGCCGACGACGGCCCCGCCGCCACCCCGACCTGCGACGAGCGGCCGGGTGTGCCCGTCCTCCTACCGGCAGGGCACACCCTCCACCGCCTGCTTCCCGCAGTGCTCGACGGCTGCGGCGGGGAACCGCCCAGCGGAACCAACACCGGCAGGGCGCTGACGAGCACCGCTGCCGAGCGCACGAAGCCCGTCCCGCGTCGGCGGCTGCTAGGCGGGCGTGAGCGCGTCGGGCTCGCCCTTCAGGTCGGTGGCCGGCCCGCCCTTCGGGTCGGTGGTCAACTCGACCGCCAGGTCGGGCCGCCGGGACTCCGGGACCTTGGGCGTCTCCTGGGGCTTGAACGGCTGGTGCACCTGGACGCCGAGGACGTGCGCGCGGTGGTCGGTGAGGTTCGGCACCTCCGACCCGGACGGGGGCTCGATCGTCAGCGTGAAGCTCTTGCCGTCCACGCTGCGCTCGAAGTTCGCCTTCTT
This sequence comes from Actinosynnema sp. NPDC050436, assembly GCF_040655415.1. Classification (NCBI taxonomy): domain Bacteria; kingdom Bacillati; phylum Actinomycetota; class Actinomycetes; order Pseudonocardiales; family Pseudonocardiaceae; genus Actinosynnema; species Actinosynnema sp. NPDC050436. Next base: position 256,564 of record NZ_JBFAJV010000001.1, on the reverse strand, counting down.
GTAGCGGTTGTGCGCGACGGTCAGCGGGATGCCGAACAGGGAGACCCCGAGGTCGGCGGACTGGCGCAGCTCCTCACCCGCCTGGTTCCACCGGCCCGCGTGGTAGGTCACCTTGATCGACGGCAGGCACCCGAGCACCAGGCCCTGCTGCATCCAGAACTCCGCGACCTCGCTCGCGGGGTAGTGGAACAGGTGGTAGCCGGTGACGTCCTTGCCGTCGTTCTTGACGGCCTCCTCCAGGATGTCCGGGGCGAACCAGCCGGTCTTGGCGTCCTCCGACAGCAGCGCGGGCGCGGCCTGCACCCACGACAGCCCCCGCATGGTGATGGCGATGTCGATCGACACCTGCGAGGCGGCGAACCTGTCCACCGAGTAGCTGGCCGAACTCGTGCCGAACGCCAGCAGCCCGCCCCAGCCGATGACGCCGCCGGCCCTGCCGTCGACCTCCAGACTGGCCTCGCCCTGCTGGTAGTGCCGGGCCTTGATGGTGATCGTGACCGACGACTTGGCGGCCTTTTCCAGGTCCGCCCGGATCGCTTTGGGTTCCCGCGAGGGCTGGTAGGCGACCCGGTACTTCGTGGTCTTCCCGTCGGGGGCGACCGTCCTGAGGCCGCCGTTCTCCTTCGTCGGGTTCTCGGTGTTCTTGATGGCCTGGTTCCGGCGGCCCCGCGCCGCGCCCTGCATGTTGAGGATCGGGAGGTACTTCTCCAGGGCGTTGATGTACTCGCACAGCGCCACCAGGATGCCGTCCGACTCGGAGGGGCGGTTGGGCAGCGCCTCTTCGAGGTCGTCCACGTTCCCGGTCTGGAACTTGAAGTTCGGCTTGTCCGCCCAGATCGGGATCTGGACGTCCAGGATGTACCCGACCTTCGTCCTCGACCCCGCCGCTTCCAACTCGTCGTCGGTGATCTCGCCGAACGCCCGCTCGTAGTCGTTGACCAGCATCTGGGCGGCTTCCTGGTGGTCGATCTCGCCCTGCTCCAGCGCCTGCTCGTCCGCGCTGCTGAGCAGCCACTGCACGTCGCGCAGGTAGGTGAGGTACCGGGTGCTCGCGAGTTCCGCCCCGAGGAGGTACTCGCCCGGAACGGTGCTGCTCGGGGTCGGCCGGTAGTTGAGGTACGTCCAGGCGAGTTCGGTGAACCAGTTCGACTTGTCCCTGAAGTAGAACGGGAACCCACCGGCCGTCCCGACGTTGACCGGGCGTGCGTCCTTGATCTCCGTCAGGGTGCGGGACTTCTCGGCGAGGGCCCGGTAGTAGTCCATCGAGGTGTAGAGGTTGCGGTGCGCCACTTCGGTCTCCATTCCGGTCGCGATTCCGCAGAACGGGAGCCAATAGACCACACCTTGACGGGTGGTGAAACCCGATGTCTGCGCGATCCGCCCGATAGTGCGTCCGGTTACCCACGAAAGCCTTCGAAAAGCACGCGATGCGCCGGCCCCGACCGAGAACGTGGTCCGCACCCGTGAATGCGGATCGGGCAGCCAGCGCAGGCGGCCCTGTTCCTCACCCGTCCGATCTGATTTTCACCAAACGGCTTACCTGGTGGTCGCGCTGCGCGCGCGGGACTGTGCCCGGAAGGGCGTCGACAACACCTGGCCAGGTGGATTCCTGTTCTGAGCCTGCACCGATCGCCCGGTGGTGCCGCATCGGTCAGCCACCCACCGGCGCGGGGTCAGGGGTTGCGGCGACCGGTGCCCACGAGGCGGAAGCCGGCTTCCACCACCTTGTCCGGCGGGACCAGGTTCCGGGTGTCCACGATCACCGGGTCGCTCATGTCCTGGGCCAGCGACGGCCAGTCCAGCTCGGCGAACTCCGGCCACTCGGTCAGCACCAGCAGCGCCCGCGCGCCGCGCGCGGCGTCCTGGGCCGACTCCACGACCCGCAGGCCGGCCGCCGCGAGCACGCCCGGGTCGTAGGCCACCAGGTCGGCGCCCTCGGCGGCGAGCAGGTCGGCGACGGCCAGGGCGGGTGAGTCGCGCAGGTCGTTCGTGCCAGCCTTGAAAGCCAGCCCCAGCAACGCGATCCGCGCGCCCTCCAGCGGGCCGACGACGTCGCGGAGCTTGGCCACCACCCGGTGCGGCTGGTGGTCGTTGGTGCTGATCGCCGCGCCCAGCAGGGGGAAGTCGACGCCGGCCCGCTCGGCGGCGGCCAGCAGCGCCCGGGTGTCCTTGGGCAGGCACGACCCGCCCCACCCCGGGCCGGGCGCGAGGAACGCGGTGCCGATCCGGTCGTCCAGGCCCATCGCGGCGGTCACGTCCTCGACGTCCGCGCCGACCTGCTCGCACAGCTCCGCCAGGGAGTTCACGTACGACAGCTTCACCGCCAGGAAGCAGTTGCTCGCGTACTTCACCAGCTCCGCGCCCACGGTCGAGGTCACCACCACCGGCACCCCCTCGGCCCGGTACAGCGCCGACACCCGCCGAGCCGCCGGGCCGCCGACCACGATCCGCTGCGGGCGCAGGAAGTCCTCGACCGCGTGCCCCTCGCGCAGGAACTCCGGGTTCGACACCACCGGCACGTCGACCACGTCGGCGACGGTGTCCGCGGTGCCCGGCGGCACGGTCGACTTCAGCACCAGCACGCTGTCCGGCGACAGCAGGTGACCCTCGCCCAAGACCGCGTGCACGGCCGAGAGGTCCGCCGCGCCGTCGCCGCCGGTCGGGGTCGGCACGCACAGGAAGACGAAGTCCCGGCCGGCCAGCGCGTCGCGGTTCCCGCGCACGAACCGCAGGCGTCCCGTGGCCAGGCCGCGCTCCACCAGCGCGGTCAGCCCGGGTTCCAGCACCGCCACCTCGGCCCGGCGCAGCGCGCGCACCCGACCCTCGTCCACGTCCGCGCACACCACGTCGTGCCCCAGCTCCGCGAAGCACGCGGCGGTGGTCAGGCCGACGTAGCCCGCTCCGATGACACCGATTCGCGCCACGGCACACCTCCCAGTGCGGTCAGGACTTCGGCGACGTCGATCTCCAGCAGCCCGGGGTCGGGCTCGTCGGCGAACGTGTCGCCGACGCGGCCGTGCCACAGGGCCCGGTGCGGCCCGCCGCGCGGTCCCCAGCGCGCCGGGGGCACCGGCCCGAACAGCACCACAGACGGGGTGCCGTACGCGGTGGCGACGTGCGCCGCGCCGGTGTCGCCGCACACCAGCGCCCGCGCGCCGCCGACCAGGTCCAGGAAGGACCCGAGCGACCCGATCGCGGGCCGGCCCACGGCGGTGGCGAGCGGGCGCTCCGCCTCGCTGCCGGTCACCGCGACCGACGGCCCCAGCGCCCGCGCGACGGCGGCCCACCGGTCGACCGGCCACCGCCGCGCCCCGTGGCTCGCCCCCGGGTGGACCACGACGTGGTCGTTGCGCTCGACGGGCGGCAGCCGCAGGTCGTCGGGGTCGCACGCGATCCCGTGCCGGTCCAGCAGCTCGCACCACCGCAGCACCTCGTGCTGCTCGTCGTCCCAGTGCTCCGCGCTGATCAGCAGGCCGGGGTCGGTGGCGCGCAGCAGCGCCGTGCTCTGCGGGCCCCGGCCGTGCAGGTTCACCGCGAGGTCCGGCCGCTCGAACGGGACGGGGTCGAGCCCGGCGACGGGCAAGTGCCGGTCGACCGCGTCGATCCGCGCCACCGCGTCGGCCAGCCAGGCCGGTGCGGCGAGCGTGATCACCGCCGCCGGGAACGCCCGGCGCAGGCCGCGCAGCGCGGGCACGGCGGTCAGCAGGTCGCCCAGCCCGAGGGCGCGCAGCACGAGCACGTTCACCGCCGCACCCCCCGAAAGCGCAGCTCGCCCCGCAGCCGGTGCCAGCACGCGGCCGGCGGGATGGCGGCGCTGGTCACGGCCATCCGCCACACCTCGCCGGAGGTGCGCGGGCCGGGCGCGATGCGCTGGGCCGCGAACCAGGCGGTCAGCCCCGCCCAGACCGCGCCGGCGGCCAGCGCGGGCCGGCGTCGACCCGCCAGCGCGGCCACCACCGCCGCGACGCCGGCCACCGTCGTGGCCGCGTGCCACTTCAGCCGTCCCCGGTGGCCGCCGATCCGCGCGCGCCACCCCGGGCCGAGCAGCCGCCGCACGAGGGCGTCGTCCGCGTTGCCCCGCTGCTGCCGCAGGCTGGCGAAGAAGTCCGACTCGCGCACCGGGTGCGTGGTGGTGCGCCGCCCGGTGGTGATCCGGTAGCCGTGGTCCAGCACCCGCACCGCCAGCTCGGCGTCCTCCCGGTAGGCGCGCGGGAACCGCTCGTCGAACCCGCCCGCCCGCACCAGCGCGGCCCGCCGGTAGACCATGTCGGCGGTGATCCACTTGGCGCCGGCGAGCCCGGCCGTGCCGCGCTCCCAGTCGTCCGGCCGGCGGCCGGCGGGCAGCGGCACCACGATCCGGGCCTGGCAGGCACCCAGGTCGAGGGGTGCGTCCCGGAGGTCCTCGGCGAGCAGCGCGCGCCAGTCCGGGCCGGGCACCACGTCGTCGTCCAGGAACACCACCCACTCGCAGCACGTCGCCCGCCACCCGGTGTTGCGGGCGGCGGCCGGGCCGCGCCCGCCGCTGTGCAGCACGCGCGCCGAGTGCGTCGGGGGCAGCGGGCCGGGAACCGGCCGGTCGTCCACCACGATCACCTCGCGCGGCGGCGGCCCCTCGCCGTGCTCGACGGCGTCCAGCACCGCCGACAGGCTCGCCCGACCCACGGTGGGGATCACCACGGCGTAGTCGGCGCTCACCGGCGCACCGCGAACCGGCCGATGGCCAGCAGGTCGACCGGTGCCGAGCCGAAGCACTCCAGCGCGTCGCGCGGGTCGTCGACCATCGGCCGGCCGGCGGTGTTCAAGCTCGTGTTGACCACCACGGGCACCCCGGTGCGCCGCTCGAACCCGCGCAGCACGCGCGCCATCAGCGGCTCCCGGTCCGGCGCGACGGTCTGCACCCGCGCGGTGCCGTCGACGTGCACGACGGCCGGGATGCGGTCCACCCACTCCGGGCGCACGTCGTGCACGAACAGCATGTACGGGCTGGGGATCGGTCCCCGCGCGAACAGCTCGGCGGCCCGCTCCTCCAGCACCATCGGCGCGACCGGGCGGAACTGCTCGCGCCCCTTCACGTCGTTGAGCCGCCCCAGGTTCTCCGCGTGGCAGGGGCTGGCCAGCAGCGACCGCCGCCCCAGCGCGCGCGGCCCGTACTCGCTGCGCCCCTGGAACCACGCGACGACCTGGTTGGCCGCCAACGCCTCGGCGACGACCTCGGCGATGTCGTCGGGCTCCTCGTAGGAGACCGCCGCGCGCTTGAGGAACTCCTCGACCTGGTCGTCGGAGAAGCCGCGCCCGAGGTCCGCCCCGGGCATGGCCGCCGCCGGTTCGCCGCCCTCCGCCGCGACGTGCAGCGCCGCGCCCAGCGCGGTGCCCGAGTCGCCGGCGGCAGGCTGCACCCACACCTCGTCGAACGGCCCCTCGTCCAGGATGCGGGTGTTGGCCACGCAGTTGAGCGCGACGCCGCCCGCCATGGCCAGCCGGCGCTGCCCGGTCCGCTCGTGCAGCCACCGGGCCAGGTCCAGCAGCACCTCCTCGACCCGCGTCTGCACGCTCGCGGCCAGCTCCGCGTGCTCCCGGGTCACCTCGTCGGCCGCGCCCCGGGGCTTGGCCAGCGCCGCCCAGTCCACCGGCCGCACCTCGAAACCGCCGTCCGGGCGGGCGAAGACGTGCTGCCGCAACAATTCCAGGTGCACCGGCTCCGCGTAGGAGGCGAGTGCCATCACCTTGTACTCGTCGCTGGAGCGCAGGAAGCCCAGGTGCTCGGTGAGGTCTTCGTAGAGCAGTCCGAGGGAGTGGGGGAGGTCCTGCGCGGCGAGCGTGGTCAACCTGTGGCCTTGGTACTGCCCGGAGAGGTGCGAGCCGCACTCGCCCCGACCGTCCGCCACCAGCACGGCGCAGTCACCGTCGAACGGCGCGGCCAGGCCCGTGGACGCCGCGTGCGCCACGTGGTGCGGGACGAACCGGACGATGTCCGGGTCGAGGCCGGGCAGCGCGGTGGCGAGGAACTGCGGCGCGCGGCGCGCGTAGGTGGTGCGCAGCTCCTCCCACGGCGCGGTGTCCGCCGCCACCAAAGCCGGGTCGTAGGAATACGCCACCGCGTCCAGGTCGGCAGGGCCCAGCCCGGCGTGCTCCAGGCACCACCGGGCGGCCTGCTCGGGCAGCTCCCACGCGGAGAACGGCACCGGCCGCTTGCCGTGCTTGCGCCGGGAGAACCGCTCCTCTTCCGCTGCGGCGACGACTTGGCCGTCGACCACCAGCGCGGCGGCGGGGTCGTGGAAAACCGCGTTGATGCCGAGCACGCGCACAGCGCGCCTCCTTTCGTCCGGTGTGGACGCTCACCCGACGGGATGCGGGGCGAACGAACGTCGGAGCCCTTCGTCCAGCGAGATCTCCGGCTCCCAGCCGAGCACCTCGCGCGCCAGGGAGATGTCGGGCCTGCGCCGCTTCGGGTCGTCCACCATCCCGGCCCCGTGCTCGACCACCGACGTGGAGCCGGTGAGCGCGATGATCCGTTCCGCGATCTCCAGCACGGTCACCTCGTGCGGGTTGCCCAGGTTCACCGGGCCGTGGTGCGGGGACTCCGCCATGGCCAGCAGCCCGCGCACCAGGTCGTCCACGTGGCACAGCGACCGGGTCTGCCTGCCGTCCCCGTGCACGGTCAGCGGCTCGCCGGCGCGCGCCTGCCGCAGGAAGGTCGGGACCACGCGGCCGTCGTCGGGCCGCATCCGGGGGCCGTAGGTGTTGAAGATGCGCACGATCCCGGTGTCCGTGCCGTACTCGCGGCGGAACGCCTCGACCGCTGCCTCGCCGAACCGCTTGGCCTCGTCGTACACGCTGCGCGGCCCGATCGGGTTGACGTTGCCCCAGTAGTCCTCGCGCTGCGGGTGCTCCAGCGGGTCGCCGTAGACCTCGCTGGTCGAGGCCACCACGATCCTGGCCCCCTTGCGCCGCGCCAGTTCCAGCGCGTGCAGGGTGCCCAGCGCGCCGGTCCGCAGCGTGTCCACCGGCATCCGCAGGTAGTCCACCGGGGACGCCGGGCAGGCCAGGTGCAGCACCAGGTCGACGTCGCCGAGCAGGTCGATGGGCCGCGTCACGTCACCGGGCGCGACGCCCAGGTGCGGGTGGTCGGGCAGGTTGTCCGGCGAGCCGGTCCGGAAGTCGTCCACGCACACCACGCGCGCACCGCGCTCCAGCAGCGCTTCGCACACGTGCGAGCCGATGAAGCCCGCGCCACCGGTGACCACCACTCGTCGGAAACCCATGGTTCCCAGCTACCCCGGTCGAAGCGACTCATGCACCGGGGAGCCGGCGGACTACGCAGAGCAGCGCTTCTCCCTGCTCCGAGCCCTGTCCCGATCGAGTGACAACGGTCGGTGAGGAGCGGCGCTCACCCGGTCGTGTCGGTTCCGGGGCCCGGGAGCCGGGGCCGGCGCGCGCGGCCCGGACGGTTGTCGTGCGGTGCCGGGGGTAACCCGGTGGTCCGCGCGCAACCAGGAGGTGCCATGCCCGCACGACGAGACATGCCCAGCACGGTCGAGCGGTCGTCCGACAAGGCCCAGCGCACGTGGAGCAAGACGCACGACTCGGCGGTGGAGACCTACGGAGAGGGCGAACGCGCGCACCGCACCGCGTTCTCCGCGCTCAAGCACTCCTTCGAGAAGGTCGGCGACCACTGGGAGGCCAAGGAGCAGAAGGGCCCGTCCGACGACCAGGCCGCTCGCAGCACGCCCGAGGCGGGGAAGACGGCCGGCGGCGTCGACGCCAACGCGAGCAAGCGCCACCTCTACGAGATCGCGCGCCGCTTGGACGTGCCGGGCCGGTCGACCATGAGCAAGGAGGAGCTGGTGGATGCGATCGACAAGGCCAACCAGCGTGAGACGAGGGCGGCCCGGGAGTGACGCCGGCCACCGGATCCGCGGATCCGGTGGCCGGCACCGTCGCCTGCCCGGTAAGACGGCAGCGCTACCTGCCCAGGGCGGAGACCGCGCACGCGGCGGCCCAGGACAGCGCGAACGCGGCGATCTTGCGCCGGGCGGCCCGATCGGGCAGCGTCAGGCCGAACACCACCGCGTCGGCGGCGTCCGACACGACCCGGGCGGCCACCGCCCACTTCAGCGCCGTGCCGGCCGGGGCGAGCACCATGGCCAGGCCGATGGCGGCGTCCCGCGCGCCGATCCCGCCGACCAGCGTCCGCACGGCCGGTTCGACCCGCCCGTGCGCGTCGGACAGCCCGCACGGGCGGGCGAGCAGCTTGGGTTCGGCGATGATCGCGGCACCGTACGCCGCCGTGGCGGCTCCCAGGAGCCGGGTGAGCGCAGCCATCGTGGTCCTTCCCTCGGGTGACGGGTCATCCCCGGATACCCCTGATCACCCCGGGAAACCGCGATCCCGGCGCGCGCCGGGCCACCCGACGCGCCGGGGCGGAGCTCGACGGTGGCGAATGCGGGGAGTACGGTTCGGGGAGAGGTTGAGTCACCAGCCTGACCACCAGCGGCGCACGGCCGGAAGTCGGGACAGGCGGTTCGACGTGATCGATTCCCCTTGGATGCTCACCGTGGACAGCGAGACCCGCGCAGCGGGTGTCGTCCTGCGCGTGCAGGGCGACGTGGACATGAGAACGGCGGAAGAGTTGGAGAGCCGCGCGCGGGACGTGGCGGCCCACGCCACCCCGGTCGTGCTGGACCTCACCCGCGTGGGGTTCCTCGGCTCGCACGGCGTGGCGCTGCTCGTGCGCCTGAACCGCCTGTGCGCCGAGAACGGCGGTCGGTTGCGCGTCGTGGCCGACCACCGCGCCGTGCTGCGCCCGCTGGAACTCACGCAGGTGCTGTCCGTGCTGACCGTCGTGCCGACGCTGGAAGAAGCCCTCGACGGCCCGGCCGACCGCCGGTGACCCGGTCGAAGCCGCCGCCGGGAGCGCCCACCGCGACACCGCCGAACGACTGGACCGCCGCCAGGCCCGACTCCTGCGCGGCGGACCCGCCCGCCACCCCGGAAACCGGTGCGCAGTCGACGTGATGTCCGAGCCCGGCCGGTTCGGCGTCCGCGCGTTCCCGAGACCGGACCTACCCGTGGTGGCCGGGACGACATAACGGTAGGGGCACTTCCCGCACCGAGGTTCCCGAAGAAGTGTCGCTGCGCCCCACAACGGGTACGCGGGTCGGCAGGCGGTAGAAAATTCCGCGTTGCCGTCCGGCCTGCCCGTCCCGCGCCACGAGCGGAGTTCCCCGCAGGGAAGGGGCACGGACGGTGCCTGTCGGAGTAGTCGAAGAACGCGGCGGCAAAGCGGTCGTGCTGCACCTGACCGGTGTGTTCGACGCCGCCCACGCGGACAGCACGGCCGCGCACCTCCACCGGGCGATCGCCGGGATGCCGCCGCCACCGCTCGTCGTGGTCGTCCTGAGCGGGCTCGACCTCCTCGCGGCAGCCGGGATCCACGTGCTGGGCCGGTTCGCGCGCTCCTGCGCGCAGCGCGGGGTGCGGGTGGCGGCCGTGCTGGACGGTGCCCTGCGCTCCGTCGTGGAGTTCGCGGTGCGGCGGTCGATGTTGGTGTTCGCCACGGTCGACGAGGCGCTGGCCGGCTGCGGTTGACGGTGTCCCGCGCCTGCGGTGTGGCCTGCGCACGGCGGGGTAGATCTACTGCATGACGCGGACAACGGTGGTGGTCGCCACGCGCAACCGGGTCGGTGGTCTCGTCCGCACCCTGGAGTCGGTGCGCCCGCTGGGTTTTCCGGTGGTCGTGGTGGACAACGGCTCGTCCGACGACACCGTGCCGCGCGTGCGCCGGGAGTTCCCCGAAGTGCGCGTGATCGCGTTGGAGCGCAACGCCGGCGCGGCAGCCCGCAACGCCGGGGTCCGCGCCGCCGACACGCCGTACGTGGCGTTCTGCGACGACGACTCGTGGTGGGCGGCCGACGCCCTCCCTCGCGCCGAGGCGCTGTTCGACGCCCATCCGAGGCTGGGACTGGTGGCCGCACGGGTGGTGGTCGAGCCCTCCGGCAGCCTCGACCCGGTCTGCGGGTCGATGGCGGTGTCGCCGCTGGGCACCGACCCCCGCCTTCCCGGTCCGTCAGTGCTGGGGTTCATCTGCTGCGGTGCGGTGGTGCGCCGCGACGCTTTCCTGGCCGTGGGCGGGTTCGCCCCGCTGCTGTTCTTCTGCGGCGAGGAGCGGCTGTTCTCCTGGGACCTGGCGGCGGCGGGGTTCGCGTGCTGCTACGTCGAGGACGTCAGGGCCCACCACCTGCCCTCCACCGCGCGCGGTCCGGCGGCGGCCCGGCACCGGGTCGAGCTGCGCAACGACCTGCTGACCACGTGGCTGCGCCGCCCACGCGCGGCGGCGTGGTCCGCCACGGCGGAACTGGTCGGGCGGGCGCTGGTCGACCGGGACGCCCGCGCGGCCCTGGGCGCGGCCCTGGTGCGGCTGCCGGCTGCGGTCCGGCAACGCCGCGTGCTGCCCCCGGACGTCGAACAGCAGGTCAGGGCGGTGTCGCGCGCTGACCCACCGGCCCGGCGGAGGACGAGCCGGCGCGCGGCGACCTGACCGGGCGCGGGGTCGTCACGCGGTGGTGGCCAGGGCCTCTTCGACGGTGTGGAACAGCGACAGGGCGTGGTCCAGCGCGGTGACCTCGATGGGGCGGATCACCCGGCGGTTCGAGTCCACCACGATGCGGACCACCCGGCCCCGGGCGCGCGCGTGCCCGACCACCGACACCAGGCCCGACAGGCCCGCCGCGTTGAGGAACGTGACCGCCGACAGGTCCAGCACGCACACCCCGCCGCCGGCGTCGTCCACCGCCGCGACGCCGGCGGTCCGCAGCTCCCGGGCGGTGACCGCGTCCACGTCGCCCAGCACCTCCACGACCGGCGTGCCGTCCGGGACGCGGCGGACGGTGCACGACAGCGCGCCGTCCGGTGGCGGCGAGAGCGCCTTCTGCACCGAGGTCATGACGGCTCCACCCCGGTCAGGTGCGGCGCGTCGTTGGTGAGGTGGTCGAGGGCGAACTCGGCCCACACCGTCTTGTGGTCCTCGTGCGCGTCCACGCCCCACGCCGTGGCCAAATTCTCCACCAGGCGCAGGCCCCGGCCGCCGTCCTCGTCCGGCGGGCGCTTGTGCGGGAGGTCCGGCGAGCAGTCGTCGACCTCGACGCGCAGCCGCCGGCCCGGGTCGAGGATCGCCCGGAAGGTGCACGGCGGCACCCCGTGCTGCCGCGCGTTGCCGACCAGCTCGTCCGCCGCGAGGACGGCGTCGTCGGCGAGCACGCCCTCGTGCCCGCCGAGCAGTTCGCCCACCAGCGCCCGGACCGCGCGGTCCGGCGTGTCGGCGAGATCGCGGGTGACTTCCCGCTGCCCGGTGTCCTGACCAGTTGACTTGCGCTGCTGCGAGGACATCGACCACTCCCTGTCCAGTCGTGTTCCGACTCGAATCGAGATGCGGCTACCCGATTGCCGCGCCGCGCAATCCCACCCGGCAGGTGACGGGTGGGCGGCGGCGCGGGGGGAGGTCCTGCGCGGGCAAGAACGGGGTGGCGCTCAGAGGCTGTCGCGCAGCGGGACGGTCACCTGCTTCAGCCAGGTGCCGGTGGTGAAGTCCCGCGCCTTGATCACCACGGCCCGGGGGTGCACCTCGACCTGGAGGCCCTGGTTGAAGCTGCCACCGAGCGAGGACTCGCCACCCTTGCCGTCGTCCACCCAGCCGGTCTGCACGGCACCGGTGTTGACCACCGTGAAGCCTTCGAGGTTGCCGGTGCCCGGGACGACCCGGCGCACCACCCAGTCGGACAGGGTCAGGTCCCAGTGGGTGTGGCCGGAGAACAGGAACACGTCCCGGTACTTGCCGAGCACCCCGAGCAGGCGGTCGGCCTGGAGGTAGTCGTTGAGGTAGAGCTTGTTGTGGGTGCCGGACACGGTGTTGGGCAGCGGGTGGTGGGTCAACACCACCACCGGCTTGCGCCACCGGTCCCAGTGCGCGAGCCGCTGCTCCAGCCAGGTGAACTGCTGGTCGCTGAGCCACACCTCGTCCCAGAGCTTCGGGTCGTGGTATCGGGCGTAGCGCTCGGTGCCCAGCGTCAGCACCGGCACCCCGCCGAACGAGGTCTCCGAGTAGACCGTGTTGCGCCCGGCGAAGTTGTAGAAGCTGCGGAACAGGGAGTCCTCGGTGGTCCCGTTGGGCCAGGTCTCCTGGGCCAGGGTGTCGGGGTCGCGCCACTTCGGCACGTAGAACTCGTGGTTGCCGATGGCCCACGCGACGGTGCGCGGGTGTGGGTGCTTGTCCAGCACGGCCCGCACCTGGGCGTACTCGAAGTCGTAGCCGCGCGGGGTGATGTCCCCGGCGATGCCGAGGCCGGCGCTGCGGGGGTTGGTGGCCTTGATGTCGTCCAGGGCCTTGCCGAAGTCGGCCAGGTCGCCCTGGATGTCGCTGATGATGTTGAACCGCACGGCCGGGCCGATCGGGTCCCGGCCGCCGGTGGCCTGGGCCGGGGTGGACAGGGCGGTGGTCGCGGCGACCGCGCCACCCGTGGCCAGCATGAACGACCTGCGATCCATCGGACACCCACATTCAGCCTGGTCGGAACGAACGGGCCGAACGTAGGACGTCTGCGGTGCCCGCCGGTGGCGGTGCGCCGGCCTGGACGTGTACGCGAGGGTAACTCCAGTTTCCGGCCGGCCCGCCCGACCGGGCGCTGCCGTCCCGGGTCGGGTGGCACGAGGTAGATTCGCCCCAGCGGCTGGTCGGGCGAAGCTGTCGTCGTGCCGGTCGGGAGGGGTGGCCGGTGGTCGGGCAGTCCGGCGTTCAGCAGCGTAGGGCCGGGATCGCCGGTCACCCCTCCACCCGCGACGGGCGGGGGTTGCGACGAGAGGACCACATGCCCGACATGCCGCCGTCCGCGTTGGACTGGGCCGCCGACAAGACCCGGTTCGCCGCCGACCGGCTGTCCCGCGACCACGGCTTCCCGCTGGGTCCGCTGGCCCAGCAGTTCGCCACCCTCACCTACTCGCTGCTCGACGCCGAGACGGTCGCCGGGGTGCTCGACCAGGTGGTGGGCGCTGCGCTGCGGCTGGTGCCCGGCGCGGAACTGGTGTCGATCACGCTGCGGGCGCCGGACGGGCGGTTCCACACCCCCGTGCACACCGACGCCGTCGCGGCCGAGCTGGACCAGGTGCAGTACGACCTGGGGGAGGGGCCGTGCCTGGACGCGGCCATGGCGTCGGGGCCTGCGGTCGCCGTGAGCCAGGACCTGGCGGTGGAGCCCGAGTGGCCCCGGTTCGGCCCGGCCGCCGCGCAGCGGGGCGTGGGCGCGGTGCTGTCCACGGCGCTCCTGCCCGACGCCGAGCCGCCCCGCCTGTCCGGCGCGCTGAACGTCTACTCCCGCACCCCGCACGGCCTGGACGAAGCCGACCAGGCCGTGACGCTGCTGCTGGCCACCCACGCGTCCCTGGCCCTGGCGCACACGCAGGCCATCGAGGCGGCGCAGCTCGAAGTCAGCCAGCTTCGCCGGGCGGTCGACTCCCGGGACGTGATCGGGCAGGCCAAGGGCGTCCTGATGGGGCGTCGGGGGATGAGCGCCGACGACGCGTTCGACCTGCTCCGGCGCACCTCGCAGACCCTCAACGTGAAGCTGGTCGAACTCGCGGAGACCGTCGCCGGGCATCACGCCGAGCTGAACCTCCCCGACGAACCGGACCGGTGACCGCGCGTCACCGGCCCCGCTGCTCCGGGCCGGGGTAGCGACCGCGCGAGCGCTCCCCGGCCGTGGCCGCCACGGCGAGCAGCACCATCCCGGCTCCCAGCGCGAAGTGCAGCCAGTTGTCCGCCGCGTTGACCGGCAGCGGCCCGCCGTCGTGGATGACCGACCCGTACACCCACAGCAGCAGGTACACGAAGCCGCCCGCCATCAGGAACAGCCGCGACCCGCCCCGTGCCCGGGACGCGAGCACCCCCGCGACGCCGAACAGCAGGTGCACGCAGTTGTGCAGCACCGACACCGCGAACACGCCGAACAGCAGCGCGCGCGAATGGCCGGCGGCCCCGATGTCGCCTTGCGTCACCCCCGGGATGAAGCCCAGCACCCCCACCAGCAGGAACACCGCACCCACCACCAGCGCCGCCACCTGGACAGGTGTCCGCGTGGTCCCCGTAGCCGTCGTCATGGCACCTCCCAGCCGGTCGGGCACGACCCGGCGAACCACCCGCCGTCGTGCCGCAGTCCACGTCGACTACCCCGTGCGGAGCGGATCACTCGCCCTCCGGCACCACACCCCTCCCGCGATCGGCGGACGGGCCGCTGCGCCCCTCGTGCTTGACACCGGGCCGCGCGGGTATCCGGAGCCCATGACAGCGACCCCTCCCGACCCAGACCCGGCCCGCACGCCCGGCCTCGAACCGGGTGGCGGCGTCACGCCCGGTGACACGCCGCCCGACTCCGGTCAGACGTCGGGGCTGTCGCACCCCCAGCCCATGCCGTCCCGGAAGCCGCAGGTCGTGGTGCTCGTGGCGGTGCTGATCGTGACCGTGCTGGCCCTCGCGTTCATCGTTGCCGAGATCCTGGGGTGGACGAAGCTGTTCTGACCACCCCGCCCGGTTTTCGCGCGGGGTCGCCGGGTACTCAGGGGGACCAGGTCGGCGTCGGATGGTGGGAGCCCGCGATGCTCAGCCGTGACGAGAAGCGCAGGCTCGCCGAGATCGAACGGGGCCTCACCGAGTCCGACCCCGCCTTCGCCGAGGTGCTGCGGACCGGCCGGCGACCGTCGCGGGCGAGGGCCGCGGCGGTTCGCGCCGGGTGGTTCCTCGGCGCGCTGCTGCTGGTGCTGGGCCTGGTGACGGTCACGTTCTCGCTGGTCTTCTGGAGCGTCGTCGCGTTCGCCTGCACGGTCGGCGCGCACGTGTCCCACAAGGAGCGCGCGAGCCGGGAATGACCACCCGGCGCGGCGTGCGCCGCCACCGAACGTGCGGGAACCCCGCGAGGCCCATACGGTCGAGGTGATCGCACGACGGAGGTGGACGTGGACCGGTGGCAGTACGCGGCCCTGATGGCGCTGTGCCTGGTGGTGACCGTGCCGCTCGAACCGCTGGGTGCCGGGGTGTACCGGCACGGCGCGGGCGCGCTCGCCCGCACGCTGTTCCCCGTGGTCCTGGTGTTCGGCGCCTGGGACCTGGTGGCGATCGCCCGGGGTCACTGGACGTTCGGGTCGGAGTTCATCACCGGCGTGTTCCTGCCCGGCGGGGTGCCGGTGGAGGAACTGCTGTTCTTCCTCGTGATCCCGCTGTGCGCGCTGTCCACCTACGAGGCGGTGACCGGCGTGCTCCGGCGCGTGGCGGTGGGGAGCGTGCGTGCCTGAGTACCTGCTGGCGGCGTCGTTGTCGGTGGTGGTCGTGGTCGTGCTGGAAGCGGCGGTGCTGCGCACCGGGCTGTTCCGCAAGCCCGCCTACTGGTTCGCGCTCGCCGTCGTCCTCGCCTTCCAGGTCCCGGTCGACGGCTGGCTCACCAAGCTGGACGCCCCCGTCGTGCTCTACGCGGACTGGGCGATCAGCGGGCTCCGGGTGCCGTGGGACATCCCCGTCGAGGACTTCCTGTTCGGGTTCTCGATGGTCACGTTGACTTTGTTGCTGTGGGAGCGCCGCAAGGAGGCCGTGCGATGACGACGGTGACGCCCGGAACGGTGCCGGGCGCGTTCGACGCCGGAGCGCCCGGCTACGACCTGCTGGTCGGCCTGAACCCCGGCTACCACGCGGCGCTGCGCGCGGCGGCCCGCGCGCTGCGGCTGCCGGATCGGGGACGGGGCGCGCGGGTGCTGGACCTGGGTTGCGGCACGGGCGCGTCCACGGCCGCGCTGCTGGAGGCCGCGCCCGAAGCCGAGGTGGTCGCCGTCGACGCGTCGGCCGGGATGCTCGCCGCCGCGCGCCGCAAGCGGTGGCCGGCACGCGTCGAGTTCGTCCACTCGCGCGCCGAGGACCTGGCCGCCGCCGGCGTCACCGGGCCGTTCGACGCGGTGTTCGCCGCCTACCTGGTGCGCAACCTGCCCGACCCGGACCCGGTGCTGCGGCACGTCCGGGACCTGCTCGCCCCTGGAGCGCCCTTCGTGGCGCACGACTACTCGATAGCGAACTCGGCGCTGCGCCGGGCGATCTGGACGGCGGTGTGCTGGTCGGTGGTGATCCCGGCCGGCTGGGCGGTGACCCGCGACCGCAGCCTCTACACCTACCTGTGGCGCAGCGCGCTGGACTTCGACGACGCCGACGCGTTCCGCGACCGGTTGCGCCGCAACGGCTTCACCGGTGTGCGCCGGGGGAGTGCGGGCGGCTGGCAGCGCGGCATCACGCACACGTTCCTCGGTCGCGCGCCGGAGTCCCGGTGAGGGGACGCGACCGGCGGGCGGTGCGGATCGACCCGTCGCCCGGTGAGCCGTCCGGCGACGGGACGAAGGTGGTCGCGGTCGTCGGCGGCGGCGTGGCGGGCCTGGCGGCGGCGACCGCGCTGGCCGAACGCGGCGTGCGGGTCGTGCTGCACGAGCGCGAGGAGCACCTCGGCGGACGGGTGGGCGGCTGGCCGACCCGCCTGGCCGACGGCAGCCGGGTCACGATGACCCGGGGCTTCCACGCGTTCTTCCGCCAGTACTACAACCTGCGCGCGCTCATCGCCCGCGTCGACCCCGCCGGCACGGCCCTGGTCGGCTTGCCGGACTACCCGCTGTGGCACGCAGGCGGCCACCGCGAGGGGTTCGCCGGGCTGCCCCGCGCGGTGCCGTGGAACGCCCTGGCGTTCCTCAACCGCAGCCCCACGTTCGCGTGGCGCGACCTGCCCGACGTGGACGCCCGCGCCGCGCTGCCGATGCTGGACGTCGCGGTGCCCGACACCTACGACCAGCTCGACCACCTCGACGCCGCGACCTACCTGGAGCACGTCCGGTTCCCGAAGCCCGCGCACGCGCTGGCGTTCGAGGTGTTCTCGCGCAGCTTCTTCGCCCACCCCGGCCGGATGTCGGCGGCCGAGCTGGTGACCATGTTCCACATCTACTTCCTCGGCTCGTCCGAGGGCCTGCTGTTCGACGTCGCCGCCGACCCGTTCCCGCACGGCCTGTGGCAGCCCCTCGCCCGGCGGCTCGCGGACCTGGGCGCCACCGTGCGCACGGGTTCCCCGGTCGAGGCCGTGTCGCGCGGCGGGTCGCGGCGGTTCGTGGTGCACGCGTCCGACGACGTGGAGGTCGACGCGGTCGTGCTCGCGGCCGAGGTGCCCGGCCTGCGCGCGGTGGTGGCGGCGTCGCCGGACCTCGGCACCCCGCAGTGGCGGGAGTCGATCGCCGCCCTGGAGACCGCGCCGCCGTTCCTGGTGTCGCGCTACTGGTTCGACCGCCCGGTCCGCGCCGACCGTCCGGGGTTCCTCGGCACCAGCGGCTACGGCGCGCTGGACAACATCTCGGTGCTCGACCACTACGAGCACGAGGCCAGGGCGTGGGCCGCCCGGACCGGTGGCTCGGTGGTGGAGCTGCACGGCTACGCGCTGTCCGACGTGGACGGTGCGGAGAAGCGGCTGCTGGGCCACCTGCACGAGGTGTACCCGGAGACGCGCGGCGCGGGGATCGTCGACGAGCGCCACGAGCTGCGCGCCGACTGCCCGCTGTTCCCGCCCGGCGGCTGGCGCACCCGGCCGACCGTCGTCACCCCGGAAGCCGGCCTGGTGCTGGCGGGCGACCTGGTCCGCGTGGACCTGCCGGTGGCCCTGATGGAACGAGCCGCGACGACCGGCTTCACCGCCGCCAACCACCTGCTGGGCCGGTGGGGCGTGCGGGGGACTCCGCTGTGGAGCGTGCCGACGAGGGGACGCGGCGTCCTCCTGCGCGCCGTGGCCCGCAAGTGGGGCCGCCAACCGGTCCAGCCGTTGGCGTAGCGCTTCCTCCGGCGCGGGTGGTCAGGGGAGGGTGACTTCCTTGTGCCGCAGCGCGTACCGGCGTTCGGCGTAGGCGAGGTCGTCCCGCCACAGCCGTGCCGCCGCCCACCTCATCAGCGGGCGGATCACCGGGGCGGCCGGGCGGGCCAGCGCGAAGCCCCGGCGTGCCGAGTGGGCCACCGTCGCCTCGATCACCGCCGTGCGCGGTGCGCCGTCCGGGCCGGTGCCCAGCGGGGTGGCGTGGGTCTCCACCACGCTGCCCTCTCCCTCGCCCGACACGATGTGCATCACCACCGTGCGCGGCTCCGGGCAGGTGAACGCCGCCACCACCGGCACGCCGACCCGGCCCGCGACCTTGAACGTCACCTCGACCAGGAAGCGGTCCTCGTCGTCGGTCGGCGTGTCCACCACCCGCAGGTTGGCGAACGAGTACGGGTGGAACCACGCCCCGTGCCACGGGTCCAGCCGGTTCGCCACCACGTCCTCGGGCTCGCACCGGCCGATCACCGTGGTGACCGCGTCGATCGCGCCGCGCGGCGGGCGCAGGGGCAGGACCGGCGCGGGCAGCGGTTCCTCGCCGCCCACGTCGTCCAGCCGCACCCACGCCAGCACGCCGTCGTCGTGCGCCGGGTAGGGGCACCAGGCCCCGAACTTCTTGCCGCCCAACGCCAAGCCGTGCCAGCGGCACACCACCTGGCCCTGGTGCACAGCGCCGTCGCGCAGCGGGGCCCCGAGGTGCGGGCACACGCCCGGCCCGGCCCGCAGGCCGCCGTCCGGGCCGCGCCACAGCACGACCTCGCGCCCGGCGACCACCCGGCCGAACGGCCGGTCGTCGGGCACCTCGCGGCTCGCGCACACCGTGAACCAGTTGCCCGAGGGGCGGGCGGTCGCACGGGTCAGCGCGGCGTCGATCACCCCCGGCGCGGCGGCCCGCCAGGTCGGTTCCTGCTCGGGCCACGGGCGGCTGCGGAACAGCCGCAGCGGGAGGTTCGGCACGTGTTCTCCCCGGAACGTGTCGGGATCGGCACCCGCCGGTGCGGAACCGGCGGATCGGCGCGGATCGGGTCGGCGGTTCGGTTCGGGTCGGTTCGGTGGGTCGGGTGGGGTCAGCGGGCGAGGGCGGCTCGGGCGAGGGCGGGCAGCGCCACCACCAGCCGGCGGCCCTGCGAGACCACCACCCGGCGGGTCAGCACGTCGTACTCGGCGCGCTCCACGAGGTCCAGGATCCGGCCGTACAGGCGGAAAGCCGTCGCCACGCACGGCCGCGAGCGCGGGTCGAGCACCGCCAGCCCCGGCGCGGCGTCGTCGTAGGCGCGGCGGGCCCGCCGCACCTGCTCCGCCACCGCGGCCCGGACGCGCGGGTCGGCCCGCCCGGTCCGGCGCGACCAGGCGAGCAGCTCGCGGTCCACACCGCACGCCGCCAGCTCGTCCGCCGGCAGGTACACCCGGCCCCGGTCGAGGTCCTCGCCGACGTCCCGCAGGAAGTTCGTGAGCTGGAACGCGACGCCCAGCGCCGCCGCCGCCGGTTCGGCCTCGGCGCGCGGCACGGTCGTGCCCAGCACCGGCAGCACCTGCAACCCGATCACCGCCGCCGAACCGTGCACGTACACCGCGAGGTCGTCCCACGTCGGGTAGTCGGTGACCGTCAGGTCCATCCGCATGGAGACCATGAAGTCGGCGAAGTGCGCGGGCGGGATCTCGTACTTCCGCGCGGTGTCCAGCAACGCCGAGATCACCGGGTCGTCGCTCGCACCGGAGGCCAGGCCGTCCGCCAGCCGCTGCTCCACCACCGCCAGCTCGCGGTCGCGCTCGGCCGGGGTGCGGCCGTCGTGCACCTCGTCCACGATGTCGTCCACCCACCGGGCGAACCCGTACAGCGCGTGCACCGCCGGCCGCCGGTCGGCCGGCAGCAGCCGGGTCGCCAGGTAGAACGTCCGGCCGTGCTCGGCGTTGAGCGCCCGGCAGTGCCGGTAGGCAGCGCGCAGCCCCGGCGCGGTGATCTTCGCCGCGTCGAGCTCTCGATCCGCAGACATCAGGGTTCGACTCCTCGTCCTCGGGCACCCGGGACCCACGCTAGATCCACGCAGACCCGCTCGCACGGCAGGCGCTCGTCGTGCGGGAGCCGGGCAGGGCTGATGTGGTTGGCGGGGACACCCCACTCTGCGAGGAGGCCGCATGTCGCTCACCGCCGTCGTGCCGATAGTGGACGACGACCTGCCTCGCCGCCTCGGGGAGGCGCTGGACGAGTACCTGGCGCTGCGCCGGGACGTCGACCTGGCACCGGAACTGGTCGACGCGCTCAGCGACCTCGTGCTGCGCGGGGGCAAGCGGCTGCGGCCCACGTTCGCGTGGTGGGGCTGGCGCGCGGCGGGCGGCGCGGCCCTGGGACCCGACGCCGACGCGGTGGTGCGCGCCCTGGTCTCGCTGGAACTGCTGCAGGGCTGCGCGCTCGTGCACGACGACGTCATGGACCGCTCCGCCACGCGGCGGGGCAGGCCCACGGCGCACCACGCGTTCGCCGCGCGCCACCGCCGTGAGCGCTGGGCCGGCGACGCCGCCCACTACGGCGACTGCGCCGCGATCCTGATCGGCGACCTGGCCCTGGTGTGGGCGGACGACGCCCTGGTCACCGCCGGGTTGCCGGGGCCCGCGCTGGCCCGCGCGTGGCGGCCGTGGCAGGCGATGCGGGCGGAGATGATGGCGGGCCAGCACCTCGACCTGCTCGGCGGCGCGCAGCGCAGCGAGTCGGTCGAGGCGGGCCTGCGGGTGGCCCGGCTGAAGACCGCCGCCTACACCGTCGAACGACCGCTGCACCTGGGCGCGGCGGTGGCCGACGCGCCGCCGGACCTGGTCGGGTGCCTGCGCTCCTACGGCCGTGACGTCGGGGTGGCGTTCCAGCTCCGCGACGACCTGCTGGGCGTGTTCGGCGACCCGGAGCTGACCGGCAAACCCGTGGGCGAGGACCTGCGCGAGGGCAAGCGGACCCCGCTCATGGCGACCGCGCTCGACCTGGCCCGCGCCGCCGGCCGCACCGACGCCGTCCGGGCGCTGCGCCACTGCCTGGAGGGCGGCGCCTGTGACGAGCACCTGGCCGAGGTCCGGGCGCTGCTGGTGGAGCTGGGCGCGGTCGCCGCGATCGAGGAGCGCATCGCGGCGCTCACCGCCTCGGGGCTGCGCGCGCTCGACGACGGCGACCTGCTCCCGGCCGCCCGCGACCACCTGGTCGGCCTGGCGGAGCGCGCGACGGCGAGGAAGCGGTGAACCCCGGCACGGGCAGCGGCCCGCGTGACGGGGCACACGCCGCCGCCGGCCGGTCCGCGGGCGGTGGGGTGGTTGCTGCGAGCCGGCGGTCCACGGGCGGCGACCGGGATGGCGCGGCGCACTCCGCCGTACGCCGGCCAGAGGCGCCCGCCGCGCACCGGTCTGCGGCCTCCGTTGCGAGGAAGCGGTGAGCCCCGGGCCGGTCGTGGTGGTGGGTGCGGGGTTGGCGGGGCTGTCCGCCGCGCTGCACCTGCGCGGTGACGGGCACGACGTCGTCGTGGTCGAGCAGGCGGCCCACCCCGGCGGGCTGATGGGCAGGCTGGACCTCGACGGGCACCGCGTCGACACCGGGCCGACCGTGCTGACCATGCCCGACCTCGTGGAAGAGGCGCTCGGGGCCGTGGGAGAGCGCCTGGCCGACCGGCTGGAGCTGCTGCCGCTCGGGCCCGCGTACCGCGCGGCGTTCGCCGACGGGAGCGCGATCGACGTGCACACCGACGCCGCCGCGATGGAGCAGGCCGTGCGCGAGTTCGCGGGCGGTGCCGACGCCGACGGGTACCGGCGGCTGCGGGCGTGGCTGACCCGGTTGTACGAGGTGCAGCGGGACCGGTTCATCGGCGCGAACTTCGACTCGCCGCTGGACCTCGTCGGCCGCGACCTCGCGGTGCTGGCCGGGCTCGGCGGGTTCGGCTCGCTGTCCGGCGCGGTGGGGCGGTTCCTGCGGGACCCGCGCTTGCAGCGGGTGTTCACGTTCCAGGCGCTCTACGCGGGGGTCGCGCCGCAGGACGCCCTGGCCGCCTACGCCGTCATCGCGTACATGGACACCGTGGCGGGCGTGTGGTTCCCGCGCGGCGGGATGCGGCAGGTACCCGCCGCCCTGGCGGACGCCGCGCGCGCCGCCGGCGTCGGGTTCCGCTACGGCACCGAGGTGCTCGCACTGGAGCGGACCGGGGACCGGGTCACGGCGGTGCGGGTCGAGGGCGACCGGATCCCGTGCCGGGCGGTCGTGCTGGCGACCGGACCGGCGCAGACCACCCGCCTGCTGCGCGGCCGGCCCCGGCGCACGCTGCGGTGGTCGCCCTCGGCGGTGGTCGCGCACCTGAGCGCCCGGCGGGTCGTGGACGGGCTCGCGCACCACACCATCTCGTTCGGCGAAGCGTGGGAGACCACGTTCGACGAGATCATCACCCGGGGCGAGCTGATGTCGGACCCGTCCCTGCTGCTCACCACCCCGACCCGGACCGACCCGGCCCTGGCCCCGCCGGGCCGCGAGCTGCACTACCTGCTGGCACCGTGCCCGAACCTCGACCGCAAGCCGCTGCGCTGGGACCTGCACGGCTCCCGCTACGCGGACGGGCTGGTGGACACCCTGGTGCGGCGCGGGCTGATCACCTCCGGCGACGACGTGACCCGGCTCGCGCTCACCACCCCCGACGACTGGGCCGCCGGGGGACAGGCGGCGGGCACCCCGTTCTCGGCCGCCCACACGTTCGGGCAGACCGGCCCGTTCCGCCCGCGCAACCTGCCCTTCCGGCGCGGCAACGTGGTCCTGGCCGGCAGCGGGACCACCCCGGGCGTCGGCATCCCGCCGGTGCTCATCTCCGGCCGGTTGGCCGCCCACCGCCTGCGCGACCACTTCGCGCCGGCAGCGGCTCGCCGGTGAACGCACCGCCGCCGGCTCACCGATCGCCCCCACCCCGCCCGCCACCGGTCCGCCGGTGGCTTCCACCCCGCCGGCGCCGGTCCGCCGGTCGGCGTTCACGCCGCCGTCAGCGGACCGCCGCATGGAACGCCGGCGGGGCGGGCACCCCGCCGGGAGAACCCGCACTCCCGGGAGGTGCCGTGCCCGTCCACGTCGCAGACCTGCGCCGACTGCTCGACTCCGACCTGCCCGACGCCGCGCTCGTGCTGGTGGCCGACCGCTTGGAGGTCGTGATGCAGGAAGACCTCGACGCGGACCGGTACCGGGGCGCGACGCTCGTCGTGTCGCGCGACGAACTCCTGTGCCGGACCGGCGGCCTGCCCGTCACCGAGGACCGCCTCGCCCAGACCGCCCAGGTGCTCTCCGGCGCGCTCGACCGCACCCCGGGCTGACCCGCTCCGCGCTCGTGCCGGTCAGGGCTCGTGCCGGTCAGCGCCAGCCGAGGGCCGGGGCCACGTGCGTGAGGATGCTCTCCAGCACGTGCGCGTTGTAGTCGACGCCGAGCTGGTTCGGCACGGTCAGCAGCAGGGTGTCGGCCTCCGCGATCGCCTCGTCCTCGGCCAGTTGCTCGACCAGGACGTCGGGTTCGGCGGCGTAGGTGCGGCCGAAGACAGCCCTGGTGTCGGCGTCGATGTAGCCGATCTTGTCGGTGCTGCCGCCGTCGTGGCCGAAGTAGGCGCGGTCCAGGTCCGAGGTCAGCGCGAAGATGCTGCGGGACACCGAGACGCGCGGCTCGTGCGGCCACCCGGCTTCCGACCACGCCTTGCGGTAGGCCCTGATCTGCTCCGCCTGCTGGACGTGGAACGGTGCCCCGCCCTCGTCGTTCTTCAGCGTCGAGCTCATGAGGTGCATCCCGCGCCGGGCCGCCCAGACGGCGGTCGCGTTGGAGCCCGCGCCCCACCAGATCCGGTCGCGCAGGCCCGGCGAGTGCGGCTCGACGCGCAGCAGGCCCGGCGGGTTGGGGAACATCGGCCGGGGGTTGGGCTGGGCGAAGCCCTCGCCCTCCAGCAGGGTGAGCAGCACGTCGGTGTGCTTGCGCGCCATGTCGGCCTCCGTGTCGCCCTCGGCGGGCCGGTAGCCGAAGTGCCGCCAGCCGTCGACGACCTGCTCGGGCGACCCCCGGGACAGGCCGAGCTGGAGCCTGCCGCCGGAGATGAGGTCGGCGGAACCGGCGTCCTCGGCCATGTACATCGGGTTCTCGTAGCGCATGTCGATCACGCCGGTGCCGATCTCGATGCGGTCGGTCTTGGCGCCGATGGCGGCCAGCAGCGGGAACGGCGACGCGAGCTGCCTGGCGAAGTGGTGCACCCGGAAGAAGGCACCGTCCGCCCCGAGCTCCTCGGCGGCCACCGCGAGGTCGATGGACTGGGTCAAGGTGTCCCCGGCCGTCCTCGCCCGCGAGTGCGGGCTGTCCGACCAGTGCCCGAACGACAGGAATCCGATTTTCTTCACGTCCGGTGGAACAATCCGGAGCTTTGGTTGATTCCTCAACTACTGTGCCGGACGGCCCTCGCGGCCCGGTCGGGTGTGGTGAGCACGTCGGACAGGGTGCGCAGCGCGGACGGCAGCGCCCGGTAGTACACCCACGTGCCCCGGCGCTCGCCGTCGATGATCCCCGCCTCGCGCAGGACCTTCAGGTGGTGCGAGATCGTCGGGCCGGTCAGGTCGAAGGCGTCGGTCAGGTCGCACACGCACGCCTCCCCGCCGTCGTGCGAGGCGATCATCGACAGCAGGCGCAGGCGCACCGGGTCGGCCAGTGCCTTGAACATCCGCGCCAACCCGGTGGACTGCTCGGCGGTCAGCGGCTCGCGCACGAGCGGGGAGCAGCACGGCGGCCCCGCTGCGACCACCGGAAGCTGTTTCGACATGTATCTAGATTGACATCCATCGAATCAGGAGGTGACCGGAGCGGCGCCCTGATTAGACGTTCATCTATCCAAGGAGCACCCGTGTCCCGTGTCCAACTGGCCCTGCGCGTGGCCGACCTGGAAGCCTCGATCGCCCTCTACACCAAGCTGCTCGGCGTCGAACCGGCCAAGCTGCGCCCCGGCTACGCCAACTTCGCGGTGACCGAACCGCCCCTCAAGCTGGTCCTGCTGGAGGGCGCGGCGGGGCAGGACACCGTGCTGGACCACCTCGGCGTCGAGGTCGGGAGCACCGACCAGGTCGAGCAGGCCACCGAACGCCTGTCCGCCCTGGGGCTGTTCACCGACGTGCAGAACGACACCACCTGCTGCTACGCCGTCCAGGACAAGGTCTGGGTGCACGGTCCCGGCGGCGAACCGTGGGAGGTCTATGTCGTCAAGGACGACTCGGCCACCTTCGGCGCGGAGCCCACGACGACTGCCGCGTGCTGCACCGACGACCGGGCCCGGCCCGCCGGCTGCTGCGCCTGACCGGGCCGGGGTGGCTCACTTCGGCGCGATACCGAGGGCTTCGGCGATGACCGGGCGCAGGGTGCGGCTGAACTCGCGGTTGAGGTGGTTGGCGTCGAAGTACACCACCACACCGCCGACCACGCCGTAGCACTTCCGGTCGTCGCAGAAGTAGTCGGTCGTGTCGACGTAGGTGACCCCCGCCGTCCGGGTCGCCCGCGCGGCCTCCGCGAGCGGGTCGGCGGGCTGGGCGCGGTTGCGGTCGACCGCGCACGCCGCCGGGTTCCTCGGGTTCAGCCCGACGCAGTCCAGCGCCCTGACCTCGCCGTTGAGCGGCGGGTCGCCCAGCACGACGACCTTCGCGCCCGCGCCGGTCCACTGCTCCCAGAACGGCTCCAGGCCGTCGCGGTAGTACTGGGCCTGCGTGCGGCCCGACGCGTCGCGCGCGAGCTGCTGCCGGGCGTAGAACGACATGAACACCGTGTCCGGCTTGGTCCTGCCGATCTCGGCGGAGACCTCGGCGACCCAGTCCTGGCAGCGCTCGGCGTCCTCGGGCGACTCGACGCCCTGGTAGCCGACGAACGGGATCTTCGCGAACGGGCAGCCGCCCAGCAGGCTCATGGTGACCCGCCACTTGCGCTCGCGCGCCAGGTCCAGCAACGGGGCCTGCCACTGCTCGCCGTGCGAGTCGCCGACCAGCCACACCGAGGTCGGGTCCGCCGCGCCGCCGCTGAAGTCGCACACCGAGGTGGTCTGGCGGTCGCCGACCTTGTGCCGGTCGACGGCCGTGCACCAGTCCGCGCCCGCGCCCCACGGCGCGTTGGCCGGGCCGAGCTGGGCGATCCGGGCCGGTCCGAACGGGTCGGCGCACTGCCGCCCCGGGACCAGCGCCCCCGCGCCGTGGCACTCGGTCTCGACCTGCTGCGCCTGCTCCCGGGCCGCCTGCGCGACGTGCCGGTCGAAGGTCCACAGCAGCGTGCCCGCGACCAGTCCGATGGCGACGATCCCGGCGACCATGGCGACGAACGTGTTCCGGGTGCTGTCGGCCAGCGGTCGCCAGGCGATGCCCCGGTCCTCGACCAGGACTTTGGACAGCCAGGCCAGCACGACCGCGACCACGAGGACGCCCACCTGGTGCACGAGCGTCATCCTGCCCTCGACCAGCGTGTCCGCCAGCGCGAACGGCGCGAGCACGATCAGCGGCCAGTGCCACAGGTACAGGGAGTAGCTGATGTCACCCAGGAACTGGACCGGTGCCGAGGCCGAGACCGGCGTGTGCCACTGCCGCCCGCCGCCGGTGCCCGCGAGGATCACCAGCGCCGTGCCGACGGTCGGCACGAGCGCGAG
The DNA here is from genome assembly GCF_040655415.1 of Actinosynnema sp. NPDC050436. NCBI lineage: Bacteria > Bacillati > Actinomycetota > Actinomycetes > Pseudonocardiales > Pseudonocardiaceae > Actinosynnema > Actinosynnema sp. NPDC050436. The sequence continues at coordinate 230,000 of NZ_JBFAJV010000001.1, read as the reverse complement.
GTAGCCGGGGAACGCCGTGTGGTGGTCGAACAGCACGGCCGAACCGACGATGAGCACCAGCCCCGCCAGCGCGGCGAGCCCGGCGGTGACGCGGGGCAGGGCGAGCTTCGCCCCGCCGAACGCGATCAGCGCGCCGATGGCGAACTCCCACACCCGCGCGGGCGTGACGAAGTACGCCTGGCTCTTGGCGACCTCGGTGAAGTAGACGCAGAACGCGAGCGAGGCCACACCGACCGCGCAGATGCCGACCACCTGGGCGGTGCGCCGCCTGATCTTGAACAGCAGCACCAGGAGCAGCGGCCACAGCAGGTAGAACTGCTCCTCCACGGACAGCGACCAGTAGTGCTGGGCCAGGCTCGCCACGGCGGTGAACGCCGAGTAGTCGACCGAGTTGACCGCCAGCAGCCAGTTCTCCGCGTAGAGCGCGGCGGCCAGCGCCTCGTGCGCGTTGGTCTCCCAGCGCGGGTACGGCAGCAGGACGTAGGCGGCGGCGAGGCTGACGCCCAGCACCAGGAACGCGGCCGGCAGCAGCCGCCGGACCCGGCGCGCGTAGAACCGCCCGAGCCGGACCCGGCCGGTGCGCACGATCTCGCGGTCGAGGTGCGAGCTGATGAGGAAGCCGGAGATGACGAAGAACACGTCGACGCCGACGTAGCCACCGGTCAGCCAGGTGGGCCAGATGTGGTTGAGCACCACGGCCATCACGGCGATGGTCCGCAACGCCTGGATGTCGGTCCGGAACGCCCGCCGCGCCGGCGGCACCTGCTCGGGGGCGACAGCGGTCGCTGCGGCGTGCGTGTTCGCTGTCACTGTGCTGTGCCCCCAGGTTCGATCCGATCCGGTCGGGCAGTCTACGAGATCGACGGGCACGCCCCATCCACCGCCTCGACGCGGAAATCCAACCCACAGAACACAATCCGTCACCGCTCGGAACGATCGGTAGTCGGACGTCGCCGGCCGAAGCGGTTTCGCCAGGCACGCCGCGCTCCGGCAGGTCGGGCACCTGCACGTCCACCGGACCCCGGTCGACCGCTGGGAGGTGGTCACCAGCGCGCGCGGCCGGGCTCACGCTGGGGCAGGGAGCGGCGGAACGTCGCCACCAACGCCATCGCCACCGCGTTGCCGCCGACGACCGTGATCGCGGCCGGGGGCACCACGGCGAGCGCCTCGACCACGTCCGTCAGGCCCAGCTCGCGGATCGCCTCCTCGGTGGTGAGGCCCCGCGCTGCCGTCCGGGCGGCCTCCCGGTCCCCGTCGTGGACGGCTCGCGCCAGGAGGCCGAGTCCGGTGCCGAAGCCGCTCAACGGCCACAACTCCCGCTCCACCAGCGTTTCGTCGTCCAGAGCGGCGAGCGCCCGGCGGGTGATGGCGACGTCGAACCGGTCGCCCCGGACCGGCGAGGGGTTGCGCTCGCCGGACCGGACGCGGGCCAGGGTCGCGGCGAGCGACCGCCACGTCGCCGACCGGGTCGCGTAGTCCTCGAGGATCCGGTCCGCCAGCGTGCCGGCCTGCGGGTTCCCGTGCGCGGCGGCGGCAATGGCGGCGACCACCGGCTCCCACGTGACGAGGAACTGGAGGAGGTCGGGGTCGTGGGTCGCGGCCTTGGCCAGCACGGCGTCCAACGCCCGGCCGAACGCCTCCTCGACGCGGTGGGGCTCCGCGTGACGGGTGAGCAGCTCGCCGAACCGGGGGCCGTCGACCCGGGCCAGTCCGCTCACCAGGGCACCCACCGAAGCCGGCACGTCGGTGTGCCAACGAATACCGGTGGCCAGCAGGCGTAGCCACCCGTCGTCGGGTGCCACGCCGGCCAGCGTCTTCAGCAGCAGCGCGGCCATCCCGTGCAGGTTTGCGGCGGCGTGGTCCGGGGTGGTCAGGTGCAGCAGCCGGCCCAGGCCCCGGTGGCTGTCGGCGACGGCGAGCGCGTTGCCGGTCGCGTAGAGGCGGCGCAGGCCGGTCCGGAGGTGCTCCTGGGCGACATCGGGGTGCCCGCGCTCGAACTCCAGGTCGCCCAGCGCGCCGTACGCCTTGCCCAGGTGCTCGGCGTCGCCCTCCCGGTCGAACACCTGGAGGCAGTCGACCACGATTCCGCGCGCTTCCCCGACCCGCCCGAGCGACAGCAGCGGGCCGTACCGGCTGAACCGCGTGATGGCGCGGACGAGGGGCGGCGCGTCGCGGCGGCGCTCCGACTCCGCGACGACCTCGTTGCACGCCAACGCCTCCGCCCAGTCCTCGGCCCGCGTGGCGACGACGGACGACACGTGGTGCACGTGCTCGCGCACCTGCCAGGGCGCGAACAGCCCGTCCGACTCGTCCTCCGGCAGGTCCGCCAGACGGTCGCGCAGCCCGCGCATCTCGGCCACGCCGTCCTGCTCGACGCGCAGCTCCACGCGGCACAGCACCCGGTCCGCCAGCAGGGACACCCGCGTCCGGGGGCCGACGTCGTGGCCGAGCAGCTCCTCGGTCAGGGCGAGCGACTCGGCGAGCCGACCGGTCCGGAAGCAGCCGTGCGCGAGCTGGAAGGTCGCCTTGAGCACCGCCGACCCGGCGCGGGCGTCGTGGAACACCCGCTCCGCCTCGACGGGATCGCTCGGCCACAGCAGGGACGCGAGCAGCGCGTCGACGTGCGACTCCACCTCGGTGCCCCGCGCCAGTCCGGCGAGCGCCCGCACGGCCGGCAGCGCGCTGCGGATCGCGGCGGGTGACATGTCGCGCACCAGGAACTGCTCCACCACGGCCAGGGCCGTCCGGGCGTCGCCCAGCCGCAGCAGGTAGGGCACGGCACCCCGGCCTGCGCGGCGGACCAGCCACCCGCTGTCGACCCACCAGTCCGGGGTGGGCTCGTCCTCGTGCCGCACGGCGAGCAGCAGGCTCGACGACCACGTGTCGGCGGCGGCCCGGTCGACGCGCGCGCGGAACCCGGCGTCGGCCAGGTCGCGCCCGACCGGGGCGATGGCCGGGTGCACCAGGTGGACCGGGACGTCCTGGTCGGGCAGCCGGGTCGTGGTGACCAGCCCGACGCCCGCCAGCACGGCCAGCGCGGCGTCGACCCGCGCGGCGTCGGTGTCCGGCAGGCGGTCGCAGACCCCCAGGACCACCGGGTGCAACTGGTCGCCGTCCTCCAGCAGGCACAGCACGGTGAACAGCGCCGCCTCGTGCTCGGGCAGCGAGGCCACCAGGCCACTCGTCCAGGCCCGCAGCACGCCCAGGTGGTGGTCGGCGTCGGCGGCGGTGTCGCCGGTCTCGAAGAAGTCCCGCACGGGGGTCGGCGTGCCGGTCCACGCCTGCTCGGCGTCGGCCAGCCGGGCGAGCAGCGCCGCCGGCCCGTCGGCGTCGGACGCCTGGCGGTCGGCCAGTTCCAGCAGTGCCGGGTGGCCTTGCGCGGCCATCAGCACCCGCGCCACCAGCTTCCGGCCGTCCTCCGCGCCGACGCCCGGCACCGCGCCGTCCACCAGCGGACCCAGCCGGGGCAGCTCGCGCACCAGCAGCAGCGACTCGTCCAGCGGCAGCGGGCCGACCAGGCGGCTCACCACCGCGTCGGGCAGGTCGGCGATCGGTCGCCGGGAGGTGAGCAGCGCGCGGGACAGGCCGGTGTGGTCGGTCAGCGCGGCGACCAGCCCGGCCCACCCCGGGTCGCGCCACCGCCCGTCGTCGGTGACCAGCGATTCGAGGTTGTCCAGCACGAACAGGACGCGGGTGGCGGCGCAGAACCGGGTGAGCACCGGCAGGAACCGGTCGAACTCCCGGCGGTCGCCCAGCCGGTGCCGCAGGTCGAGGCCGGGCAGCGCGGACTCCAGCCGCTCGGCCAGGTCGGCGAGGGCGTCGGCGGTCCGGTCGCCGTCGTTGGGCGCCCGGTACCAGACGGTGGTGCGGAAGCCGTCGCCGTGGGTGTGCGCGAGCTCCACCGCGCCGGCCGTCTTGCCGATGCCCGCCATCCCGTGCAGCAGCAGGCCGGACCGGCGGCTGCGCGGGGCCAGCACGCCCGCCGCCGCCGTCAGCAGGGGCGACCGGCCGACGAAGCGCTCCGGCGGGTCGGGCAGGTGGGCCGTCCGGCGGGCCTGCGCCTCGTCGAACACGACGGGGCCGGCGCGCGGGGCCCGCACCGCCGTGTCGACCGCCCGCGCGCCGAAGACGGCCGGCGTGCCGAGCGAGGCGGCGGGCCGGGACGGGGTCGCCGCGCGCCCCACCGCGTCGGGCAGCGCGAGCGCCAGCGCCTGGGCGACCGGCTGCCCGCGCCCGAGCAGCCGCCGGTAGAACTCGCGGGAGAGCCCGATGGCGAAGTCGTCGGTGACCGGGAACCGCATCCCGACGACGGCGGTGTCCAGCCGGTCGACCAGCTCCAGCGCCAGCGCGGACAGCGCGTCGGGCCCCTGGTCGGTCGCGGTCGGCCCCGGGTCGGGGGCGGGGCGGAGGCCCAGCCGGGTGCGCTGGTGGGCCAGGACGGGCGCGGCCGACGAGCAGGCCGACAGCACGACCAGCCGCACCCGGTGCGCCGTGGCCAGCAGCAGGTCGACCAGCTCCCGGCCGGTGACCGGGTCCGGGGTGCCGTCGACGTCCTCCAGCAGCAGGCCGCCGCCCGAGCCGTGCGCCGAGACGTGCACGACGTCCCAGCCGTCGGCGTCCTCCAGCACCTCGCGCAGGCGGTGCCGGGTCACGCCGTGCTGCGCGACGCGGAAGTCGATCGCCAGGTCCTGGGTCTGGGCGACCTCCCGCACCACGGCGGCGACCTCGTGCCGCTCGCGGCGCAGGTTCAGCGCCGACGTGCCGGCGGGCAGGCTGAACACGCCGAGCACCCGCACCGGCCGCGCCGGGTCGACCTCGGCGCGCGGCGGACGCGCCGGGGCGGTCTCCAGGTGGGTGACGAACGCGATCCGCGCCAGGGCGAGCGCCTGCCCGTCGACCACGGCGAACTCCAGCGGGCGGAACGCGAGCACCCGGGCGGGGCCGGGGATCGCCACCAGCACGGTGGTGGGTGCGCGGGCGAGCAGCGCGGGACCGACCGGCCCCAGCACCCGCTCACCGATCCACCGGCCGAGCCGCGCGACGATCCGGGCCTCCGACGCGGTGCGCTCGTCGGCGGCGGCGTGCACCCGGAGGTAGCCGTGCACGTCGGCGAACGCCTCGTGCTGCCAGCACGCCTCGTCGAGCGACACCTCGTGGTCGGCCACGAACCGGCCGGCGTCGGTGAGCACCCACCGCCACCGCCCCGGGCCGGTGAACCGCTCCGCCCTCAGGACGAGCACGGACCACCGCCGAGGCGGCCGGGTAACGGCCCGTCGGGCTTGAGCATGGCGGCCAGTATGCCGTGCCACGGGTGCCGGGTGCGGTGCAGCGCGGGTCCGGCGAGGGGCGAGTGCTCACCGCACGCGGTGCGGCCGGTGTCAGCGTTCGAGGGCCCAGCGCACGTACCGCGCCGCAGGGGCGAAGCCGGCACGCGCGAAGACGCCCGACGCCCCGGAGGGTGCGGCCGAGTCGACGGTGAGGCTCGCGCGGTGGTGGCCCTGCTCGGCGGCGGCCCGCAGCGCGTGCGCGAGCAGCGCCCCGGCAGCACCGCGCCTGCGGTGGGCCGGGGACGTCCCGAGGACCACGAAGTGCGCGTCCCGGATGCCGGTGGTCTCCGCGTCGGCCTCCCAGTGCGCGGTCACCAACACGGCCACCGGGGTACCGGTGGCGACCTCGCGCAGCAGGAAGCTCGCCCCGGGCCGGAACGTCTGGTTGACGACCTTGTTGCGCCAGGCGTCCACCGGCATCGGCACCGCGCCCCAGTGGTCCCGGTACGCCTCGTTGCGAGCGACCCGGAAGTCCTCGTCCACCTGCTCCGACCACGGCTCGACCCGCAGCCCGGCCGGCACCGCCGGGTCGGGCGTGGTGCCGGTGAGCGCGCGCTCCAGGCGCTGGAAGTGGCGGACCGGCGCGAAACCCCGGGAGCGCAGCAGCTCGGCCACGCCGGCGACGTGCTCGCACTTGTGCACGTCGACCACGAGCCGCGCCGCCGGGTGGTGCGCGGCGTGCAGCACCTCCGCCGCCGCCACCCCGGCGTCCACGAGCGCGGTGCCGACGCCCCGCCGCCGGTAGTCGGGGTGGACCGCGCCGTCCAGGAACACCCGGTGCACCACGTCCGCCGACGGCTTGAAGCGGACCTTCACGTAACCGACCATCACGTCGCCGTCGAACGCGGCGAGGCTCCCGCGCTCCAGGTCCGCGTACGGGTCGACCAGCTCCTGGAGGGTGTCCTCGGCGGTGTAGTTCTCGCCGATCCGGTCGACGGCCTCCACGGCGTTGAGCAGGTCGGCCGACGCGACGGCGTCGTGCCGGGCGAGCGGTCGCCACGCGAGGGTGCTGCGTTCTCCGGACATGCGACCGCACGGTAATCCCGGGCGCGCGGCCTGTCTCCGGAGTTTCCCGGACCCGGCCGGCGCGCGGTCCCGCGGCCGGTCGGGACGTACAGAACTCGTCCAGAGTCTGTGCAGGGCACCCGGCGGAGACTCGGCACTTGTGCTCTAAGTGCCCGCACCGGTGTCGACATGGGGAGCGACCTCAACTATGCGCGTATTGCTGATGAGCGGGCTCGGGCCTGCGGAACTGCACGAGACCTACCTGGAGGGCTCGCTGTTCCAGCCGTCCTTCGACGAGCGCGCCCGGGAGATGCTCCGCCGGGCGGGCCTCCCCGAGCTGAGCCTCGACCAGTTCGCGTTCGAGCACGCCGGCACCCGGTACGGGCTCCTGCGGCCGGCGTCGAACACCATGCCGCCGCACCTGACCACCGTGACCCTCCAGTCGATCCTGGAGTCCAGCGGGCACAGCTACGACATGCTCGGCCTGGACGGGGTGTGGACGGGCACCGCCGTCCCGCCCGCCGGCGACTTCGACCTGGTGCTGCTGTCCACCACGTTCATCTGGAACCCGCAGATCCTCGACCAGGCGATCCGCTGGATCACCGACAACCTGCCCGGTACGAGGATCATCGCCGGCGGGCAGTACACCAACCTCAAGTACATGCCCGCCATGAACCACCACCCGGAGATCGTCGCGGTGATCCGGGGCGACAGCGAGCAGTCGCTGCCGATGACGCTCGACGCCATGGAGAAGGGCGCGTTCCTCGGCGACATCCCCAACCTGGTGTGGCGCGAGGACCGCCGGATCAGGATCAACCCCATCGAGTACATCGACATCGACGGCTTCCCCTCGCCGAGCGTGCTGGGCAACGCCGCGATCGTGCCGTACGAGTCGATGCGCGGTTGCCCGTTCGACTGCAAGTTCTGCTCGTTCCCCGCCGCGTCGCCGAAGTGGCGCTACAAGTCGGCGGAGAAGATCCGGGACGACTGGCAGAGCTACGCGAAGCTCAACGGCGCGTCGCTGATGTACGCGATGGACTCGACGTTCACCATCCCGCCGACGCGGCTGCGCAAGCTGCTGGAGATCCTGCCGCAGTCCGACACCCCGCCGTGGGACGGCTTCAGCCGGGCCAACACGATCGACTCGGAGGCGGTGGTGGAGAAGCTGGCCGCCGCGCGCTGCCGGCGGCTCTACATCGGCTTCGAGTCGATGAACGACGCCACGCTCAAGCGGATGAGCAAGCGGGTCTCCGCCAAGCAGAACCGCAAGGCCGCCGAGCTGCTGTCCGACAGCGACGTCACCTACTCGATCTTCTTCATCGCGGGCTACCCGGGCGAGACGCCGGAGATGTACCAGGACACCCTCGACTACCTCGTCGAGGAGTTCGTCGGCCACTACTACGTCAACAAGTTCTCCATCAGCGACGAGAACATGCCGCTGTGGGAGGACCGCGAAGAGCTGAAGATCGTCGCCACCGACCCGACCGACACGCTCGCGCCGTGGTCGCACATCGGCATGGACAGCGTGGAGGCCGCCCGGCTCCAGACCGAGACGCTGGACAAGGTGCGGGCGCGCAGCGAGACCGCCGTCATGCACGCGTGGCAGGACGACTACCAGCACTGGCTGATGCCGCAGAACGACCGGCGGGCCAACATCGCCGTCGAGAAGTGCGTCGAGCGGCTCGGCATGGCGCCGGTCGACTACCCGGACCTGGACGAGGGCGCGCACGCGATGCGCACCCAGGTGGACCGGCTGCGCGACCTGGGCGTCGCGGTGGCCCCGGAGTCCCGGGAGCTGTGCCGCGACGCGATCTGAGGTCGTCCGCGCGGCGGTCCCACCACGCCGCCGCGCGGGCGACGCGCGCGGCCCCGCCGTGGCAGGCGGGGCCGCTTCCCCAACCCGAGAGGTGCAGAAACCCGATGCCGTCGGACATCCCCGAAACGAACGAGGCCGGCCCGGTCGACCCGATGGCGCTCCGCCGCGTCTGCGGGCACTTCGTCACCGGTGTCACGGTCGTCACCAGCGGTCGGGGCGAGCAGGCCGCCGGGACCACGGTCAACTCGTTCACCTCCGTCTCGCTGGACCCGCCGCTGGTGCTGGTCTGCCTGCACGCGGACTCCCGCCTGCGGGCGGTCGTGCGGGAGACCGGCGCGTACGTCGTGAACTTCCTCGCCGAGCGGCAGAAGGCGCTGGCGTGGGCCTTCGCCAACCGGGCGACGGCGTCGATGGAGACCGTCGGGCACCGGCCGTCCGCGACCGGCGTCCCGGTGCTCACCGACGCCCTGGCGTACCTGTCCTGCCGGCTGGCCGAGACCTCGGAGATCGGCGACCACACCATCTTCGTCGGCGAGGTGGTGGACCTGGGCGTCCCGGAGCCGCGCCGGCAGCCGCTGGTCTTCTTCAAGGGGCGGATGGGTTCGCTCGGCGAGGACGAGGCGCGCGCCCAGCGGGTCGTGGACGGCAACGGCTTCGTCCAGGCCGCGACGTGACGGCCGGCTGACCGCGCCGGCCGCACCCCACCAGCAGAACACCGTCACAGACTGCTCTTCCCGAAAGGTGAACCGTGAACACGACGGACAACGGACCGCAGGACGACAAGCGCTACGACGTCGCCATCCTCGGCGCGGGGATGGCGGGCGGGACGCTGGCCGCCGTGCTCGCCCGGCACGGGGTGAAGGTGCTGGTGATCGACGCGGGCGTGCACCCGCGCTTCGCCGTGGGCGAGTCGACCATCCCCTACACCTCGACCATGATCAAGGTCATCGCCGACCGCTACCAGGTGCCCGAGATCGCGCCGCTGGCCAGCTACCGGGGCGTGCAGAAGAAGATCTCCCCGATGAGCGGCCGCAAGCAGCACTTCGGGTTCGTCTACCACCGGGAGGGCGAGCCGCAGGACCCGGAGCAGGTCAACCAGCTCATGATCCCGGAGTGGCACAGCACCGAGAGCCACCTGTTCCGCCAGGACACCGACGCCTACCTGTTCAACCTCGCGGTCTCCTACGGCGCGGAGGGCCGGCTGGCCACCCGCATCCAGGACATCGACACCGGCCCGGGCGGGGTCGTGCTGCGCTCGGACCGGGGCGAGGAGTTCCGCGCGGAGTACCTGGTCGACGGCAGCGGCTTCCGCTCACCGGTCGCGGACAAGTTCGGCCTGCGCGAGGAGCCGACCCGCGCGCGGCACCACTCGCGCACGCTGTTCACGCACATGGTCGGCGTCAAGCCGTTCGACGACTGCGAGGGCGCGGCGGGCCACAAGCAGCCCAGCCCCTGGCACAACGGCACCCTGCACCACGTGTTCGACGGCGGCTGGCTGTGGGTGATCCCGTTCGACAACCACGACGGGGCGCTGAGCACGCTGTGCAGCGTGGGCTTGACGCTCGACGAGCGGGTCTTCCCCAAGCCCGACTCCTCGCCGCAGGAGGAGTTCGACGCGTTCCTCGCGCGGTTCCCGCAGATCGCGGAGCAGTTCGCCAACGCGGGCGTGGTGCGCCCGTGGGTCAGCACCGGGCGGTTGCAGTACTCGGCCACCCGCACGGTCGGCGAGCGCTACTGCCTGACCGCGCACGCGGCGGGGTTCATCGACGCGCTCTACTCGCGCGGCCTGAACAACACCTTCGAGGTGGTCAACGCGCTGGCCTGGCGGCTGATCGAGGCGTCCCGGGACGGCGACTGGTCGACCGAGCGCTTCGAGTACGTCGACAAGCTCCAGCAGAGCCTGTTCGACGTGCACGACGACCTGGTGTACAGCTCGTTCGTCGGTTTCCGCGACTACGAGCTGTGGAACGCCGTGTCGCGGGTCTGGAAATCCATCAGCCTGCTGCCCTCGCTGGCCCTGGAACGCGCCTTCCGGGTATTCCTGGAAAAGCGTGACGACCGGGTGCTGCGGGAGCTGGAGAAGAGCGACCCGCCGGGGCTGCCGGCACCGGTCGGCAAGGACCTCGTCGAGCTGCTCACCTACACCCGGGAGCTGTGCGAGCAGGTCGAGGCCGGCACCGTGACCACCCGGGACGCGGCGGACCGCATCCTCGCCCGGGTGCGGGACACCGACATCATCCCGGCGCCGTTCGAGCTGAGCGCGCCCGACAACCGCTGCTTCGAGGCGACCCCCGACCTGATGCAGCGGGTGCGGGACTGGGGTCGGCACGAGGCACCCGGCCGGATCAAGGGCATCTTCGGCTAGGGACAACGCCCGGCCGGTTTGCCCGTACTCGGGCGGAGTGCATTCCTCACGGCCTCCTCATCCATTTCGCAGCAGTCGGCTTGGAATGGATCCGAATCCTCGACAGTCGCGTCACCGGCTCGTTACTGTCGGGGGCGGGTCCGTTCCTCGTAATTCTTGGAGTATGGCATGGCAGACGCAGGTGCAGCCGTCTTCGACAACGGGGCTGCGTACCGCATCCCGGCGAGCAAGAATGAATTGTTGCTGCTGGTTGCCGCTCTGTTGGATGAAGAGCCCGAAGACGTCGACGAGCACGAGAACCTGATCGAGTACGGCATCGACTCCATCTCGGTCATGCGCATCGTCGGCGTGTGGAACCGGCAGGGCCTGGAGGTCAACGTCGGCGAGCTGTTCGAGCAGCCGACCATCGCCCAGTGGTGGGAGTTGCTGCACGGGCGGGTGCCCTCCGAGGCGGCCGACGACGAGTCGGTGACCGTCGACGTGGGCGCGCCGTTCGAGCTGGGCCCGGTCCAGCACGCCTACTGGGTGGGCCGGGCCGACGAGCAGGTGCTCGGTGGCGTCGGGTGCCACGTCTACATCGAGGTGGACGGCTCCGGGGTGGACGCCGACGCGCTGGAGCGCGCGGTGTACGCGATGGCGGAGCGGCACCCGATGCTGCGCGCCCGGTTCCTGGAGGACGGGACCCAGCAGATCATGCCGGAGACGGTGTGGGCCGGCCTGACCCGCTACGACCTGGGGGCCCTGGACGAGGTCGGCGTCGAGCGGGAGCTGGACCGGGTGCGGTCCGAGCTGTCGCACCGCCGGCTGGTGGTCGAGCGGGGCGAGGTGTTCGACGTCCGGCTGTCGTCGCTGCCCGGCGGCCGGACCCGCCTGCACGTCGAGCTGGACCTGCTGGTGGTCGACGTCCTGGGCTTCAACATCTTCCTGGACGACCTGGCCGCCTGCTACGCCGAGGGCGTCGAGACCCTGCGGCCGTTGACGTACACGTTCCCGCAGTACCGCGAGGACCTGGAGCGCGTGCGCAGCTCGGTGCGCGAGCGGGACCGCGAGTACTGGATGTCCCGGATCGCCGACCTGCCGCCCGCGCCCCGGCTGCCGCTGGCGTGCGACCCGGCGCAGATCGGCACGCCGGTGTTCCGCCGGCTCGCGCACTGGGTGGACCCGGACCGCTACGAGCGGCTGGTCAAGCTCGCCCGCCGCGCCCAGCTCACCCCGGCCATGGTGCTGGCCACCGCGTTCGCCGAGGTGCTCGGCCGGTGGAGCGGGCAGACCCGGATGCTGCTGAACCTGCCGGTGTTCGACCGGGTGTCGCTGCACGACGACGTGCCCGGCGTCATCGCCGACTTCACCAACCTGGTGCTGCTGTCGGTCGACCTGTCCGACGAGTCCTTCGTGGACTCCGTGCGCACGGTGCAGCGCCGCTTCCGGTCCGACATCTCGCACAGCGCCTACTCGGGCGTCGAGGTGCTGCGCGACATCGCGCGCCAGGCGGACGCGGAGGCGGGCAGCGCGCCGGTGGTCTTCGCCAGCAACATCGGCGGCGGCGACCTGCTCAGCGCCCGGTTCCGCAAGTCCTTCGGCGAGCTGGGGTACTCGATCACCCAGACCCCGCAGGTGTGGCTGGACCACCAGATCATGGACATGGACGGCGGCCTGTACTGCAACTGGGACTTCGTGGAGGGCCTGTTCCCGGCCGGGGTCGTCGAGGGCATGTTCGAGGCGTACTGCGGCGTGCTGGACTGGCTGGTCGAGGGCGACTGGTCGGTGCGCGCCCCCGTGGCGCTGCCGGAGAGCCAGCAGGTGGTCCGCGAGGTCGTGAGCGCGACGGAGGCGCCGGAGAGCGGCAAGTTGCTGCACGAGGCGTTCTTCGAGCGGGCCGAGGTCGAGCCCTCGCGGGTCGCGCTGCTGTGGGGCGACGACGGCGACCTGACCTACGGCGAGCTGTCCTACCAGGCCCGGCGGGTCGCGGCGGGCCTGGTCGCGCGCGGCGTGCGGCCCGGTGACGCGGTCGCGGTGACGGTGCCGAAGGGGCCGGACCAGATCGCGGCCATCCTCGGCGTGCTGGCGGCGGGCGCTGTCTACGTGCCGGTGGGCGTGGACCAGCCGGCGGCGCGGCGCGCGTTGATGCTGGAGGCCGCCGAGGCGGCGCACGTGGTGGTGGACCGGCCGGGTGGCGAGTGGCCGTCGGGTGTCGACGTGGTGGTGCTGGGCGAGCTGGGCGCACCGGCGCTGCCGGTCCCGGTGGGCCGGGTCGGCACGGACTCCGCCTATGTGATCTTCACGTCGGGTTCGACGGGGTTGCCGAAGGGTGTGGAGGTGTCGCACCGGGCGGCGGTGAACACGGTCGAGGATGTGAACGATCGTTTTGGTGTGGATGCGGATGATCGGGTGTTGGCGGTGTCTGCTGCTGATTTCGATTTGTCTGTGTATGACATTTTTGGTTTGTTGGGTGTGGGTGGGGCTCTGGTGTTGGTCGAGGAGGGTGACCGGCGGGAGGCCCAGCGTTGGGTGGAGTTGTGCGGTCGGCATGGTGTGACGGTGTGGAACAGTGTGCCGGCGTTGTTCGAGATGTATTTGTCGGTGGCGGAGGCGCGGGGTCTGGCTGATCGTCTGCGTTTGGTGTTGGTGTCGGGTGACTGGGTTGGTCTGGATTTGCCGGGTCGTTTTGCGGCGCGGTGTCCGGGTGGTCGTTTTGTGGCGTTGGGTGGGGCGACCGAGGGTGCTGTCTGGTCGAATGCTTTCGAGGTGGACCGGGTGGCGGGTGAGTGGCGGTCGGTTCCGTATGGTTTTGCGTTGCGGAATCAGCGGTATCGGGTGGTGGACGGGGCGGGTCGGGATTGTCCTGATTGGGTTGCGGGTGAGTTGTGGATCGGTGGGGTGGGTGTTGCGGAGGGGTATCGGGGTGATCCGGTCCGTTCGGCGGAGAAGTTCGTCGAGTGGGAGGGTGGTCGGTGGTATCGGACGGGTGATCTGGGTCGTTTCTGGGCTGATGGGACGTTGGAGTTCCTGGGGCGTACCGATCACCAGGTGAAGGTGCGGGGGTTCCGCATCGAACTCGGCGAGATCGAGTCCGTGCTCGAATCGCACCCCCACGTCGGACGCGCCGTCGTGACCACGGCGGGCACCGGCACGCAGCAGCGCCTGGTCGCGGCCGTCACCGCCGAGTGGCCCGCCGACACGGTCGACGTGGACGAGGTCCGCGCCTGGACCGGCGACCGGCTGCCCGGCCACATGGTGCCCGACCACCTGGCCGTCCGGGCGGACCTGCCGCTGACCGCGAACGGCAAGGTGGACCGCGCGAAGGTCGCCGCCGAACTCGCGGAGCAGGAGGTCGCCGCCGACGTCGCCGCCGAGCCCCCGCGCGGGCCCATCGAGGAGGCGCTCGCCGAGATCTGGGTGGAGCTGCTCCCGCTGGAGCAGGTGCACCGGACGGACAACTTCTTCCACTGCGGCGGCGACAGCCTCATCGGCACCCGGCTGATCGCCGGCCTGATCACCGAGGGCATCGCCGGCGCGGAGCTGCGGCTGCTGTTCGCCAACCCGGTGCTCGCCGACTTCGCCGCGCAGCTCCGGTTCGACGACGACGCCCCGGCGCCCGTGGAGTTCCACGCCGACGAGGCGGCCCGGTACGAGCCGTTCCCGACCACCGACGTGCAGCGCGCCTACCTGATCGGCCGCCGGCCCGAGTACACCCTCGGCGGCGTCGGCTGCCACTTCTACACCGAGTTCGAGGGCGTGGACGTCGACCTCGACCGGCTCGAACGCGCCTGGAACACGCTGATCGACCGGCACGACATCCTCCGCGCGGTCTTCGACGAGCAGGGCGCGCAGCGCGTCCAGCCGGCCGTGCCCCGGTTCACCATCCCGGTCGAGGACGTGCCCGCCGCCGACGCCGGCCCCGCGCTCGACCGCCTGCGCGACACCATGTCGCACCGCGTCTTCGACCCCGCCGCCTGGCCGCTGTTCGACGTCCGCGCGGTGCGCTACGGCGAGCGGACGCGGTTGGGCGTGGGCCTGGACAACCTGGTCCTGGACGCGCTCAGCGTGCTGATCCTGATGACCGAGCTGGAACAGCTCTACCGCGACCCGGGCGCGGAGCTGCGCCCGGTCGGCGTGTCGTTCCGCGACTACCAGCTCAACGCGCAGCCGTCGCCGACCGAGGTCGACACCGCCCGCGAGTACTGGCTGTCCCGCCTGGACGACCTGCCGCCCGCCCCGCAGCTCCCGCTGGCCACCGACCCCGCGCGCATCGGGCAGCCCCGGTTCGCGCGCAAGGAGGTGTGGCTGGACATCGACCGGTGGAACCGCATCACCGAGCGGGCGCGCAAGCACGAGCTGACGCCGTCGGCGCTGCTGCTGGCCTGCTACGCCGAGGTCCTCGGCGCGTGGAGCACCAGGCCGGACATGACGCTGGTGCTGACCACGTTCCAGCGCCGCGAGGTGCACCCCGACATCAACAACATCCTGGGCGACTTCACCTCGCTGCTGCTGGTGTCCTACCAGCCGCAGGCCGGCGCCGGGCTGCTGGACAACGCCCGTGCGCTCCAGGAGCGGATGTGGCAGGACCTCGACCACCAGGCCGTGCCCGCCACCTGGGTGCTGCGCGAGATGGCCCGCCGCGCCGGTGCCGCCGAGGTCGCCATGCCGGTGGTGTTCACCAGCGCCCTGGGCATCGTGGAGGACCTGCCGGACCTGCGCGCCGACGCCTACGCCGACGCCTGCTGGGGCATCTCGCAGACCCCGCAGGTGTGGCTGGACCACCAGGTCCGCGAGTACGGCGACGGCATCTACCTCAACTGGGACTTCGTCGAGGGGCTGTTCCCCGAGGGCGTGGTCGAGGGGATGTTCGAGGCGTACCGCGAGGTGGTGGAGTGGCTGGCCGACGGCGACTGGTCGGCCACGGCCCCCGTGGCGCTGCCCGCCGCGCAGCGGGCGGTGCGCGACCGGGTCGGCGCCACCGAGGCACCGGAGAGCGGCAACCTGCTGCACCAGGCGTTCTTCGAGCTGGCCGAGTCGGACCCGTCCCGCACGGCGCTGCTGTGGGGTGACGACGGCACCCGCACCTACGGCGAGCTGTCCGCTCAGGCCCGGCGGGTCGCCGCCGCGCTGGTGGCACGCGGGGTCGCGCCGGGTGACGCGGTCGCGGTGACGGTGCCGAAGGGGCCGGACCAGATCGCGGCCATCCTCGGCGTCCTCGCGGCCGGCGGTGTCTACGTGCCGGTGGGCGTGGACCAGCCGGCGGCCCGGCGCGCGCTGATGCTGGAAGCGGCCGAGGCGCGGTGCGCGGTCGTGGACGAGCCCGGCGGCGAGTGGCCCGCCGGCGTGGACCTGGTGGCGCTGGCCGAGGTCGGTCCCGACGCGCTGCCGGCTCCCGTCGGGCGCTCGACCTCCGATTCGGCCTATGTGATCTTCACGTCGGGTTCGACGGGGTTGCCGAAGGGTGTGGAGGTGTCGCACCGGGCGGCGGTGAACACGGTCGAGGATGTGAACGATCGTTTTGGTGTGGATGCGGATGATCGGGTGTTGGCGGTGTCTGCTGCTGATTTCGATTTGTCTGTGTATGACATTTTTGGTTTGTTGGGTGTGGGTGGGGCTCTGGTGTTGGTCGAGGAGGGTGACCGGCGGGAGGCCCAGCGTTGGGTGGAGTTGTGCGGTCGGCATGGTGTGACGGTGTGGAACAGTGTGCCGGCGTTGTTCGAGATGTATTTGTCGGTGGCGGAGGCGCGGGGTCTGGCTGATCGTCTGCGTTTGGTGTTGGTGTCGGGTGACTGGGTTGGTCTGGATTTGCCGGGTCGTTTTGCGGCGCGGTGTCCGGGTGGTCGTTTTGTGGCGTTGGGTGGGGCGACCGAGGGTGCTGTCTGGTCGAATGCTTTCGAGGTGGACCGGGTGGCGGGTGAGTGGCGGTCGGTTCCGTATGGTTTTGCGTTGCGGAATCAGCGGTATCGGGTGGTGGACGGGGCGGGTCGGGATTGTCCTGATTGGGTTGCGGGTGAGTTGTGGATCGGTGGGGTGGGTGTTGCGGAGGGGTATCGGGGTGATCCGGTCCGTTCGGCGGAGAAGTTCGTCGAGTGGGAGGGTGGTCGGTGGTATCGGACGGGTGATCTGGGTCGGTTCTGGGCTGATGGGACGTTGGAGTTCCTGGGGCGTACCGATCACCAGGTGAAGGTGCGGGGGTTCCGCATCGAACTCGGCGAGATCGAATCGGTCCTGGAGGCGCACCCGCACGTCGGGCGCGCGGTGGTCACCACCACCGGCACCGGTACCCAGCAGAAGATCACCGCCGCCGTCGTCACCGACCCGTGCGGCGGGCCGATCGCGTCGGGCGGCATGGCCGCGCTCACGCCGGCCGTCCGCGCCACCGTCGCCGCGACCGCCGGGGACGCCGAGGTCGAGGCCACGCTCATCGAGGCGTGGGTGACCGGCCTGGTGCAGGCCGGCGTCGGCCACGGCCCCACCACCCTCGACGACGTGGCCCGCACCCTGGGCGCGGCCGACGAGCTGCGCGGCGTGCTGCGGCTCTGGCTGGACTGGCTGGTCGAGCGGGACGTGCTCACCGCAGACGGCGACGCGTACGCCGCCGGACCGCGCCGGGACGCCGCGCTGGACCCGGCGACGTGGCAGGCCGGGCGCGCGGTCGCCGGGGCGCCGGTCCGCGCCACCGCCGACCGCCTGGTCGAGCTGACCGACACCGTCGCCGGCATCCTGCGCGGCGAGCGCGACCCGCTGGTGCTGCTGGAGGACCCGGTGCTGTCGCCGGAGGCCGCCGTCGCCACCCGGCCGGACACCGACAGCGCGCTGTGCGGGGTGGCGGCGACCATCACCGCCCTGGCGGGCGAGCTGGGCCGGCCGGTGCGGGTGGCCGAGCTGGGCAGCCGCACCGGCGTCGCGGCCCGGCGGCTGCTGGAGTCGGTCGCCCCCGAGCACGTCGAGCTGACCCTGCTCGACGCCGCGCCGCGCCTGCTCGACGCGGCCGAGGAGCGGCTCGCCGACCTGCCGCACGACCCGACGTTCCAGGTCGTGCGCGACGACGTGCTGCCCGACGGGCTGCGGCACGCCTTCGACGTCGTGCTGGCGAACCACTCGCTGCACCGCTACGCCGACCCGGTCACCGGCGCGGCGCTGGCCCGGCAGCTGCTCGTGCCCCGGGGCCTGCTGATCGGCCTGGAGCACCGCGAGCTGGCCCCGATCGGCCTGCTGACCGCCGGCCTGATCGAGTACGGCTTCGCCCCCACCTCCGGCGAGCGGGCCCGGCCCGGCGGTCCGCTGCGGGACGGCGCCGAGTGGGTGGACGTGCTGGACGAGGCCGGCCTGCGCGAGGTCGCCACCACCCGGTTCGACGGCACCTCGCTGCTGCTCCTGGTTGCGCGCACCGCGCCCGACCTGCCGGTGGTCCGCGAGGACGACGTCACCGCGCACGTCCGGGCGCAGCTCCCCGCGCACATGGTCCCCGAGCGGGTGGCCGTGCTGCCGGCGCTGCCGCTCAGCGCCAACGGCAAGGTCGACCGGGGCCGGATCGCGGCGCTGTTCGCCGACCAGGCCGACGCGGGCGACGGCGGCGAGCCGCCGCGCACCGCGATGGAGGAGACCGTCTCGCAGATGTGGTCGCAGCTCCTGCACGTGACCGAGGTCGGCCGGGCGCACAACTTCTTCGCGCTCGGCGGCGACAGCTTGTCCGCCACGCACTTCGCCGAGGCGATCCGCGCGCGGTTCGGCGTGGAGCTGGCGCTGCGGCAGATGTTCCAGGACCCGACCGTCGCCGCCGTGGCGGCGTCGATCGCCGCGAGCCTGGACGCGGTGGAGGCGGCAGACGATTCGATGGAGGACGGGACCCTATGAGCGCTCACGAGCTGATCGCCGAGTTGGCTGCGGCGGGCGTACGCCTGTGGGAGGACGCGGGGCAGCTCCGCTACCGGGCACCCAAGGGGACGTTGACGCCCGAGCGCGTCGCCAGGATGCGCGCGGCGAAGGAGGAGCTGCTGGAGGCGCTGCGCGTCGACCGGCTGCCCACCATCGTCGCGGACACCGAGAACCGCTACGAGCCGTTCCCGCTGACCGACGTCCAGGCGGCGTACCTGGTCGGGCGCCAGCACGGCTACGCCTACGGCGGCGTGGCCTGCCACATCTACCTGGAGGTCGAGTACCCCGAGCTGGACCCCGCGCGGACCGAGCAGGCGTGGAACCGGCTGATCGCCCACCACGACATGCTGCGGGTGGTGGTCCACCAGGAGGGCTACCAGCAGGTGCAGCGCACGGTCCCGCACTACCGGATCCCGGTCGCGGACCTGCGCGCCGACAGCGCCGACGCGGTCGACGCGCGGCTGCGCAAGGTGCGCGACGAGCTGGGCCACCAGGTGCACCCGGTCGACCGGTGGCCGCTGTTCGAGCTGTGCGTCACGCAGGCCCCGGACCGGGCGGTCCTGCACCTGTCGCTGGACTTCCTGATGGCCGACTGGACGAGCATCCAGCGGCTGCTGGGCTCGCTCGACCGGTTGCAGGCCGACCCGGACCACGAGCTGCCGCCGTGCGGGATCACCTACCGGGACTACGTGCTGGCCGAGCGCGGGCTGCTGGAGTCCGCGCGCTACGACCGCGACCGGGCGTACTGGCTGGCCCGCGTGGACGACCTGCCGCCCGCCCCGGAGCTGCCGACGTCGACCCAGCTCGACGCGGCACCGACGTTCCACGGCCACGCGGGCGTGCTGGCGGCCGGCGACTGGTCGGCGTTCAAGGAGCACGCCGCCGCCGCGGGCCTGACCGCGTCCGGCGCGGTGCTGGCCGCGTTCGCCGAGGTCGTCGGGCGGTGGAGCAGGCGACCGGAGTTCACCCTCAACCTGACCCTGCACAACCGGCTGCCGCTGCACCCGCAGGTGGACGCGCTGTTCGGTGACTTCACCTCGGTGATCCTGCTGGCCGTGCGGCCGGCGGCGGAGGAGTCGTTCGCCGAGCGGGCACGCCGGCTGGGGCAGCAGCTCTTCGACGACATGGACCACCGGCTCTGCTCGGGCATCGAGGTCATCCGCGAGCTGGTGCGGCGGCGCAGCCGCGACGAGGCGGTGATGCCGGTCGTGTACACCAGCGCGATCGGCGGCGGCGAGGACGACGGGGCGACCGGCCAGGTCGGCTTCAGCATCACCCAGACGCCGCAGGTGTGGATCGACTGCCAGGTGATGGAGCGCAACGGCACGCTGCTGCTCAACTGGAACGTCCGCGACGACGTGTTCCCGCCCGGCCTGGTCGAGGCGATGTTCGAGGCGTTCGAGGCCCTGCTGCGGCGGCTGGCCGGCGGCCGGGGCGCCTGGGCGGAGACCGACCCGGTGCCGCTGCCCGCCGCGCAGGCCCGGCGGCGGCTGGAGGTCAACGCGACCAGCGGCCCGCAGCCGACCGCCCTGCTGCACGAACCCGTGTTCGAGGCCGCGCGGCGGCACCCGGACCGGACGGCGGTCGTCGACGTCGCCGGCGAGCACACCTACCGCGAGCTGTGCGGGCGGGCGAGCGCCGTCGAGACGGCGTTGCGCGCGGTCGGCGCGGAGGGCGCGCTCGTGGCGATCGCGCTGGACAAGGGGATCGACCAGGTCGCGGCCGTCCTCGGCACGCTCGCGGCCGGCGCCGCGTACCTGCCGATCGACATGGGGCAGCCGACCGCCCGCCGCAACCTCATCCTGGACGACTCCGGCGCGGGGTTCATCCTCTGCGCCCACGCCGACGACACCGTGCCGCACCAGGTGCGGGTGGTCGCGCTGGACGACGTCCCGGCCGACGGCGGGCTGCCCGAGGCCCCGGTGCGCCGGGTCGGGCCCGACACCCTCGCCTACGTCATCTACACGTCCGGGTCGACCGGCACGCCCAAGGGCGTGATGATCACCCACCAGGCGGCGGCCAACACCGTCGCCGACATCAACGAGCGGTTCGGCGTCGGGCGCTCGGACCGCGCGCTGGGCCTGGCCAACCTCGGGTTCGACCTGTCGGTGTACGACATCTTCGGCCCGCTCGGGCTCGGTGCCGTGCTGGTGCTGCCCGACCCGCAGCGCCGGGGCGACCCCGGCCACTGGGCGGAGCTGGTCGAGCGGCACGCGGTGACGGTGTGGAACTCGGTGCCCGCGCAGCTCCAGATGCTCGGCCACTACCTGGGCGCCCACCCCGAGCGCGGCACCGGCTCGCTGCGCCTGGCGATGCTGTCCGGCGACTGGATCCCGGTGACCCTGCCCGACGAGATCCGCGCGCGGGTGCCCGACGTGCGGCTGGTCTCGCTGGGCGGGGCGACCGAGGCGTCGATCTGGTCGATCTACTACCCGATCGACGAGGTGGACACCTCCGCGCCGAGCATCCCGTACGGCTACCCGCTGCGGAACCAGACCTTCCACGTCCTCGACCACGCTCTGCGCGACTGCCCGGAGTGGGTCGCGGGCGAGCTGTACATCGGCGGCGACGGCCTGGCCACCGGCTACCTCAACGACGTGCGGCGCACCGGCGAGCGGTTCCCGACCCACCCGGTCACCGGCCGCCGGCTCTACCGGACCGGCGACCTCGGCCGCTACCTGCCCAGCGGCGCGATCGAGTTCCTCGGCCGCGAGGACCACCAGGTCAAGGTGCGCGGCCACCGGGTGGAGCTGGCCGAGGTGGAGGCGGCGCTGCTGACCCACCCGGCCGTGCGCGGCGCGGTGGTGCTCGCGGACGGCGCGGACGCGTTGCGGCGCAGGCTGGTCGCGTTCGTGGAGTGCGACCGGCCGACGCCGGACCTGGACGAGCTGCGGATCGACGACCACCTGCGCGAGCTGCTGCCGGAGTACATGTGCCCGGCGCTCGTCCAGGCGCTGCCCGCGCTGCCGATCACCGGCAACGGCAAGGTCGACCGGCGCGCGCTGACCGCCCGGCTGGGCGAGCTGGGCGACCGGACCGCCGTGCCCGCCAGCGACTCGCCGCGCGAGGGCCTCGAGACGACCCTGGCCGAGCTGTGGGCCGAGCTGCTCAAGATCGAGTGGGTCGGGCGCAACGACGACTTCTTCGCGCTGGGCGGCAACTCGCTGCTGTCCACCCAGCTCGTCGCGGAGCTGCGGGCGCGCGTGCCGCAGGCGGCGGGCATGTTCTTCGACACCCTGGTGCGCCAGTTGCTGCCGGAGCCGACCGTGGCCGCCATGGCCCGGTACCTGGAGTCGCAGGTGGACAGCGCGCCGCAGGTGGCCGACAGCTCCCGCACGGCCTCCCCGCTGCACCGGCTGGGCACCGGCGAGACCGGGCCGACGGTGCTGCTGGTGCACGACGCCACCGGCGAGATCGACCGCTACCAGCAGCTCGGCGACCTGTTCGACCCGTCGCGCAAGGTCTTCGGGCTGTTCGCCGGGCACGCGGAGGGCTACCTGCGGGTCGCGGACGACGCGCTGGTCCGGCGGCGGGCGACCGGTTACGCGCGCCTGGTGCGCGCGGAGCGGCCGGGCCCGGTCAAGGTCGTCGGCGCGGGCGCGGCGGCGGTGCTCGCGCTGGAGTTCGCGCACGCGCTGCTCGCGCAGGGCGTCGAGGTGCACGACGTGGTGCTGGTCGACGGCTACCGCTTCGACGAGCCGGTGACCGACGAGCTGCGGCTGGAAGCCCTGTTCGCCATGGAGCTGGGGTTGCGCGGCGAGGAGTTCGGCTACCCGGCCGACGGCGTGCTGCCCGAGGACCACCCGGTGCGCCTGCGCCCGCGCTCGGAACGGCTCGAAGCGCTCAACCGGGCCGCCCGGCTGCGCTCGCAGACCCCGATCACCACGCGGCTCGACATCTTCCGCAAGACGGTCGGCGCGCTGCGCGGCCACCGGCCCGAGCCGTACCCGGGACCGGTCCGGCTGATCGACACCGGGGCGGTGTGCGAACCGCTGGGCAAGGCGCTCGCCGCCGAACTGGCGGGCTGCCCCGACCTGGAGGTGGTGCCGAGGCAGGCGCTGCCGGTGATGGGCACGCTGGCCGCCCTGCTGGAAGAGCCGGCCCGGTGACCCGCACCCGGCACCGCGTCGGCCTGCTCGGCGGCTCCGGCGCGGTGGGCAGGCAGGTGGCGGCCCGGCTCCGCGCGCGCGGCGTCGAGGACGTCCTGATCGGCGGGCGCGACCTGGCGGCGGCCGAGGCGGTGGTGGCCGGCGTGCTCGGCGGCACCGGCCGGGCCGGCGTGGTCGACGTCCGCAACCCCGCGTCGCTGCGCGACTTCTGCGCCGACGCGACCGTCGTGGTCAACTGCGCCGGCCCGTCCCGGGTGATCGGCGACGTCGTCGCGGCGGCGGCCGTCCGGGCGGGCGCGCACTACGTGGACGTCGGCGGCGACGACCCCCTGCACGAGGTGATGACCGGTCCCGGTGCGCCGCCGTGCCCGGTCGCGGCGGTGCTCTCCGCCGGGATGATCCCCGGGCTGACCGGGCTGCTCCCGCGCCACCTCGCGGGCAGCGGGTTCACCGGGGTCGACCGGCTCACCGTGCACCACGGCGTGCGGGACAGGATCGGCTGGTCCGGCGCCTACGACCTGGTCGCGGGCATCATCGAGGGCCGGGACGAGTCCCTCGCGGGCTGGCGCTCCGGCGCGGCGCGCTCGGGCGTCGCCCGGCGCGCGGTGAACCGGGCGCTGCCCGGCTTCACCGAGCCGGTGACCGTGCACCCCTACCTGTCGCCGGAAGCGCGCCGGACCGCGCAGCGGCTCGGCCTGCGCGACGGCGACTGGCACACCGTGCTGTTCGAC
The DNA here is from genome assembly GCF_040655415.1 of Actinosynnema sp. NPDC050436. NCBI lineage: Bacteria > Bacillati > Actinomycetota > Actinomycetes > Pseudonocardiales > Pseudonocardiaceae > Actinosynnema > Actinosynnema sp. NPDC050436. Next base: position 206,790 of record NZ_JBFAJV010000001.1, on the reverse strand, counting down.
GGGCGGGTGTCGACCGTGCTGGGCGGGCTGCCCGCCCTCACCGAGGCCGACCTCGCGCCGACGGCGGAGCGGCTGCACCGCGCCGCCGACTTCGACGTGCTCGGGCGGACCCCGCAGGTCGGGGTGCTCTGCCAGCTCGACGGCACCGGGCCCGGCGGACCGCTGACGCGCTCGCTGGTGCTGCGGGCGACCGGTGCGGCCGAACTGGTCGCCGCCGCCGCTGCGGCGACGCTCGACGAGGTGCTCGACGGCACCGTGCCGGCGGGCGTGCACTTCGCCGCCGAGGTGCTGGACCCGGACCGCGCCACCGCGACGCTGGCCGAGGACCCCGGCGTCGTGCAGCTGAGCGTCCACGACGTTCCGCTCGACCACTTGGTGCCGCTGGACGAAGGAGCGATATGACGAGCCCGTTCCGGACCGCGTCACCGGGCCGCACGGCCCGGTACGCCACCTGCTACCGCGTGTACCGCCCGCAACGGGCGGCGCGGCTGCGGTTGGTCTGCTTCCCGCACGCCGGGGGCAGCCCCAGCTTCTACCGCCGGTGGGTGCAGCACCTCCCGGACTGGGTCGAGCTCGCCATCGCCCTGTACCCCGGCCGCGAGGACCGGTTCGGCGACGAGCAGTTCGACCGCCTCGACCTGCTCGCCGACGAGCTGGCCGACGCCCTGGTGCCGGCGATGGACCGCCCCACCGCCCTGCTCGGGCACAGCATGGGCGCGGCGGTCGCCTACGAGGTGGCGCGGCGCGTCGAGAACCGGGGCAAGGACCTGACCCGGCTGATCGTCTCGGCCCACCCCGGCCCGCACCGGCAACGGCCCAACCGGGTGCACCTGCGCGACGACGACGGGCTGATCGCCGACGTGGTCGCCCAGGACGCCGCTTCCGCCGCCCGGTTCGAGGACGCGGCGCTGCGCGAGCTGGTGCTGCCCACGATCCGGGCGGACTACCGGCTCATCGAGACCTACCGCCCGGACGCGCCGGCCCGGGTGCGCGCGCCGATCACCGCCGTGATCAACGACGACGACGTCGAGGTCGACGCCGACGAGGCGCGCGGCTGGGGCGACTGCACCGGCGCGGGCTTCGAGTTCCGGCAGATGCCCGGCGGCCACTTCCACCTGGTCGAGCACGAGGAGGAGTTCGTGCGGTGGTTGCTGACCCAGGTGCGCGTCGACCCGCCCAGCTGGCCCTCCACGCCCTGAACAGGAACAGACCATGAACCTTCCGGTGACCGAAGAGGTCCGGCAGCGCGAGCTCACGCCGTGGCCCGAGGAACTGGCCGCCTCCTACCGCGCCGAGGGGCTGTGGAGCGGCACCACGCTGGGCCGGGCGCTGCGCGACGCCGCCGCGCGGCACGGCGGGCGCACCGCCCTGGTCGACGACCGCCGGAGCTGGACCTACGCCGAGCTGGACCACGAGGTGGACCGCCTCGCCTCGGGCCTGCACGGCGCGGGCGTCGCCGCCGGCGAGCGGGTGATCGTCCAGCTGCCCAACACCGGGTCGTTCGTGCTGCTGTGCTACGCGCTGTTCCGGGTCGGCGCGGTGCCGGTCCTGGTCCAGCCGGCGCACCGCGAGCACGAGATCCGCCAGCTCTGCCGGCAGAGCGAGGCCGTCGCACTGGTCATCCCGGACCAGCGCTCGGGGTTCGACCACCGGGCGATGGCGGAGCGGGTCCAGGCGGACTGCCCGACGCTGCGCACGGTCGTCGTGGATGGCGACCCCGGGCCGTACCGCACCCTGGAGGGCCTGTTCGCCGACCCGGTGCCGCTGCCCGACCCCGACCCCGGCTCGATCGCGGCGCTCCAGCTCTCGGGCGGGACCACCGCGATACCGAAGCTGATCCCGCGCACCCACGACGACTACCTGTACAACGCGCGGGCGAGCCTCGGCGCGTGCCCGCTCGACGTGGACGACGTCTACCTGTGCGTGCTGCCCGCCGCGCACAACTTCCCGCTCTGCGCGCCGGGCATCATCGGCGTGCTCGACGCCGGCGCGACGGTCGTGCTGTCCCCGAGCCCGAGCGTGGACGACGTGTTCCCGCTGGTCGAGCGGCACCGGGTCACCGTCACCGCCGTGGTGCCGCCGGTCGCGCTGCTGTGGCTGGAGGCCGCCGGCGACACCCGGCACGACCTGTCCAGCCTGCGGGTGCTCCAGGTCGGCGGCGCCCGGATGACGCCGGCGGCGGCGGCCCGGGTCGGGCCGGTGCTCGGCTGCCGGTTGCAGCAGGTGTTCGGCATGGCGGAGGGGCTGATCTGCTACACCCGCCTGGACGACCCGGACGAGCTGGTGGAGACGACGCAGGGCGTGCCGATGTCGGCCGCCGACGAGGTGCTGGTGGTGGACGACGACGACCGCCCGGTGCCGGACGGCGAACCCGGGCACCTGCTCACCAGGGGCCCGTACACGATCCGGGGCTACTTCCGCGCGGACGAGCACAACGCGCGCGCCTTCACCGCCGACGGCTTCTACCGCACCGGCGACATCGTGCGCCGGCTGCCCTCGGGGCACCTGGTCGTCGTGGACCGGGCCAAGGACCTGGTGAACCGGGGCGGCGACAAGGTCTCGGCGGGGGAGGTCGAGGAGCAGCTGATGAGCCACCCGCAGGTGCGCCGGGCGGCCGTCGTCGCCGAGCCCGACGACCTGCTGGGCGAGCGGATCTGCGCGTTCGTGGTCACCCGGGACGTCGTGCTGAAGAGCCGCGTGCTCAAGGTCTACCTCCGCGACCGGGGCGTGGCCGGCTACAAGATCCCGGATCGGTTCGAGTTCACCGACGAGCTGCCGCTCACGGCGGTCGGCAAGGTCGACAAGAAGGCTCTGCGCGCACGTGCCGCCGAGTTCGCGGTCAAGGAGGGGCGGTCGTCATGACCCAGCACGGGTCCGGGTTGTTCTCGGTCGAGGGGAAGACCGCGCTGGTGACCGGCGCGGCGAAGGGCGTCGGCGCGCTGATCGCGCAGGCGCTGGTGGAGGCGGGTGCCACGGTCTACCTGACCTCGCGCGACCTGGAGGCGGCGGAGAAGACGGCCGCGCGGCTGTCCGTGCTGGGCGACTGCTCCGCGCTGTCCGCCGACTTCGTGACCGAGGAGGGCTGCCGGGGCCTGGCCGAGGAGCTGTCCGGCCGGGTCGACCGGCTGCACCTGCTGGTCAACAACGCCGGCGCGCTGCACACCGCGCCGCTGGACGAGTTCGACGACGCCGGCTGGGACACCGTGCTCCAGGTGAACCTCAAGGCGGTCTTCCACCTGACCAAGTTCCTGCGCCCGGTGCTGGAGCGGGCCTCGGTCGCGGGCGACCCGGCCCGCGTGGTCAACATCGGGTCGGTCGACGGCCTGCACGTGCCGTCCGCCGAGATCTACTCGTACGCGGCGAGCAAGGCGGCCATGCACCACCTGACCCGGCACCTGGCCGGTCGGCTGGCACCGAGGGTGACGGTCAACGCCATCGCGCTGGGCCCGTTCGAGTCGGACATGCTCCAGGACGAGCTGGCCGCCGACATCGGGCTGCGCTCGCCGATGCGCCGGCCGGGCGGGATCGACGACCTCGCCGGGATCATGGGCTTCCTCGGTTCGCGGGCCGCCGCGTACCTGACCGGCACGGTCATCCCGTTCGACGGCGGACTGTCCGCGACCAGGTGAGAGGCGGTACCGGACCCATAAACAGGTGGGTTGACCTGTTTCCTGCTACGCTGTTCCCGGGCACGGAGAGTGCCGGTCCAGGTGCTCTGGTCGAACTGTTCCGGCAGAGGGCAGAGCGGGGGTCGAGGGGCTATGGAAAGTGACAGGGGCACGATGAACACGGCTCAGGCGGAACCGGCGGAAGCCATAGGTCTCGGGGATCTGCTGCGCCCCGTGAAGTCGCGCCTGGGCGTGGCGATCGGGTTGCAGGCCCTCGGCGCGGTGGCCGCGGTCGTCCCGTTCGTCGCGGTGGCCGAACTGGCCGAGGTGCTGCTCGCGGACGGGCCGGTCGACCAGGGGAGGGCGTGGGCGGTCGCCTCGGTGGCGGCCGGCGCGCTGGTGGTGTGGCTGGCGTTGACCACGGCCGCCGGGGCGCTGGCCCACTCGGCCGACCTGGACTTCCAGCTCTCGGTGCGGCGCAGGCTGGTCAAGCGGCTGGGCCGGGTGCCGCTCGGGTGGTTCACCGACAAGGGCGCGGGGGGCATCGGCAAGGCCGTGCAGCACGACGTGGACGCGATGCACCACCTGGTCGCGCACTCGCTGCTCAACCTCACCGCGAGCCTGGTGACGCCGCTGGCGACGCTGGTCTACCTGTTCCTGGTGGACTGGCGGATGGCGCTCATCCTGCTCATCCCGGTGGTGATCGGCGTGGCGCTGTTCATCAAGATGATGACCACCCTCGACGCGGAGACCGCCGCCTACGAGGAGGCGCAGGAGCGCATCAGCAGCCGCGTGATCGAGTTCGTCGAGGGCATCGCGGTGGTCAAGATGTTCGGCGAGGCCAAGCGCGCGCACCGGCAGTTCGCGCAGGCCGCCGACGACTTCTCGACGTTCTTCATCGCCTGGATCTCCAAGGGCTACCGCAAGACCGCCGCGTCGGCGCTCATGGTCAGCCCCATCACGATCCTGCTCAGCGTCCTCGTCGGCGGCACGGCCCTGATCACCTCCGGGTCGCTCGCGCCGGAGGAGCTGCTGCCGTTCGCGATCGTCGGCCTGGGCGTGGCCGCGCCCCTGGCGGCGCTGGACTTCCACGGCACCGACCTGGAGATGGCGGGCCTCGCGGCCAAGCGGGTCGGCGCGCTCGTCGCCGCGCCCGAGCTGGCGGTGCCGGACGAGCCGCGCAGCCCTGAACGCGACGGTGGCGTCCGGGTCGAGCTGTCCGGCGTCCAGTTCGCCTACGACGAGGACCGGCCCGTGCTCAGCGAGGTCGACCTGGTGCTCGAACCGGGGACGGTGACCGCGCTGGTCGGGTCGTCGGGCTCGGGCAAGACGACGCTGGCCAAGCTGCTGCCGAGGTTCTTCGACCCGACGGCGGGCTCGATCTCGATCAACGGCGTCGACCTGCGCGAGATCGCGCCGGACCAGCTCTACCGGCTGGTGTCGTTCGTCCTGCAGGACGTCCAGATGCTCGACGCCAGCGTGCGCGACAACATCCGGCTCGCCCGCCCCGACGCCGACGACGAGTCGGTGCGGCGCGCGGCGCGGGCGGCGGCCATCGACGAGCGCGTCACCGCCCTCCCGCAGGGCTACGACGCGATGGTCGGGCGCGACGTCCGCTTCTCCGGCGGCGAGGCGCAGCGGCTGTCCATCGCGCGGGCGATCCTCGCCGACACCCCGATCGTGGTGCTCGACGAGGCGACCGCGCACGCCGACCCGGAGTCCGAGGCGCTGATCCAGGACGCCCTGTCCGAGCTGGCGGCCGGCCGCACCGTCCTGGTCGTCGCGCACCGGCTCGCCTCGGTGGTCGGCGTCGACCGCATCGTCGTGCTGGAGCAGGGCCGGGTGGTCGAGCAGGGCACCCACGAGGAACTGCTCGCCGCCGACGGGCGGTACGCGCGGATGTGGCGGCTCCAGGAGCAGTCGCAGCCCGGCGACACCGACCCCCACCCCTACGCCGTGACCGGTGCCGTGAAGGAGGCCGGACGATGATCCGTCGACTGTTCACCGCGCTGGGCCCGGACCACGCGCGCCCGCTGCGCAAGCTGCTCGCCTGGCTCAGCGCGGCGGCGCTGATGCAGGGCATCGCGTTCGTCCTGCTCGTCCCCGCCCTGCGCGAGCTGCTCGGGCCCGAGCCCGACCGCGCCTGGCCGTGGGTGATCGCGCTCGCCGTCCTGTGGGTCGGCTACGCCCTGGTGAGCTACCCGGCGACGCTGCGCGGCTACGGCGCCGCGGCCAACGTGTGCCGCGACCTGCACCACCGGATCGGCGACAAGGTCGCGCAGCTCCCGCTGTCCTGGTTCACCGTCGACCGCGTCGGCGGCCTCGGGCGGATGGCCGCCCAGCGCGTGGTCGACATCATGGGCGTGCCCGCCCACCTGCTGCGGCAGTTGGTCGACACGTTCGTCACCCCGCTGGTGGTCGTGCTGGGCATGTTCCTGTTCGACTGGCGGCTGGCCATCTCGATGACCGTCGCCGCCGTGGCGGTGGCGGTGGTCTACCGGGTCGCGGGCCGGGGGATGCAGATCGCCGACCGCGAGGCCGACCGCATCCACGCCGACGCCGCCGGCCGGATCGTCGAGTTCGCCCGCGCCCAGCCGGTCCTGCGGGCCTTCGGCCGCACGGTCGAGGGGCACGCCGCGCTGGACGACGCCCTGGTCGCGCAGCACGCGGCCGGCCGCCGGATGCTGCGCGCCGGGATGCCCGGCGTGGTCTGGCTGGTGTTCATCGCGCAGGCGGCGTTCATCGCGCTGCTGGGCCTGGGCACCTACCTGGTCCTGGACGGCTCGCTGGGCACCGCCGAGCTGATCGCGCTGCTGGTGCTCGCCGCGCGGTTCGTCGAACCGATCATGCTCACCGCCGAGCTGGGCGGCGCGATCCGGGTGGCCGAGACCGCGCTGACCGAGATCAACGACCTGCTCGCCACCGAGACGCTGCCCGAGCCCGCCGTCGGCAAGCGCGCGGGCTCCACGGACATCGAGCTGGACGGCGTGACCTTCGGCTACCGGGGGTCCCGCGTGCTCGACGGGCTGTCCATGCGGGTGCCCCAGGGCAGGATGACCGCGCTGGTCGGGCCGTCCGGCGCGGGCAAGACGACCGTGATCAAGCTGATCGCGCGGTTCTTCGACCCCGACGCCGGCGCGGTGCGGGTCGGCGGCGTGGACGTGCGCGAGATGATGACCGAGGACCTCACGTCCGTCATCTCGGTCGTCTTCCAGGACGTCTACCTGTTCGACGGCTCCATCCTGGACAACATCCGGCTGGGCCGGCCCGACGCCACCGACGAGGAGGTCTACGCCGCCGCCCGCACGGCGCGGGTGGACGACATCGCCGAACGCCTCCAGGGCGGCTGGGAGGCACCGGTCGGCGAGGGCGGCGGCCGGCTGTCCGGCGGCGAGCGGCAGCGGATCTCCATCGCGCGGGCACTGCTGAAGGACACGCCGATCGTGCTGTTCGACGAGGCGACCGCCGCGCTGGACGCGGAGAACGAGCACGCGCTCCAGCAGGCGATGTCGGCCCTGTCCCGGGACCGCACCGTGCTGGTGATCGCGCACCGGCTGAACACCCTGCGCGAGGCCGACCACATCGTCGTGCTGGACGGGGGTCGCGCGGTCGAGGAGGGCGTCCACGACGAGCTGCTGGCCCGCGACGGCCGGTACGCCCACTTCTGGCGCGAGCGCCGCCGTGCGCAGGGCTGGCGCCTGACCGGGGCCGCCACCCGCTGACCGGTGACAGCGCGCCGCCCCGGTGTGGCCCGGGAACCGCCCGAACGCGGTTCCCGGCAGCCCGCCGGGGCGCGCGCGGTTTACCGGTGCACGATCGGATGTGCATTTCGCACAATCGCTTCAAATTATCTCACCACTTTCCTCGGGCCGCCTCTTCCTCGATCGGGTGTGCGAAAATCTTGGCCAGCGGGCTGACTCCTGCTGATCGTGCCGTCTCGTCATTCCGGATAATTCGAGGAGTACCGGTGGACCGACAGTGGACTGAGGGTTCGGTGTTCAAACCGGCGACCACTGCTCTGTTGGATCGAATAGACCGCCGAATCGCCGAACAGCGGTGCACGTTCCTGACGTCCAGCAACTACATCAACGCGGCGAGCACCAAGCTGGCGTACCTGCTCAGCTCGGCGCTCACCGCGCGTGGTGGTGCCGCGCTCTACCGGAGCTTCCTCATCAACTCCACCGTCGAGGCGCTGTCCGGCGCGGTGAAGCTGGCCCGCCAGACCTCGGTCCGCCGGCAGCGGGACAACGGCGGCTGGGTGCTGCTGGTCGACGGCAAGGGCGACCTCGCGTCCTTCGTGGACCCGACCTCCAAGGGCGTCGAGCAGGCGATGACGCCGCACGTGGTCGTGGTGTCCGACGTGGCGCAGGCGGTGCGGGTCGGTCCCGAGCACGAGTGGTCTGCGGTCGTGGTCGTGCGCGACGAGTCGATGACCGAGTCGGTCCTCGGCGAGCTGGCCCCGCTGCTGCGCACCGTGCGCGAGCAGTCCGGGATGGTCGTGGTGTGCGACGCCGCCCTGGAGCTGGGCGACGACCGCCTGCTCACCGACCCGCTGGGCGCCGACGTCCTGGTCTACGGCGAGAACCTGGGCGGTCACCAGGTCCCGTTCGGCTGCTTCACCATGACCGAGGCGGCGTACGAGATCTGGAACAACGACGTCGACTGCTACGCCCAGACCTCCACCTTCGGCGGCAACACCTTCTGCGCCGAGGTCGTGCTCGCGGCCCTCGAAGAGCACGGCCTGGTCGGCGACGCGCAGCGCGCGGCGATGGCCGCGATCGACGCCGACAAGGACGTCATGCGCGAGCACTGGGCGCGGTACGTCAACCCGTCGATGGCGAAGATGGAACCCATCGTCGGCATGGACCTGGAGGTCGAGCGGGCGTCCGGCGCGCGGCTGAGGCTGGACGACGGGCGGGAGGTCCTGGACTGCTGCGGCGGTTTCGGCAGCAACCTGCGCGGCCACAACCCGCCGGACGTGCCCGCCGAGGTGCTCGCGGTGCACCGGCCGGAGCACGACTACTACGCCGACCTGGAAGAGTTCCTGACCGGGCTCACCGGCTTCGCCAAGGCGTTCCCCGCCGTGAGCGGGGCGACCGCCGTCGACCAGGCCGCCGCGCTGGCGATGCTGGCCAACCCGACGCGCACCAAGGTGGTCACCTTCACCGGAAACTTCGCCGGGAAGTCGCTGTTCGCCATCAACCTGAGCAAGCAGGGGCCGCAGGTCACCGAGTCCGACCCGGACGCCTTCCGGCCCTACTACCACGACCTGGTCTACGTCGACCCGTTCGCCGAGGACGCGGTCCGGCGGCTGGAGGAGGTGCTCGCCTCCGGCGAGGTGGCGCTGGTGTGGTTCGAGGTCGTCCGGGGCGGCCTGTGCCAGGCGCTGCCGGACGCGGTCCTGCGCGCGGTCGAGCGGCACCGCGTGTCCGGCGGCTACCTGGTGGGCGTGGACGAGGTGCTCTCCGGCGGCTGGCGCACGGGGGAGGACTACCTGGCCAACTCCCGGATGCTCGACCACGTCGACCTGGTGGCCATCGGCAAGTCCATGACCGACATGCTGTTCCCCGTCTCGTCGGTGCTGTGCACGCAGGAGGTGTTCGACCGGGCGACGGCCACCGACGCGGGCCAGGTCGGTATGCGCCGCCGGTACTTCCGCAACGCGCTGTCCGCGCACCTCGCCCACCACGCGCTGCGGCAGCTCACCGACCCGGTGCGGCACCGGCAGGCGATGGCCGCCCAGCGCGTGCTGGAGGACGGGGTCCGGCGCTTCGCCGCCGAGTCGAAGGTCTTCGGCCAGGTCGAGGGGCGGGGCGCGATGCTGCGGCTGATGCTCGACCGCAGGTCCTTCCCGTTCGACCAGCGGTCCAAGCCGGGCGTGCTGCTGGAGATGGCCACCGCGCAGCTGGTCTTCGAGCGGTGCGGGATCTTCGTGTTCCTGCTGCGGTTCCTGCACCGGACCGCGACCACGGAGGAGGACGCCCGCGAGGTGGTGCGCCGCCTGGAGGTCGGGATGCGCGGTGTCCGGCCCCGGCACGTCTACCGCTTCATGGCCAGCAGGATGCTCTTCGCCATGTCGGCGAAGGGGTTGTCGAAACTCGTGGCCGGCCGGCTCGCGCGGCCCCGCTACACCTCGGGCAAGTGACAGGGACCAGCAGACGGGAGCGGGTGGGGAACGTGGCGGAACAGCAGGAGAAGTGGCGCAGCTACTGGGACAAGTCTGCGGCCGGCTATGACGACGAGATGAAGTTCTGGGACCGGCTGCTCTACGCGGGCCAGCGCGAGTGGGTCTGCGAGCGGGCGGTCGGCGAGGTGCTGGAGGTCGCCATCGGGACCGGCCTCAACCTGCCGCTCTACCCGGACGACGTGAAGCTGACCGGGATCGACATCAGCGACGGGATGCTGGAGGCGGCCCGGCTGCGCGCCGACGACCTCGGCCGCGAGGTCGACCTGCGCAAGGGCGACGCGCACCAGTTGCCGTTCGAGGACAACAGCTTCGACACCGTGGTGTGCACGCTGAGCATGTGCGCGATCCCCGACGTGGACCGGTCGGTGCGGGAGATCCACCGGGTGCTGCGGCCCGGCGGCCGGCTGGTGATGGTCGACCACGTGGTCAGTCCATTCTGGATCTTGCGGCTCATCCAGGGCTTCATCGAGCGGTTCAGCGTGCCGTCTGCCGGTGAGCACCAGCGGCGCCGGCCGATCCTGAACGTCCGCGCGGCGGGGTTCACCATCAGCGAGTCCGAGCGCATCAAGGGCGGGCACGTGGAACGCCTGGTCGCCACCAAGTAGCGCGGGCCGCCGGCGTCGCGGATCGCGGTTGCGACCACGGTGACCTGGTAGAATGCCGGTCGCGCGGGTATCGCGGAGCGGTCCGCGCTTCCCTGGTCCGGATGGAGTTGTGTCGAGTCGTGGTGTCACGGTGGGGAGCCTTCAGCGGATGAGAGAGGTTCGGCAGGAACGGGCGATCGCGACCCGGCAGCACATCGTCGACAGCGCGGCGGCGGTGTTCGACAGCGACGGGTTCGCGGGTGCCAGCCTCGGCCGGATCATCAAGCTGGCGGGGACGACCCGGGGTGCCCTGCACTTCCACTTCCCGACCAAGGAGGACCTGGCCACGGCGGTCCTCGACGAGCACAACCGCCGGATGTCCGCCGTGGTGGAGGGGATCTCCCACAACGACGCCAGCGCGCTGGAGCAGATGGTGCGGATCTCCGAGACCACGGCCCGGCAGATCGACCAGGACCCCATCGTGCGCGCCGGGACGCGGCTGCTGATGGAGCTGACCTACACCGGCACCCCGCCGATCTCCTACGGGGTGTGGATCGAGGCGTGCGAGGACCTGGTCCGCCGGGCGATCGACGACGGCGACATCGTCGCGTCGGTGTCGCCGCAGGCCGTGGCGTACCTGGTGATCTCGGGCCTGGCGGGCATCCAGATGGTCTCGTCGGTGCTGTCCCGCCGCAGCGACCTGGACCGGCGGGTGGACGAGATGTGGAACGTGCTGCTGCTCGGGCTGGTGCCGGCCGACCGGCAGTGGAAGGTGGCCGAGCTGCTGGGCGCGCGGGCGCGCGGACTGGTGTGACCGCCGGGGGCCGCCCGACCCGGGCGGCCCTCAGCCGGCGGGCGCGTTGCCCGCGATCAGGCCGGTGACGATGTCCTCCAGACCCTTGCGGTGCGTGTCCCGGGTGTCGAGCTCGGGCCACCGCTCGGCCAGGGCGACCAGCCGGGGGAACTCCTCGGCGTCGAGCGAGGCGAAGGTGCGCTCCCGGTAGGTGGCGTCGCCGGCCTGGGCCCGCCGCCGGTCCCGGGTGAAGTTGATCAGCAGCTGCCCGGCCGTGTAGTACCAGATGACGCGGTAGGCGTACATCGCGTCCTCCGGGCTCATGCCGCAGTTGATCGCGGCGTCCACGATGTCCTCCACGATCCACATCGCGGAGACGGCCATCAGGTCGTCGGACGCCAGTACCTCGACAATCCACGGGCAGGTGGCGAGCACGTCGTGCAGCGCCTGCGCGGCGGTCAGCAGCCGGTCGTGCGGGTCGTCGGGCAGGGCGAGCCGGGTGAACTTGCGGGCGCGCTCGTCGAGCAGCAGCAGTAACAGCTCGTCCTTGTTGCGCACGTGGTGGTAGAGCGCCATCGGGGTCGAGTCGAGGTCCTTCGCCAGCCGCCGCATGGACAGGTGGCCGACCCCCTCCTGCTCGAGGATGGTCCGGGCCGCGTCGACTATGGCCTCCTGGGACAGCCGGGGGAGCCGCCCGCGATGGCCCGAACCGCTGCCGCTCGTCCCGTTCGCCATCGACAACTCCTCGCCGCTCGCCTCAGGGGGGAGCAGACCCGGCGGGTGCCGGCACCGGCGGGGGCCGGTGCCGCTGCCCCGGGTGGGGATTTCCCGTTGTCACCGGGAGGGCCTGCGTGCCCGGAAAAGATAACACGTGAGAGAATTCACGGGGCGACTCCGGGACGGATGTCCGATTTTCCCGTTGATCACGCTATATTGGTCCGGATGGCCGGTGGCGAGTCGGCGGACGACCTGCGCTTTCGATGGTGCCGAATCCTTTCGCCCTCCTCCGCCGCGATCGCCGCGTAAATCCGGAATCATCCCGGAGCGGGACCGGTCGTGAAGATCGCACATGGGTGTGCGCATTCTTCACGGGGCGGTTCGGCGCTCGTCCTGCGGTCCTTGACACCCACGTCGGCCGCTGGGTAGTTTCCCGTTGTCGTCGGCCCGGTCGGATCTTTGTCGGGTAATGCCGGCGGTCACGGCGGCACGATTCCGGGGGGAATTGACTTGGCAACGTGGAAAGAATTTCGCACTTTCGACCCGTTCCGGGACGCGACTACCTCCCCGGGCGTGCCCGCCGCCGTCACCGGCGCCGACCCGCCCGCTCGGCCCGCTGCGCGCACCGCGCCGGCGACCTCCCGGCACCACCCCTCCGGCACGACCGCACGGGACGGCTCCGGCCGCGTGCGGCGAACCCCCGGCCCGCGCTCGATGCCGCGCGCGCCGCAGACCCGGGTCCGCACCGGGTCCGACCTCCGCGTTCCCGCCGACCACCCCGCCCGCCGGCCGGTCCCCCGACCGCGCTCGGCGGGCGGTGCCGTGTCCACCTCCGGTGCGCGACCGGTCCACGCGCCGGGAACCCCGTCGCGGCCACCGGCCCCGTGCGGGCGCCGCGCCCGGCCCCGCCGGGTGACCCGGCGCGGCGCGGGAGCCGAGGCCGCTCGCGCCCGGCCGTGACCGCCGTCCACCGGGACCGGGCCGGCGCGGCGCGCGCCCGGTTCCGCCCGCCCGACCTCGCACCACCCGGCCGGGCACGCGCGTCGACCGCCCCGGCGGGATCCGAGAGTCCACATCCGATTCGGAGGCAGGGCCATGGGGGCCAATTCGGAGGGAATCCGCGTCGAACTGCTCGGTTCGCTGCGCGCGTGGCACGACGGCGTCGAGGTCCCGCTCGGCCCGCCGAAGCAGCGCGCGGTGCTCGGCCTGCTGGCCAGCCGGGTCGGTGACGTGGTCGCCCTGGACCAGATCATCGACGCGGTGTGGGGCGAGGACGCGCCGAAGTCGTGCAGCAACGGCGTGCACACCTACGTCGCCGGGCTGCGCCGGGCGCTGGAACCGGCCCGGTCGCGCAAGGACGCCGGCTCGGTGCTGGTGTCCACGGCCCGGGGCTACTCGTTGGAGCTGGACCCCGAGCGGGTCGACGTGCACGTGCTCGCGCGGCGGCACGGCACCGCCCGGCGGCTGCGCGCGGCGGGCGACCTGGCCGGCGCGGTGGCCGCGCTGGACCCGGCGCTGCACCTGTGGCGCGGCGACGCCTACGCCGGCGTGCCGGGGCCGTTCGCGCTGGTCGAGCGCGCCCGGCTGCGGGACGTGCGGTTGACCGCCGTCGAGGAGTGGGCGGCGGACATGCTCGGCCTGGACCGGCGGGCCGAGGTGGTCGAGGTGCTGACCGGGGCCATCGCGGAGGAGCCGCTGCGCGAGCGGCTGCCGGCGCTGCTGATGCTGGGCCTCTACCGGTGCGGCCGGCAGGCGCACGCGCTGGAGGTGTACCGGCGGACCAGGGTGCTGCTCGCCGACGAGCTGGGCATCGAGCCGGGCGAGCAGCTCACCCGGCTGCACGAGCGCATCCTCGCCGGCGACCCGGAGCTGCGCGCACCGGAGCCGCGCACGGCAGCACCGCGCACGGCAGAACTGCGTACGACTGGTGCGGAAACCGGGGAACCGCGCGAGCCGCAGTCGTCGGGCGGAGAGGTCGCCGCGCCCGTGGCCGAGGGCACCGCCTCGGCGGCGGTGGCCGCACGGGAGGGTGCCGGCCGGCTGGGGCTGCCGGGACCGGCCCAGCTTCCGCCGACCGCGCGGGGGTTCGTCGGCCGCCAGGCCGAGGCCGACGCGCTGGCCGACCTGCTCACCCGCGAGGAGCGGCGGGGTGCGCCGCGCGTCGCGGTGGTGCACGGCGTCGCCGGCGTGGGCAAGAGCGCGTTCGCGCTGGCCGCGGCCCACCGGCTGGCCGACCGGTTCCCCGACGGCCAGCTGTACGTCGACCTGTGCGGCAGCAGCTCCCGGCGCGCGCCGGTGGCCCCGCCCGAGGCGCTCGGCCTGCTGCTGGTCGGGCTCGGCGTCGCGGAGGACCGGCTGCCCGCCGACGTGACCAGCCGGGCCGCGCTCTACCGGAGCCTGCTGCACGGCCGGCGCGTGCTGGTCGTGCTCGACGACGCGGTCGACGCCGAGCAGGTGCGCCCGCTGATCCCGCCCGGCCCGTCCGGGCTGATCGTCACCAGCAGGCGGCGGCAGGTGGAGCTCGCCGTGCACGAGGGCGCGCACCGGGTGCGGCTGGGCCGGCTGGCCGAGGACGAGTGCCTCGACCTGCTGGGCTGCCTGGCCGGCGCGGAGCGGGTCGCGGCGCAGCCCGACGCGGCGGCGCGGCTGGCCCGGTTGTGCGGGCGGCTGCCGCTTGCGCTGCGGGTCGCGGCGGAGGCGCTGTCGGCGAACCCGCGCCTGACGCCGGCCGAGCTGGCGGACCGCTACGCGAAGCGCCGGCACCGGGCCGACGAGCTGCCGCCGGTCGCCCGGCTGCGCTCCGCCGGCACCGGTCCGTCCGGCACGGCCGCGCCGGTCGCCGAGAGGTCCCGCGCGGACCACCCGGGCCGGACCCGCGCCCACCGGCCGGCCCCGGTGCGGATCACCGGCCCGTTCCACGCCGTGGCGGCGCGGGAACCGGCCCGCCCCGCGCCCGGCCTGCCCGACGGCGTGCTGCCCTTCCCGGCCTCCGCCCGCCTGCACGCCACCTACGAGCCGAAGGCCGGCTCGCCGGCCGGCGACGGGCGGGGGACCGGTGCCGGCACCCCGCCGGTGGTCGTCGTCGCGCTGGCGGACGACCGCCTGGCGGACGGCGGCGCGGACCTGTCCTCCCGGCTGCGGGTCGCGGTCCGCGCGCTGACCGGTGACCGGCCGGACGCCACCGTGGTCGTGCTCGCGGTCGACGGGCGGGCCGGCGAGGAGACCTCGGCGCTGCTGTCCGCCGTGCGGGCGGCCGACGTGGCGGTGGTCCACCTCGACGCGGACCGGGACGGCGCCCCGCCGGCGCGGAGGTCCGCCGGCGTGGCGGGTTCCCCGGTCGGCTGAGGGCACCGGACGGCGTACCGGGCTGCTCCTGCCGGGGGCGCCGCCGGTCGCCGCCGGCGGCACCACCACCGGGTCGTCTATACGAAGTCCGGTGGTCTTGTGCATTCCGCTGTCGTCCCGCCGGCGTCTCCGACCTGGCCGGGTAATCTCTTCCCGCAGACCGGCGGCCGGCCTTCCGGGGACCTATCTATACGTGTATAGTCGCGCCAGTTGTAGTCTGTTAACTGGGTGGATCTCGGTCTCCGTGCAGCGGGCGGGGGCGGCCGGCGGCCAAACGTGAAAATTCTTGAAGATCATGGTCGGGGCATCCGCGTGCCCAGGCCGAACCGCGTAGCACGCTCCCCCTCCGTCTCGATTGGGGCAGGATTGCGACGGGTGTCGGAAGGTGGTAGGAGTGTCATGAGTGCTGACCTGGAATATGGTCGCGCACCATCGGATAAAGCGGTGGACCGTTGTGCGAGGGGGGCGGGTTGAGCTCGGTGGCCTGGGGAGCTGTGAGTTCGACCGCAATCGTGCGACCACCGGCGCTGCGACGCGCCGCGGGTCGGAGGTAGGCGTTCCGCGCACCCGCCCGGTCGGTCCCTGGGGGCCCGGCCCGGACCACGGGGGCGGCGTGGTCGCGCGTTGTCGTTCTGGGGAAGTTGTGTTGTCCTGGTTGCCTTAGGCGCTCATGATGAATTCTGGGGTGGGAATTCATGATAAATGCCGGTAAATTGGGTCCCGGCAAGATCGTGCACAGGATTCCGTCGAGCAAGGGCGAGCTGCGCTCGCTGGTCGCGTCCGTGGTGGGTGAGCTGCCCCACGACGTCGACGAGCACGAGAACCTGATCGAGTACGGCATCGATTCGCTCGGCATGATGCGGATCATCGGTTCCTGGCACGCCCAGGGCCTCGCCGTGAAGTTCTGCGAGCTGTCCGAGCGGCCGACCCTCGCGCAGTGGTGGGAACTGGTCGGCGGGCGCGCGGTCTCCGGGCCGGTCGAGGTGCCCTGGCCGCAGGTCGACCCGAGCGCGCCGTTCGCGCTGGACCCCGTCCAGCGCGCGTACTGGGCGGGCCGCGCGGACGGTCAGGTGCTCGGGGGCGTGGGCTGCCACGTCTACCTGGAGGTGGACGGCTCCGGTGTGGACGCGGAGTCGTTGCGGCGCGCGGTGCTCGCCGTGGTGCGGCGGCACCCGATGCTGCGCGCGAGGTTCCTGGCGGACGGCACCCAGCAGGTGCTGCCCGAGCCGGCGTGGACGGGCCTGACCCACCACGACCTCCGCGCGCTGGACGAGGACGGCGTGCGGCGGGAGCTGGACCGGGTCCGGTCGGAGCTGTCGCACCGCCGGTTGGCGGTCGAGCGGGGCGAGGTGTTCGACGTCCGGCTGTCGTCGCTGCCCGGCGGGCGGACCCGCCTGCACGTCGAGCTGGACTCGCTGGTCGCCGACGTGCTCAGCCTCGGCGTGTTCCTGCACGACCTGGCGGCCTGCTACGCCGGCGGGGCGGAGTCGTTGCCGCCGTTGACGTACACGTTCCCGCAGTACCGCGCGGACCTGGAGCGCTCGCGCGGCCCGGTGCGCGAGCGGGACCGCGAGTACTGGATGTCCCGGATCGCCGACCTGCCGCCCGCGCCCCGGTTGCCGCTGGCGTGCGACCCGGCGCAGATCGGGAAGCCGGTGTTCCGCCGGCTCGCGCACTGGGTGGACCCGGACCGGTACCGGCGGCTGGTCGCGCTCGCCCGCCGCCACCGGGTGACGCCCGCGATGGTGCTGGCGACGGCGTTCGCCGAGGTGCTGGGCCGGTGGAGCGGGCAGACCCGGGTGCTGCTCGACCTGCCGGTGTTCGACCGGGTGGCCCTGCACGACGACGTGCCGCGGGTGATCGGCGCCTTCACCAACCACGTGCTGCTCGACGTCGACCTGTCCGGCGAGTCCTTCGCCGACCGCGTCCGCGCCGTGCAGCGCCGGTTCCAGGCCGACGCCTCGCACGGCGCGTGCTCCGCCGCCGAGGTGCTCCGCGAGGTCTTGGGGCACGACGGCCCGGCCGCGCCCGTGCTGTTCACCGGGGACATGGGCGGCGGCGAGCTGCTGGGCGACCGGTTCCGCGAGTCCTTCGGCGAACTCGGCCACGCCATCTCGCAGACCCCGGGGGCCTGGCTGGACCACCGGCTCGTGGAGCTGGACGGCGGTCTGTACCTCACCTGGGACCACGTGGCCGGGCTGTTCGAGACCGGCGTGGTCGAGGGCATGTTCGAGGTCTACCGCGACCTGCTGGAGTGGCTGCTCGGCGGCGACTGGTCGGTGGCCCCGCCGGTGGGGCTGCCGCAGAGCCAGCGGGTGGTCCGGGCCGTCGTCGCGGAGACCGCCGGGCTGGAGAGCGGACGGCTGCTGCACGAGGGCTTCTACGAGTGGGCGGAGGCGGAGCCGGACCGGGTGGCGGTGGTCTCGGGCGACGGCGCGGAGCTGTCGTTCGGCGCGCTGGCCGACCGGTCGCTGCGGATCGCGGGCGCGCTGGCGGGCCGGGGGGTCCGGCCGGGCGACGCGGTCGTCGTGGCCGTGCCCGGTGGACCCGACCTGGTCGCGGCGGCGCTGGGCGTGCTGGCGGCCGGCGGGGTGTACGTGCCCGTGGCGGTCGACGCGCCTCCCGACCACCGGCGGCGGGCGGTGGAGATCGCCTCGGCGGCGTTCGCCGTCTCGGAGTCGGGCTGCGGGCCCTGGCCCGCGAACGTCCGGGTGGTGCCGGCGACGGCCTGCGGGCACGCGCCGCTGCCGCGTCCGGTCGGCGTCCGGGCGACCGACCCGGCCTACGTCCTGCTCACCGGTCCCGAGGGGCGGCCGGGGGGCGTGGAGGTGTCCCACCGGTCGGTGGTGAACACGCTGGAGGACGTCACCGAGCGGTTCGGCGTCGGTGCGGGGGACCGCGTCCTGGCGGTGTCGCCGGTCGGGTCCGACCTGGCGGTGTTCGACCTGTTCGGCCTGCTCGGCTCCGGCGGCGCGGTCGTGCTGCCGGACGACGGGGGGCGCGCTGACCCGGGCCGGTGGGCCGAGCTGTGCGAGCGGCACGGCGTGACGGTGTGGAACAGCACGCCGGAGCGGTTCGCCGGGTACCTCTCGGCTGCGCGGGGGAGCGGTGACCGGCTGCGGCTGGCCCTGGTCTCCGGCGGCCGGGTCGGGTCGGACCTGCCTGCCCGCTTCCGCGCGCGCTGCCCGCAGGGGCGGTTCGTCGCGCTCGGCGGTGCGGCGGGTGCGGCGATCTGGTCGAGCGCCTTCGAGGTCGACGGGGTGCCGGACGGGCGTCCGGTGCCGTGGGGCTTCGCGTTGCGCAACCAGCGGTACCGGGTGGTGGACCCGGCCGGCCGGGACTGCCCGGACCGGGTGCCCGGCGAACTGTGGATCGGCGGGCTGGGCGTTGCCGAGGGCTACCGGGGCGACCCGGTGCGGTCGTCGGCGGCGTTCGTGTGGTGGGAGGGCCGCCGGTGGTACCGCACCGGCGACCTCGGGCGGTTCCGGCACGACGGCGCGCTGGAACCGCTTGATGTCGAGGAACTGTCGGGTAACGCGCGCCGGAGGTGAATTGCCGGGCATTCGCGGACCATTCGTGCCCGCAAATGCTTGAACGTTCGACCACCGGTCTGCCGTGCGCGACGAGTGCGCGGCGTGCATTGTTCCGTTCTGTTCCGCCGGTCCGGCCTGGTCGGTCCGGCGCTGCGGGCGGTGCGGTGCGGGGGTTCGGGATTCCGGGTTTGAACACATTGAACCCGACATTTCGAACGGGTACGGTTGAGTGCCAGGGGGCGACTTCCGAGGTGGCCGGGGTCGGCCGGGCTCGCGGTCGGAGCGCCCACTGGTGCATGTCCTGGTAAAAAAGAATTACATGGGGGACCAGGTGTCAATCGACGTTGTCGTGTCCGATGATCTGCAACTGTCCAGGCTGGCCCTCACCGCGTTACTGGAGCGCAGTGAGGAGATCCAGGTGGTCGGCGCGGCGAACAGCGGGCCGGCGGCCCTGGAGTTCGCGCAGGCGCACCGGCCGGACGTGGTGATCATGAGCTTCGAGGGTGCGGACAACCCCGCGATCACGATCGCGGAGAAGATCGCGGGCCTGCCCGGCTGCCGCAGCCTGCTGCTGGCCACCGCGTTCACCCGGTCGGTCGTCCGCCAGGCGTTCACCGGCGGGATCGACGGGATGGTCCAGCGCAGCGCGCCGCCGCGCCAGTTCTTCGAGGCCATCCACCGGGTCCACCGGGGTGAGCGGGTGTTCGACGCGGAGCTGACGGTCGCGGCGCTGGGCAACGGCGACTGCCCGCTCAGCCTGCGGCAGCTGTCCGTCCTGGAGTACATCTCCCGGGGCGACACGGTGGTGGAGATCGCCGCCCGGCTGCACCTGTGCGAGGGCACCGTGCGCAACTACCTCTCGTCGGCCGTGGCGAAGCTCGGGGCCCGCAACCGGATCGACGCGTTGCGGATCGCCCAGAACTCGCACTGGATCTGACGCCCCGGTCGCGGCGGTGCCCGGGTGGGGGCGCCTGGTGGACCGCCGTCCGGGGTGGTGGTGCGGTGGATCGTGCGCCGCACGCGTCCGGAAACCGTTCCCGGGGTAGTGGGAACGGTGTGCGGAAAGTGTGATGTGAGGGTCGATCTTATCATCGGGTCGATCCGGCGGGCAACTGTTCGCAGTCGGTCGGGGTCGTTTTCCTCGGCCGACTGCGAACGGCTCCCGGCCCGATGCGCGGGTGGCAGCCCGCGAACCGGGGGCAGCACCGACCGTACCGGGTGCGCAATGGCCCGGGGAAGTCATGGTTGCTGATATCGGAATGAGTTCCTAATACTGCCGCGCGTGATCCTCACCTCTCTCCGCGAGTGGCTGGGTGGGTCACTCGGGGAGTGCTAGCGTCGCGTTCGGTCAATGTGGTTTTTCCTGCCTGATGGAAGGCTGGCCATGAGTATCGATGCGCTCGAACGTGAATTCTTCACCTCCGGAATCGACAACATCGACCACAGCGAGTTCGTGCTCGTCGGCCCGAACCAGACGCTGGCGGCGAGCGGTGTCATCGGGCAGGTGGACGCGCGCGACGGCGAGCCGCTGCGGGTGGTCGCCGAGCGGACGGGCGACCTGCTGGCCGGTGCCTCCCGCGCGGTGAGCGCCCGGGAGCACGCGCGCGGGGCGCCGCTGCTGATCGGCGCGGTCCCGTTCGGCGACTCCGCCCCGGCCCGCCTGGTGGCCGTGCGCGACGTGCGGCGCGTGCCGACCGCGCCGCGCGAGCAGGTCGCGGCCCCGCCGCTGCGGGCCGACGTCCGCCGCGTGGACCTGGTGCCGTGGCCGGCCCGGTACCTGGACAGCGTGCGGCGCGCGCTCGCCGAGATGGACGCCGGCAGGCTGGACAAGGTCGTGCTGGCGCGGGCCATCGACCTGATCGCCGACGAGCCGGTCCGGACCTCGGAGATCGTCCACAGCCTGGCGGCCGGCGACCCGGACTCCTACGTCTTCGCCACCCGGCTGGGCGCCCGCACCCCGGACGGCGGCGGCGACCGCGTCCTGGTGGGCGCGAGCCCGGAGCTGGTCATCCGGAAGTTCGGGCGCAGCGTCGTGTCGAACCCGCTGGCGGGTTCCGCCGCGCGCAGCGCCGACCCGGACGAGGACCGCCGGCGCGCGCGTGAGCTGTCCACCTCGGAGAAGGACCTGCGCGAGCACCGGATCGTGGTCGACGCGATCGCGGACGCGCTGCGCCCCTTCTGCTCCGCGCTGACCGTGTCGCGCCGGCCCTCGGTCATCGCCACCCCCACCATGTGGCACCTGTCCAGCCAGGTCCGGGGTGTGCTCACCACGCCCGTGCCGAACGCGCTGCAACTGGCCGCCGCCCTGCACCCGACGCCCGCCGTGTGCGGCTGGCCGACCGCCGAGGCGCACCGGTTCATCACCCGCTCGGAGGGCTTCAACCGCCGCTACTACGGCGGTCTCATCGGGTGGATGAACCCGGAGGGCGACGGCGAGTGGGTGCTGGCGCTGCGCTGCGCGGAGATCGCGGACAACCGGCTGCGGCTCTACGCCGGCGCGGGCGTGGTGCCCGGGTCGGACCCGAGCGCCGAGCTGGCCGAGACCAGCGCCAAGTTCCAGCGGTTCATGTCGGCCCTCGGCCTGGACCACGCGCTCGTCGAGCAAGCCGCGCAGGGCGCGGTCGCGGCGGCGTCCGGTGCGAGCGGTGCGCGGCCGTAGCACCCGCCCGGACGCCGGAGGGGTGCTCGGAGCGGCGTGGTCCGCTCCGAGCACCCCGACCCCGGGTCGCGTCAGGAGTGCACGACGAACCGGGCGACGCTGTCCAGCTTCTCGCAGGTCTCCTCGAACTCGCGGTCGGGCGTGGACTGGCCGATGATCCCGGCGCCCGCCTGGAGCCAGGTCGCGCCGTGCTCGCGGTAGACGCCGCGCAGCACCAGTCCGGAATCGAAAGTCCCGTCCTGGTCGATCGACAGCACCGCACCGCTGTAGAGCCGGCGCGGCTGCGTTTCCAGGTCGCGGATCGCGGCGCACGCCTCCTCCCTCGGAATTCCCGAGGCGGTGACCGAGGGGAACACGGCCATCAACGCGTCCCACACCGACCGGTCCGGTGCCAGCTCACCGGTGATGGTGGAGCCGAGGTGCTGCACGGAACCGCGTTCGCGGACCGCCATGAATTCCTCGACCACGACCGATGCGCACACCGCGCTCACCGCCTCGCACGCCTGTTTCACCGAAACCGCGTGCTCGTAGACCTCTTTCGGGTCGCCGACCAGGTCGGCGCGCAGCCGCGCGTCCTCCTCCCGGTCCCCGGTCAACGCGCGGGTGCCGGCCAGCGGTCGGACCGTCACGTGCCGGTCGGTGTCGACCTGCACGACGATTTCCGGGCAGAAACCGGCGGCCTGGACACCGCCGAGGTCGAGCAGGAAAGACCGCGCCGGCCGATTTCCCGCCCGGCCGGTGAGGTAGGTGCCGACGAAGTCGACGCCGCGCTCCACGGGGATCTTGCGGGACAGGATGATCTTCTCGATGGCGGTGGAGTTGATCAGGTCGACGGCGCGCTGCGCGCGGTCCTTGTAGTCGGCCGCGCCGTACTCGCGCACGGCGATCGGGGCGGCGGCGCTCCGATCGGGCACCTCCCGCCGTGACAGGACCGCCGAGGTCGCTTCGAGGTCGTCCGGGTCGACCGACCGCAGGTGGGCCTGACCTGCCCGGATGCGCACCTCGGTGCGCGGCACGACGAGGTGGAGGTAGCGCCCGTCGCCCCGGGCGGTGCCGTGCGCGCACGCGTGGTGCAGCTCGAAGGCCGCCCAGCCGTAGGCGTGCCAGCCGTCGACGGGCAGCGCGCGCAGCAGGGCCTGGACGCGCTCGAAGGGCCGGTCGTCCCAGGGGAGGTCCTCTTCCGCGACCCCGCGCAGGTGGATCCCGTCCGCGTCGGCGTAGATTTCCGCGAGTACGCCGCCGGCGTAGGTCCAGTGCGCCGCGTCCTCGTACAGGACGTATTCGTCGTGCCGACCGGAGGCGGCCAGACCGGCCGCGGCGTGCATCGGGTCGCCGGCGAACGCGTCGGTTCTCCGGTGGTACCGGAGAGAATTTTTCGACGTCATCTCGTCAGACTCCTGAAGGTAGCGACTGACGCGGCCGGTATGGACTAATTCGGCCTGTGCTGCCAGCCTGACCGCAGTGTTCCACGGCGCGTCGAGAAGTGGCAAGACGACATTCGTCCGCGCTTCCGGTGCGTCCTGTACGGGGGGTCGTGCGATTTTCACGCCGGTCATGTGCATTGCTCATCCGCAGTTGTCGCTTATATGCGGAACGCACGTGTTGTTATGCGGAACCAACCTGTCGGAGCCGGGTCCGGGGTTGGTACCGTCTCCGAGTAATTCGCCTTGGCGCAAAGGTTGATTCGGCCGTCTGGGGCGGTTCGGGCGTTGCGGTGCCCGGAGCCGGACAACGTAGGAGAATCCATGATCGTTCTGGGGTACAACGGATTTACCCGCAGTCGGGATTTCAAGATTTCCGACCACGGCACGAGCGACATCGACCGGTACAACGTGCTCGGTCACGACGCAGCGGCGGCGGTGATCATCGACGGCACGGTCGTGGCGGCGGTCGAGGAGGAGCGGCTCAACCGGGAGAAGAAGACGCCTTCGTTCCCGGTCAACGCCATCGAGTGGTGCCTCGGGAAGAGCGGCGTCGAGCTCAAGGACGTCGACTACTTCGCCTTCCCCTGGGCCCTCACCGACGATGTGGTCCGGGCCCTGGTGCAGGACATCTTCACCCTCGCGCCGAACCCCACGATCTCGTTCGCCCTGGCGTCGGAGCTGGGCGCGCTCTACACCAACCTGCTCACGCCCGAGGCGGTCGTGCAGGACTTCCGGGAGCGGACCGGGTTCGACGTGCCCGAGGAGAAGGTGATCCTCGTGCCGCACCACCTGGCCCACCTGATGTGCGGCTACCAGGTGCGCGGCGGCGGCGACACGGCGTTCTTCATCAGCGACGGCCGGGGCGAGCGCAACTCGTCCATCGCCGGCGAGGTCGTGGACGGCAAGATCACCGTCTTCGACCACCTCACGCTGGACAGCTCGAACTCCGTGGGCCTGTTCTACAACAACATCACCCGGTACCTGGGCTTCCTGCCCAACAACGACGAGTACAAGGTGATGGGGCTGTCGGCGTACTGCCAGACGCCCACCGAGCGCAGCGTCATCGACCGCCTGGTCACGCTGCTCGACGACGGCCGGCTGGCCTTCGACGTCACCACCGACAGCGCGCGCGGCGACCACCCGTACCGGGAGTACTTCGACGCGATCTTCGGCGGCAACGACGAGAACCGCGAGTCCTTCGAGTTCCGGGCGCGGGTCGCCCGCGCGGCGCAGGACCTCACCGAGATCGCCACCGCCCACCAGGTCGCCGCGCTGGCCCGGACCACCGGCCAGTCGCACCTGGTCTTCGAGGGGGGCGTCGCGCTCAACTGCGTCAACAACACGAAGCTGCTGGAGGAGGGCTCCTTCTCCAGCATGGACGTCAGCTACGGCGCGAGCGACACCGGCCTGGCGATCGGCGCGGCGGCCTACGTCGGCCAGACGCTCGGCGGCGTCACGCCGACCGCCTGCGGCACCTACCTCGGGCCGGAGTTCACCCACGAGGAGATGCTCGAAGCCGCGCGCTCGTACGGCGACCGCGTCACCATCACCGAGTGGGACGCGGACGAGGTCGCCGTCAAGGCGGCGGAGCTGCTGTCGGAGAAGGTCGTCGTCGGCTGGTTCCAGGGCGCCGCCGAGTACGGCCCCCGGGCGCTGGGCGCGCGGAGCATCTTCGCCAACCCGATGTTCGAGGACATCAAGGACATCATCAACATCCGCGTCAAGCACCGCGAGCCGTTCCGGCCGTTCGCGCCCGTGGTGCTGGAGTCGGCGGCGGAGAAGCTGTTCGAGATGGGCAAGCTGCCCAACTCGCCGTACATGACGTTCGTCGTGCCGGTGCGCGAGGAGTACCAGGACAAGATCCCGGGTGCCTGCCACGTCGACGCCACGTCGCGGGTCCAGACGGTGACCGACGCGCAGAACCCGCTGCTCGCCGACCTGCTGCGCGAGGTCGAGCGCGCCACGGGCATCCCGTGCCTGATCAACACGTCGTTCAACGTCGCGGGTGAGCCGATCGTCGGCTCGCCGAAGGACGCGATCAACTGCTTCCTGGGCACCGAGATCGACTGCTTGATCCTGGGTCGCCTGCTGATCCGGAAGGCCGCCTGACGCCTTCGAGACATCGACGTCGCCGGTGCGCTCGCGGCACCGGCGACGTCGACGACCCCCCCGACCGGGGGTCCGCCGGGCAACGATCGCAACACTGGGGGAGAACGGTGGGAGCTGTCACCTGCACCGAGTCGAGAGAAGTGCCCGCACAGGACGGTGTGACCGTGGTCCCCGTCTCGCGCCTGCTGCCGGGGGACTCGCCGAGGAAGGACGCGAGCGCGGCGCACGTCGAGGAGCTCGCGGCGGTGGGGGCCCCGCTGCCGCCGATCACCGTGCACCGCGCGTCGATGCGCGTGATCGACGGCGCGCACCGGCTGCGCGCCGCCCGGCTGCGCGGTGACCGGACCATCGCGGTCCGGTTCTTCGACGGCGACGAGCGCGACGCGTTCGTGCTCGCCGTCCGGCTCAACACCGCCCACGGCCTGCCGCTGACGCTGGCCGAGCGCAAGGCCGCCGCGCAGCGCGTCATCGGGTACCACCCGCAGTGGTCCGACCGCGCGATCGCGGCCGTGGTCGGCGTCTCGGACAAGACCGTGGCCGCGCTGCGCGGCGAGTCCGGTGCCACGCCGCCGTTCGAGCGGCTGGGCCGCGACGGCCGCTACTACCCGCGCGACCGGGTCGCCGGTCGGCTCCGCGCCGGCGAGATCTTCGCGCGCAACCCCAAGGCGTCGCCGCTGGAGGTCGCCCGCGTCGCGGGGATCTCCGCGACCACGGCCAAGGACGTGCGGGCCCGGGTGCGGCGCGGCGAGGACCCCGTGCCCGAGACCCACCGCGCCCGGCTGTCCGGCGGCCGGGCGGCCACGCCCGTGGGCGCACCCTCGCCCGACCGGCGGACCATCGCGCGCCGGCTGCGCGCCGACCCGTCCATGCGCTTCTCCGAGTCCGGCCGCACCCTCCTGCGCCGGCTGGACGGACCGGGCACCGACCCGGCGGAGTGGGTGGCGCTCGCGGGGAGCGTGCCGGGGCACTGCAAGCACGTCGTCGCCGAGCTGGCCCGGATGTGCGCCGAGGACTGGCTGCGCTTCGCCGCCGCGCTGGAGAACCGCAGCGCGACCGCCTGCTGACGCGGACGGGACCCGTACCCGATGAACGACACGGACGTCCGGGCACCGGCGGTGCTCCCCGGCCGCGCGCGGCCGGCACCGCCGGGTGCGGCAGTCGAGCAGGGGGCGTCGAGCCGGTGGGCGGCACAGGAGGAGGCACGATGACCGACGACCTGTTCTCGGTGGCGGGCAAGGTCGCGCTCGTCACCGACGGCGCGCGCGGCATCGGCGCGCTGGTCGCGCAGTCGCTCGTGG
Source organism: Actinosynnema sp. NPDC050436 (assembly GCF_040655415.1). Classification (NCBI taxonomy): domain Bacteria; kingdom Bacillati; phylum Actinomycetota; class Actinomycetes; order Pseudonocardiales; family Pseudonocardiaceae; genus Actinosynnema; species Actinosynnema sp. NPDC050436. Next base: position 180,533 of record NZ_JBFAJV010000001.1, on the reverse strand, counting down.
AGGCCGGCGCGCGGGTGTACGTCACCGCACCCGACGGCGTGCTGGCGGAGAAGGCGGCGGCCGAGCTGTCGCTGCTGGGCGACTGCCGGTCGCTGGCCGCCGACGTGTCCTCGGAGGTCGGGTGCCGCTCGCTCGCCGAGCGGTTCGGCCGCGAGTCGGACGCGGTGCACGTGCTGGTGAACAACGCGGGCGTGCTGCACTCGACCTCGCTGGACGAGTCCGGCGAGACCGGGTGGCGCAACGCGCTCGCGGTCAACCTGGACGCGGCCGTGCACCTGACGAAGTTCCTGCGCCCGCAACTGGCCTCGGCGTCCACGCCGAGCGACCCGGCCCGCGTGCTCAACGTCGGCTCGGTGGAAGGGCTGCCCGCCCCGCACACCGAGGCGTACTCCTACGGCGCGAGCAAGGCGGCGGTGCGCGACCTGACCCGGCACCTGGCGCACCGGCTGGCACCCCGGATCACGGTCAACGCCATCACGCTCGGGCCGTTCGCGTCCGCCGTGGTCGAGCGGGACCTGGCCCTGGCGCCCGGTACCCGCTCGCTCGTGCGCCGGCACAGCGGGATCGACGAGGTGCGGGGCGTGGTGCGCTTCCTCGGGTCGCGGGCCTCGGCCGGCATCACCGGCACCGTCGTGCCCGTCGACGGTGGGACGGCGGCGGTGCGCTGACGACCGGACACCGAACCGCCCGTCCGCCCGGACGGGTGCGGAGCGCCCGCACCCGCCGCGGCCGGACACCGCCGACGCCGATTCCGACGACCGCGCCGGAAAAGCCCGCCCGGGACGCCGACGCCTTTTCGCCGTGCGCCCGGGTGAATACCTGCCGACGATTCGCGGAATGATTCCTGTGGTCGCCTGCGGAGCAGAACTCCAGTGCCGCCGAACAATCCGTGGTTATGCTGGCGGTAATCAATCAGAGAAGAACATCCGGCTGGTAGAGAGGGAATCACGAATGGCTGCCAAGTCCAGCTTGGCCTCGGCTCGCGCGACGACCGAACGGCTGCTGCCCGGGCTGCTCGACGAGCTCGAGGCGAGTGGCGCGACGATTGCCGAGCGCGACGCGCGCAGTCTCATCCCGACCTGGGTCCGCAACGACGGCCCGAGGCTGGTGGCGCCGAAGTCCCTCGGCGGTCTCGGCGCGACGGCGGTCGAGGCGGTCCAGGTGCACATCGCCATCGGCTCGATCGCGCCCGCGCTCGGCGCGGCGACGACCATGCACTACCTGTCCGGCGCGGCGCTGGTCGTCTTCGCCGAGACCGCCGCCGAGTCCGAGCGGGAGCTGATCCGGCAGCTCGTGGCCGACTGCGCCGTGCTGGCCTCGGGCTTCTCCGAGGGCCGGCCGGGCGGCTCGATCTTCCGCCCGACGATGCGCGCGGTGCAGACCGAGGGCGGCTACCTGCTCACCGGCCGCAAGGCGCCGTGCTCGCTGGCCGAGTCGATGGACATGATCGTCGCCAGCGTCGAGCTGGAGTCCGGCGACCGCGCCGTCGCGCTGGTCCCGGCGAAGTCGGACAACCTGACCGTCGGCCCGTTCTGGCAGGCCGGGGTGCTGCGCGGGGCCGAGTCGTGCCTGGTCGAGCTGAACGACGTGTTCGTGCCGGGGGACCTGGTGGTGCCGGCCGCGCTGGACGACACCGACGGTGCCACCGAGCTGCTCGGCTACCAGTGGTTCGGCCTGCTCATCCTCGGCACCTACCTGGGTGCGGCCCACAAGCTGCTGGCCGACGCGCTGGCCAAGCAGGGCGGCATCGACCCCAAGAGCGTGACCGCCATGTCCGGCTTCCTGCGCGCGGTGGAGGGCTCGCTGCTCGCACTGGCGGCCGAGCTCGACGCCGAGCCGGTCACGGCGGACGGCGCGGGGGAGCTGCTCGCCCTGCGCGAGGCGTTCGACGAGTGCGTCGACGTCCTGGTCGGCAAGGTCAAGATGGCCGCGGGCGGCATCAGCTACATGCGCAACCCCGACATCGGCTACCTGGCCGAGGTGTGCACGGTCCACCGCTTCCACCCGCCGTCGATGCGCGACTCCGGGGAGCACCTCGTCGCCTGGCTGCGCGGCGAACGCGAATTCCGGCTCGTGTGACCCCGGCGACGACTCCGGGTCGCCGGGCGCACGGTTCCCGTCCACAACCGAGTGAAAGCGTGAGCTGAACATGCCCCACAAGATCATCCAGCGTGCGGCGGCCCGGCACCTGCCGAAGCTGATCGCCGAGCTCAAGCGCAAAGAGCAGTCGCCGTTCATGCGCACGATGCAGTCGGAAACCGGCGCGTCGGTGATGCTGGAAGACCAGCGCGTCCTGATGTTCGGCTCCAACAACTACCTGGGCCTGGCCGCCGACTCCCGGGTGCTGCACGCCGCCAACCGGGGCATCCACGAGTTCGGCAGCGCGACCACCGGCAGCCGGCTGCTCAACGGGTCGGTGCGCCTGCACGTCGACATCGAGGAGCGCATCGCGCAGTGGTACGGCGCTCCGGCCGCGCTCGCGTTCACCTCCGGCTACACCGCCAACGTCGGCACGATCTCGGCGCTGATGAGCCGCCGGGACACCGTGGTCGTGGACGCCTACGCGCACGCCTCGATCATCGACGGCGTGCGGCTGTCGGGCGCGCGGCTGCTGTGGTTCGACCACAACAGCGTCGACAGCCTGCGCACCGTGCTCGCCGAGGCGAAGGAGGGCTCGGGCGACGTCCTGGTCATCGTGGACGGCCTGTACTCCATGGAGGGCAGCCTGTCGCCGCTGGCCGACATCGTCGACCTGTGCAAGCAGAACGGTGCCGCCATCATGGTGGACGAGGCGCACTCGCTGGGCATCTACGGCGAGAACCGGCGCGGCTGGGCCGAGGAGTGCGGCGTCCTGGACGACGTCGACGTGCTCATGGGCTCGCTGTCCAAGGGCCTCGGCAGCACCGGCGGCTTCATCGTCGGCCCGGAGGAGCTGATGGTCGCCCTGCGGGGTTCGGCGCGCAGCTTCATCTTCAGCACGTCGGCGACGCCCTCCAGCGTCGCGGCGGCGAACGAGGCCATCCGCATCACGATGAGCGACGAGGGCAAGGTGCTGGCCGCCAACGTCCAGGAGTCCTCGCGCACCCTCGCCGCGCTGCTCGGCGAGCGCGGCGTGAAGGTGGAGAGCAACACCAACGGCCAGTGGTCGCCGATCCTGCCGGTCCTGATCGGCAGCGAGGCGCGCACGATCGCCACCTGGAACGAGATCCTGCGCGGCGGGGCGTACGTGGGGGTCGCGATGCACCCCGCCGTGCCGCGCGACCGGGCGCTGCTGCGGGTGTGCGTGTCCGCCGCGCACTCCCCGGACGACCTGGCCAAGGTGGCCGACGTGATCCGCAACGCGCTGGACGCCACGGCGGATCTCTGAGCCGGTCCCGTCGCCGCGCGGGAGCCCGCCCCGGTCAGCGCACCCCGGCGGGCTCCCGGGCGGCGGCGGTCCGACGCCGGCCGGCGACCGGCGGGCCCGCCCCACCCTCGACAACGAGAGCCTGGAGTTCGATGAGACCGCGTCCTGAAGGTGGCCGCAGACCATGACGGACACCCTTCTCACCGAAACCGAGAAACTGCTCCGCACGGCCTGCGAGAAGCTGGCCCTGGTCTCCGGGGACCAGCCGCTCACCGCCGCCACCACGCGGCTGGTCGAGTGCGCCCTGGAGGCGGTGACCCTGCTCAAGGAGCCCGAGCCGGGCACCGCGCTGGAAGTGATGAGCTGCGCGCGGGCCGCCGTGACCGCCGCGACCTACGCCGTGCGCGAGGTCGACGGCCGGGAGCGGTACGAGAGGTCCGGCCGGTCCGGGCGTCGACAGCACCCTTAGGGGGTCCTGGTGGAACACGCACACGGCAGCGGGCCATCCGCCCGACCGCGCACCGGTCGGCGGACGGCCGTGCCGCACCGGCCGGGCGCGGGTCCCGGCGGGGCGCGGCGATGATCTCCGCGCCCCGCCGGGGCCGGACCGCGCTCGGCGTGGCCGCCGGGCTCGCGGTGCTCGCGGGCACGGTGCCGCTGTGGACCGCGAACGGCGGGCACGTCGACTCCGTCACCCACTTCCTGCTGGCGGTGGCGGTGATCCTGGTGACCTGCCAGGCGCTCGCCGCCCTGGCCCGCCGGGCGGGCCAGCCGCCGGTCCTCGGCGAGATGGTCGGCGGCCTGCTGCTGGGTCCGACGCTGCTCGGCGCGCTCTGGCCGCAGGGCAGCGCGTTCCTGTTCGCGCCGCCGGTCCTGGAGGGCCTGGACAAGGCCGCGCAGCTCGGTCTCGTCGTCTTCGTCTTCCTGCTCGGCTGCGAGCTGCGCACCGACCGGATCGCGCGCAAGGGCGTGGTCGGCGCGGCGGTGGTCGGCGGCATGGCGCTGCCGTACGCGGCCGGCGTCGGGATCGTGCTCGCCACCGGTGACCTGTTCGCCGGGCCGAGCACCACCTCGCCGGTCCAGACGGTGGTGTTCGTCGGGCTGGCCATGGCGGTGACGGCGCTGCCGGTGCTGGCCCGCATCCTCGCCGACCTCGGCCTGGAGCGGACCGGCGTGGGCGCGCTGTCGATGTCCGCCGCCGCCATCGGCGACGGCCTGGCGTGGCTGATCCTGGCGTTCCTGCTGGCCGGCCAGGGCGCGGGCGACCAGGGGTGGCGGATCGTGCTGCTCGCCACGGCGCTCGTGCTGGTCACGGCGCTGTGCGTGCGCCCGCTGCTCGTGGCGCTGGTCCGCCGGCTCGGGTCGAGCCAGTCGCTGACGGTGGTGCTGATCGCGGGCGCGATCGGCTACGCGGTGCTCACCCAGTCCATCCAGCTCCACCCGGTCGTCGGCGCGTTCCTGTTCGGCGTCGCGGTCCCGCGCGACAGCCCCGCCGTGGAGCGGATCGGCCGGCAGCTGGAGGGCTTCACCCTCATCATCCTGATGCCGCTGTTCTTCGCCGGCGTCGGCCTGAAGATGTCGGTCGGCCTGCTCGGCGCGAACCCGGTGGCCTGGCTGGTGCTGGCCGTGGTGCTGGTGGCGGCGGTGGCGACCAAGGTCGTCGGCGCGGGCGGCGCGGTCCGCCTGGCGGGCCTGCCCGCGGACGACGCGCTGCGCTTCGGGTTCCTGATGAACTGCCGGGGCGTGACCGAGCTGGTCGTGCTGACCATCGGCTACCAGGCGGGCCTGATCAACCAGCTCGCCTACACCATCCTGGTGCTGGTCGCGATCACCACGACGGCGGCCACGGCCCCCCTCGTCCGCTGGTCCCTGCGCCGTTCCCCGGACCCGGCCCGGGACGAGCCCCCGAGACCGGCCCGCCCGGTCGAACGGGCCGACACCGCCCAGGACTGACACCGGCGGGTCAGGCGGTCGACTGGCTCAGGCCGGTCTGGTAGGCGACCACGACCAGCTGCGCCCGGTCCCGGGCGGACAGCTTGCCCATGATCCGGCTGACGTGGGTGCGGGCGGTGGCCGGGCTGAGGAACAGCGCGGTGCCGATCTCGGTGTTGCTCATGCCCCGGCCGACCAGGGCGAGCACCTCGCGCTCGCGGTCGGTCAGCACCGCGAGCCGGTCCTCGCCCGACTTCGCCGCCCGGCGCTGCGCGGTGAACTGGCTGATCAGGCGGCGGGTGATCCTCGGCGCGAGCAGCGCGTCGCCGGCGGCGACCACCCGGATGGCGTGCAGCAGCTCGGCCGGGCCCGCGTCCTTGAGCAGGAACCCGCTCGCGCCCGCCTGCAACGCCTCGAACACGTTCTCGTCGGTGTCGTAGGTGGTGAGGATCAGCACCCGCACCTGGTCCAGCCCGTCCGCCCCGGCGATCTCGCGGGTGGCCCGGATGCCGTCCAGCTTCGGCATCCGGATGTCCATCAGGACGACGGCGGGACGGGTGGCGCGGGCCAGTTCGACGGCCTCCGCGCCGTTGGTGGCCTCGCCGACCACCGCGATGTCGTCCTCCAGGTCGAGCAGCACCTTGAACCCGGAGCGGACCAGGCGCTCGTCGTCGGCGAGCAGCACCTTGATCGGCGGTCCGGCGCTCACCGGTGCGCCCCGACCGGCGCGAGCGGCAGGCGGGCGCTGACCTCGAACCCGCCACCGGGGCGCGACCCGGCGTCCAGCTCGCCGCCGAGGAGCTGGCAGCGCTCGCGCATCCCGACGATGCCCCGGCCGACCGGCGACGGGTGGCCGGCGCGGGACGGGACGTGCCCGGCGCCGCGCCTGCCCTCGTCCACCACCTTGATCCGCAGCGCGTCGACCAGCAGCTCCAGCGTCACCGTCACCCGGGTCGGACCGACGTGGCGGATCACGTTGGTGATCGACTCCTGGACGATCCGGTACGCGGCACCGCCCACCGCGCTGGGCAGCGGCGCCGCCGGCGAGGGCTGCTCGAACGCGATGTCCAGCCCGGCGTCGCGCGCCTTGCCGGTCAGCTCGTGGATCTGGTCGAGGCCGGGGTAGGGCTCGCGCTCGTCGCCGTCGCGCAGCACGCCGAGGATGGCGCGCATCTCGTGCAGCGCCCGCGAACTGGTCTGCTCGATGGTGCGCAGCGCCTCGCGGGCCTGCTCCGGCCGCTTGTCCAGCACGTGCGCGGTGACGCCGGACTGGACGTTGATGATGGCGATGGCGTGCGCCACGGTGTCGTGCACCTCGCGGGCGATCTGGAGCCGCTCGGCGTCCACCCGCGCCCGCGTCTCCTCCTCGCGGGCGCGCTCGGCGAACTCCGCCCGCTCCTGCGCGTCGGCGGCGATCACCCGGCGGGACCGGACCGACTCGCCCAGGGTCATGCTGATCACCGACGCGCCGATCCGGAAGAACACCCAGCCGACGGCCACCCGGGGTTCGATGTCGGCCGCCGCGACCAGCCAGCCGACGCCCAGCACGGCGGTGCCCGCGCCGGTGATCAGCAGCGACCGGCGGCCGTCACCGGAGGAGGCGAGCGTGTACACGGCGACGAACAGTGCCAGGCTGGAGAGCTGGTCGGGGAAGCCGAACCCGTGGTAGACCAGGCTGACCGCGCCGGTGACCGCGAACACCGCGACCGGCAGCCGGCGGCGGACGACGAGCGCCAGGCCGCTGACCACCAGCAGGGCGTAGCCCAGGTTGCCGTGGTCCGACAGCCGGATGACCGGCCCGGACTCGGTGTAGGCCGCGACGCCCTGGATCTGCACCTCGACGCTCTGGATCTGGACGGCGGTCACGAACAGCGCCAGCAGGACGTCCGGCAGCCACGCCGGCCGATCCGGGAACCGGCGCGAGAACCGGGTGGCTGGCTGGCGCGACGATAACCGCAGGTCCATTCGGGGATCGTAGCGCGGTCGCGGGCCCGCGCGAATAGCGTCGAATCGCTCGACCGGGTACTTCCCGCGACGTATTCGGCGACGCCCCGCGTACGCGATTCGCGGTAGTCGGAGCCGGCCCTCGCCGGAAGCGGGGTGGTCCCGCCCGGCGGGACCATCGGCGCGTGAAAAAAGCATTCACCGTTCTGGCGGCATTACTGCTGCTGGCCGTCGTCACCCAGTTCTACCTCGCCGCCACCGGCGCGTTCGACTCCGCGCCCAACGAGCAGGCGTTCGAGCTGCACCGGTTGCTCGGCAACGCCGTCATCGCCTTCTCCGCGCTGGTGGCGATCGCCGCCGCGATCGCCAGGGTGCCCGGCCGGGTGATCGGGCAGGCCGGGCTGGTCGCGGCGCTGGTGGTCCTCCAGTCGCTGATCCGCGAGGTCGCCGAGGCGCTGGGCGAGGGGGCCGCCGCGGGCCACTTCGTCTTCGGCGTGCACGCCCTCAACGGGCTGGCCATCCTGGGGCTGACCTCGCTGGTCGTGCGGCAGGCCCGGCAGCTCGCGTGGCCGCCGGCCGTGGCGAAGCACCCGGTGCCGTGACGACGTCCGCGCTGATCGTCCTGGACCACGCCGCCGCGCTGCTGTGCGCGGTCGCGTGGTTCGCGGCCGGTGCCACGGCCGCAGCGGGGCGGGCCGAGCTCGTCCGGGTGCTGCTGCCGGTGGCGCTGCTGGTGACGGCGCTGAGGGTGGCGTCGGTGGCGGTGCTGGCGGGCCGGGGCTGGTGGTTCGTGCAGGAGAAGGCGCTGTTCGGGCTGCCGGTGCTCGTGGTGGCCTCGGTCGCCGCCGCACTGGTCGCCGGCCCTCGGCTGCGGTCCGGTGCGCGGTCGGCGGGCCGCATCGGTGCCGCCGGCGTCGTTGCGCTGTTCGTCCCCGCTTTCGCCGCAGTGGCGGGCTTCGCGGTGACGTACTTCGGCGGCTACCCGCTGACCCCCGGCACCGCGCTGATCGCGTTCGCGTCGGTGGTCGCGGGCGCGCTGCTGACCGAGCGCGTGCTCACCACCCCCAGCCCGGATCACCCCGAACCGGCACCTCCGGGTCAGGCCGCTTCAGGCACCGACCGGGCGGAAAGCCCTGCGGTGGCACCGGATGAGGACGCGGGCGCGGTCGGGGAGCCGGACGCCGGGGGCGGTGCGGTGGAGGTGTCCCGCCGCCGCTTCCTCGGCGTCGCGGGCGGCGCGGTCGCGGTGGGCGCGGCCGGCACCGGGATCGGGTTGGTGGCGTGGCCCGGCGCGGTGGCGGCCGACCAGGGCGGCGGCCCCGGGCCGGCGGCGCGGCCGGCCGTCTCGGTGGCCGACCTGCGCGGTGCCGACACCCCGGGACCCGGCGGGGTGCGGCGCGAGCACGTGCTGACCGCCCGCAAGGCCACCGTGCGCCTGGACTCCGGGCACCTGGACTCCGGGCGGGACTTCGACGCCTGGACCTTCGACGGCGCGGTGCCCGGACCGCCGATCACCGCGAACCGGGGCGACCTCCTCGTGGTGAAGCTGGTCAACCACGACGTCGAGGAGGGCGTCACGCTGCACTGGCACGGCTACGACCTGCCGTGCGGGGAGGACGGCGCGGCGGGGGTCACCCAGGAGGTGGTGGCACCCGGCGGCGAGTTCGTGCACCGGTTCCGCGCCGACCAGGTCGGGACCTACTGGTACCACACGCACCACGCGTCCCACGTGGGCGTGCGGCGCGGGCTGTACGGCGCTTTCGTCGTGCGGGAGCGGGAAGAGCCGGCCGGTGCGCAAGTGGACCTCACCCTGCCCGTGCACACGTTCGAAGGCGGCGTCACGGTCGCGGGCGGGGGCGAGCACACCGCGCCGCCGGGCACCCCGGTGCGGCTGCGGCTGATCAACACCGACTCCGACCCGCGCCGGTTCACGCTCGCGGGCACCCCGTTCCGGGTGGTTGCCGTCGACGGCCGCGACCTGGAGCAGCCGGGCGAGGTCGGCCGGGTGTCCCTGCACCTGCCCGCCGGCGGCCGGTACGACCTCGTGTTCACCATGCCGGCCACGCCCGTGGCCCTCGCGGTCGACGGCGGCGTGATGGTCCGGCTGAGGCCCGGAGCCGACGACGCGTCCACGAAGGACGCCGACGAGGACACCTCGGGGTGGCCCGAACTCGACCTGCTGACCTACGGGACCCCGATCCCGGTCGGGTTGCGCACCGACCCCGCCGACCGGCACTTCACCCTCGTGCTCGACCGGGGACTGGCCGTGGTCGACGGGTCGCCGGCCTACGCGCAGACCGTGAACGGCCGGGGGCACCCGTCGATCCCCGACCAGCTCGTCACCGAGGGCGACACCGTCCGGTTCACCGTGGTCAACCGGAGCCGGGAGACCCACCCCTGGCACCTGCACGGGCACCCGGTGCTGGTGCTGTCCCGGGACGGGCGGCCGTCGACCGGCAGCCCGCTGTGGGTGGACACCTTCGACGTGCGGCCCGGCGAGGTGTGGGAGGTCGCGTTCCGGGCCACGAATCCCGGGATCTGGATGAATCACTGCCACAACCTGCCGCACGTCCACGAGGGGATGATGTTGCAATTGCGCTACGACGGCGTGACGAGCCCGTTCGGCGGTCGGCACGCGGCGGGTTCCGGGCACGGGCATTGATCCCGGGCGCGTCGGGGCCGTGAGACCCCGACGCGCCGTGTTCCCGAATTGACGCCGGGTGGTTCACGCCGGTATTCGGGGTGGCCGGGCAATGCGGCCAATGAATTCTTAATGTTCCGGTGCGTGATTTTCACATCTGACATCCGGTGACTGGACGTTCTACCGGGGGCGTGCTAGTTTTGAATTGAACAGCGCGGTGGGAATTACGTCGGGGTCATCGCACAATCGGAGGGTGTCGAGCTGTGACGGTAAAGGCTGAAGGTGTGTACCACCCCGGAGAACTGAGCGGCAGCGACAGTTACGGGAAGCGCTTCTCCGAGGTGTACGACACGATCTTCCCGGCGCTCGAACCGGCCGAGCTGGACTGGCTGTCGCGGCAGGTCCCCCGCGACCGCGCGACCGCGTCCGTGCTGGAGTTCGGCGTCGGCACCGGGCGCGTCCTCGTGCCCCTCGCCGAGCGGCTGCGCGAGCAGGGCGTGCGGGCCTCGCTGGTCGGGGTGGACGCCTCGCAGCAGATGCTGGAGATCCTGGGCCGGCACGAGGACCCGTCGATCGAGCCCCGGCTGGGCAACATGCTCTACTACCGGGACGGGCAGGAGTACGACCTGGTGCTGTGCGTGTGCGGCAGCCTGGCGGTCCTTGCGGACGAGGCGGCCCAGCTCGACGCCATGCGGACCTTCGCCCAGCACCTGGCCCCCGGCGGGCAGCTCGTCACCGAGACGCACAACCTGGGCTGGGTCCGGCGGATCGAGGACAACGGGGGCAGCATGTACCTGCCCTACCCCGGCGTCCGGCGCGGCATGGTCGTGTTCTCCGAGCTGGTGGGCGAGCGCTGGAACTGCCGGGAGGTCTGGATCGACGACGAGGACGTCCAGGTCTTCACCGAGCGCGTGCTGCTGATCGCCGAGGAGCGGCTGCTGGAGCTGGCCGCCGCCTCCGGGCTGCGCCGGGTCGCCGAGTACGGCGGGTTGAGCGGCGTCCCCGTCGACGATTCCCGGCCGACCGTGGTCACCGTTTTCGAGAAATCGGCCTAACGCCCGGCGCGGCCACCCACGACGATCGCCGGGGCCCTCCGGTACGGGTCCGCCCCGGCCTCATCGCCGCCTCCCCTCGGGCGGCGCGCGGTTCGCCGGTCCCCGCCTCCGGGCGGGGATCCGGCGACAGCGCCTGAATCCACCGATCGGGTACGCAGTAGATCACCCGTTAGCGGGTTGACGTTGCTCTCCCTGCTCGTGGGAATATCGAGCGGACGCAACACCTCGGTGCCCGAGTCATCTCGGTCGCCATTCGGAAAACCGTTTTCCACCACCGGTCGGCCGGCCTCCCGCCCGATCGGGAGCGCGAATCCGGTGGCGGTGCGTCATCGATCTCCCGACCATTCACCGTGGGGGAGTGGCGTGCCATGAGGACCGAGGAATTCGATTTCGACGCGACGTCGGGGGTCCTGCCCTCCGATCCCGGCGAGTTGCGCGGGAAGTGCCGGGGGACCGGCCGGATGGTGGTGCTGGACCGGGTGGCCGGGTCGATCGGGCACACGGTCTTCACGCGCATCCACGACTACCTCCGGCCGGGTGACCTGGTGGTGCTCAACGACAGCTACGTCCTGTCGAACACCCTGGCGTTCCGGCCCGACGGGGACCACCGGGGCGACGTCGTGGACGTGGTCGTGTACGGCCACGAGCCGGACGGGACCACCATCGCCCGCACGACCTCCGCCCAGCCCTTCCCCGGCCTCACCGCGACCTCGGTGGACGACGAGGGATTCACCTGCACCTTCCTGGAGCCGCAACCGGACGGGCTGTGGCGGGTCGGGTTCGCGCCCGCCGACCGGCTCCCGGAGGTGCTCGACCGGTTCGGCCGCCGGGTCGACGACACGGTCCACCTCGACCCGGCGCACTGGCGGGACTCGCCGCAGGCGTACCGCTCGGTCTACGCCGCGAAGCCCGGCTCGCTGGACATCCCGTCGGCGGGTCTGCACTTCTCCGGCGAGCAGTTGGCCCGCCTCGCCGCCGAGGGCGTCGAGTTCGCCCACATCACCCTCCACGTGGGAGCCACCGAGACGTTCGCGGTGCGCCACATCAGCGCGGAGGAGGTCGAGCAGCACGAGGTGCGGTCCGAGTACTTCGAGGTCGACGCCGAGGCCGCCGGGAAGGTCAACCGCGCCATGGCCGAAGGGCGGCGGGTCGTCGCCGTGGGCACCACGGTCATGCGCACGCTGGAGACGCTGGCCGCCCCGCACGAGCCCAAGGCCCCGATCGCCGCGCGGCGGGCGTGGACCGACCTCTACATCCACCCCGGGTTCCGGTTCAAGGTCGTGGACGTCCTGCTGACGAACCTGCACCGGCCGAGGTCCAGCCACCTCGTGCTCACCGCCGCGTTCGCGGGCAAGGACCTGGTGATGGACTCCTACGCGGAGATCCTCGACCGGGGCGGGTACGAGTTCGACATGTTCGGCGACAGCATGTTGATCGTCTAGCCGTGGGCGGCGCGACTCCTGAGGAGCGGATCGACACGGTGGTCGTCGGCGGCGGCCACGCGGGGCTGTGCATGAGCCTGGAACTCCAGCGCGCCGGGCGCGAGCACGTGGTGCTGGAGAAGGCGCGCGTGCTGGAGCAGTGGCGGTCCGCGCGCTGGGACTCGTTCACGATCAACTCGCCGGTCGCGTTCTCGCGGCTGCCGGGCCAGGTGGACGACCTGCCCGACCGCGCGCGCGGCGTCCCGCTCGACGTGATGGTGCGCGCCTGGGACGAGTGCGTCGCGCGCCGCCGCCTGCCGGTGCGCGAGCGCAGCGAGGTCCGGTCGGTGTCGCGCACCGGCACCGGGCGGTTCCTGGTCGAGGTGGCCGGTGCCGACGGCCCCCGGCGCTACGCCGCGCTCAACGTGGTGGCCGCGCCGGGCCGCCACCAGGTCCCGGCCCTCCCGCGCTGCGCGGCGGACCTCGACCCGGCCGTCCGCCAACTGCGCGTCGGGACGTACACGAAGCCCGCCGCGCTCCCGGACGGCGCGGTCCTGGTGGTCGGCGGCGGGCAGACGGGGATGCAGCTCGCCGAGGAGCTGGCGCACGCCGGCCGGGAGGTGCACCTGGCCACGTCCCGGGTGGCGGGCACACCGCGCGACCACCGGGGCGAGGACGTGATGTTCTGGCTGGACCGGATCGGCTCGCTGTGGGCGCCCCGCGACAGGTGCGGCGACCGCCACGACCCGATGCCGGTCGTCGGCCAGGACCACCCGCTCTCGCACCACTCGCTGGCCCGCCTCGGCGTGCGCCTGCTGGGCGGGCTGGCCGGCGTCGCGGAGGACGGGGCGACGGTAATGTTCCGGGACGACCTGCACGCCAACGTCGCGCACGCGGAGCGGGGCTACCGCGAGGTCCTGGCGCGGATCGAGGGGTGGGTCGCCGCACTGGACCCCGCCGAGCGCGCCGCGTACCCGCCGCCGACCCCCGAGCCGGCGTGGGAGCCGCACCGGCCACTGCTGGAGTCGACGCCACCGGGGTCGTTGTCATTGCGGGACAACGGCATCACCACCGTCGTGTGGGCCACCGGCTGGTCCGCCGACTTCGGCTGGCTCCGGGTGGAGGAGGTGCGGCGGTCGTTGGACGCGCGCGGGTTCCCGGACACCTGCGAGACCACTGTGGACGGTTTCTTCTGGCTGGGCTTCGACGGCCTCCGGACCTGCTCCTCGGGCACGGTCTCCGGCTTCCCGCTCGACGCCGCGCACATCGCGACCCGGCTGCGCGACCACGCCGACTCCTGACGGCGTGGTCGCGCAGCCGGGTCGGTCCACACCGGACAGCCCGGTCCCGTCACCCGGCCAGGTCGGGCGCGGGTTTGCGGGTGGCCAGCCAGTCCGCGATCGCGGTGACCACGTCGAGGCACGTGCCGCAGCCGGTGGTGGCCCTCGTCGCCGTGGCCAGGGCGCCGACCGCCCGCGCACCGGTGTTCCACGCGTCGACGAGCTGTTCCTTCCGCACGGTGTTGCAGCGGCACACCAGCGTGGTCGCGGGCAGATCCGCCGGGTCCGTCGCCGCGCAGCCGGTGACCAGGGCCCGGCCGAGCAGCAGCGCCAGCCGGTCGTCCGGGGCGGGCCGGCGCTGGTCGAAGAGCTGGGTGACGGTGGCGGCGGCGTCCGGGACGCCGAGCAGCACCCCGCCGACGACCAGGTTGTCCCGCAGCACGATCTTGGCGTACCGGCCCCGCGTGGGGTCCTCCACCCGGAGCACCTCGACGCCCGGTTCGCCCACGTCCACGTGCACCTCGCCGAGCGAGGTCAGGTCGATGCCGCGCGCCTTGAGCCGGGTGACCACCGGCGTGCCCCGGTACCGGATGCCGGGGTCGGCCCCGGTGAGCAGCGCGGCCAGCACCGTCGCCTGCTCCCACGCGGGCTGGACCAGGCCGTTGACCTCGCCCCGGTGCTCGGCGCAGTCGCCCAGCGCGTAGACGCTCGGGTCGCTGGTGCGCAGGGCGTCGTCCACCACCACCCCGCGCTCCACCAGCAGGCCGCAGGCGCGGGCCAGCTCCGCCTCCGGGCGGACGCCGGTCGAGACGACGAGCAGCTCGGCCGGCACCACGCTGCCGTCGTCCAGCTCCAGCCCGCTGCCCGGCCGGTAGCGGCGGGCCAGCCGGTCGAAGCGGAACTCCACGCCCGTGCGGCCCAGCGCGTCGGCCAGCACCCGGCCCGCGCCGGCGTCGAGCTGGCGCTCCATCGGGTGCCCCAGCGGGTGCACCACGGTGACCAGGTTGCCGCGCCCGACCAGGCCGCGCGCGGCTTCCAGACCCAGCAGCCCGCCGCCCAGCACGGCGACCGGGGCGCCGGGGCGGGCCGCCGCGAGGATCCGCAGGCAGTCGTCCAAGTCGCGGAACGCCACCACGCCCGGTGCCGGCCGCCCGTCCGGGCCGTGCAGCCCCTCGACCGGCGGCATCCACGGGCTGCTGCCGGTGGCGAGCACCAGCGCGTCGTAGGGCAGCGCCCGCCCGTCGGCCAGCCGCACCTCCCGCGCCGCGCGGTCGACGAGCACGACCTCGGTGCCGACCCGCAGGTCGACCCCGTTGCGGGGACCCCAGTCGGGCTCGTGCAGCCGGACGGCGTCCACCCCCACCCCGCCGGCCAGGACGGTGGACAGCAGCACCCGGTTGTAGGCCGCGTGCGGTTCCGCGCCGACCACGGTCAGCGCGACCCGCGCGCCGTCCGGGTCGAGCGCCCGGACCTCCTCGGCCAGCCGCGCGCCCGCCATGCCGTAGCCGACGACCACGACCCGCCGGGCGGGCACGACGTGCAGCGGGCGGGTCACCGCCGCCGCGCTCATCGGGCCGGCTCCGGGTCCAGGCGGACCGCGCACGCCTTGAACCCCGGGATGTGGCTGGTCGGGTCCAGCGCCGGGTTGGTGACCAGGTTGGCCCGCTGCGCGTCGGGGAAGTGGAACGGCAGGAACACGGTGTCCAGCCGCATGGTCGGCTCGAACCGCACGCGCGCCGAGGTGCTGCCGCGCGCCGAGGTCACCCGCGCCGGGCAGTCGTCGGCGAGCCCGAACCGGGCGGCCGTGTCGGGGTGCACCTCCACGTAGACCTCCGGCTCCGCGTCGGCCAGCTCGGCGACCCGCCGGGTCTGGGTCCCGGTCTGGTAGTGCTGCAACAGCCGCCCGGTGGTCGCCCACAGCGGGAAGCGCGCGTCGGGCACCTCGGGCGGCTCCACGTGGTCGACGGCGGCGAACCTGGCCCGCCCGTCGGCGTGCAGGAACCCGTCGAGGAACATCCTCGGCGTGCCGGGGTGGTCGGGGCCGGGGCACGGCCAGTACAGGCTGTCGCCGTCGCGCAGCCGCTGGTGGCTCATGCCCGAGTAGTCGGCCGGCCCGCCGGCGCTGGCGCGCGCCAGCTCGTCGAACGCCGCCTCGACGTCGGTGGGGTAGTGCCCCGGGGCCTGGCCGAGCCGCACGGCGAGGCCGTGGATCACGTCGAGGTCGCTGCGCACCCCCTCCGGCGGGTCCAGCGCCTGCCGGCGCAGCAGCACGCGGCCTTCGAGGTTGGTCATGGTGCCGGTCTCCTCGGCCCACTGGGTGACCGGCAGCACCGCGTGCGCGATGCCGGCGGTCTCGGAGCGCACGAAGTCCGCCACCACCAGCAGGTCCAGCGCGGCGAGCCGGTCGGCGACCTGGCCCGCGCCGGGCGCGGAGACCACCGGGTTGGTGCCGAACACCAGCAGCGCCCGCACGCCGCCGGGCCGCCCAGCGGCGTCGAGGATCTCGTAGGCCGACCGCCCCCGGCCCGGCAGGTCCTCCTCGGCGACGCCCCACACCGAGGCGACGTGCCGGCGGCCGGCGGGGTCGTCGATCTTGCGGTAGCCCGGCAGCTGGTCGGCCTTCTGGCCGTGCTCCCGGCCGCCCTGCCCGTTGCCCTGGCCGGTGATCGTGCCGTAGCCGGAGCCCGCGACGCCGGGCAGGCCCAGCGCCAGCGCCAGGTTCACCCACGCGGACACCATCGCGGTGCCGTTGGAGTGCTGCTCGGTGCCCCGCGCGGTCAGCACGTAGGCGTTGGACGCCTGCGCGAGCAGCCGCACGACCAGCCGCTGGTCGGCCGCCGAGACGCCGGTGACCCGCTCCGCCCGCTCCGGCCACCACCGCGCCGCGACCCGCCACGCCTGCTCGAAACCGGAGGTCCGGTCGCGCACGTAGGACTCGTCGGCGTACCCCTCGACCACCGCGACGTGCAGCAGGCCCAGCGCCAGGGCCAGGTCCGTGCCCGGCCGGGGTTGCAGGTGCACCCCGGCCTGCCGCGCGGTGGCCGACCGGCGCGGGTCGACCACCATCAGGCCGCCGGCGTCCGAGGCGCGGCGCAGGTGCTGGACGAACGGCGGCATGGTGACGGCCACGTTCGCGCCCACCAGCAGCACCGCGTCCGCCGCCGCCAGGTCGGTCAGCGGGAACGGCAGGCCGCGATCGGCGCCGAAGGCGCGGATCGTCGCCGCTGCGGCGGCCGACATGCAGAACCGGCCGTTGTAGTCCACGTGCGGCGTGCGCAGCGCGACCCGGGCCAGCTTCCCGAGCAGGTAGACCTTCTCGTTGGTCAGCCCGCCGCCGCCGAGCACCCCGATCGCACCCGGCCCGTGCTCGGCCCTGATGGCGGCCAGCCGCGCGGCGACGAAGTCCAGCGCCGGGTCCCACCCGGTCGGCTCCAGCCCGCGCGCCGGGTCGGTCCGGACCAGCGGCGTCGTCAACCGCCCCGGTGTCGTCAGCACCGCCGCCGCCGTCCACCCCTTCTGGCACAGCCCACCGCCGTTGGCGGGGAAATCCCTCGGCCGCACCCCTATATCGTCCTGGCTCCCGTCGACGGTCATCCCGCATTGCAGCGCACAATAAGGGCAATGGGTTTCCGTCGAAGACAGCGCGATGACCCGACCGCTCATCAATCCACCTCCGCGATGGACTCAGCATCGGGGGAGGAGGTCCGGCTGTCCACGCGTCCGCAACCGTTTCACGGTAATGGACCAACACGAAACAAGGCCGACAAACCTGGCCAAACCGGACCGGGCGGAGAGGATTGCAAGGCGGTTGAAAATCTACATAACTCCTGGTCGGGAGGGTGTTGAGCGGATCGTGTCAAATGGTGGATTCCATTCGAAAGGGGCGCACGGGTGTTGTCCTCGGCGTGTCGGTTGCTCGCCCGTACGGCCGTACTGGGACACCCGGTGGTCACTGTTCCGGTACCGCCGCTTTCCGCCGTAGTGCGGAGCAGGGGCGGGTAACAGGGGTGCAATACCGGTTTGTCCGAATTCACCGGAAAGGTGCTCACGGGCGGACCGTCAAGTCGTCTGCCGTCCACGACCGGCGACTTCGTCCCGACAGGTGGAATCGCCGTCGCGGTCGGTCCGGCTCCGGTGTTCCGGCGGTGCCGCGACCGTCCACCCCGGAGCTCCCGATGGTCCACAGAGGACATACGAGGAGATGTCGCTCTGCTGTGGACGGTCGAGCGCGTGAAGCGGTTCCGCGAGGCGGCTTTCCGCCTCGCGGAACCCCGGGTGCCTGGTGTCGGCAGGCGGTCGGTCACGGCCGCGCGGTCACGGCCGGCCGATCACCACCAGGCGGTGGCGTTGTTCCCGGTGCACGTCCCGTTCGGGTCGGCCACGTAGCAGGCCCGGAAGGCGCGCGCCGGATTCGGGCTCGTCGGGTAGCCCTGGGTGTAGTTGCGGCTGCCCGCCGTGTAGGTGGAGAAGTCGTCCGCGACCCGGTCGCCGTTCAGGTCGACCTCGAAGCGGATGAACTCGGGCCCGGTGTAGTTGAGGATGCGGCCCCACCCGTACTGCGCGCCGCCGCAGGTGCCGTAGCGGACCTGGACGATCCGGCCGTCGACCGTGCGCTGGACCGCCGTGAGCGGGTTGGCGCAGGTCGCCGGGTCGGCCCACCACGGGGGCGCGGCGGTCGCGGCCTCGGCCGAGGCCGTCGCGGTGGCCAGCAGCGTGGCGGCGGCGGTCGTGGTCAGGACAGCCGCGAGCTTGGCGGTGAATCTCATCGTGTTCCCCCTTGTCGCTGGTTGCGCGGACGAGGTCGGCGCCGCGGACCTGCACGGGTTCCGCCTCCTGCCGCCCCGGTCGGGCTGAGGGCCGGCCGTTGTGGGGCCGACCGTCGTCGGGCCGACCGTCGTGGGGCCGCGCGGAACCGGCAGGCGGTGACCTTCGGCGTCAGGTGTTCCGGCACAGCTCGGTGTCGTCACTCCCCGCCGACACGAGCGCCTCGCCGTCCGCACACATAGTCCCACCGCCGGTCGGGACAGGCATCAACCCGTCCGGGTGAACACGGAAGTGGGACGGACACGAGCTTTCCGCTCAGGTGCAAGGACGGCGCGGTTTTTCGCACACCGCATACGGAAGACGTCACCGCCGGCGTCGGCGCAGCATCTCGTCCCCGGCCTCGACATAGGACTGGAAGAACTCGGCCACCTCCGCGAGCCGGGTCCGGGCCCGCTCCGCCCCGGCGTGCCGCGACCCGTCCTGGAGCACGCGCACGAAGGACCGGGTGCGCTCGTGGCTGGCGGCGAGCAGTTGCTCGAACCCGCCCGACGCCTCGACCAGCAGGCGGCGGCTGCCCGGCTGCGGGATGGTGCGGGCCAGGCCCCAGGAGACCAGCTCGCGCACGGCCACGCTGACGGCCCCCTTGCTCAGGCCGAGGGCCGCGCCGAGGGCGTCGAGCGACGCCGGGTCGGCGTTGAGCAGCAGTTGCCCGTAGACGCGCCCGGTGGCCCGCGAGAGGTGCCACGACGTGAGCGTGTCGCCCATCGCCGTGACGAACGCGGCCCGCTCCTCGTCGTCCGTCATTCCGGTCGCCCTCCGCCCGCCGCCCACCCGTCGATGATGTCCCGGATCGCGCGGGACGTCGCTTCCGGCGCGTCGAGGGTGACGACGTGCCCGGCGTCGGGGACGACGTGCTCGCGCACGCCCTCGGCCCGCGCCCAGCGGGGCATGGCCGCCGCGATGTTGCCGGTGCGGTCGCGGTCGCCCCGGACGAGCCCCAGCGGTACGGGCGTGCAGTAGTCCGGGTCCGGGTCCACCAGGGCGGCGGTGGCCCGCCAGACGTCGAGGAAGACCCGCTTGGGGATGCGCGCGAAGGTCGCCTCGCACTCGGCGATCCCCTCCGGCGTCACCGCCGAGGCGCGCGCCATCATGCCCGGCAGGCGCGCGGCCGGGATCAGCGCCAGGGACGGGGCGGCGAGCGGGAGCAGGAACCGCTCGGCCGGCGTGAGGGGGCCGGCGTTCCAGGTGGCGTCGAGGACGATGAGCGCGTGCGCCCGGTCGGGGAGGCGGCGGACGAGCGCCTGCGAGAGGTTCCCGCCCAGCGAGTGCCCGACGAGGACCGGGCGGTCGAGGTCGAGGTGGTCCAGCAGGGCGACCAGGTCGTCCAGCGCCGAGGCGGCGGTGAACCGGGTGCCCGGCCCGAGGGTCGACGCGCCGTGCCCGCGCTGGTCCCAGGTGACCACCCGGTGGCCGGCCCCGTGCAGGTCCCGCGCCTGTGCGTCGAACATCCGGTGGTCCATGCCCGCCCCGTGGGTGAGCACGACCGGCCGCCGCTCGCCCGGCAGGTCGCCGTAGCGCAGCTCACCGCCGGCGCGGGGGAGCACCCGATCCAGATTTACCATTTTCCAAATCTAGCGCACATGGCCGTGGTCGTGCGCGCTGGTCCGTGCGGCCGGTCAGCGGGCCGTCGGCAGGTAGCGCGGGGCCTTGCGGGCGTGGGTGGCCTGCTCGTGGGCGTGGGCGTAGCCGAGGAGGTCGGGATCGGTGAAGCGGGTCGGTGCCGGGCACGTCCGCGCCCTCCGCCACGGTGGCGCCGAGGTCGCGCAGCTTCGCCACGGCCGCGTCGAACACCCGGTCGACGTCCGGGTCGAGGCCGGTGTGCCCCTTGCGCCACACGCCGATCCGCTTGCCTCGCAACGCGTCGCGCTTGAGCGCGGCACGGGGGTCCGCCGGCAGGGCGCCGGCGGCCGGGCGGACCACCGGACCGTCGCTGTCCGTGCCGATGGTCACCACGGCCAGGCTCGCCGCCGTGGCGGCGGCCGAACCGCTGGACGACCCGCACGGGCTCCGGTCCAGCACGCAGGGGTTGCGGGTCTGGCCGCCGGTCGCGCTCCGGCCCGCGATGGCGTCGGAACTCCGGAAGTTCCACCAGATCGACAGGTTCGCCTTCCCCGGCACCACCGCGCCGGCGTCCCGCAGCCGGGCGACCGGGAACGCGTCCCGCTCGGGCTTCGACGCCGCCAACGCCGTGGAGCCGGCCGTGGTCGGTTGCCGGTCGGCGGTGTCCATGTTCTCCCTCAGCCACGAGGAATGCCTCCGACCGGTCTGCGCGCGCCGCCGGGCGTCGCTCTGCCGTGCCGGCTCGACCGCGACCGGGTTGACCCGCACCACCGCGTCGACCTTCGGTTCGACCGCTGGATGCGGTTGGATCCACCATCCGTCCACTTCGGACTGGAGACGGGTCGGTCAGCCCTGGGGAAACGGCAGGAGCGGACCGCAGTCGCTGACCATGTCGCCCGGACCCGACTGCGGGCACGCCCTGCACCACTCCCTCCCGCGCAGACCGCACGCCCACGGCCCGTGCAACCGGGCGTGGTCCACCGGGGTCGTGACGCGGGTCACCCGACAGGTGCGGGCGGCCCGCCGCCCCGTTTGAAGACGTCCGTTCGGGGTAGACCCGGCCGACAGCGGTTCGAGCGCGTTCACCCACCAGGAGGTGCCCCATGTCGCGTACCGACCTCCCGCGACCCGGAGCCGGGACGGCGTTGCGCTGCCACGCGTCCGACGTCGAGCTGACCCTGCGGTCCAAGCCGGTGCTGGTCGACTTCAGCGGCACCGGCACCCTCACGTCCAAGGCCGACGGGGGTGCCGCGCGGCTGTCCGGCCTGCGGCTGGTTGCCGACCTGCCCGACGCGGGCGGGCCGGAGGACGGCGGCACCGTGACCCTGGAACAGGGCGGGGACGGGTCGGACGGCGTGTCGACGGCAGATGGGGGCGACCTTGTCATCACGCTCGACGCCGCCGTCGACCAGCCGGGCGGCACCGTCCGCGCCACCACCCGCGACGCGGCGAGGTTCAGCACCGCGCACGCACCCGGCCCGTCCGCGAGCGGCCGGTACGAGCTGGTGGAGCCGATCGAGCTGATCATGGCGGACGCACCCGAGGTGGTCGTCGCCCGGATCGACGAGCTCGTGCTGCACGGAGAACCCGCGTGAGCCGGACCCGGGCGACGCCCGCACCCCGGACGACCACCAGGAGGGAACAGTGACCAGCGACTTCGACACGCCCGACGCGCCCCAGGACACCGGGCCGCCGGACGCCGTGGAGACGGACCCGGCGGCGTTGAACAGCGCCGAGGACCTGGACGAGGACCGCCTCAAGCTCGACCCGCTGGAAGCGGGCATGGATCCGCCCGAGCACTGGTCCGGGGTGGACAAGTACGGGATGACGCCCTACGAGCAGTCCCACCCGCGCCCCCTGGCCGACAGGTTGGACGAGGAGCAGCCCGACGTCCAGCCCGCGAGCGGCGAACCGGCGGCGGGGGAGCAGAACCGCGACGACGTCGTCAGCCTCGACGCCCGGGACGCCTACGACGCGGAGGTCCACCGCGAAGCCGCCGAACGCGGTCAGCTCGCGGACGAGCCGGGCGGCTCGGTGGCCGAGTCGATGCGCACACCGGACGACGGGGGACGCTGACCCCGTCCCGTCCGGGTGCGTTCGGGAGTCCCGGTCAGGGCGGTGAGCACGGTGACGAGACGCTCGGCTGGGACATCCCGGCCGAGCGCTTCGCGACGACCAGACCGAAAGCGACCAGTGACACTCCGGCCAGGATGTCCAGGACGTAGTGGTGCCCGGTGACCAGCACGACGATCGCGGTGAGTGCGGGGAACGCCCATGCCGCCCAGGCGAGACGCGGTCGGTGCGCGCGCAGCGTGGACCACAGCGCGTACCCGCACCAGGTGGTCCAGGCGACGTGCATACTCGGCATGGCGGCCAACAGGTTCACCCCCGGCCGGGGCACGCGCGACTCGGCCGAGAACAGGATGTCGTACTCGGCCAGGTGGTCGACGATGCCGGGCTGGGCGAAGCGCGGGGGAGCCTCGGGGAACGCCCACACGAGCAGGACGTCCGCCAGCATCATCACCACCAGGGCCGTCCGCAGCCGGCCGTAGTGCTCCTTCTTGGTGAGGTAGAGCCAGATCAGGATGATCGGCACGGCCACCACGCTCAACCGGTAGAAGTACCCCGTCAGGTGGATGGCGACCGGGTGGCCGGTCATCGCCTGGTTGAGCGGTTGCTCGACCGCGATGCGCAGGAACCGCTCCAAACCCTGGACCAGCAGGGCGTTGTCGGTGGCGGCCGGGTCGCCCCGGTCGACCGCAGCACGGGCCAGGCCGAACGCGAAGTACCCGACGACCAGCAGCGGCGCTTCGACGTACCAGGCGAAACGCTTGTCTCGAAAGGATAAGTGCGGCACGCGCCCCCACGGTACGCGGGCCGTGCCACCGACCGGCCGCCGGGCCCGCGCCGGTGGGCGCACCCGGCGGATTGCTGCGGACGGTGGCTACCCGCCCGCCGCGCCCGACCACAACAATCCCCGTGGCGCAACGGTTCCGAACCCGTGCGCTCTCGATTCACCGTCACGTGGAACCCCTCGGGAGGAACTGTGCAGGCAGGTCGGACACTCGCGGCGACCCTCGCTCTCCTGGCCCTCGGCGCGGTGCCGGGCACGGCGCACGCGGCACCCTCGGTCACCGTCGTCGAGGCGTACGGCAACGGCAGCGCCTGGGTGAAGTACACCTACTCGTGCGACCCGGGTTCCGCGACCACCGCAGGCGTGCTGGTGACGTCCACCAGCTCGGGGATCGCGAACTCCTACCCCGTGATCACCTGCGACGGCGTCACCCGCACCGCGATCAGCGGGACGACCTGCGTGACCAGTTGCAACTTCCGGCCCGGCACGGGCGTCCGGGTCACGGTGGGCGTGGCGGGCGTGCGCGAGGTCAAGAGCCTGGGCCTGCTGCCCCGTCCCTGACCGCGCGCCCGCCCACCGCCCCGGAGCCGGTGCGGTGGCTCGGACGCGGTGGCTCGGACGCGGTGGGTCGGACGCGGTGGGTCGGACGCGGTGGGTCGGTCAGTCCTGCCGGGGACGGCTGAACTCCTCGATCAGCACCGGGTACTGCTCCCCGGCGTGACCGGCCGCGATCGCGCGGTCGGCCAGCGCCTTGATCAGCTCCGGCAGCTCGGTGTTGACGCCCAGCGCGCGGCTCTCCTCGACCAGGTGCGCCATCGCCCGCACGTCGGTCTCCAGCGCGGACACCTCGGCCGGGAACTCGCCGCGATCGACCTGTGCGGCGTACCCGGGCAGCCAGTCGGCCACGCCGGCGGCGATCTGCCGGGCGAACGGCGCGTAGGTCGCGGCGTCCACCCCCGCCGTCCGCAGCATCGCGGTGCCGTGCAGCCAGGCGTTGAGGACGCTCCACATCATCGCCAGGCCGGCCACGTCGTACAGGGCCGCCAGGCCGTGGTCCGCGCCGAGGTGGGTGACGGTGCCGAGCGCGCCGAGCGTCGGCCGGTGCGCCTCGAAGTCCGCCGGCGGCCCGCTGTGCAGGACCACCGCCTCGGGGGTACCGATCGTGCTCGGCACGGCCATCACCGCGCCGTCGAGGTAGCGGGCACCGCGCTGCTGCGCCCACCGGGCGGTGTCGCGGGCCTGGGTCGAGTCGCCCGAGGTCAGGTTGACCAGGGTGGTGCCGGTCAGGTCGACGTCGTCGGCGTCGAGCAGGCCGTGCGCGGTCGGGTAGTCGGTGACGCAGACGACGGTCAGGGGACTGGCCCGCACGGCGTCGGCGACCGAGGGTGCCCACCGGGCGCCCTCGGCCAGCAGCTCGTCGGCCTTGGCGGCGGTGCGGTTCCACACGGTGGTGGGGTGCCCGGCCTTCAGGAACGCGCTGGCGAGCGCGCGCCCCATCAGCCCGAGCCCGATGACGGTCACGGGTGCGCTGGTCTCTTCGTCCATGGCACCATCGTGGACGTTGATACCGGTGTGAAGGTCAAGCGAGGTCGTCGTGCGGATCGGGGAACTGGGGCGTCGGACGGGTGTCGCCGCCCACCAGCTGCGGTACTACGAGGCCCAAGGGCTGCTGGAGCCGGACCGGAGCGCGAACGGCTACCGCGAGTACGACGACTCGGCCGTGGTGCGGGTCCGGCAGATCCGCCACCTGCTCGGTGCCGGTCTGTCCACCGAGGACATCGCCTACCTGCTGCCCTGCGCGGTCGGGGAGGCGCCGGAACTCCTCGGGTGCCCCGAGCTGCTGGCCGCGATGCGGTCCCGGATGCGGCGGCTGGACGACCAGCTCGCCGCTCTGGCGCGCTCCCGCGACGCCCTGGCCGACTACATCGACGCGGCCGAGCGGACGGGCCGCGACAGCTACCCGCCCTTCGACGGCACGGAGCGCGTCCCGGCGTGATCGCGGGCCGTGGCGCGTCCGGTGGCGTCACCGCCTCCGGACGCGCAGGACCCCGGTCAGCATCGGCAGGGTGAACTCGCCGCCGGCGGTCTCCGCGCGGCCGGCGAGGTAGGCGCGGATGCGCCCGAGCAGCGCCGCCCGCTCCGGTTCCGGCAGCACGAGCACCCCGGCGCGGGTGGCGAGCGTGGCCACGAGCGAGTCGGCGGTCCGGCGCTGCCCGTGCGGGAACTCGGCCTGCTCCGCCGACCTGAACCGGTCCGGGGCGCTCTCGTCGGGCGGGTTCGGGGCGCGGTCGCCGGCGGGCAGGTGCAGGTCGACCGTCGCCGCGCGCCAGCGGCGGACGGTGTCCCGTGGACCGATCGCCGCGTCACCGCCGACGCGTTCGAGCCCGGCGACCCACTCGACCCGGTCGTCCACGACGTTCCACAGCCCGGCCAGGGTCCCGCCGGGCGCGAGCACCCGGGCGATCTCGGGCCCGGCGACGGCCATGTCGAACCAGTGCAGGGCGTTGCCGGCCAGGACGACGTCGACGGACCCGTCCGGCAGCGGTATCTCCTCGGCCCGCCCCGGCAGCACGCGCACGCCCGGCACCGCGCGCCGGAGCTCGTCCACCATCGCCGGGTCGGGTTCGACGGCGGTGACGTCGACACCGAGCGCCACGAGCCCGCCGGTCAACTTCCCGGTCCCCGCCCCGAGGTCGAGCACCCGCACCCCGGGCGCGGATCCCACCGCCCACCGCACCGCCGCAGGCGCGTAGTCCGGCCGGTGCTCGGCGTACGCACCCGCCGCCGACCCGAACGAGGAGGCCAATCGCGCGTTGTCCACCCCATCGACCTTAATCAGGAGACGGGTCCGCCCGCACCGCACCGCCGGCCCGTGACTTCTCCGGGCAGTCCGCCTCGGTCCAGGTGGCGACCAGGTCCCGGCTGACGACGGTGAGCGATCCGCCGAGGAAGCCGATCTCGTGGCGGCACCCGTGGTCGTGGGGCAGGACCTCGTCCAGCGTGACCCCGCCGAAGCGGGTCCAGTCGGACCCCGGTTCCGCGTCGAGGCTGAGAGCGGTGACGCCGACGTAGCGGATGCCGAGGTCTTCCTCGTGCTTCCAGCAGTTGTGGCGGAAGCCGAGGTGCAGCCAGTCCTCGCCGGCGGTCGTGCCGCGCAGCAGCGTGCCGGGCGCGAGGTCCTTCACGCACCGCCCGCTGGAGAAGTCGTAGTGGTCCGGATCGGTGGCGAACGCCCGCGCGCCGGGCGGAAGCGCGCCGACCAGCGTGGGCAACAGCCTGAGGTAGGCACTGGGATCGAGGAAGTTGCCGGTCCCGGTCGCTTCCACTCGGACGTGTTCCATCCGCTGATCCAACACCCGGGCACCTCACCCGACCGCGCGGCCCGGCAGGGTCGGGCACGGCGGAGTCCTCGAGGTGCGCGCGGCAGAGCGCGGGTCATCCGCGTTCCCCGGTCACCTCCGCCAGCAGGGTGAAGCCGTGCTGGTCCACCGAAGCGGCGGTCGCCGAGAGCAGGACCACGCCGGTGCCGGCCGCGCGGTCGAGGCCGAGCCACGTGCGGAACCCGCCGGTACCGCCGTTGTGCCAGGTGACGAGCCGGCCCTTGCGCTCGATGGTGAGCCACCCGGCACCGATCCGGACCACCGGCCCGGTGAAGTCGGCCACCGGGTCCAGGGCCGCCACGCCGGGTGCCGAGCCGTCCAGCAGCGCGGCGGCGAAGCGGGCCGTGCTGCCGATCGTCGCGCGGATGCCGCCGGCCGGGCCCAGCGCCTCGCCGGTCCACGGCCGGCGGGAGCGGCCCGACCTGGTCCGGCCGACCAGGGCGCCGGGGCGCAGGTCGTCCGGGGTGGCCGGCGCGTACCACGGGTCGAGGTCGAGCGGGCCCGCGACCCGGTCCTGGAGCAGGGTTCGGAAGTCCGTGCCCGCCGCAGCGGCGAGCGCGTGGCCGAGCAGCTCGAAGCCGAGGTTCGAGTAGCGGGGGCGGGGCCGCTTGAGCCGCACCCCGCGCGCCTGGGTGACCAGCTCGTCGAGCGTGTCGCCGTAGGGGTTGGCGCCCTTGAGCCACAACGCCAGGGACCGCCGCAGGGTCGACGCCGACGCGGGCACGCTCGGCAGGCCCGAGCGGTGGGTGCCGAGCGACGCGAGCGTCACGCCCGCCGCCGGCACCGCGTCGAGCGGCAGCAGTTCGCCGAGCGTGGTCGACGGGCCGATCTCGCCGCGCTCCCGCGCGTCCGCGTAGAGCAGGCCGGTCACGCCCTTCGAGATCGAGCCCAGCTCGAAGTCCGCGTCGGGGGGAGCACCCACGGTCGCCATGACCGTCCCCCGGGGCGACAGGGTGGCCACGGCGAACACCGGGTGCCGCGCACCGAGACGTCCGACCAGCGTGCGCGCGAGCGCCTCGTCACCGTGCACGACCGTCACAACCGACCACCGGGCAACACCGCGACCTCCTTGCGCGTGAGGAGATCCGACCGTACGTGACGCGGCTCGGGCTCCACATGAGCCCTTCGGCCGGCCGCCGGGCGACTTTGGTCTTCCGCCCGCGCCCCGCCGAAAACCTGTTGCCCGGCGGGTCGCCCGTGCACATCATGACGGGCATGGGTCAGTGACCAGCAGCGCACGGGCGGGCCGAGGACGGGGTTCGAGCGACCCGTCTCCCCCTGACGTGCCTCCCGCAGCCCGCGCCCGGTGATCGGCGCGGGTTCCCCTCACACGGCGTGCTGTCCGACGTCGTGCCGGTCGGCGCGTTCCCACCGCGCCGACCGCTGTCACTGGACCCGTGGGGCGGTGCCGCGCGACGGCCCGCGCCCCCGTGAACCCTGGAGTCCGTCCGTGAACCAACCCCGAGGTGACCGCGCGCCCGCGCACGGTGGGCCGGGCATCGACCGGAAAGCGCTGTGGGTGGTCCGGGAGGTCGGCCTGCCCGCGATCGTCAAACCGTGCGTGGCGTGCCGGTCGACCCGCCACCACCCCACCGGCAAGTTCCGGGTGAACGCGAACGGCAAGCTGCTCGACGTCTGGATGCTCATCGGCTGCGAGACGTGCGACCGGACGTCGAAGATCCCCGTCCACGAGCGCGTCCACGTGCAGGCGCTGGACCACGAGCAGTTGCGGCTGTTCGAGGACAACGACCCGGCGGCGGTCCGCCGGATCGTCGTCGACGCGGCGGTGGCGGGCCGCACCGGCTACCGGCTCGACTGGGACGGCACCTGGGAGCTGGACACCGACCTGCCGTTCCCCGACCTGGCCGACCCGGAACCGCTCCGGGTCGTGGTCCGGTTCGAGCTCCCGGCTCCGGTCCGGGTCGGGAAGCTGCTCGCGGCCGGCTTCGGCCTGAGCCGGCCCGCCGTGCGGCGCCTGGTCGAGTCCGGCCGGATCGTGCTGCCGGCGGCGGTCGACGCGAAGGCCCGCGAGGACTTCACGTTCTTCGTCCTCGCCCCGCCACCGGACGACGTTCCGCCGGAGGACGACGTGGTGGGCCGCGAGGCCGGTGGGGTCAGCTGAACCAGTCCGCGCCCGAGACCCAGTGCGCCACCCACCCGGCGAAGCCCGACTTCCCGGTCGTGGTGCCGAACTCGGCACCGAACGGGACCGCGCCCTCGCCGGTGACGTACCAGACGTGCCCGCGATGGGGCCCGGTCACCACCAGGTGCCAGTAGATCCCGCAGCCGTCCGTGCCGAGCACCACCGACCCGTGGTCGTGCACCGGACCGATCAGGGGTTCGACCTCCGCCTCCGGGCGGGGGTCGTTCTCCCACACCCAGGTCGCGGTGAGCGGGAACGGCTCGGCGAGCACGCGCTCCGGGCGGCCCGCGCCCCAGTCGCGGGGCAGGTCGGCCAGTTCCACCACGCCGTACTCGGGCGGACCGGCCGGCACGCCGTCGGCCACCTCCGCGACGAACGTCCGGTAGGGCTCCGGCAGTTCGACGCCGTGCGCGGCCTCGAAGGCCCGCACGGCGTCCCAGCCCAGCGGGGCGCCGCCGCGCCCGTCGACAGCGGCGCGCAGGAGTGCGATCTCGTCCACGGCGCAATCCTCCACCACGCGGCACCCGGGCGGCGGACACGCCCGTCGTGCAAGCCCGCCGACGAGGTCGGAGTTCGAGGTGCTGCGCCCGCACGCGCCGGTGGCCGGTGAAGTAGGAGGTGGGCTTGCCGGGCGTGCCCAGCGGGCCGATGCGCCGGCCCTTGGCCACGGGGACCGGGGGCGTGCCGGGACCGATGCCCCGGAACTTCTCCTCGAACTGCACCGGGGCGGTCGAGTTCAGCCAGCGGTAGGTGTAGGGCAGCAGGATGCAGGGCACCGCCGTACCGCCGCCGTGGTCCTCGGTCGGTAGAACCTTTCGGAATGCTCCGAGCCGGCGAGCAGGGTCCGCTCGTCCATGGCGACGGTCCTGACCGCGATCTGCGTGCCGTCGGTCAGCTGGTCACCGATCATCGTGATCACGCAGTCGGCCGGCGCGACCCGCTCGTCGGCGAGCCACTCGTACCACTTCACGAGGAAGTCGCAGAGGTCCTCGACGGTCTTGCCGGCCCAGTCGTAGCGGACCCGCCCGGCGAGGTTGTCCGCCCAAGGCGCGGGTTCGACACACCACCAGGCGGAGGTGGCCGTTCGGACACTCCCCGGCGCCGCCCGCCTGCCGGGAACCGAGAGCCACCGGGTTCCCCACCCTGCTCCGGGCGGGTCAGCGGGCGTTGTAGTGCGCCTGGACCTGGGCGGCGGTGAGGGCTCGGGGGTAGAGGGCCACCTCGTCCAGCGTGCCCTTGTACGGCTTGTCCGCCGGCGCACCCTCCGGGCCGGCGAACGAGACCCGGGAGGCCGGCACGGACAGGCCCGGCACGCGCAGCGCCGCCGCCGGGCTCGCCTTGCCGTTGACGTACACCTGCGCGGTGCTCGCCGACACCACCACGGCGACGTGCTGCCACGCGCCGTTGGACAGGTAGCCCGACGCCAGGGCCAGCAATTGGCTAGACGAGTTCTGGAGCAGGCTGATCTCGCCGCCGCGCAGCACGATCCGGTAGGTCGCCGCGCCGCCGGCCGACACGAACTGGAACAGCGTGCTCTCCGACGAGGTGTAGTCGGCCTTGAGGAACGCTTCCCAGGTGAAGACGGACGGCGCGGTGCGGGCGGTCGTCGTGGTGAAGCCGAGGCCGGTGTTGGCGGGGAACGCGGCGGCCTTCGCGGTCGGATCGGAGGGCAGCGCCCCGGCCACGCCGTACTGGGGCGCACCCCGGTACTCGGCGTGGAAGCCGTTGCCCGACGAGTCCTGGGCGGTCGGGCCCGCCGTCTCGCCCAGGCGGTAGTAGTACTGGGGGCGGTCGGCCAGGACCGCCGCCGGGTAGCCGGCCAACGGCGCGGTTCGCCAGGTCGCGGCGGTCGCGGTGGTGTCGGTGAAGCCGGCCCGCGCCGTGGTCGCGGTGACCGCGACCAGCACCACCAGCGCGGTGCCGGCCGCCACGGCCCGCGTGGTGCTGCGCGGACCCGGGCCGAACGCGCCGGCCGTGAGCAGCGACAGCGCGCCGGCGGCGGCGACCAGCGGCAGCCACCGGCCCTCGCCGGCCCACGTGAGGGGGTAGCCGACCCACGGGACGCGCAGCCGGGCCAGGCCCAGCACGTCGTCGGGGGTCGCCGGGGTGGGGTCGGGGTCGGGGTTCGCGTCGCCCTTGGTGACCAGCGTCCCGTCCGTGTTCACCGTCTGCACCCGGTGCAGCAGTCGGCGGTCCTGCGGGCCCGGGTCGGTGAACAGCACGACCTGCCCGGCGGTGACCTCCTCGCCCCGGATCGGCGACGCCGCCACGACGTCACCGCGCTCGACGCGCGGCGACATCGAGCCGGACACCACGGCGGTGCTGTGCCAGCCGATCAGCGGCGGCAGCAGCGACCACAGCACGAGGCCGACCACGACCCCGAGCACCGCGCGGCACGCGGCCCGCACGACCACCGCCGGCCAGGTGCCGGCCGGCGGTCGCGCGGTGCCCTTGCGGTGCTGGATCGCTCGGCCCTCGCCTGGTCGTGGTCGGGTCAGGTCGTCGTCCGGTCAGGACGCGGGGGCTCGCCGTCAGGACGTGGTCTCGGCGGCCCAGGTGAAGGTGACGCCGGTGTTCTTGCCCATCAGGCCGGAGGTGTCCCCGGTCGGCGAGAAGTCGTAGGCGATGCGGAAGGTCTTGGCGACCGAACCGGGCGTCTGGTAACCGAGCACGCCGTTCGCGTACGAGCCGACCGCGTCGAACGCGGCCAGCGTCCCGGTCCACCGCGCGTTCTGGTCCGGCGTGAAGGACGCGCCGGAGCCGGTGCCGCGCTGGACGGTCAGGGTGATGTTCTGGGCCAGCGGCCCGGTCGGCTCGACCGGGGAGGTGGCGAACAGCCGGATGTCCGAGGGGTAGTCACCCGTGTAGGTGACGACCACGTCCTTGCTGTCGCCGGTGTTCGGCGCGAGCTTGTCGACCGCGAACACGGCCTTGCCCTCGTGGTCGTTGGTCAGGTCGATCGTGCCGGTGCTCCAGGAGTTCGACCCGGTCGAGGTCTGCGCGGTGAACGCGGCCTGCGACGCGACCAGCACGAGCACACCGGACAGCAGGATTCCCAGCGGTGCCGCCGCGTAGCGGACGACGGACTTGGCGCGCGTGGACTTGGTCATCACACTCATTTCCTCCGAGGACTGGCGTAACCAGGCTAAGGGGGTAGACGCGCGATGAACTCCTTTCGTACGGCAGGTCACGGGTGATGCGGAGCACCGTGACCCGGCGCACTGCGTCCCCACTTCCCTTGCAAGATCAGGACTTCACGCGTGCGCAAGATCCACTGTGGACTCTCAAGATCCACAGTGGACGCCGTGCGGGGATCCGGCCTGCTACCGCCGGGCGGCCTCGCCCGACGCCTCGGCACTGCCCGTCCAGGACACGGCCGGCCCGGTCCCTACGGCGTGTACGAACCGGTCCGGGCGCAGCACGACGACGTCCGCGCCGTGGGCGGCGAACCACGCGCACAGCGTGCCGTCCACGTCCTCGACGGTCGTGATGTCGCCCGCCGCGCCCGAGCCCGCCGGCACCACCCGCGCGAACCGGGCCACCGGACCCCGCCAGGTGAGCGCGGTCACCGCGTCCACCCCCGGCCCGACCACCGCGAACTCGGCACCCAGCACGTCGTCCAGCGGCACCCGCCTGCCCTCGACGGCGACGTCGGGCTGGGGGAACATCGTGCCCACCGTGCCCCGGTGGCCCGGCAGCGCGGGGCGGGGCTTGAACTCGAAGTGCCGGATCGCGCGCCGCACCCGGGGCACGGCCTGCACCGCGCGCAGCGCGACGTCCCGGGCGGCGGCGGCCACCCGGTTGCGGACCAGGAACACCCGGCCCAGCCGCACGCTGGTCAGCGCCATCTCCTCGGCGTGCGGGCGGCGCTCGGCCTCGTAGCCGTCCAGCAGCGCGTCCTCGGCGTCGCCGCGCAGCACCTGCGCGAGGCGCCACGTGAGGTTCGCCGCGTCCCGCAGGCCGCTGCACAGCCCCTGGCCGAGGAACGGCGGCATCTGGTGCGCGGCGTCGCCCAGCAGGAACACCCGGCCGTCGCGCCAGCGGTCCGCGACGAGGTGGTGGAACGCGTAGACGACGGCGCGGGTCACCGCGAACCGGTCGGGGTCCACGTAGGGCGCGACCAGGCGGCGGATCGCGGCGGGGCTCGTCATCGCCTCCGGGTCCTCGCCGTCGAGGAGCATGAACTCCAGCCGGTGGGTGCCGAACGCACCCGGTGACACGAACGCCGGACGCCGCCAGTCGCACACGAACCGGGTGGCGTCGACCCGGGTGCCGCCCGGCTGCACGTCACCGGAGACCGCGAGCCACCGCTCGGTGTCCGACGCGCCCCGGAGCGCGATGCCGGCGGCCACCCGGGTGGTGCTGCGCGCGCCGTCCGCGCCCAGCACGTACCGGGTGTCGACCTCGGTCGCCCGGCCGTCCTCGCGCAGGGTGACCGTCACGTGGTCGTCGTGCCCGGTCAGGCCGGTCACCTCGGTGTTGGTGCGCAGGGTGACGTGCGGGAACCGCGCCAGACCCCGCCGCAGCGCGGCCTCCAGCCGGGGCTGGTCGAAGAAGTGCAGCGGCTTCGCGCCCAGGCCGAAGTCGATCTCGTCCAACGCGATCTCCGCGAACACCCGTCCCCGCGCGTTGACGTACTCCGCCCGCCGGGGCGGGTAGGTGTCCCGCTCGACCTCCTCGCGCAGGCCGGCCTGCTGGAAGATGCGCAGCGCCTCGTCGTCGCAGGAGAAGGCGCGCGGCTGCCCGTGCGGCTCCGCGCTCCGCTCCACGACGAGGGTGCGCACGCCGCGCACGCCCAACAGGTTGGCGGTGAGCGCGCCGACCGGCCCGCACCCGATGACGACGGCCTCGTACATGGGACCCCCTGACGTTGTGGTGGCGGCCATCGCACCGCAGGGCTGTGGAAGTCGTGTGGAGGTCGTGTGGAGCCCGACCCGGCCGCCCCACCGCTCCCGCCCCACCCGCCCTCGGCCAACGCCACCCCGCCCCGCCCCGGCCCCACCCGCTCCGCTCGCCCCGCCCCGGCCGGCTCATCGGCCGCGCCTCGCCCAGTCCGCTCCGCCCGCCCGCTCATCGGCCGCGCCTCGCCCGGCCCAGCCCGTTCGCTCGGCCCGCCCGCTCCCGTCCAGCCCGCCCGCTCCCGCCCTGCCCGTTCGCCGCCCGGCCGGGTCGCCCGGTGGGCAAGGGCACCGCCCGGCCGGGACCCGGTCGGTCGAGGTGTCAGCCGGTCACGACAGCGGGTGGTCGGGGTGTCGGGGGAAGCGGGCCAGGAGCAGGTGGGCGCCCTGGGCCTCGGCCGTTGCCCGGCCGGTGGCCAGGTCCTGCGGGTGGGGCCCGGCCAGGCCGCGCACCCGGTGCAGTTCGGCGGCGAGGACCTGCTCGCCGACCTCCCGCGCGGTGGCCAGGCCCTCGTCGGCGAGTGCGGCGGCCCGCTCGTGGTGACCGGCGACCAGGTGGGCGTCGGCGACGGCCGCGATCGTGATCGTGCGGGTCGCGCGCAGCCCCGGGCGGTAGATGCCGTCGGCGGCGGCGCGCAGGGCCGCGAGCCTGGACGCGTCGCCCCGGCGCACGGCCGCCCACTCGGCGAAGAAGTCGCCGGTCGTGACGAAGTGCGTCATGTGGTTCTCGGCCCCGATGCGGCGGCACGTGCCGGCTGCCCGCTCGACGGCGTCCGCGTCGTGCTCCTGGAGCGCCGCCCAGCCCGCGAACAGCTCCGCGTTGGCCCGCCCGTACGGGTCGTCGGTGCGTTCGGCCAGGCTGCGCGCGGCGACCAGGTCCGGCCCGGCGTCCAGGCCGCGCAGCGACCGCACCAGGGCCCGGAACTCGTGCACGGCCAGGGTCGGCGTGCGGCCGGTCTGCCCGCGCAGCAGGCGTTCGTCGAGGTGGTCGAGAGCGGTCGTGAGCTGGTCCTCGGCCTCGGCGAGCCGGCCGGTGAAGTAGGCGGCGGCACCGAGCAGGTAGTGCGCGGCGGTCCTGGTGAGCGGGCCGCTGTCGAGTGCGCGCAACCGGGTGGCGAGGTCCGTCGCCAACGCGAAGTCGGCGCGGTTGCAGGCCAGCTCGCCCAGCGCCCACAGCGCGGTGTCCACGCCCGGGGCGTCGGGTGGCATCCGGCGGACCAGCAGGTGGTGGGCGGGTGCGGCGGCCTCGGCCACCGCGTCGCTGCCCACGCCGACCACGATCTGGAGCAGCGACATCCGGCGCAGGTGGGCCGCCAGCTCCTCGGCCGGGTCGGTGAGCAGGTCCGCCGCCCGGTCGAGGTGGGTGAGCGCGTCCTCGAACGCGAGGCGGCGGGTGGCGTCCTCGGCGGCTTCCAGCGTCCAGCGCAGGTGGTCGGCGCGGCGGTCCCGCGCGCGGCCGTAGTGGTGGGCCAGCTCGGCCGGGGTGAGCAGGTCTCCGGCGGTGTCGGCGAGGCGGGCGTGCAGGGCGGCCCGCCGGGTCGGGGACAGGTCCGCGTAGGCCGCCTCGGCGAACAGCGGGTGCCGGAACCCGACGACACCCGGCGCGGTCTCGGCGACCAGGTGGTCGGCGGCGGGCGACGGGGTGCCCACTGCGGCGACGTCGAGGTCGCGGCCGGCGACGCTGAGCAGGTCCAGGCAGTCGCGGGTGGCGTCGTCCAGGGCGTGCAGGCGGCGGCGGACGGTGTCGCGGACGCTCGCCGGCGGGTCGTCCGGCGAGGTGAGCAGCTCGGTGAGGAAGAACGGGTTGCCGCCGGTGCGGGTGACCAGCCGCTGCACGGCGTCGGCCGACGGTGCCGCGCCGGTGTGCTCGCGCACCAGCTCGGCCACCGCGCCCGGGTCGAGCCCGGCGGGCTGCACGCGGCGGTGCCCGGGGGAGCGCGCCACGTCGGCGAGCGCGGCGACCAGGCCGGGGTCGTGCTCGTAGGGGCGCAGCGTCACGAGCACCAGCGCGCGCGACGCCTCCACGGTGGGCGCGAGGTAGCGCAGGAGCAGCAGCGAGTCCGGGTCTGCGGCGTGCAGGTCGTCCAGCACGAGCACCAGGCCGGCGGGCGCGGCTGCCGCGTGCACCAGCGCGGTCACCGCGTCGTAGGCGCGGAACCGGGCGGTCGCGTCCACGCGGTCGGGGTGGTCCGCGGCGAGCGGTCCGAGGAAGCCGGCCAGGGCCGGGTCGTCGGCGTCCGGCGACAGCGCGCGCACCACCTGCGTCCACAGCCAGAACGGCGGCATCGGCCCGATGTCCGGGCACCGCGCCCACACGACCGGCGTGCCGGCCGCCGAGGCGCGCGCCCCGACGACCCGGGCCAGGCTGGTCTTCCCGATGCCCGCCTCGCCGACCAGCACCGCGAACCGCCCGCCGACCCGCCGGGCCGCGTCCAGCACGTCGTCGAGCAGCGCCAGTTCACGCGCCCGGCCCACGATCCGCACCCCGCTCGGCACGGTGACGCGCGCCTCGGGGCCTGCCGGCGCTTCCGGTGCGGGGTCGCGGTGGCGTGGTCCGGGTGCCGTCGGCACCTCGGGCGTGAGGCGGCGGTGGCGTGGTTCGGGGTCGTCCGGCACGTCTTGCGCGAGGATGCGGCGGTGCAGCGCGCGCAGCGGCTCGCCGGGCGTCACGCCGTGCTCGTCGCGCAGCACGCGCCGTCCCTCGTCGTAGACCGCCAGCGCCTCCGCCTGCCGCCCGGCGCGGTACAGGGCCAGCATCAGCCGGCCCCGCGCGGTCTCGCGCTCCGGGTGGTCGGTCACGAAGCGGCGCAGGTCGGGGAGGGCTTCGCGGTGCCGGCCCAGCGCCACGGCCGAGGTGAGCAGACCTTCCTCCGCCGCGAGCCGCGCCTCGGCCAGGCCGGCGACCTCGGCGCGCACGGCGGCCAGCCCGGTGGGCACGTCCCCGCGCCACAGGGCCAGCGCCGCGCGGTAGCGGTGCTCGGCCAGCGGGACGTCACCGGCCGCGAGCGCCGCCGCCGCGTCGTCGGCGAGGGCGGTGAAGCGGGCGGCGTCCACCGCGTCCGGCGGCACGACCAGCTCGTAGCCGCCGGGGCGACCGCGCAGCAGCCCGGCCGGTTCCCGGTGGCCCCGGCCGGGTTCGAGGACCCGCCGCAGACCGGCCACGTGCGTGCGCAGCGTCACGGCGGCACTGGCGGGCGGGCGACCGTCCCACAGGGCGTCGGCCAGCCAGTCGGTGGTGAGGAACCTGTTGCGGCGCAACAGCAGCAGTGCCAGCAGGTCGCGCTGTCGCGGTCCGCCGACGGGCAGCTCGACGCCGTCGCGCCACACCCGCAGCGGCCCCAGCACCCCGAACCGCACGACGTGGACCCCCGATGACCGGCCTGCCGGACGAGCGCGGCGGGAGCACCACCGGACGACGCCTGCGCCGGACCCGCGACCGTCCCGGGAGGACGCCGCCACCGGACGCGTCCACTTTACCCGGTGCCGATCACCGGTGTGGCCGGGCGACGAGTGGCCGGGTGGCGAGGAGCACCGGCCGGACCGGGAGCGGGCGGGGACGCGGGTGGACGACCCGCTCGGTGCCGGCGGTCACGCCGGAAGACGCGGAACGGGCGGCCCCCGGGGTGGGGAGCCGCCCGTCGGGGCCGTGCGGTAGGACGCCTACCTCGGCCCTCGCGGAACTGACCTGGTCAGTCGTCGTCGCCGTTGTCACCCGCGCCGTCGTGGCCGTGGCCGTGGTGGTGGTGGTGATTGGTCTCGTCCCAGTCGATGTCCACGTCGACTGTGTTGATCTCGTTGAAGGAGTCGTCGATCCACGTGCCCTGGTTGTTCGTGGTCGTGCTGCTCACGCTGTTGTCGTCGCCGTTGGTGAGCGAGGTGTCGGCCTGGGCGACCGCACCGGACAGCGCGAGGGCCGCGATGGACGCCGGGACGATCAGCAGTGCTCGTCGGATGATCGACATGATTGGTGCTCCTCCTGACGGTTGGCGGGTGCGCGCTTCGGCACCCGCAATCGACGTTAGGGCGTGGGCCGGTCACCATCAGGTGGTCCGGAGCCACGTACAGGGATGACTGGCAGTCGAGGTGGTGTCCGGACGAACGACCGTGACGCCGTCGCCGCAAGCGAACCCCCACTTCCGGATGAGTCCCGGCAACCGTCCTGCACGTGCGGTAGCGGTGTTCGGTTCTCGGAACGTGGTGGTGCGCGGGGGAACCGGCTCTTCGCGGCTCGTGCGGGACCGCCGGGCGGTCGTGTCCGCGCCGGCGGTCGGGGGCCGTGCGCGGGGTGCCGATGACCGGGCGGCACTAGGCCATCCGGGTTATCGTCTGGTCCGGCGCGCGGGCGCACCGGGAGCCCGCCGGCCGGACCCGGAGGTCGCCGTGGCCGCCAACTCGCAGCGGGGGCCGTGCGAACCGCCGGCGTGGGTGGAGCCGATGCTGGCGACGCCGGACGGCGGGCGGCTGCCGTCCGGGCCGGACTGGTCCTTCGAGGACAAGCTCGACGGCTACCGCTGCGCCGCACGGGTTTCCCGCGCCGGGTCGGTGGCGCTGACCAGTCGCAACGGGCTGGACCTCACCACGGAGTTCGCCGAGCTGACCGGTCCGGTGGCCG
Organism: Actinosynnema sp. NPDC050436; assembly: GCF_040655415.1. Lineage (NCBI taxonomy): Bacteria > Bacillati > Actinomycetota > Actinomycetes > Pseudonocardiales > Pseudonocardiaceae > Actinosynnema > Actinosynnema sp. NPDC050436. Next base: position 142,643 of record NZ_JBFAJV010000001.1, on the reverse strand, counting down.
AGGTCTTCGCCGGTCGGGCGGGGGTGCTCGACGGCGAGGTCGTCGCCTACGACGAGCACGGGCGGATCGACTTCGGGCTGTTGCAGGAACGTCGCGGCCGGCACCGGCGGCGCCGCGACCTCCCGCCGCGCGGGGCGGGCAGCGGCGTGGACGTGCGGTTCCTGGCGTTCGACCTGTTGCGCCTGGGCGAGGACGATCTGCTGCGCCGCCCCTACGACGAGCGCCGCGCGATGCTCGCGGCGCTGCCGATGCCCGACCCGTACCGGGTCGGGGTCGTCCGGGCCCTCACCTACGACCGGCTGCGCGTCGAGCGGCTCACGCCCGAACTCCTGCTCCGGCGCGCGGGCGAGGCGGGCTACGAAGGTCTGGTGGCGAAGCTCCGCCGCTCCGCCTACGAACCGGGGCGGCGGTCGGAGTCCTGGTTGAAGCACCCGCTGGTGCGCACGCAGGAGGTGGTGGTCTGCGGGTGGCGACCGGGCCGGGGCGGCCTGTCCGGCTCGCTCGGCGGTCTGCTGCTCGGTGCCCACGACCCGGTCACGGGCGACCTGGTCTACCTCGGCGACGTCGGCACCGGGTTCAGCCGGGCGCAGCGCGCGGACCTGCTTGATGCCCTGAAACCCTTGGAGCGCCGGACGCACCCGTTCGCCACGACCCCGCCGCGCGAGGACGTCGCCCGCGCGCTCTGGGTCGAACCGCGCCTGGTCGGCGAAGTCGTGTACCGGACGTTCACCCGGGCCGGCCGCCTGCGCCACACGGCCTGGCGCGGGCTGCGCGAAGACCGTTCACCGGGCGAGGTCCTTGCCCCCGAAGACGATCACACCACCACCGCGAGCACTCCGACCCCTCCGCCAACCGAGGACCCCGGCACGGCAGACGCCCCCGCAGCGGCGGACGTCGGGCCCGGCGGCCGGATCACCGTCCGGGTCGACGGGACGCGGCTCCGACTGTCCAACTTGGACAAGGTCATGTACCCGGCGACCGGGTTCACCAAGGGCGAGGTCGTCCACTACTACACCGCCGTCGCGCCGCTGCTGCTGCCACGGCTGCGCGGCCGGCCCGTCACGGTCGTGCGCTGGCCGGACGGCGTGGAGGGCCAGAGCTGGTTCGGCAAGAACGTCCCGGCCGGTGCCCCCGACTGGCTGCGGACCGTCCGGCTCGCCGGTTCCGGCTCGCGCGATTCCGGCGCCCCGGTCGAGTACCCGCTGCTGGACGACCTGCCGTCCCTGGTGTGGGCGGCCAACCTCGCCGCGCTCGAACTGCACGTCCCCCAGTGGACCGTCGGCCCGGACGGCGCACCGCGCCCGCCCGACCGGCTGGTGATCGACCTGGACCCCGGCGAGGGGACCACGATCGTCGACTGCTGCCGCGTCGCCGAGCGGGTGCGCGACGTCCTGGTCGCGGACGGCCTCACTCCTCTGGCGAAGACGTCCGGCAGCAAGGGGATGCAGCTCTACGCCGCGATCGTCACCGACCGCGCCGACGCTCCCTCGACGTATGCCAAGCAGGTGGCGCAGCGCCTGGCCCGGGAAACCCCGGACGCGGTGACCGCCGTGATGGGCAAGTCGCACCGCACGGGTCGGGTCTTCCTCGACTGGTCCCAGAACAACCCGGCGAAGACCACCGTCGCGCCGTACTCCCTGCGCGGGCGGGACCACCCGACCGCGTCGACCCCCGTCACGTGGGACGAGGTGCGCGCCTGTCGTCAGCCCGCGCAGCTCGTTTTCACCGCAGAGGACGTCCTCGCCCGCATGGACACCGTCGGCGACCTGCTGGCCGACCTCGACACCACCGGGGCGCCCCTGCCTGCCCGGTCCGGCGGATGACCGACTTTCAGTCCACAGTGGACTTGTCGAGCCGGGGCCCGTTGACGCGGCGACGGGCCCCGGTCGCGTCGTGCCTCAGCGCCGCCCGTTGCTCGACGGCGGCGACGTCGTGGTGCTGGTCGTGGTGGTGGTGGAGGTCGGGCTCGTCTCGTCGCAACCCAGTTCCTCGACGAAGTCCGCCAGCTCCGGGTGGTCGAGGAAGCCCAGCTCGCCCAGCATCTCGCAGATCAACTCGGATACTTCGTCCTGCCTCACCTCGGCGGGGTCGGGTGCGGCGGCCGTGGCCGCGATCGTCGAACCCGCGAACGTGGCCAGTCCCAGGGCGGTACCGATCAGCGCGCCGGCGATGCGGTGGTTCATGACTCCTCCAAGTGGTCGGTCGTACTCGGAAAGAGGTGTTCCCGCGCAGCCGGAATTCAGCCGACGATCCGACTCACGCCACCCGTCCGTGTGGCTGCCAGGGTCATAGCATCCCTGGTCGGGTGACGGTCGAACGCGCTCCGCTCCGGTCGGCCCTGGATCCCGCCGGGAGCCGGAGTCACGGTCGGTTGCCGCGCCACACGATCGTGAGCCTCGGTGCGAGAGTGCGAGGACCGGGTGCACCGCACCGCTGGGCACCTCGGTCTCCTCGCACAGCCCCGTTCCGGACCGCTCCGGTACCGGCTCCCGGGCGGCGCGTCACGCGCGCAGTCGGGCCCACGTCACGGTTGCGCTGCCCCGGGTCCAGAAGTTCTTCGCGCCCCCTCGGGCCACCAGTTCCACGCAGGCCGCGTGGGCGCACTGGCTCACACCGGGGCGGGCCGGGTGGAACTCGTAGTAGTCGAGCATCTTCACCTCGATGCGCGTGGTCCCGTCACGCCGCCAGTTGCGGCGGACCGGTGGTTGCACGATCCACTGCACGCAGTCGATGGCACCGTAGGCGAACTGGAGGTCGGCGTCGCGGTAGTCGCTCTGCTCCAACCTCGTCGTGCCGCTCGTGCCGCCCGCACCGGTCGAACGGCGGATCTTCTCGCGCACGCCGCCGGACCGGGCGATCATGTCGGCGACGTCGATGGTCACCTCGCTGCCGCTCGCGCCGAGGAAGTGCCAGAACAGGGCGGCGGCGAGCGGTCCGGCGGCCAGGACGCGGGCCATGGCGGCGACCGCCACCGTCCTCGGGTCGCCCACCGCGCACATGCAGTCCACTGTGGACCTCGGGTCGGGTCGCGGCACCCTGCCGTGCAGGAGGTCGTCCACCGCGCCGCCGACCGTCGACTCGCAGCGCGACCGGTAGCCCCGTTGGAGGTCGGCCCACGGTGCGGTGGGGCGCAGGTCGTCCTGCACCGGGTGGCACGAGCCGAGGGCCGGGCGAGGTGGGCCCTTGTGGGGTTTCTTCGCCGCTCCGGGGGCTTTCCGCTGCACGGCGGGCCGGTTCGCCTCCTCGGCGCACGAGCAGCCCGGGTGGACCTCGCCGCCGCACCGCTGCACGGTCTGCACCAGGCCCGACACGGCCCGGTTGCCGGCGGCCCGTTGCAGCGCGGCCAAGGGGTGTGCGCGCACGCCGTCGACCCTGCGGCCCACGGCGGGACCACCGGGCACCGCTGCGGCCCGCTCCGCGTCCGGGACTGCGCGCACCACGACCTCCTCCAGCCGAACGACGGGCAGGTCCGACGTCAGTATGCTCCCGGCACCGCCGGCCGGGGCTGCCCTTCCGGGCAGTCACGGGGGCGCCCGCGCGCCCGCCGGCCGAGGCCGGAACCGGGCGCGCGCGGACTGCGTCGCAGTGGCTGGGCATCGGTGAGGGGAGAGCGGTGGGGACCGGGGTTGACGAGGTCGGTCGCGCGGTGGAGTGGTTGCGCGGCACGGTGAAGCTGTTGGCGGTGATGCCGTGGCTGGTGGCCGGGGTGTTCCTGGTGCTGGGCACGGTGGTGACGCGAGGCGGCTACCGCGTCGGGTTCGTCGCCGTGATGGGGATCGTCGCGCTGGCGTCGGGTTTCCTGCTGGTCAACGGGTGGCGCGAGCTCTCGCGCTCGGATCGGCCGGCGGTGTGGGGCGGCGCGGTGTCCCTGGCGTTCATGAGCGGCCTGGCCGTCCTCTGGTCGGGGCTGATGGTGCTGCTGTGGCCGATCACCGGCGGCCTGGTGTGGCTGTTCGCGGTGGCGGTGGTGTCCGGGCTGGTTGTGGTGGCCGTGCGCTGGCAGTGGCGCTTCCACGGCTCGTCGGCGAACGCCGCGTTCGGGGCCGTGCCCCGGCAGGAGCTGGCGGAGTCCGCGCTGGAGGTGCCGTTCCACGCGCCGAGGTCGCGGATCGTGCTGGGCATCGGCGGCGACGCGCTGGTCGTCGGGTCGCCGACGTCCGCCCCGCAGGACCGGGAGGAGGGGCGCCGCTGGGCCGACCTGACCCGGGTGGCGCCGTCCGAGATCACCGCCGAGGACACGCTGAGCACGGGCCGCCGGACCTGGAAGATCAAGCCGGGCAGGGTGCTGCTCCTGCGGTTCGCGGACGGCGAGGTGTGGCCGATCCCGGCGGACGACCCGGAGTCGCTCGCCGCCCTGATCCGCGCGCGAGCCGGCCTGGCGGACTGACCGGGCCACGTCCGGTCGACCGGTCCGGTGCCACGGGTGCGCACCGCCGGCACGGACGGGTGGCCACCGTGACCTGCCGGGTGGAATCGCCCTGGTGGCGCGGCACCGGCCGGCTCCTGCTGCTGCGCTGGGGCGGCGGGCACGACTCGGTGTCCGGCAGATCAGGAGCGGGAGCGGCGATGCGGAGCACGCGGGAGTACGGCCGGGTTCGGGTCACGGCGGTCGGGTTGCTGGGGGCGGCGCTCGTCGCCCTCGTCCCGGGGGTGGCGGCGGCGGACGTCGCCGACCCGGACCAGGTGATCAAGTGCCACGACCTGGACACGGAGGGGAACTCGGTCTTCGGGCGGGAGTGCGACACCGACCACTGGGGTCCGCTGGAGCACTTCGTCATCACCGACGGCAAGGGCAGGGCGTTCAGGTGCGAGTCGGGCTGGGCCGAGGGGTCGCTGTGGGTGCGGGGCCACGACTGCCGGCGCATCAGGTAGCGGGCTGACGTCGGTGCGCGGCCTGCCGACCCGGTCCCGGCGAGCGCGAGCGGGGTGCGGGGATCAGGCGGCGGGCCGCCACAGGCGTTCGGTGCACGCCACCACGAAGTCGGCGAGGACCGTCGTGTCGTGCGCCCCGTGGTCGAAGGTCACGTAGGAGCCCGCCTCCCAGCCGCGCAGCGTCACGTACTCCGGCAGCGCGATGCCGGCGAGCACCTCCTCGGGGCTGCGCCCGTGCGGGTAGGCGAGGTTGACCGCGTCCCAGGTGACCTGGACCCAGCGGTCCTCGCCGGAGGTCCACGAGACCACCGCGCCGTGCTCGCCGGCGGCTGCCCGGTCGACGGCCTCCTCGAACAGGGCGGCGACCGAGTCTCTGTCCACGGCCGCAGCCTAGATGAGCAGGGTTCAGGGGCTCGTCAGCGGTCGTCGGGTCGGTGCGGTCAGCCGGTCAGGATCACCTTGCCCCGGCGGCCCGGCCGGCGGACGTGGTCGAGGGCGGTGGCGGCGTCGGACAGGTCGTAGGTCGCGGCCACGGGTGCCGCGAAACCGGGCGTGCCCAGCAGGTCCACGGCCTGCCCGACCAGCTCAGCGCGCACTTCCTCCGACTCGCGGGCGAGCTGCAACGGCAGCCAGAAGCCGCGCACGGAGATGTCGGCGAACACCAGGCTCTGCGGTGCCACGGCGACCGGGCCGCCGTCGAACAGGCCGATCACCACGGCCCGGCCCCCGTCGCGCAGGCAGCGCACGGCAGCGCTGCCCACCTCACCGCCCACGGCGTCGAGCACCGCGTGCACGCCTTCGCCCCCGGTCACCTCGCGCACCCGACCCACCAGGTCGTCGGTCGACGTGTCGACCACGGCGGCGGCTCCCGGCAGCGCCGCGCCGCCGCTGCGGACCACGCAGGCGCACCGCACCCCGTCCCGGCGCGCGAGGTGCAGGACCATCCGGGACAGGGAGGACCGGGCCGCCGTCAGCAGCAGCCAGTCGCCGGGGCGCAGCGCGAGCTGCCGGACCAGCAGCAGCGCGGTGAGCGGGTTGACGGTGAGCTGGCACGCCACCGCGTCCGACAGCCCGTCGGGCACCGGGACGACGTCCGCCACCGGCACCGCGACGAACTCCTGCCAGGTGCCCTGGGCGGACACGGCCACCCGGCTGCCCGGCGCGGGACCGCCGTCCGTCGTCTCCTCGACGGTGCCGACGCCCTCGAAGCCCGGCACGGCCGGCAGCACCGCCGGACGCCCGTAGCGGCCCTGCACGAAAAGCTCGTCGGACGGGTTGACCGGGCGGGCCCGGAGCCGCACCAGCACCTCGCCGGCCCCGGGCCTGGGTCGGGGCCGCTCGGTGGGGGAGAGCACCTCGGTGGCCGGCCCGTGCCGGGAGAACACGACGCTGCGCACGGCGGTCACGCCCCGCCCGGCGACCGGTCGAGCCGGACGTCCGCGACCGCGACCGAGCCGGAGTGCAGCATCCTGTTGGCCAGCACGTAGGACGCGCCGCCCTCGGTGATGCCCCGGCGCAGGTCCTCGACGGTCCGGCTGCCGCCGGAGGCGATCACGGGCAGGCCGGTGGCCTCGACCAGGGCGCGGGTGAGCGCGTGGTCGAAGCCGCGCCCGGTGCCCTCCCGGTCGGCGCAGTTGGCCATCACCGCCCCGCACCCCAGGTCGCGCAGGGTCCGGCCGAAGGACACGGCGTCGATCCCGGTCGCCTCGTCGCCGCCGTCGACGTAGACCGTCCAGCCGTCCCCGCCGCCGCGCCGGTACCGGGCGTTGACCACGCCCACCAGCCGTTCCGGGCCGAAGCGCGTGGCAGCGTCCTCGACGGTGCGCGGGTCGGCCACCGCGCTCGTGCTGACCGCCACCGAGGCGGCCCCGGCGTCCAGCAGCCGCGCGCAGCCCTCGGCCGAGGGGACGCGGCCGTCGTGCAGGGAGACCAGGACGTCGACCCGGGCCGCCGCGCCGGCCACGACCCGCGCCGCGTCCTCGACCCGCTCCCAGGTGTCGACCACGTCGAGCAGCACCCGCCGCACGCCGCCGTCGGCGTAGTGGCCGACCAGCTCGACCGGGTCCCACGGGTCGCGCACGCCGGGCACGCCGGTCGCCTCGGTGGACCGCCCGGCCGACACGTCCACGCACGGGATGAGCAGGTCGACCAGGGCAGGGGGGTCGGTGACCGGCATGGCGTCCTCCGGGGTCAGGGTGCGGGCAGGGAGCGCAGGCGGGTGCTGCCCGGCGCGATCCGGCGGGCCACCGCGACGGCCGAGGCGATGGCGCTGTCCTGGTCGCCCGGCCCGGTGGTGTGGTGGCCCGCGAAGTGCAGTCCCTCGCGGCCCTGCCACGCGGCCAGCTCCCGCTGGGCGTCGACCACGTCGGTGGTGGGGGTCAGGGCCTGGAAGGTGCTCGTCGCCAGGACCCGGCGGGGCGGGGCGCGGTGGGTGATCTGGCTCTTGAACACGTCCACGCCGTGGGAGGGGCCGCACCAGGTGCTCGTCTCCGCCCAGCCGTCGTGGGCGACGACGTTGTGGGTGGACCACAGCGCGCGGTCCCCGGGCAGGTACGCGGGGTCGAGGTGCAGGGCGTAGCGCACCGGTCGGGAGGTGAAGCGGCGCAACGGGACCGCCGGGCCGGGCACCGAGGCGGGCAGCAGGCGCACGGCGGTGGGCGGCGGCACGGCCAGCACCACCTGGTCCACGGCGCAGCGGCGGCCCGCCGCGTCGACGAGCACGTACCCGTCGCGGGCCGGTTCGACGCGGTCGACCTCCGCGTCGGTGCGGATCTCGGTGGAGGTCAGTTGCGCGGCCAACGCCCAGGCGAGGCTCTCCATCCCGCCGCGCAGCACGCGCACGCGGGGCGCGGTGTCGTCGGCGACGCCGTGCAGGTAGGCCAGGACCACCGGCGCGGACAGTCGCGGCACCTCCGCCACCGGGCACCCGAACAGGCTCGCGGGCAGGGCGCACAGGACGTGGTCCCGCACGGCCGGTGCCGGCGACAGGGGAGCCAGCACCGCGCCGAACGGGACGTCCCGGTCCGGGGTCGGGCCCATCCCGTCGAGGAAGGCCCGCACCCGCTCCCGCAGCGGACCCCGTCCGACGTGCGCGGGCCGGCCCGGGTGGTCGTCCACGAGCAGCGGGGCGGTGGTCCCGCCCGCCGTGAACGTGTGGGACGACGGGACGTCGACCACGTGCCGCCCGTCGACCCCGAGGGCGGCCAGCAGGGCGGCGTGCGGCCCGGAGTCGTCCGCCGCGACCTCCTGGGTGCCCAGGTCGAACGCGCCGGGCACGCCGGCGGCCCACCCCGCCACCGACCGCGCGTTGCCGCCGACCCGGGACCGGGCCTCCAGCACGACCGCGTCGCACCGCCCGTCGACCAGCCAGGCGGTGACCAGGCCGGAGATCCCCGCCCCGACGATGCCCACCCGCACGACGTCCTCCGCCCGCCGCGCTCAGCGCCACGCCCCGGCGGCGGCCCGCCAGAACTGGCCGATGGTGGCTTCGAGCAGCCGGGCCGAGAAGACGGCCTCCTCGGGGTCGTCGCCGCGCGCCAGGCCGTCGTCCGCCACCTCCAGCGCCAGCGCGAGCAGGTCCTCGGACGCGGTGCCCTCGTAGTACTCGTAGAACTCGTCCGGCACGGTGAGCGAGGACTCCCGCGCCCCGGCGGAGATCGCCAGGCAGTCCGGGAAGTAGACCGTCATGTCCGTGTGCAGGGCCAGCGCCAGCGACGCCTGCCGCCCGGTGACGGCGATCCACGACAGGCAGCCGCTGAACGCGTAGATCGTCGGGTCCGGCTGCCGGCGCCGGAGGTCGGCGTCGCCGAGCCCGAGCGCGTGGGCGCACGCCCGGAGCTTGGGCGTGGCGGCGGCGACCAGGTCGGTGATGCGGGTGAAGAACGTCGTGGCCGGGGTGTGCGGGTACTTCGCCAACCCCACCCCGTAGGCGACCAGTTCCGCCTGGTGCGCCTGGATCTCGGTCAGGACCATCCCGCGCAGGTCGTCCTCGGAGAGGCGGCCGTCCGCGATCTTGTCCAGGACCGCGTTGCCGACCGGGTGCTCCTCGCGCAGCGTGCGGAGCCGGCCGGCGAGGTCTGCTGCTTCGGTGTGCGTCGTCATGGGTGCTCCTCGGTCGGTGGCGGGTTTCACCGCACGGGTCCGCCCGCCGGGGCGGCCCCGGCCCAGTGGGCGTGCAGCAGGGCGTCCACCCGGTGTGCGGTCCGGGTGATCGCGTCCGGGTCCTCGCCGCGCGCGGCGGCCTCGGTGATCGCCTCGCCGAAGGCGGTGGACGGCGGGGCCGCCGCGTCCCGGGACGCGTCGAGGTAGCGGAGCAGCGGTTCGGGGGCGGGGCCGCGCCGAAGGGCCAGGCCCAGTTCCGCGCACACCGCCGCGTGCAGCGCCGACGCGCTTCGGACGGCCGCTGCGGCGGCACCGGCCCCCGCGTCGGCGGCCAGGCCGGCGAGGAACCCGGTCAGGTCGGTGGTGACGTCGTCCGGGGCGGGCGGGCCCAGGGACTCGGCGGCGGCTTCCGCCCCGGTCAGCAGGTTCCCGGCGGCGTCGGCCGTGCGCGCGAACGCCGTGCCGGCGGGCGTGCCGCGCAGCCGGTGCGCCAGCCGCGTGTACGCGTCCACCTCGGCCCGGCGCAGGGCGACCTCGCGGACGAGCACGTCGCGCAGCCGTCCGGGTTCGAGGTCGTCGTGCAGCGCCGCCGCGTACCACGGGTTCGCCGCGACGTGCCCGGCCAGGTCGGGCACCAGTCGATCGGCGAGCGCGCCGCCCGACGTCGGCGACCCGTCCGGGGCGACGTCGTCCTGCGAGGTGCTCTCCGGCGTCCCGCTGCCCGGAGGGGGTGGCAGGAAGCCGCAGTCCACCAGGTGGTCCAGGTACTCGTCGAGCAGTCCGGCGTCGACCGGGGGCAGGCGCAGGCCGGAGCCGGCCAGGGCCCGCCGGGTGTTGGTGCGGCTGAAGGCGGGGAAGTGCTCCGCGAACTGCATCTCCTCCACGGTCGGCCCGCCCGCCGTGCCCGGCACCTCGGTGGTGAACATCGGCAGGTACGGGGTCATCGGCCGGCGCGGGTCCTGCCTGCTGCCCTCCGCCACGAGCGCGACCCACTCCGCGTAGGGGACTGCGCGGACCGGGTACCCGCGCCGGCGCAGCCGGTCCACCAGCAGGTCCAGGCGCGCGGGGTGCGGGTTGGTCAGGTTGTGCGTGCGGCCGTCGTGCCGGCCGGTGCGCACGACGTGGACGATCGCCTCGGCGGCGCAGTCGACGGGCACGAAGTCGAGCGGCAGGGCGACGTCCGGCGCGCGACCGGTCTCCACCACCGCGAGGAGCCACGCGCACAGGAAGGTGTCGGTGTTCCAGGTGCCGCGATCGCGGGCGCCGGTGATCTCCGCCGGCCGGTGGAGGGAGACCGGCAGGCCGCGCCGGGCGGCGGCGCGCACCAGCTCCTCCGCGACCCACTTGGTCTCCAGGTAGCCCACCGACAGCCGCTCGGGGAAGTCGAGGGGCTGGTCCTCCAGCACGTAGCGGGTGCCGGTGGCGGCGTACCCGGTCAGCACCGAGATGGTCGAGACGTGGTGGAAGGACTTGGGTGCGGCGCGCGCGGCCAGGTCGAGCAGCGTGCGGACGCTGTCGACGTTGGCCGCCCGCAACGACTCGTACGGGTAGGCGAAGTTGACCGACGCTCCACTGTGGACGATGGCGTCCACGGTGGACGCAAGTCGGGCGAAACCCTCGTCCCCCAGGCCGAGCAGCGGCTCGGACAGGTCGCCCGGCAGCGGGACGACGTGGTCCGCGATCGCGTCGTAGTCCAGCCCGTAGCGGCGCGCGCGCCCGGCGATCCGGCGGCGCGCGTGGTCCTCGTCGTGCGCCCGGACCAGGCAGTGCACCTCGGGCGTCCCGGCCCGGACCAGGCGGTCGAGCAGGAACACGCCGAGGAACCCGGTCGCGCCGGTGAGCAGCACCCGCCGGGGCGGCGCGACGTCGCCGGTCGGCGGTGCGGGGAAGCGCAGCCCCTCCGGCAGGCGGGCCTCCTCCCGGAAGTCCGGAGCCGTCCGCCCGTCGGTCCACCCCTCGGCGCGCGCCGCCTCGACCTGCCGGGCGAACCGCTCCAGGCTCGGGTCGGCCAGCAGGGCGCGCACCAGCGCCCCGGCCCGGTCGGGTGCGAGGCCGGCCTCGCCGCCGACCGCCGCCGCGACCTGGGCGGCCTGCACGGACTGGCCGCCCAGCGCGAAGAAGTCGTCGTGCCGCCCGACCCCGGGGACGCCCAGCGCCCGCTGCCACGCCGCCGCGACCAGGCTCTCGACGCCCTCGCGCGGGCGGTCCCGCTCCTCCACCGGGGCCGGCTCCGGGCCGCCGAGCTCCCGCAGCCGCCGCCGGTCGACCTTCCCGCTGGAGTTGAGCGGCATGGCGTCCACGACCCTGATCGCGGTGGGCACCATGAACGTCGCCAACCGGTCGCGCAGGTGCCGGCGCACCGCCGCGACCAACCGCTCCCGGTCCAGGTCGCGGGCCGCCACGACCCAGCCGCACAGGTGCCCGTCGGCCCCGTCCTCGACCACCTCCACCACCGCGTCCTCCACCTGGTGGTGGGCGGCGAGCACGGTCTCGACCTCGCGCAGCTCCACCCGGAAGCCGGCGACCTTGACCTGCCGGTCGCGCCGGCCGAGGAACTCCAGCACGCCGTCTGCCCGCCACCGCGCCACGTCCCCGGTCCGGTAGAGGACGTCCCCGTCCCCGAACCCGTCCGGCACGAACCTCCGCGCGGTCAGCTCCGGCAGGCCCAGGTAGCCCAGCGCCACGCCGTCACCGCCCACCCACAGCTCGCCCTCCTCGCCGACGCCGGCGAGCGCGCCGTCCTCGCGGACGACGTACGCGGTGGAGTTGTCGACCGGCCGCCCGATCGGCACCGACTCGGCCCCGGCGGGCAGGGCGTCGACCACGTGCGCCGTGCTCAACCCGGAGTTCTCGGTCGGCCCGTAGCCGTCGACCAGCCGCCCCGGCGGGCCCTCGGCCAGCAGCTTGCGGACGACGTTCGGGTTCAGCGCGTCGCCGCCCGCCACCAGGCGGCGCAACCGGCGGAACATCGTCGGCCGCTCGGCGACGAACTGGTGGAACAGGGCAGAGCCCAGCCACATCGTCGTCACCCGCTCGCGGACCAGCAGCTCCTCCAGCCGCGCGGCGGACAGGACGGTCTCCCGGTCCGGCACCACCAGGCGCGCGCCGTTCAGCACCGCGCCGAACAACTCGAAAACGAACATGTCGAACGTCGGATTGACCGTCGCGCACCCGACGTCGTCCGGTCGGAATTCGACGGGTCCGGTGTTGCGGGCGAGTCGCACGATCCCCCGGTGCGGCACCACGACGCCTTTGGGCTTTCCGGTGGAACCGGAGGTGAACATGACGTACGCGGGGTCCCGCGCGGTCAGTTCCGGAAACGGCGGGGGAGCGGACCCGGTGCTCTCCGCGATGTCCACGGCGACGATTCCAGGGGGTGGTCGCCCGTCCGGTGGCGCCGGCACGACCACGGCCCGGCACCCGGCGTCGGCCATGATCGACGCGGTCCGCGCGGCGGGGTCCTCCGGGTCGACCGGCACCCACCGGGCACCTGCCCGCAGGATGGCGAGGGCGGCCACGTACGCGCCGACCGACCGTTCGAGCTGCACCGCGACGGAGTCACCGGTCCGGACGCCGGCCTCGGCGAGCACGGCGGCGAAGCCCTCCACGCGGCGGTGCAGCTCGCCGTAGGAGATGTCGTCACCGTCCTCGGGGGACAGCGCGACCGCGTCGGGCGCGGCCCGCGCCCGCTCGGCGAACAACTCGTGCGCGAGCGCGTCACGGGGGTAGTCCACGGCGGTGGCGTTCCAGCTCCGCACTTGTTCCGCGTGCTCGGCCCGCGTCGATTCCCGATCGTCCACGGCGAAACCCCTCATCGTGGCACGGCACAGTTGCAACGGTATTGCGAGAATGATTTCCCGGGGGATGTCCCCAACGTTAACGAAAGATTTCCAGCAAATGTATTCCTCTTGCCGGTGCGCAGCAAGCGGCCGATCGGGTGCCCGCCCGCAGCAGTGCCGCACTGCTCTTTCCGAGTGGCCGGCCCGAATTCGACCCGGACGGTGAGCGCCCGTTCAGGGGCGGGTCCTCCCACCGCCCTTGTCCACCGGGGCCCGGTGGGGTAGGCGCGCGTGCGCCGGACCGGTCCCCGGCCGCCGTCCGCAGGTCTGCGGACCGCCCGTTCGGACGCCCGTACCTCGTTCGGGGGTAGCGCCGTCGGGTGGTGCCCACGGCCGTCCGACCGTGCCCACCATGGAGGTCATGAACCCCTACACCCTGGACCCGACCGGCCACGACATCCACCGCGAGGGTGCCCGCCTGCGCGAGCGCGGGCCGGTCACCCGCGTCGAGCTGCCCGGCGGCGTGCTCGCCTGGTCGGTCAACCGGCTCGACGTGATCAAGCAGCTGTTCGCCGACCCCAGGGTGTCCAAGGACCCGCGCCGGCACTGGACCGACTGGCGCGAGCGCCGGGTCACCGAGGAGTGGCCGCTGCACATGTGGATCTCGGTGCGCACCATGTTCACCACCTACGGCGAGGACCACCGCAGACTCCGGTCGCTGGTGTCCAAGGCGTTCACACCACGCCGGACCGAGGCGCTGCGCCCCGCCGTGACCCGGATCGCCGGCGAGCTGCTCGACGCCCTCGACGCCGGCCCGGACGTCGCCGACCTGCGCGCCGGGTACGCCTACCCGCTGCCGATCGAGGTCGTGTGCCGGCTGCTGGGCGTCCCCGATTCGTCGCGCACGGGCCTGCGCCGGGCGGTGGACGTCCTGTTCGACACCACCACGACCCCCGACGAGGCCGCCGCCAACCAGCGCCTGATGTTCGAGCTGCTCGACGACCTGGTCGCCACCCGCCGCCGGGACCCGGGCGACGACCTGACCAGCGGGCTGATCGCCGCGCACGGCGAGCAGGACGGCCGGCTCACCGAGGGCGAGCTGGTCGACACGCTGCTGCTGTTCGTCGCGGCCGGCCACGAGACGACGGTGAACCTGCTCGACCACGCCATCGCGGCCCTGCTCACCCACCCCGAGCAGCTCGCCCTGGTCCGCTCCGGCGAGCGCGCCTGGCGGGAGGTCGCCGAGGAGACGCTGCGCTGGCAGGCACCCGTGACCAACGTGCCGATGCGCTACGCGGTGGAGGACATCGACCTCGGCGACGTGGTCATCCGCCGGGGCGACGCGATCCTGCCCGCCTACGCCGCCGCCGGCCGCGACCCGGGCCTGCACGGCACCACGGCCGAGCGGTACGACATCACCCGCGCCGACAAGACCCACGTCGCGTTCGGCCACGGCGTCCACTACTGCCTGGGCGCGCCCCTGGCCCACCTCCAGGCCGACATCGCGCTGTCCGCCCTGTTCGACCGCTTCCCGCACCTCGAACTGGCGGTGGCGCCGGAGGAGCTGCGCCCGGTCCGCTCGTTCATCTCCAACGGCCACGACCGCCTGCCGGTCCGCCTCCGCCCGGCCGCGACCGGCTCGTAGCGGACCGGGCTGCTCCGACCGGGGGCCGCGCGCGGCCCACCGCCATGGGCCGATCGTGGGAACACCCGGCGAGCGGTCCGGGAGCCGGCGGTCGGGCTGCTATCCCTGGGTGCGTGGAGGAGACCGGCACGGCGCTCGGGTTCCGGGTGTTCGGCGACGTGGAGGCCCGCGTCGACGGCGTGCCGGTCGACCTCGGCCACCTCCGGCAGCGCGGGGTGCTGGGCGTCCTGCTGGTCGAGGCCGACCGGGCGGTGCCGGTCGACCTGCTGGTCGACCGCGTCTGGGGCGGCCGGCCGCCCACGCGCGGCCGGGGCACGCTCTACAGCTACGTCTCCCGCCTCCGCGCGGCGCTGTCGGCCGCCGCGCGGGTGCGCATCGACCGGGGCGTCGGCGGGTACCGGCTGGTGGTCGACCGGCAGGCGGTGGACCTGCACCGGTTCCGCGACCTGCTGGCGCGGGCCCGCGCGGCGGACCGCGACGAGTCGGCCGTGCCGCTGTGGGAGCGGGCGCTGGGCCTGTGGCGCGGCGACCCGCTGGTCGACCTGGACACCGCGTGGGCGTCCGGGCTGCGCGCCGCGCTGGGCAGGGAACGCCTCGCCGCCGAGTCCGAGCACGCCGACGCCGCGCTGCGCCTGGGCCGGCACGCCGAGCTGCTGCCGGTGCTGGCCGACCGTGCGCGGCGGCACCCGCTGGACGAGCGGATCGCCGCCCAGCTCGTGCTGGGCCTGTACCGCGACGGGCGGCGGGCCGACGCCGTGGAGCACCTCCGCGTGCTGCGCGCCCGCCTGGCGACCGAACTGGGCACCGAGCCAGGTCCCCGGCTGCGGGAGCTGCACCGGCGAGTGCTGGCGGCGGACCCGCGCCTGACGCCGCCGGCCGGCGCGGTGTCGACCACCGCCCGCCCGGACGTGCCCCGGCAGCTCCCCGCGCCGCCCCGGTCGTTCACCGGCCGGGCGGACGAGCTGGCCTCGGTGAGCGCCGTGCTGGACGCCGCGACGTCCGCCGGCCGGCAGGCCACCGTGGTCGTCTCGGCGGTGTCCGGCGCGGGCGGGATCGGCAAGACGTGGCTGGTGCTGCACTGGGCGCACCGGCACCTCGACCGCTTCCCGGACGGGCAGCTGTTCGTGGACCTGCGCGGGTTCAGCCCCGATCGGCACCCCATGCCGCCCGGCACGGCGATCCGGGGCTTCCTCGACGCGCTCGGCGTGCACCCAACCCGCATCCCGACCGACCCGGACGCGCAGGCCGCCCGCTACCGCAGCCTGGTCGCGGGCAGGCGGATGCTGGTCGTGCTGGACAACGCGGCCGACGCCGAGCAGGTCCTGCCGCTGCTGCCCGGCAGCCCGTCGTGCACGGTGCTGGTCACCAGCCGCCACCGCCTGCCCGCGCTGGTCGCCCGGTGCGGTGCCCACCCGCTGCGGCTGGGCGTGCTCACCGACGACGAGTCCCGGGCCGTGCTGGCCGAGGCGCTGGGCGGTGCGGGCGCGCGGGAGGCGGAGGTCGCGGAGCTGACCGCGCTGTGCGGCGGGTTCCCGCTGGCGCTGGGCCTGGTCGCCGCCCGCGTCCGGTCGCACCTGTCGCCGGCCGAGGTCGCCGCCGGGCTGCGCGCGTCGGGCGTGCGGGCGCTGGAGGACGCCGCCGACCCCGGCGCGAGCCTGCCCTCGGTGCTGTCCTGGTCGCTGCGCCGGCTCAGCGGCGCGCAACGCGACGCGGTCGCGCTGCTGGGGATCGCGCCCGGCCCGGACATCGGGCTGCCCGCCGCCGCCTCCCTCGTCGGGCTGCCCGAGGCGGCGGCGCGCGCCGTGCTGCGGGTGCTGGTGGACGCGTCGCTGCTGGACCACCGGCCGGGCGGGCGCTACGCCATGCACGACCTCGTGCGCGCCTACGCCACCTCGCTCGCGCACGAACTCCCGGCCACCGCCCGGTCGGCGGCGCTGCACCGCGTGGTGGACTTCTACCTGCACACGGCGCACGCCGCGCACTGCGTCCTGGCACCGCACACCCTGCTGGTCGAGCCGGAGCCCGCCGCGCCCGGCACCCGCCCGCTGCCGCTGCCCGACGACCCGGCGGCGATGGCGTGGCTGGACGCCGAGCACCGGCACCTGCTGGCCGTCCAGCACCTCGCCGCCGCCCACCACCGCCCGTACGCGGTGTGGCACCTCGCCTGGTCGTTGAACGAGTTCCACCGGCGGCGCGGGCACCTCGCCCACAACGCGACCACCTGGCAGGCCGCGCTGGACACGTCGGTGGACCTGCCGGACCCGGCCACCCGCACCCGCACGCACCGCAACCTGGGCCGCGCCTACGTCCAGCTCGGCCGGCACCCGGAGGCCGTCGACCACCTGGACCGGTCGCTGGCCCTCGCGCAGCGCCAGGGCGACGTGCTCCAGCAGGCGAGCACGCTGCACTCGCTGGCGGAGGCGTGGGAGCGGCGCGACGACCGGGTGGCCCTGCGGCACGCCAGGGCGGCAACGGAGCTGTACCGCACGCTGCACCAGCCGGTGTGGGAGGCGGTGGCGCTGACGACGGTGGCGTGGTGCACCGCGCGCCTGGGCGACCACGCCACCGCCCGCGAGCTGTGCCGGTCGGCGCTCGGCGTGCACGACCACCACCACAACCCCGGCGGCGAGGCCGACCTGCTCGCCTGCCTCGGCCACATCGACCACCACACCGGTCGCCACGAGCAGGCCGTGCGGCACTACCGGCGGGCACTCGTCCTCTACCGCGCGCTCGGGCACTCCTACGAGCTGGCCAACACCCTCGACGGCATCGGCCACCCCCACGCCGCGCTGGGCCGGCCCGGCGGGGCGCGCGAGGCGTGGGAGGAAGCCGTTGCGCTGTACGAGGACCAGGGCCGCCAGGACGACGCGGACCGCCTCCGCCGCCACCTGGGCGTCCTCGACCCCTGAAGCGCGACCGGCCGCCGCCCACGTCCACGGCCGGCCCGGGGCCCCGGACCGGTCAGCAGGGCTTCTCCGCGGCGGCCTTGAGGTCGGCCAGCCAGGTGTCGAGGCCCAGGTCGGAGTCCTCGTCGGCCTGAGGGCCGGTGTGGGTCTCCTCGGTGCGGACGAGCACGCCGCCGGCGACGGGGACGAAGGTCCAGACGTGCACGCCGTCGACGTGGAAGCCGGGGCCGTCGGCGGGGCCGGTCCAGCGCAGGCACCGGCCGTGCTGGAGTTGGCGGACGGTGGAGGTGATGACGATCGCGGCCGGCGGCGACGTGGGCAGCGCGACGGTGGCCCGGAACCGCGAGCGGGTGCGCAGCGGGCCGTGGTCCAGGCGTTCCACGGTCATCGGGGCGGCGGGCCGCTGCCAGGTGGGCCAGGCTTCCACGTCGGTCTGGAGGTCCCAGACCCGGTGCAGGGGTGCGGTGATGAGGATCTCGGCCCGGTGGCGGGCCTTCGCGGTCGGGTCGACGCCCTGCCCGCGACAGGTGAGCGGCGCCCCGGTGCCGGGCGCGGCCTGGGCCGGGGCGGCGGTGCCGAGGGTCCCGACGACGGCGAGCAGGCTGACGAGCGCTCCCGCGCGGCGGCGGGGCGTGGTGGTGGAGCGAATCACGGGTTCCTCCTGGGTCCACCGGCCGGGTCGACGGCCGGGGACCCGAGCGTGCCGCCCACCCGGACGCGGTCGCGTCGGTGGAAACCACCTACATCCGGCCTGCGCGGGCACGCGCCGCAGCGGCCCGCCCGGTGCCTCACCCGATCGGGGAGGGGCCTGGGGAGCAGGCCCACCGGATCCGGCACGACCCGGGCGCACCGGGTTTCGGTGGACGCCGGCCGGCTACCCGAATCCACATGGGACAGTCGGTGGTCGCCTCGCCAACGCCGGGGTGAGGGCAACGGTCCGCCGACGTGACGCACCACGGGAGTCGGCCATGACCGCCACGCCGTGCCCACCCCCAGGGGCACTCGTCACCTACCTCAACCCCGACGTGCTCGACCCCGCCGCGTTCATCCACGGCGTCGTCATCGGCGAGCCCGTCCTGGACCCCGAGACCACGCACCTGTGGGTGGCCGTGCTGCGCCCGGGACGCGACCTCTCCGTCGTCGACAGCGCCAACATCGTCGAGGTCCAGCCCCGCGTCCGGGACGTCTGGTAGCCCTCCGCCGCAGAAGGTGGGCAGTGCTCGTCTTCTGCGGGGTCGCCGGACCGTTGCCGAGGGGTGCCGCGCGTCGGCCGTCCGGCACCCGCAGCCGCAGGCCGCGCTGGCGTACCGCGATGGACGCGGCCGATGGTGTCCGGCCGGGTGGCCGGGGGTGCGGTGCGGCGCGAGGGTGGGTTCGTCACCGACGACCGGACGGCCCGCACGGGGCGGGCGCGGGGTCGGGGACCTACCCCTTGGGAGGCAGGGCTGTGGCCGACGCCGCACGGATCATCGAGGAGAACCAGGCCCGACTGCCGGTCCGGGAACAGCTCGACAGCAACGACTTCCTCGCCGCCGCGCGGGCGGGGGAGGTGGAAACCGCGCAACTGCAACGGTTGGTGACCGGCGAGTTCCTCATCCTGGACGCCGAGATCTACAAGTTCGGCTCCATGGTGGTGCGCTACCGCCACGAGGTCCCGGCGGCGCTGTTCGCCAACCTGGCCGTCCTGTACCTGGCGCAGCGACGCCTGCTGGCGGACAGCGTGGTGGGCGACGTCGGGCTGGACACCCAGCGGCTGCGCGACTCGGAGATGGAGCCGGCGGTGCTCGACTTCAGCCTGGCCGAGACGTGGGCGGCCGTCCACGCGGGACCCGCCGAGGTGGCGCTCGGGGTGCACACGGACTTCCAGCTCTACGCGCCGGTCGCCCGCGAGCTGGTGGACGCGCTGGGCAAGCTGGACACCGTGCCGGCGTCGCTGGTGACCTTCCTGGAGAACTACTCCGAGGAGCCGGCCGAGCTGACCGGGCGGCTCGCGGAGGTGGTTGACTACGGCCTGGCCGACGGTGAGCCGGAGCAGCGGGTCACCCGCGCGGCCGGCACCATCCCGGACCTGCTGACCGGCTACTGGCGCTACGTCGCCGGCTGACCGCGCGCCGGCGGAGCGCGTTCGGGGATCGGGGCGGCAGGCGTCCGCAGCAGTGCCGCCCCAGCGCCCGCGCACACCGGCGCTCCGAACCCCTCCACGTCCCGATCGCCCGGCCACCTCCCGTGTTCCGGCCCGCGCACTGTTCCGCACGTATTCGGACGGCGGATCGCTTGTCGGCGCGGTGACCGGCGGACATCCTTCTGGTGCCGCCGTTCCCGGCGCGGGTCTGCCACTTCCAGGGGGGAAGCGCCCAGGACTGCTCGTCGACGGCGGCAGCACCCGTTCCCTCCACAGGAGATGGTGTCCATGTCACGTCGTCGCAAGTCCCTCCTGGCGAGCGCGCTCGCCGCCGTGCTGCTCACCTCGTCGGCCGCGCTGCCGACCGCGTCGGCCGCACCGCCCGCCGCGAACGCCGCGTGCAGTTGGGAGAACCACTGCTACGCCACCCTGCGCTGGTCCCACGGTGACGTCTCCGGCGCCGAGACCGAACTCGGCACGTACTCCCTGAACGTCCCCGGTCCCGGTCCGCACTTCGAGACCTCGGAGATGTGGGTCGGCTTCGACGGCTCTCCGATCAGCTGGGTCGAGGCCGGGGTCATCCGCGCGGTGGGCGCGGCGTGCAGCGGCACGCACTGGTTCACCGCCGCGAGCTACCCGGGTGCCGGCTTCCAGCTGCGCTGCCTGGAGACCGCCACGCTCAACACCAAGGCCATGGTGCGCTTGCAGGAGGGCTCCGGCTCGTGGAGCTTCATCCTCAACGGCGCGACCAAGAGCACCTGGTCCTCCACGCCCGCGTCGACCTCCTTCCTGGAGGTCGGCCACGAGTACACGCGCAGCGACGTGAAGTCGAGCATGACCGGCGGCAAGTTGAAGTGGCGGCACACCGGCAACGGCAACTGGTACACCGGGTGGGCCACCCCGAGCTTCCCGGCCCCGGACGACAACCCCACCGCCTCGCCGTGCTACACGGTCTGGGTGTCCCAGCCCAAGGACATGCGGGCCCGCTGCAACATCCCCGCGCTCGCCGGGCAGCCCGAGTCGGTCGAGCGCGGGCCGGAGCCGGCGCTGTCGCCGGCCGACGAGGCGCTGCGCGTCGCCAGGACGATGGGCGAGCCGAAGAACGCCCGGGTGGTGCGCAGCGACCGCGACCCGGTCAACGCGCTGCTGGCGGCGGACATCCGCGCGGACGGCGAGCTGGCGGTGTACCAGTTCGACGGTGACTTCCGCGCCCACTCGGTGCCGCGACCCCGTGGGGCGCAGGCCCCGACCGGCACGGCGTTGACGGTGGTCGTGGACCAGGCGTCCGGGCAGGTCCGGACGGTCCACCTCACGCCGGCCGCAGCGCCGGACATCGCCGCGCTCGGCACGCCCGCCGGCCTCCGCTGAGCCGGGAGCACCGGGACCGGGGTCGACCCGGACAGCCGACCGGCCCGTGGTCGCGGCCGGCGCGATGCGCACCTTGAACGGCGCAAAGCGTTGCACCGCAACGACCACGGGCCGATCGGCGTGCCGGGGGACAGTGCGCCCGGCGCGTTCAACACGTTCAACACCAGGCCCTCCACCAGTCCTTGTCCACCTCGCGTGGGAAATGGTCGACTGGGGAACAAGACCGCAGAGGGCCATCGGGACGATCCCGCCGACGCCACGCCGGACCGAGCGCCACCACCGAGCCGGCGCACTGGCCGGCCCCGTCCCGAGGAGCGACCTGGTGAACGCACAGCCACCCGCCGCCGACCTCCAGGTCGACTTCCCCTTCGACTACGCCGCGCACGTGGCGGACGGGCGGCGCATCGGCCGGTTGCCGGCGAGCGCACTCGGGGCCCGCGTCGCCGTGGTCGGCACCGGGGGCAGCGGGCTGACCGCCGCCTACGAGCTGCTCCGCGTCGGCTGCACGCCGGTGCTGTACGAGGCCGAGCGCTCACCGGGCGGTCCCGGCGGCCGGCGGCTGGGCGGGCGGATGCACTCGGTGCGGCTGGCACCCGCCGACTCCGCCGTGGTGGAGCTGGGGTGTATGCGCGTCCCCGACTCGGCCAAGCTGCTGCGCGGGTACACCGACCTGTTCGGCCTGCACTGGCAGCCGTTCCGCGACGAGTACGCCGAGGACGTGACGCCGCGCACGGTCCTCGACGTGGACGGCCGCACCCGCACCGCGCGCGGCATCACCGACCTGTACGCCGACGACGACGTGCTCCGGGAGGCGCACACCTCGTGGCTGGGCGCGCTGGAGCGGATCGGCGTGACCGACCTGCGCCGCGCGGTCGCGGACCGCGACCTGGCCGGCGTGCGGCAGCGGTGGGCCGATCTGCTGGCCCGCTACGAGCGGTGGAGCTTCCAGCGGTTCCTGCTCGACCCCGGCGGTGCCGGGCTGACCTGGGACCAGGCCCGCGTGCTGGGCACCGCCGGGGTGGCCACGGCGGCCTGGGACTCGTTCTTCGACCTCGGGTTCCCCGAGGTCCTGCGGCTGCTGCTGGCCACCGAGGGCGCGGAGGCGTTCCACCTGCGCGAGGGGTTCAGCGCGCTGGCCGAGGCGTTCTGGACGCACCGCGCGACCCTGCCCGACGGGCGCGTCACCAGCCTGGCCGAGGTCAACGACGGCGCTCTGCGCCCGGCGGTGACGGCGCTGGAGGTCGGCGAGGACGTCGCGGAGGGTGTCGTCGTGCACGACGAGGACGGTCACGCGGACTGGTTCCCCGCCGTCGTGTTCACCCCGCAGTTGCACGTGCTGGAGACCTCCGTGCGGCTGCGCCCGCTGCGCCCGGACGGCCCGGCCCCGTTCGGGCCCCGGCTGCTGCGGGCGGTCCGCCGGACGAGCTACTGGCAGTCGGCCAAGACCGCCCTGGTGACCACGACGCCGTTCTGGGAGGGCACCAGCCTCGACGGGGCGACCCTGACCGACCGGCTGCCGCGCGCGGCCTACACGCTGGACTACGGCGAGCCGGCGGAGCCGGGCGGCCGGCGGTCCGTGCTGGTGCTGAGCTTCACCTGGGCCGAGGACGCGATGAAGATCGGCTCGTCGTCGAAGGAGGAGCGGGTCGCGGCGTTCGTCCGGGAGCTCGCCGAGATCCACCCGGAGGTGGCCGACGAGCTGCGCCGCCAGGTCGCGGGGGGAGCCACCCGCACCATCTCCTGGGAGCGGGAGCGCAACTTCCGGGGCCTGTGCCGCTTCTCGCGGCCGGGGGAGTACCCGTACCTGTGGGACCTGTTCGCGCACTTCGTGAAGGACGCCGGGGGCGCGGCGGCGGTGCCGGGGGAGCCGGCCAACCCGCTGTTCCTCGCCGGCGACGACCTGTCGTGGTCGCCGGGCTGGCTCGACCACGCGATGTCCTCCGGCCTGAACGCGGCCTGGGGCGTGCTGCGCTACCTGGGCGGCGAGACCTCGCCGGACAACCCCGGGCCGGGCGACTTCTGGCTGGAGGAGCGGCACCGCCCGCTCGCGCCCGCCGAGATCGACGACCGACGCGCCCGCGCCGGGGACACCCACGCCGACGACGGGGAGGCCACGCCCGAAGCCCCCGCCGACGATGCCGACGACGGGGAAGACGCACCCGGGGCATCCGACGACAGCTCGGTCGGGGGCGGCGGGGCGCCCGCCACGACACGGCCCAGGGCGGGCGGGTCCGACGAGTACTTGATCACCGCCGACCGCCTCTGGGACGGTGAGCGGATGCACCCCGCCTCGCACGCCCGGGTGCTGGTGCGCGGGGACCGGGTCGAGCAGGTCGGCCCGGAGGCGGCCGGGGCTCCGCCGGCGCGGCAGGTGGACCTGCCGGGGCACACCCTGCTGCCCGGCCTGATCGACTGCCACGTGCACGTCCTGGACGAGGGGCTCAACACCGCCTCCGTCGCGGAGCAGACCCTGCGCGCGCTGCCCACCATGCGCACCCTGCTCGCCCACGGCTTCACCACGGTCCGCGACCTGGGCACCGCCGACCAGCCCATCACGGTCGACCTGCGCGACGCGGTCCGCGACGGGATCGCGCCGGGGCCGCGCCTGGTCGTCGCGCCGAACATCATCTCCGCCCGGGGCGGGCACGGTGACAAGGAACCCGACCTGACCACCCGGTTCGGGGTCGAGGTCGGGACCGTCGCCGACGGCGTGGAGGAGGTCGTCCGGCAGGTCCGGGGCCAGGCCCGGGTCGGGGCCGACTGGATCAAGTTCGCGGCGAGCGGCGGGTTCGCCTCGCCCGCCGACCACCCGGCGGCGGTGACCTACACCCAGGACGAGGTGGACGCGCTGGTCGCCGCCGCCGCCGACCTCGGGCTGCCGTGCGCCGTGCACGCGTTCAACGACGAGGCGGTGCGCCGCGCGGTGCGGGCCGGGGTGCGCTCGGTCGAGCACGCGAACATGGCCTCCGCCGACACCCTCGCGCTGCTCGTGGAGCGCGGGGTGTACCTGGTGCCGACGTTGCAGGCGGTGTTCCAGCACCTCGACCGGCTCGACGACGACGAGTTCTGGGAGGGCAAGCCGGAGCCGGTGCGCGTCAAGTTCCGGGACTGCGCGGAGGCGCTGCTGTCCTCCTCGCGGGTCCTGGCCGACAGCGACGTGCTGCTGGCCTACGGCACCGACGCCAGTGTGGTGCCCTACGACGAGACCTGGCGGGAGTTCACCGCCATGGCGCGGATCGGCATCCGGCCCGAGCGCGCCCTCCGCGCCGCCACGTCGGTCGCCGCCGACCTGCTGGAGCGCGCCGACCTCGGCCGGGTTCGGCCCGGTGCCACCGCCGACCTGGTCGCGGTGCCCGGCGACCCCCTCGCCGACGTGGCGGTGATGGGGCGGGTCGACTTCGTGGTGCAGGCCGGCGCGGTGGTGGGCCTCTGACCCGGGACCCGGTCAGCCCGCTGCGGCGAGTTCCTCGCACAGCGCGTCCACGTGCTGCTCGGTCACGTGCGGCATGACGACGAGCGCGGCGTGCTCCTCGTCGCGCACCAGGTGCCAGCGGTGGCAGAAGTCGGGTGGCGGCGCGTCGAACAGCACGATGGTGCTGCCGTGCGCCCGGCTGGGGTTGCGGCCGAGCCGGGCGAGACCGCGCTGGGCGTGGTCGGCGGTGCGGTGGCAGTGCCGCACCCGGTCGGCCACCCCGGCGCGGCCCAGGCGGCGCAGCTCGTACCAGAGCAGGACGGGCGCCAGCGCGTCCCGGGAGCCGGTGACGGTGTCGTCGTCGGTGCCGACGGCGACACCCTCGCCCCGGACGGCCGCCACGTCCTCCTCGGGGACCAGGACCACGCCGCACGGCACCGGGCACCCGATCACCTTGTGCCCGCTGATGGCGACGCTGTCCGCGCCGGACGCCAGGTTCCACGGGATCGGCTCGTCGCCGAACTCGGCCAGCAGCCCGCCGAACGCCGCGTCGCAGTGCACCCAGCTCCGCTCGACCTCCGCCGCCGCCAGCGCGCGCCGCACCCCGGGCAGGTCGTCGACCGCGCCCCGGCCGGTGGTGCCGATCGTGGCGGCGACCACGGCCGCCCGTCCCGGGTTGCGGGCCAGCTCCCGGCCGAGCGCCACGGTGTCCATGGTGCCGTCGTCGCGGGTTTGCACTGCCACGTAGGGCATCCGCAGCA
Organism: Actinosynnema sp. NPDC050436; assembly: GCF_040655415.1. Taxonomy (NCBI): domain Bacteria; kingdom Bacillati; phylum Actinomycetota; class Actinomycetes; order Pseudonocardiales; family Pseudonocardiaceae; genus Actinosynnema; species Actinosynnema sp. NPDC050436. The sequence goes on along the minus strand of NZ_JBFAJV010000001.1, from coordinate 117,677 downwards.
GCCGGGCGAGCTTGGGCAGCGAGTAGTGCGCTTCGGCCGACGCGTACAGCACGGCGTCGGGGTACCGCTCGCGCGCCACCCACGTCGCGTAGATGTTGCTCTCGGTGCCCCCGCTGGTCAGGTAGCCGAAGGTGCGCTGCGGGTCGCCGCCGGACAGCGCGGTGAAGAAGTCCAGCACCGCCACCTCGAACGGCTTGGTGTCGATCCGGTAGAAGCTCTCCTCGCGCGGATTGCCGACGTTGTTGCCGTGCACGGCGAGGAAGTCCGCCAGCAGGCGGTGGTCGAAGTCGAGGTTCACCGGGATGCCCAGCATGTGGTCGCGCTCCTCGCGCATCCACCGCGCGGTGCGCGCCAGCGGCTCGACGTCCTGGTTGCCGTCCTCACCGATGCGCAGTTGCTCGCTGTCGAACAGTTCCACGGTCGACTACCTCCACGGCGGTGGCGCGCGGGTACGACCGGCCCGGGCCCGGCCCACCGCCGGACCCGCCGGCGCAGTTCCCGCGACCGGTGCGCCGCGCCGGTGCCGTTGCAGGAAGAAAGTAGCGCTTCGCCGTCCGGGCGGACAGGTCCGTTCAGGCTGTTCACCGCCCTCACCCGAAGGACCGATTTTGGCTTTTTTGCTGCTGTGCTTGACTGTCAAGGGTCGGACCGCGTGATCGCCCCGCGTCCGCCGGGTGCGTGCGGCACGCGCTCCGGCGGTGTGCGGCCGGTGCGCGGCACCGGTCGAGGCGGTCGGGAGAATCGGCATTGCGAAGCAGGGAGCACAACGAGAAGCTGCGCGCGCTGATCGGGGAAGCACGGTGGACCAACCACAACTTCGCCCTCGCCGTGAACCGGGTCGCGCTGGAGGTCGGGATCGTCCTGCGCTACGACCGCACCGCCGTGTCGCACTGGCTCTCCGGCAGCCGCCCGCGCCCGCCGGTCCCCGCGTTCATGGCGCAGGCGCTGTCCCGGCGCCTCGGCCGCCCGGTCCGCACCGCCGACCTCGGCGTGGCCGGGGACGAGCCCGCCGACCCCGTCGCCGAGGAGCCGTCGGCCACCACGAACCTGCTGCGGCTGGTCACCGCCGACCTGGACCCGGCGCGGCGGACCTCGTTGCACGAGCAGCCGTTCCGGGTCGAGTGGACGGTCGCACCGGAGTGGGCCGGCGGCCGGCGCCCCCGCCGCGCGGGCCGGCACCGGGGCGCGCAACGCGGCAACGCCGAGGCGGTCCGCGCCATGCAAGGTGCGTTCGCCGCCGCCGACCAGGCGTTCGGCGGCGGGCACGCGCGGCTGGCGCTGGCCGCCTACCTGGCCACCGACGTCACGGCGTGGCTGCCGGGCTGCACCGGCGAGCACCGGCGGGCGCTGCTCGGCGGGGTGACCGCGCTGGCCTACCTGAGCGGGTTCATGTGCTTCGACGACCTGCACCACCACCTGGCCCAGCGCTACTACCGCGCGGCGCTGCGGCTGGCCGCCGAGGCCGGTGACGCGACCGCGCACGCGGTGGTGCTGCGCGGGATGAGCGTCCAGGCGTGGTTCCTGGGCCACTACCGGCAGGCCGCCGAACTCGCCGACGCGGCCGTGGCCCGCATGGGCGACGCGGCGACCCCCGGGACGCGCGCGGTGGCGCTCGGGCAGGCGGCCGTGGCGCACGCGGCGCTCGCGCGCCGGGAGACCGCGTTGTCGTGCCTGTCCGAGGCGCAGCGGTGGGTCGGCCGGGTCGACGGCGGGGGACGCCCGGTGGAGCGGACCGACCGCGCGGACGTGGCGCACCTGACCGGGCAGGCGCTGGCGCTCATGCGCGCGGGCGACCGGGCCGAGGCCGCGCTGCGCGACTCCCTGCGCCACCGCCCCGAGGCCGAGCGCCGCTCGCGGATGCTCACCGTCCACCTGCTGGCCGCCCTCCAACTGCGCGAGGGCCGCCTGGAGCAGTCCTGCGCGACCTGGCAGCGGTTCCTCGACGACTACCCGCGCATTCACTCGGCGCGGGTCGACCTGGCGTTCGAGACCTTCCAGCGCCGGCTGCGCGGGCACCGCGACAACGTGGTCGTGCGGGACGCCCTGCACCGCGCGGGTCGGCTGGCCTGCTGACACCCTCGGCACTCCTGTGCGACTGTTCAGGGTGAACTGTCCACTCACGACGTTGCGCGGTGGTGGCCCGGGTTCGATCCAGTCGGGTGGGTGACGCGGCGGTTCGGTGGGGTGAACAGCGCACGCGCTGGTGGCGAGGTGGGTGCGGCCTGGGTAGGCACGGAGGGGTGGCGGAGCCGCCGCCGCCTTCGGACACCACGACTTCGTGAGGATGCAGCCATGTCGGCACCCACGCTCAACCACCAGGTCACCGGGTACGACGCGCGCCAGGCGTACTGCATGGCCAAGGCCGCGCAACTGGCCTACCAGGACGAAGAGCGGATCGAGGCCACCGCCGCGGAGTGGGGCTTCGACCGGGTGCGCCACCACTGCTCGACGTTCTCGCCGCCGTTCGCGCTCAGCGACACCCAGGGCTACACGATGGCGAACTCGACCATGGTGGTCACCGCCTTCCGGGGCACCGAACCCGTCCAGCTGCGGGACTGGCTCTCGGACGCGACCACGCCGCCGTGGCCCGGCCCGGCGCGGACCGGATTGGTGCACTACGGGTTCGCCCAGGCGGTGACGGCGGTGTTCCCGCAGGTGCTCGAAGCGATCACCGAACTGCGCGACGCCGACCAGACGATCTGGTTCACCGGGCACAGCCTCGGCGGTGCGCTGGCGATGCTGGCCGCCGCCTGGTTGCACTTCGAGGACCCCAAGCTCTCGGCCGACGGCGTCTACACGTTCGGGCAGCCCCGCACGTGCGACGCCGCTCTGGCCAAGGCGTACGACAGCGCGTTGGAGAACCGCACCTTCCGGGTGGTGAACAACAACGACATCGTGGCCCAGTCCCCGCCGGAGCCGGTTTTCAAGCACGTGAAGGAGATCCGCTACATCGACTCGAACGGCCGGGTGCACGACTCGATGCCGGTGGTGTCGAACCTGTTCGACCGCGCGAAGGGCATGACCGCCGACCCGTTCGCCCCGGGCAGCGACGGCATCCGCGACCACCTGATGAAGGCGTACCTCGCGGCTCTGGAGAAGAACCTGCCCTGACCGGTCGGCAGGGTCGTCACGGGCCTGAGGCTCGGACAACCACCACCGCCCCCGTGGTCGACCACGGGGGCGGTGGCCTGCTCCGGCCCGTTCGGCGGCGGCCGTGGTCGAATGATCGGACCGGATCGCCGCGATCGGGCGCGGGCAGTGCCGGGTCGGCCAGGCTCGACGGCGAAGGAGGTCACCGTGATCGCGGCACTGAACCGGCTCGTCGACCTGGTCGAGGAGCAGTTGGGCGAGGAGCTCGACGTGGACCGGCTGGCCAAGGCCGTCGGCACGACCGGCTACCACCTGCGGCGGATGTTCTCGTCGCTGGCGGGCATGACGCTGTCCGAGTACGTGCGCCGGCGGCGGATGACCGTGGCCGCCGCCGACGTCGTGCGCGGCCGGGACGACCTGCTGGGCATCGCCGTCCGGTTCGGGTACGGCTCGACCGAGGCGTTCGGGCGCGCGTTCCGGGCCGTGCACGGCGCCGGGCCCGGTGAGGTGCGCCGGCACGGCGGCCCCCTTCGCACACAACCGCAGCTCAGGTTCCGCCTGACCGTCGAAGGGAGCGTCCCCGTGGACACCCGCATCGTCGAACGACCCGCGTTCCGGCTCATCGGACACGCGACCCGCGTCCCGCTCATCCACCGGGGGGTCAACCCGCACATCCAGCGGCACGTCGCCGCGCTGCCGCCGGAGGAGCACGCGCGGCTCAAGTCGCTGTCCGCCATGGAGCCTGCCGGCCTGCTCCAGGTGTGCGACGACCTCGACCCGGACGGTGTCGAGGGCAGCGAGCTGACCTACCTGCACGGGGTCGCGGTGCCGGGGGAGACCTCGGCCCCCGCCGACCTCGACGCCGTCGAGGTGCCGGCGGGCCGGTGGGCGGTGTTCCGCACCAGCGGCCCGTACCCGGAGACCCTCCAGAACGCCTGGGCGGCGACCGCGACCGAGTGGTTCCCCTCCAACCCGTGGCGCTCGCGGCCGGGCCCGTCGATCGTCGCGGTGCTCGACCGCGCCGCCGACTTCAGCACTGCGACCTGCGAGCTGTGGCTGCCGGTCGAGCCGGCGTGACCTGCCCGGTGTGATGTGCCCGGCCGGCTCCTGCGCGGGGCCGGCCGGGTCGGCCGGGTAACGGAACGGTCGCGGACGTCGATCTACGGGGTAGACCCTGCGTGCACCAGCTCAGCCGGAGGCGGGCGATTATGCGGAGGATCCACTTGTCGGCGGCGGTGCTCGTCATCGCCGTCGCCCTGGTCCTGCTCGTGGTGCCGATCTGGCTGCTCAACGCGGCCCAGTACCAGGCGCTCGCGGCGGGGGTGCAGGCGCTCGGGGTCACCGCCGCGCTGGTGTTCGGCGCCGCGACCCTGCTCACCGACAGCCGCAACCGCCGGGTGGACCGGGTGCTCGACCTGCACGCCGCGCTCACGTCCGGGGCCGTGCAGGAGTCCAGGGTGCGGTTGTTGCTGCGCTTGCAGGACATCTCCGGGAACACCCCGTCGGTCAGCCTGCACCAATTGCGCAACGACGCGGAGTTCGTCTCCTACCCCGACCCGGCGCAGGGCCGGCCGCTGCGCGACGTGAACGTGGTGCTGCGCTTCTTCGAGCGGGTGAACGCGGCCCGGACCGCCGGCATCGTGGACCTGCCGCTGCTGCACGAACTGCTGGGCGGGCACGTGGTGTGGTGGGACCGGGTGATCACCGACGCCGTCGACGAGCCGCACGTGCGCGGGCTGAAGGAACTGGCCGTCTGGGTGCACCACCACAGCGACACCCGGGCGAGCGGCTTGGCCTACCTGGAGTCGTGGCGCAGGAACCTGCACCGCGATTTCGGCCGACCCGCCGGCGCCGACGAGCCGACCCCGACCTGATCACGTGGGACCTGCCGCGCCCACCGGTCGCGCGGGACCGGTCGCGGGCGTGGGCGGCACTGCCACGTCCGCGACCGGCCTCCGGTCAGCTCGCGTAAGGGGCCTTGGCCGCCTTCGCCGCCGTCAGGAGCGCTCCCTTGTTCTTCGGCCAGAACAGGCTGTCCACGCACGAGTACTGCGGGAGGAACCCGCCGCAGCTCCCGCTGGCCGAGCCGAGTTCGAACGTGTAGCTGGCGATGCCCAGGTTGCCGTAGGTGAAGTCGTCGGTCGTGCCGGTGGTGTCACCCTCGGCCTTGATCGTGTACCCGTTGAACGCGGCCATCTTCCGGCCCAGCGCGGCCAACTGCGCCGCGTTCGGGTTGGCGTTCCACGTCCAGCCCCACGGCGGCATGATCAGGTTGCCGTAGCTGTGCACGGTGATCATCACGCCCTTGGTGGTCACCGGCGCGGGCTGGGTGTCGCCCGGCCCCCGCTGGTCCGGGAAGAGCTGCTTGAACCAGGCTTCCAGCGCCTTGGTCTCCGGCTCGGACGCGGCCCCCGTGCCCTGGTAGGTCTCGCCGCAGCGGTTGGTGCCCGCGCCGCCCCACTTGAACGACGAGTTGCGGTTGAGGTCGACGCCGAAGCTCGGCGCGGAGCAGGACGCGCCGGTGTTGTTGGCGTTCTTGCGGTGCAGCAGCGGCCGGTTGCCGCCGGAGGCGACGATGTCCACGCCGTCGGGGTTGGCGATCGGCACCACCCACAGCTCAGTGGTGTCCAAAATGGACGTCACCTCGGCGTCCGACCCGTAGCCCTTGGTGAGGTGGTCGATCCACCGCCAGGCCACCTCGCCGGTGGCCAGCTCGCGGGCGTGGATCTGCGCGACCAGCGCGAACCGGGGCTTCGCGGAGTCCGGGTTCAGCGCGCAGTCGCCGGCCTGCTTCTTGGTGATGCAGATGGCCTTGATGTCGTGCCCGCCTTGGCCGCGCGTCTTGCGCCAGCTGTCGCCGATGTCGAAGACCTGGGTGAGCGCCGGGTACGCGGCGGCCACGTCGGTCAGGTGCTTCTCGTGCTCGACCACCGTCCGGTAGCCGCCGTAGTACGTCTGGACGCCGACGTCCGCCCGGCCGGGCGGCACCGGCTTGTACACCGTGTCGACCTTGCGCGGCCGGTAGCCGAGGGCGGTGAGCCGGTCGGCCACGCGCGCGTCGCCGACGACCTGCACGCCACCTCCCACACCGTGCTCGACGTCGAACCCGGAGTCCTGCAGGACGTGCTCGTCGGCTCCCGGCACCTGCCAGTAGTACGGCGTGGTGTCGGGGCCGGCGGCCACCGCGCTCGACCCGAGCAGCAGCAGGGCGGCGGTGACGGAGCCGACCCACGCCGCGCCGAGGCGCGTCTTCCGTGTGCTGAGCTTCATGGACAGACCTCCAGACGAGCCGGCGGCCGAGGCAGGGTGCCGCCGTGCCGAACGCGAGTATGGAGCACCGCCCAGGTGATCAGAACCTACGATCGGTGGTCGCCTGCCTCCGGAGCGTCATCGCGCGGCCGGGTTCCCCGGTCGGGTGGCGGGAGGGCGACCCGCCGCCGGGGCCGCGCGACGCTCGTCGGCATCGCGCAACCCCGGCCGCCGTCACTCCGGGACCCGGCTGGGTGTCGGGGTGGCCGGGGCGTCCCGGGGTGCCGAGCGGACCAGCACCAGGGCCGCCGAGGCGATGATCAGCGCGCACCCGCCCGCCACCGACCAGGTGATGCGCTCGTCCAGCACCAGCGCCCCCCAGCCCACGCCGAACAGCGGCGTCAGCAGCGCGACCATCATCGCGCGGGCCGGGCCGACGTCGGCGATCAGCCGGAAGTACAGCAGGAAGCCGATGGTCGTGCAGAGCACCGCGAGCGCCAGCACGTTGAGCACGATCGGCCAGGTGAACCGGATCGCGGGCAGGTCGGTCACCCAGAACGGGAGGATGACCAGGCCGGCGAGCAGCTGGGAGCAGCCCGCCGTGCCCACCGGGTCCACGCCGTGCGCGAACCGCTTCACGTACACGCCGGACAGCGCGTAGCAGATCGCCGCCAGCAGGCACGCGCCGATGCCCAGCCAGAACACCACCGTCCCGTCGCCGGAACCGCCGCCCGCGACCAGCGCCACGCCGACCATCCCGACGACCAGCCCCGCGACGCCGCGCACGGTCAGCTCCTGGCCGAGGAACACCGCCGCGAGCAGGGTGCCGAACAGCGGCGTGCTGGAGTTGATGATCACCGAGTAGGACGCGGGGATGTGCACCGCCGCGTAGGAGAAGAGCAGCATGGGCGCGGCCACGTTGAACAGGCCGACCACGGTGTAGGGCACCCAGTGCGCGCGCCACCGGGGGCGGAAGCGCACCACCGCGAAGTACGGCAGGAACGCCAACCCGCCCACGCCGACCCGCAGGCCCGCCGTCGGCACCGCGCCGATCACCGGCGCGAGGACGCGCAGGAACATGAACGACGCACCCCACAACGCGCCCAGCACCAGCAGCCGCGCCCAGTCCGCTCTCCGCATCAGACCCCGTCCGGCGTGCGCAGCGCGCGCACGAAGTCCTCGATCTCCTTGCGGGCCACGCCCAGGTCGTCGAGGTTGCGCTCGACCAGCAGGCTGAAGTGGCTGCCGACGATCACCCCGTCCGCGCCCGCGTCCCAGAAGTCCACCACCTGGCTCCGGGTGCTCACGCCGAAGCCGACGACCATCGGCTTGTCGGTGAGGCCGCGCAGCGACCGGATCCGCTGCGCCGAGTCGTCCTCGAACCGCGCGCTCGGCCCGGTGGTGCCGAACCGGCTGATCACGTAGGTGAACGCGCTGGACGACTCGAACAGGCGCGCGGCCCGCTCGGCCGGCGTGTTCGGCGCGACCATCTGGATGCAGCCGAGGCCGTGCTCGCGCAGCAGGCCGACGTGCTCGTCCGCCTCCTCCACCGGCAGGTCCGAGCACACCACCGCGTCCACCCCGACCTCCGCCAGCTCGGCGTACGCGCCGGGCCCCCGCTTGAACAGCAGGTTGTAGTACAGCAGCAGCCCGATCGGCAGGTCCGGGTAGTCCCCGCGCAGCTCGCGGACCATGTCGACGCACGCGTCGTAGGTGGTGCCCGCCTGGAGCGAGCGCTGCATGGACCGCTGGTTGATCGGTCCGTCGGTGATCGGGTCGGAGAACGGGAAGCCCAGCTCGACGGCGTCCGCGCCGGCGTCCACGGCGGCCCGCACCAGCGCCAGGCCCTCCTCCCGGTTCGGGTCGCCCAGGGTGAAGAACGGGACGAACAGCTTGCGGTCCGAGCCCTGGAAAGCGCTGTCGAATCGGTTCATGGTCGGTCAGATCCCCCGGTAGTTCCAGTACTCGTCCAGGTCCTTATCGCCCCGCCCCGAGATGCACACCAGCAGCACGGCGTCGCGGTCGAGCTCCGGCGCGGTGCGCAGCGCGAGCGCCAGCGCGTGCGCCGACTCGAACGCCGGGATGATGCCCTCCAGCAGGGACAGCTCGGCGAACGCGTCCACGGTCTCGGCGTCCGACACGGCCTCGAAGCGGGCCCGGCCGGCGTCCTGCAGCGCTACCAGCTCCGGCCCCACGCCCGGGTAGTCCAGGCCCGCCGCGATGGAGTGGGTGTTGGTGATCTGGCCCTCGGCGTTCTGCAGGAACAGCGAGTGCATCCCGTGGAACACGCCGGGCGTGCCCCTGGTCAGCGTGGCCGCGTGCCGGTCCGAGCCGTCGTCCAGCCCGGCCGGTTCCGCGCCGTAGAGCCGCACGTCGGGGTCGTCGGCGAACCCGGCGAACAGGCCGACCGCGTTGCTGCCGCCGCCGATGCACGCGAACACCGCGTCCGGCAGCACGCCCGCCTGCTCGTGCAGCTGGGCCCTGGCCTCGGTGCCGATGACGGACTGGAAGTACTTCACCATCGACGGGTACGGGTAGGGCCCGGCCGCCGTGCCGAAGCAGTGGTACGTGCTGCCCACGTTGGTGATCCAGTCGCGCATCGCGTCGTTGATGGCGTCCTTCAACGTCGCGCCGCCCGAGCTGACCGGGTGGACGGTCGCGCCGAACAGCTCCATCCGCTTGACGTTGGTGCGCTGGCGCTCGACGTCCACCGCGCCCATGTAGACCTCGACGGGCAGGCCGAGCTTCGCGCCGGTCATCGCGGTGGCGACGCCGTGCTGGCCCGCGCCGGTCTCGGCGATGATCCGCGTCTTGCCCATGTACTGGGCGAGCAGCAGCTGGCCGATGGTGCTGTTGGTCTTGTGCGCGCCGCCGTGCAGCAGGTCCTCGCGCTTGAGGTAGATGCGCCGGCCGTACTTCTCCGACAGCCGTTCGGCGAACATCAGCGGTGTGGCGCGACCGGCGAACGTGGTGAGCAGCTCGCGGAACCGGTCCATGAACACCGGGTCCGCCTGGGCTTTGACGAACCCGTCCTCCACCTCCTGGAGGACCGCCACCAGGCTCTCCGACGAGTAGAAACCGCCGTACCCCTTGTCCCCGAAACGCACGCGCAGATCAAGCTCTGCGAACATTTCCCCCGCCCCAGAACTCGGCCCATTACCGGAATGGGCTGCTCGAAGAAAGCATTCGCCGTGCCGGGGGCGCGTCGGCGAGGAAGGGTGCCGGCGGCGTCACCGCGCGCGCCAGAACCCCTCGTGTGTCGTCCCACCCCCGCGTGGGCAGGCGAGACCGTCGTCCGGTCTCCGCCGAAAGCGAACGTAATTGACCTTTCCGAAAGCAGACAGGACTGAATGGGTGATGTGACGAACACGCTGAGCAACCCCGAAGTCGTGCCTGGGCGGAAGTGGTGGGCCCGTGCATAATGCGCCCGCGCGAGAGCGCCGGGGCTTTTGTCCGTTGACAGTGCGAATTCATCGCCATTCTCAGCGGGCAGACCGACGGGAAGGCACGGTCGCCGACAACCGCGACCGGTGCACCGCGTAGGCTGCACTTCCGCACGCGGTTCACAGGAGGTCGTGGTGACCGGAACGACGGTGGCCGAGGTCATGGCCGAACTGGCTGCGCTGGACGACCCCCGGGCGCGCGCCGTCAACGAGAAGCACGGCGACGACCACGGGGTGAACCTCGGCAAGCTGCGCGCAGTCGCCAAGCGGCTCAAGACCCGGCACGACCTGGCGCGTGAACTGTGGGCGACCGGCGACACCGCAGCACGGCTGCTGGCGCTGCTCGTGTGCCGCCCCAAGGCGTTCGAGCGCGACGAACTCGACGCCATGGCACGCGAAGCGCGGACGCCCAAGGTGCACGACTGGCTGATCAACTACGTGGTGAAGAAGAGCCCGCACGCCGAGGACCTGCGCGTGGCCTGGTCCGCCGACCCGGACCCGGTGGTGGCGAGCGGCGGGTGGGCGCTGACCACCGAACGGGTGGCCAAGGAGCCCGAGGGGCTCGACCTGGCCGGCCTGCTCGACGTCGTCGAGGCGGAGATGGCGGGCGCCCCGCCCCGCCTCCAGTGGGCGATGAACCACTGCCTGGCGCAGATCGGGATCGAGCACGCCGGGCACCGCGTCCGCGCAGTCGCCATCGGTGAACGCCTGGGAGTGCTCAAGGACTACCCGACCCCGCCGAACTGCACGTCGCCCTTCGCTCCCACCTGGATCGCCGAGATGGTGCGCCGGCGGGAGAGCTGACGGCCGCTTTCCGTTTGGCGCTGCGGTCTTCGGGAACGTTGTTCGCATGTGGCTGCGCAGAACACCGGTCGTGGACCGGTTCCGGGACGACGTGCCGACCGCCGGGACCCGGGGGGTGGGCCGTGGCGACGCCGCGTGACAAGCGCCGGGTCACCGTGATCACGGGCGGTCCGGTGTTGGTGGAAGGTCCGGTGGAGATGGTGCTCGAAGACGGCACGGTGGTCGAGTCCGACCGGTTCGTGGTCGCGGTGTGCGCGTGCCGCCGCAGCAAGAGGTTCCCGTTGTGCGACACCAGTCATCGCGCGCGCAAGCGCTGACCGCGCGCAGGCGCTGACCACGCACGAGGGCGAACCGCTCGTCGCGGTGCCGGCCGGGTGCCGCGCGACGGCGCGGTCCTCGATGGACTGAGTGCGGACCGGGGCGGGTGTGACGCGTCACCCCCGCCCCGGTCCGCGCGTCACAACGGGCGGAGCAGCGAGCTGCGGCCGTCCTCCCACGCGCCGAGCAGGTGGTCGGAGAGCCGCTGCTCCAGCAGTTCCGTGGCGCGGACGCCGAACACCACCGAGTCGGTCAGCTCCGGCTCGCGCGCCAGCAGGTCCCCGACGACGTCGTGCCGCATCACCTGCTCGTGCACGGCGTCGGCCTCGATGTGCTCGGTGTAGAACTCCACGCAGTCCGGGTGCGCGGACATGCGCTGCAACGCCTTGGCCATTCGCGTGGCGTTGGGCGCGGTGGTGATCTCGGTTGCCGCGAAGTGGCCCACCAGCGCCCCGCGCCGCGCGCGGTGCAGGGCGAGTGCCGACATGAGGTTCACCGTCGCCAGCAGCACGGCCGGCACGTGGTCGAGGTAGCGCAGGTAGCCGGTCTCCAGCTCCGCCCCCGCGAGCAGCCGCGCGAAGAGCTGCGAGTGCATCCGGTCGCCGCGCCCGCCGCCGTACTCGTCGAACTCGACCGCGACCAGCGCCGCCTTCGCCCGCCCGGTCAGCCGGGGGATCACCCAGGCGTGCGGGTCGGCTTCCTTGAGGTGGTAGATCGACCGGTGCGCGAACAGCTCGCGCACCTGCCACCACTCGCCCCGGGCCAGCAGGTGGTGGCTCACGCCCCGGCCGTCCACGGGTTCGACCAGCAGTTCGTCCAGCACGTCGCCCACCCCTGGTCTGCCGGGCAGGTCGTCGTGCAGCGCGTCGAGGAAGACCCCCTCCACTTCGGACCGCAGCCGGATCAGCCCGGGGTTCCACTCCCACTCCGGCGCGACGTCCAGGAACCCCCGGTAGTGCAGTTCGTAGCACACGTGCAGGGCGAGCTGGAGGTCGTCGCCGTACGGGTCGGCCGGCCCCGGTGCGGCCAGGGTGCGGCCGGGGTCCGGTTCGGACCGCAGGGCGGTGATCACGGCGTCGGACAGGGGCCCGCGCGCGGCGGGGAGCGCGGCGGTGTCCAAACCTTGCAGCATCTGGGTCACGGGGTCCGGTTACCCGGTTCCGCTGCGGAGATGCACCCGGCGACCACCCTTTCGACCGAAGCGGTGAGCCCGTTCGCGGGGCCCGGCCCGGGACGTCGGCGCGCGGTCCGGCGTGGACGTTGTTCGGCCGACGCCTTCGCGGGTACCCCGGCGCGGGAGCCACTCGACAGGAGATGACATGAAGGCTGTGACCTGGCACGGGCGGCGGGACGTCCGGGTGGACACCGTGCCCGACCCGATTCTGAAGGAGCCGACGGACGTCGTCGTGCGCATCACGTCCACCGGCCTGTGCGGTTCGGACCTGCACCTGTACGAGGTGATGGGCCCGTTCCTGGACGAGGGGGACATCCTCGGGCACGAACCGATGGGCGTCGTGGAGGAGGTCGGCGCGGGCGTCACGGAACTGAAGCCGGGTGACCGCGTCGTGGTGCCGTTCAACGTCTCGTGCGGCACCTGCTTCATGTGCGGGGAGGGCCTGCACTCGCAGTGCGAGACCACCCAGGTGCGCGAGCAGGGGTCCGGCGCGGCGCTGTTCGGCTACACCAAGCTCTACGGGCAGGTGCCGGGCGGGCAGGCCGAGTACCTGCGGGTGCCGTTCGGCAACACGCTGCCCATCAAGGTGCCGGAGGGGCCGCCGGACGACCGGTTCGTGTACCTGTCCGACGTGCTGCCCACGGCGTGGCAGGCGGTCGAGTACGCCGGGGTCCGGGAGGGTTCCAGCCTCGTCGTGCTGGGGCTGGGACCGATCGGCGACATGTCGGCGCGCATCGCCAAGCACCGGGGCGCGGGGACCGTCATCGGCGTCGACCTCGTGCCCGAGCGCCTGGCCCGCGCCTCCGCGCGCGGCGTGACGGCGCTGGACGTGCGCGACAGCCACCTGGTCGAGCACATCCGCGACCTGACCGGCGGGCGCGGGCCGGACGCGGTGATCGACGCGGTCGGGATGGAGGCGCACGGCGCCCCGGTGGCGAAGCTGGCGCACCAGGCGGTCGGCCTGCTGCCCGACGCCATCGCGGCCCGGTTCATGAAGACGGCGGGCGTCGACCGGCTGCACGCCCTGCGGCTGGCGATCGACATCGTCCGCCGGGGCGGCACCATCTCGCTGTCCGGCGTCTACGGCGGCATGGCCGACCCGCTGCCGATGCTGACCCTGTTCGACAAGCAGATCCAGTTGCGCATGGGGCAGGCGAACGTGCACCGGTGGGTGCCGGACATCCTGCCGCTGCTCACCGACGACGACCCGCTGGGCGTGGACGGCTTCGCCACGCACCGCCTGCCGCTCGCGGAGGCGCCGCACGCGTACGAGATCTTCCAGCAGAAGCGGGACAACGCGGTGAAGATCCTGCTGACGCCGTGAGGAAGACCACCGAGACGGGGGTCACTTGACCGGGTGATTGGCGGGCGGTCCGCCGGGGTAGTCCGTTGATGCGTCAAGCAGTCGGCGCGTCAGGCTGGACAACGGTGGGTGGTGGCTGCGATGAACGTTGAACTCGACGACACGATGGTCCGGGAGCTGAGCCGGTACGTCGACCGCGTCAGCGAGGCACTGGGCAACCGGGGCCGCTGCTCCTCCTTCGACCTCGGCCCGCCGTTCGCGGCCTACCTGGCCGTGGACGGGCACGTCGAGGCGTTCCCGGACCACGACGTCGCGCTGCTGTGGGACCAGGTCGCGGGCTGGTCGGCGATCGTGGAGACGGCCCGGGGCGACGTGGTGGTGGGCCGCCTCGGCGGCGAGGTCCGACCGCGCCCGGACGTGGTCGCCCGCTTCCTGGCCGAGGTCTTGGACGGCGAACCGCCGGCCGTGATCGTGCCCGGCACCCGCACCGCCGACCCGCTCCTGACGCGCTTGAGCGCCTGAGCACTCCGCACGAGGAACGCCCCTCCGTCCGCGGCCGGAGGGGCGTCCTGGCGTTGTTGGCTGGTGGTGGCGCAACGGCCGTGGGTCAGGTCAGTCGAGGACGCCCAGGCCGGTCAGCAGCGTGGCCAGGGCCGGCAGGAAGTTGTTCACCTGGTGCGCGGCCACCGCTGCGGCCACGGTGCCGGTGAACATGCGGGCCAACCCGATCGGGATGGAGACGACCACGAGCAGCGGCGTGCGCTGCCAGTCGACGTGCGAGACCGCGAACGCGACCGTCGTGGTGGCGAACACCAGCCACCGGTTCCAGCCCCAGCGCTCCAGCGCGCGCCACAGCACGCCCCGGAACAGCACTTCTTCGGCGATCGGGGCGATCAGCCACACCGTGGCGAAGATGGCGAGCCCCGCGCCGAGGTCGGGTTCCCGCCCGTCGAGCACGTGCCCGACGGGCGAGCCGCCGCCGTCCGTCCACGCCGACCACATCGCGGCGGCCGGGACGACGAGCACGAGGCCGCACGCGCCGAACAGCGCACCGACCCGCACGTCGCGGCGGCGGGGAGTCCCGAGCAGTTCACGTTGCACCCGTTCGCGCCGTGGCCCACCGCCGTAGAGCCGCACGCCGACCACGACCGCCGCCGCCGTGACGAGCGCGGGCACCAGCAGCAGCACCGGTAACGGCCACAGCGGTTGCGTCTCGTCCGCCGGCGACCAGCCCGCAGCCGCGAACAGGGCCGCCGACAGCGCGGAGGTGCCCAGCAGCACGACCTCTGCGGCCAGGAAGACGCCCAGCAGGCGCACACCGGTCCGGTTGTCCTTAAAGGGCGTCTTCAAGGCGTCGAATTGCCGTGGCTTCACCGGGCACCTCGTTACCGCCGTGGACGACGTCACCCACTCGGCTACCCCGGCGGTCGCGGCCGAACCCCCCGCGCTCAGCCTCCGGAGGGCGCGGGGGAGTCCGCAGACCCGCTCCCGCCCAGGTCACGGGTCGGCAGCGGCGTGCTCGCCGGGCCTTCCAGCACCTCGCCGTCCACGCCGAACCGGGAGCCGTGGCACGGGCAGTCCCAGCTCCGCTCGGCGTCGTTGAACCGCACCAGGCACCCCAGGTGGGTGCACCGGGCCGACACCGCGTGCAGCGCGCCGTCGTCGTCGCGGAACACCCCGACCTTGCCCAGGCCCTGGCGCACCAGCCGGCCCGACCCGCGCGGCACGTCGTCCGGGGACGCCGCCTCGCCGGGCTTGAGCCGGTCGCCCACCAGGTCCACGACCACCTCCGCGTTCTTGCGCAGCAGCGTCGGCGCGGAGCGCAGGGACAGCCGGTGCGGGGAGAACCGGTCCGCCCACGGCTGCGGGCTCCCGGTCAGCGCTCCGGTCAGGGCGAGCGCCGCGAACGTGCCGCCGGACAGCCCCCACTTGCGGAAGCCGGTGGCCACGTGCAGCCGGTCGGAGCCGGGCGCGTAGGTGCCCACCATGGGCAGCTTGTCGAACGCCACGACGTCCTGGGCCGACCACCGGTGGGTGAACGCGGCGACGTCCCAGTGCTCGCGCGCGAAGTCCGCGAGCACCCGGTACGGCTCGCCCTCGGGCGAGCCGGTCGAGTGGCTCTGGCCGGACACGATCAGCAGGTCGCCGTGGGTGGCCAGCGACCACGACGGGCTGCCCGCGCTGATCCCCAGGCCGGTGGGCGGTGCGCCCGACCGCAGCCGCGCCGCCACGCAGTAGGCGCGGGTGGTCTCCAGCCTGGCGAAGTAGGCGGCCCGGTCCAGCAGCGGGAAGTGCGTGGCCACCACGACGCGGTCCGCGACGACCGTGCCGGACCCGGTGTGCACCTGGCACGGGTCGCCCGACTCGATGCCGGTGACCCGGCTGCCCTCGAACACGTGGGAGCCGTCGCCGTCGACCTGCTGAGCAAGTGCCCGCAGGTACTTCACCGGGTGCAGCGCGAGCTGGTCGTCCAGCCGCACGGCGTGGTAGACCTCGAACGGCACGCCCAGCAGCTCGCCCCGGTCCCGGGCGACGGGCAGGCCCGCGTCGGACGCGGCGTCGGCCTCCTGGTCGACGGCGGCGACCTCGTCCCGGGTCTGGGCGTAGGTGTAGGCGGGCATCCGCCGCAGGTCGCAGTCCACGCCCCCGGCCAGCGCGGCGACC
This sequence comes from Actinosynnema sp. NPDC050436, assembly GCF_040655415.1. Lineage (NCBI taxonomy): Bacteria > Bacillati > Actinomycetota > Actinomycetes > Pseudonocardiales > Pseudonocardiaceae > Actinosynnema > Actinosynnema sp. NPDC050436. Next base: position 101,632 of record NZ_JBFAJV010000001.1, on the reverse strand, counting down.
CGGGCGACACCCGCCAGGCTCGCGGCGGCGTAGTCGGCCGCCGCATCGGCGTCGTGCGCCTTGCGGATCTCGGAGTAGACGGTGGCCTGCAACGCGGTCACCTTGGCGGTGTTGTTCCCGCTCGCGCCCGACCCGACCCGGTCGGCCTCGACGAGCGCGACCCGCAGGCCCGCCTGCTTGAGCAGGAGCGCGGTGGTGACCCCGACCACGCCCGCGCCGACCACGGCGACGTCGACCGCGGTGTCGGCCGCGAGCGGGTGCTGACGCCGGGCGTCGAGGAGCCACAGCGACTCCTGTGCGGTTGTCGTGTCCATGGTGGGCGAGTACCTCCTGGTGCGCGGAAGGCCGGGAGCCAAGGCGGTCCGGTGTCCGGGAACGGTGCGTCGGGGGGACGGGTGGCGCGGGGTGTGCGCGGGGTGTGGTGGTGCGGGTCGGGCGTGGTCAGACGCTGCGGCCGTCACGCGGCACCGTCCGCCGGCTCAGCCCGAAGCCGAGCGCGGCCATGCCCAGCGCCAGGCCCAGGTGCAGCCAGTTGTCGGCGTCGTTGACCGGGACGAAGTTCGCCGCGCTGTCGTGGTCGATGACGAGGCCGTAGAGCCACAGCACGAGGTACACCGCCGCGCCGCCGACCAGGAACGCGCGGGCACCGGACGCGGTCTTGGCCAGCACCACGCCGGCGACGCCGAACAGCAGGTGCACGATGTTGTGCAGGACCGAGACCTCGAAGACGCCGAGCAGCTTCGCGCCCGAGTGGTGGCCGGCGAAGCTGAGCATGTCGTAGTCGGTGGTGATGCCGGGGATGAACCCCGCGATGCCGACCAGCAGGAACACCGCGCCCACCGCGAGCGCGGCGGACTGGACCGGGGTGCGGGTGACGTTCGTCGGGTTGGTCATGAGGGCCTCCTTCGCCGTGCACCACGGCTACCCCCGTCACAGGCGGTAAACCTGGCGCACCCAGCCGTGGCCGGGGCGGGCTCGCGGTTGTCGGGGTACCCGGACCGTCCGTTCGCGCGCCTGCGAGCTGCTGACCGACCGCGCCCGCGACGGGGCGGACTGCGCGGCCTTGGGCGTGCCGTCCGGGCAGGTGGAGGACGTCGTGGTGCGGGGTGACGCGGCCCGGGTGCGCGCCGGGTCGGACACGGTGTTCCTGCGCGAGCCGGCTTCGGGGTGGCGGGTGGCCGGCGCGGGCTGCCGGGCCGTGGACGGCCGGCCCTACGCGTGCGACGTGGGCGGTCCCTGATGCGGCGCGGGCTGTTCGCCGCCTACCTGGTGGTCGTGGTCGGGCTGCTGGTGTTCTTCTGCGTGGTCGGGGTGGTGGGCTGGTGAAGGGCTTCCTGCGGGGCAACGGGCTGGGCCTCGGCTTCGGACTGCTGTTCCTGCTGTCGCCGGCCGGGCAGGCGATCTCCGGGGAAGCGCTGCTCGACGAGCGCCGGCTCGCCGACGGCAACGACCCGGTCGGCCTGCTCCAGTACCTGGTCTCCTCGGACGCCGGCGCGGTCCCGAGTCCGACCGGCAGCAGTACCTGGGTGCGCACGTGAAGGCCGAGTCCACGCCGGTCGGTGCCGCGCACGACACCACCGACGGGTCCGGGTGACGCGTCACCGGGATCACCCGACGGCCCCGACCTGGTCACGGCTCGTATTCCACGCCGACCCGATCGGAGGTCGGGAGCGGTGGTGTGAACCGCCGCTGCACGGGTAGCCGCGAGACGACCAGGAGGAGGTCCGGTGAACGCGAAGAACCCCGCGGAGATCGTGAAGAACGCGCTGGAGAAGGCGGTCGAAAAAGTGTCCGACCTGCTCGAACCGGCCATCCCCGGCGCACCGTCGAGTGAACCGCCCGCTCTGGTGCCGCCCACCGACCCCCGCGATCCGCTGCCGCCCAAGCCCGACCAGGACGGCCCGGAGACGGTGTCGCCCACGGGGGCGGCGAGCGGCGTGGACAAGTCGGTCCCCGCGCAGCAGGGCGCGTTCCTGACCACGGCGCAGGGGGTGCGGCTCTACGACACCGACCACTCGCTCAAGGCGGGGGAGCGCGGCCCGACGCTGCTGCAGGACCACCACCTGCGCGAGAAGATCATGCACTTCGACCACGAGCGCATCCCGGAGCGCGTGGTGCACGCCCGGGGCGCGGGCGCGCACGGCGTGTTCGTCGCCTACGGCGCCGCCGAGGGCATCTGCAAGGCCGGGTTCCTGCGCGAGGGCAAGAGCACCCCGGTGTTCGTGCGCTTCTCCACGGTGGTGGGGTCGCGGGGTTCTGCGGACACCGTGCGCGACACCCGCGGGTTCGCCACGAAGTTCTACACCGACGAGGGCACGTTCGACCTGGTGGGCAACAACATCCCGGTGTTCTTCATCCAGGACGGGATCAAGTTCCCCGACATCATCCACGCCGCCAAGCCCCACCCCGACCGGGAGATCCCGCAGGCGCAGAGCGCGCACGACACGTTCTGGGACTTCGTCTCCCAGCACACCGAGGCCACCCACCACGTGCTGTGGCACGTCTCGGACCGGGGCGTGCCGCGCTCCTACCGGACCATGGAGGGCTTCGGCGTCCACACGTTCCGGGTGGTGAACGACGCCGGCGAGACCTCGCTGGTGAAGTTCCACTGGAAGCCGAAGCTGGGCGTGCACTCCCTGCTGTGGGAGGAGGCGCAGATGCTCAGCGGGTTCGACCCCGACTTCCACCGCCGCGACCTCTACGACGCGATCGAGTCCGGCGCGTTCCCGCAGTGGGAGTTCGGCGTGCAGGTCTTCCCCGACACCCCGGACCAGACCTTCGAGGGGATCGACCTGCTCGACTCCACGAAGATCGTGCCGGAGGAGCTCGCGCCCGTGCAGCCGGTGGGGATGCTCACGCTCAACCGCAACCCCACCAACTTCTTCGCCGAGTCCGAGCAGGTCGCCTTCCACACCGGGCACCTGGTGCCGGGCATCGACGTCACCGACGACCCGCTGCTGCACGCCCGCCTGTTCTCCTACCTGGACACCCAGCTGACCAGGCTGGGCGGGCCGAACTTCGGCCAGATCCCGATCAACCGCCCGCACGCGCCGGTCAACGACATGCTCCGCGACGGGTTCCACCAGCACGCCGTGCACCGGGGAGTGGCGCCCTACAAGCCGAACACGCTCGACGGCGGCTGCCCGTTCCACGCCGGCGCGGCCGACAACGCCTACATCGAGGTGCCGCAGCGGGTGGTCGAGGCCACCAAGGTCCGGCGCGCGGCGGCGTCGTTCGACGACCACTTCACCCAGCCCCGGCTGTTCTTCCGCAGCCTGAGCCCGATCGAGCAGGACCACGTGGTCCGGGCGCTGACCTTCGAGCTGGGCAAGTGCTACGAGCAGGCGATCAAGGAGCGCCAGCTCACGGTCCTCGCCCGGGTCGACACCGACCTGGCCGCCGCCGTGGCCGCCGGGCTCGGCCTGCCCGCGCCGGACCCCGTGGAGCTGCCGGAGGTGGCGCCCAGCCCGGCCCTGTCGCAGCTCGGCCACACCTGGCCCGTCGCCGGGCGGATGGTGGGCATCGTGGTCGACGCGGACGACCCGGACGGCCTCGACGGCGTGCGGGCCGTGCGGGACGCGCTGTTCGCCGCCGACGTCGTGCCGCTGGTGATCGCGGCGCGCGGCGGCGAGCTGGGGCACGGCCTGGTCGCCCAGCGCACCTTCGCCACCGCCCGGTCGGTCGAGTTCGACGCCGTCCTGCTGGCTGCCGCGCCCCCGCCCGCGCCCGACGCCCCGCTGCCCCGCCAGGCCGCCGCCTCGCCGCTGGACCCCCGGGTCGAGCTGCTGGTCGGCGAGGCGTACCGGCACGGCAAGGCGGTCGGCGCGTGGGGCGCGGGCGCGGCGGCGGCCGGCACCGGCCCCGGCGTGGTGACCGGCGACAGCCCCACCGACGTCGCGCAGCAGGTGCTGACCCTGCTCGGCGAGCACCGGGTGTGGGACCGCCTGTCGTGAGCGGCCGGCCCCGACCCGGCGCGACGCCGGGTCGGGGCCGGTGTCCGGGGACGGGGTGATCGGCCGAGCGGTGTCGTGACCGCTCCTCCGGGGTACGTGTCCGGGCATGACCACCATCGGCGTGCACGCCTCGCACGAGCAGGTACACCCGTCGCGGCTGCTGGACGCGGTACGGCGGGCCGAAGAGGTCGGGTTCGACGCGGCGATGTGCTCCGACCACTTCTCGCCGTGGAGCGCGCGGCAGGGCCAGTCCGGGTTCGCCTGGTCGTGGTTGGGTGCCGCCCTCCAGGCGACCTCGCTCCCCTTCGGCGTCGTGAACGCACCCGGCCAGCGGTACCACCCGGCGATCGTCGCGCAGGCGATCGGCACGCTCGCCGCCATGTACCCCGGCCGGTTCTGGGCCGCCCTGGGCACGGGTGAGGCCAGCAACGAGCACATCACCGGGCAGGGGTGGCCCCGCAAGGACGTGCGGGCCGCCCGGCTGCGCGAGTGCGTCGAGGTGATCCGGGCGCTGCTGGGCGGCGCCGAGGTCAGCCACGAGGGCCTGGTCACCGTCGACCGGGCGAAGCTCTGGACCAGGCCGGACGAACCACCGGAGCTGGTCGGCGCGGCGGTCAGCCCCGCCACCGCCGCGTGGTGCGCCGACTGGGCGGACGGGCTCATCACCGTCAACGCACCGGACGACCACCTGCGGCGGGTCGTGGCCGCCTACCGGGACGCCGGCGGCACCGGGACGCTCGCCCTCCAGGTGCACCTGAGCTGGGCGCCCGACGCCGACCGGGCCGAGGCCATCGCCCACGACCAGTGGCGCAGCAACGTGTTCGGCCCTCCGGTGTGCTGGGACCTCGACACCGCCGAGCACTTCGACGTGCTGTCCGAGCACGTCACGCCCGAGCGCGTGCGGCAGACCGTCAACGTCTCCGCCGACCCCGGCCGGCACGCGGAGGTCCTGCGCGGCTACCTCGACCTGGGGTTCGACGCCCTGTACCTGCACCACGTCGGCCAGGACCAGGACGAGTTCCTGGACGTGTTCGGCGAGCGCGTGCTGCCGGAGGTGCGCCGGTGAAGCTCACCCGGACCGCCGACCTGTGGTGGAAGAACGCCGTCGTGTACTGCCTGGACGTGGAGACGTTCCACGACTCCGACGGGGACGGCCACGGCGACTTCCGAGGTCTGATCGACAAGATCGACCACCTGCACGGGCTGGGCGTCACCTGCCTGTGGCTGATGCCGTTCTACCCCACCCCGGACCGGGACGACGGCTACGACATCACCGACTTCTACGGCGTGGACCCGCGCCTGGGCACGCTGGGCGACTTCGTGGAGTTCGTCCGCACCGCCAAGGACCGGGGGATGAGGGTGATCGCCGACCTGGTGGTCAACCACACCTCCGACCAGCACCCGTGGTTCCAGCAGTCCCGCAGCTCCCTGGACGACCCGCGCCGCGACTGGTACGTGTGGCGCGACCAGCCGCCGCCCGACGCCGAGCAGGGCGTGGTGTTCCCCGACAAGGAGAAGTCCCTCTGGCAGCGGGACCGCAAGACCGGCCAGTACTACCTGCACCGCTTCTACAAGCACCAGCCCGACCTCAACGTCGCCAACCCGGCGGTGCGCGACGAGATCGCCCGCGTGATGGGGTTCTGGATGGAGCTGGGGCTGTCCGGGTTCCGGGTGGACGCCGTGCCGTTCCTGCTCGAAGCCCCGGTGGAGGACCTGCCCGACCCGCACGACTACCTGTGCGACCTGCGGGCGTTCCTGTCCCGGCGCAACGGCGAGGGCGTGCTGCTGGGCGAGGTGAACCTGCCCTACACCGACGCGATGGCGTACTTCGGCGCGGCCGACGGCGTGGGCGACGAGCTGCACATGTGCTTCGACTTCATCGGGATGCAGCAGATGTACCTGTCGCTGGCGCGCAAGGACGCCAGCCCGCTGGCGCACGCCATGCGGGAACGGCCGCAGCCACCCCGCGACTGCCACTGGGCGACGTTCGTGCGCAACCACGACGAGCTGATCCTCGACAAGCTCACCGAGCCGGAGCGGCAGGAGGTCTTCGCCGCGTTCGGCCCGGACGAGGACATGCAGCTCTACGGCCGGGGCCTGCGCCGCCGCCTCCCGTCGATGATGGGCGACCCGCAGCGCACGAAGATGGTCTACAGCCTGCTGTTCTCGCTGCCCGGCACGCCGGTCCTGTTTTACGGCGAGGAGGTCGGGATGACCGAGGACCTGTCGCAGCCCGACCGGCTCGCCGTGCGCACGCCGATGTGGTGGGACGCGGCGGCCGAGCAGCGGCACGACCCGGACTCGCTGCTGTCGCTGGTGCGGCTGCTGGTCCAGCGCTACCGGGAGTGCCCGGAGCTGGCCTGGGGCCGCTTCCAGGTGATCGACGCGCCGGACGCGGCGGTGTTCGCCCACCGCTGCGACATCGACGGCGGCACGGTGGTCGTCGTGCACAACCTCGGCGACGCCGACGCCGAGGTGGACCTGACCGACGTGGGCGGCGAGCTGACCGACGTCCTGTCCGGCGCGTCCTCCCCGGCTCGGATCACCCTGGAACCGTACGGGTTCCGCTGGTTTCGGGTCGAGGCGGACGGGTGAGGGCCGGCCCGCGCCTGCCGGCGGAAGGGGGAATGACCGCCCGCGTCGAGGGCCGGTGTGGTCGGTCAGGGGATGAGGGCGTACTCGGTGAACCGGCCGCACGCGGTGAAACCGAGGCGGCGGTAGACGGGTTCCCCGTCGGCGGACGCCTGGAGCACCGCAGTCCGGTAGCCGGCCTCGCGGGCGGTGTGCAGGGCGGCCAGGGTGATGGCACCGCCGTACCCGCGCCGGCGGTCGGTGGCGAGCGTGGCGATGTTGTAGATCCCGGCGACGCCCGCGTGCGGGAAGACCTCGGCCGAGCACACCGGGCGGCCGTCGACGTGGCCGACCAGGTAGCGGGCGGGGCAGTCGGGGCGCAGCGCCGCGTGGGCGGCGTCGGCGAAGAACCGGCGCACGGTGGCGGCGGGCGGGTCCCAGTTCGCCGCGAGGACCGTGGCGTACTGGGCGAGCTGCTCCCGGGTGGTGACCGGGCGGATCTCCAGGCCGTCGACGTGCGCGTCGCGGACGGGGTCGCGCAGGTCCTTCCACATCCCCGTCTCCGTCTCCGACGCCTCCAGCCCGGCGGCCCGGAGGTGGTCGGCGAGGTCGCCCGGTGCGGAGGAGGGGCCCACCCACCAGGAGAACGGGCGGCCGGTGGCCGCGAGGGACCGGACCACCTCCGTGGTGCGGGTCGGGGCGGTGCCGGGGGCGAAGCGGGCCGCCGCGACGATGTTGAAGGTGTCGTCGGGGAGGCCGCTGTCGGCGACCAGAAGGTCGTCGGTCTCGGTGACGGATGCGCCTGCCAGTTCCCGGTGCAGGTGGCAGGCGTGCTCGGCGAGGTTCCGCTCCATGGCGAGCGGGAGGTCAGGTCCGTCGTTCGACGGCGTGTCCACGGGCTCCACGGTGGTCACCGAGCATACCGGCGGGGGCGCGGGTGCCGGGTCCGGAGGTCGCGCGGGTGACCGCCGTCCGGGTGGTTGAGGTGCCGCCGTCCGGGGTACCTCGAACGAGCGTTCGAGTGAGAGGAGACGTCCGTGGACCGCACACCGGAGAAGGACCCGGAGGACTGGACGACCGGCGACGAGCCCATGACCGGGCCGCAGGAGTCCTACCTGAACACCCTCGCCCAGGAAGCGGGTGAGCAGGTGCCCGACGGCCTGACCAAGGTGGAGGCGTCGCAGTTGATCGACCGGCTCCAGCAGAAGACCGGCCGGGGCGCGTGACGTCCGGTGCCCGGCGGGGCACGGGGCTGCCCCGCCGGGCGGGCGGTGACGGCGCGACCGCCACCGCCCGGCCGTCACCCCGCACGGCCCTCACCGCACGGATGTCACCGGCTCGGCTGTCACCGCTCGAAGAAGTCGGCCAGGTCGGCGGCCAGTGCATCGGGGGCGTCCTCTGCGACGTGGTGGCCTGAGTCGATGCCGTGGCCGCGCACGTCGTCCGCCCAGTCGCGCCAGATCTCCAGCGGGTCGCCGTACAGGTCGCCGAGGTCGTCGCCCAGCGACCACAGCACGAGGGTCGGGCAGCGCAGCCGGACCCCCGCCGCGCGGTCCACCTCCTCGTGCCGCCGGTCCACGGTGAGACCGGCGCGGTAGTCCTCCAGCATGGCGCGCACCACCTCTGGGTTGCCGGTGGCCGCGCGGAACTCGGCGTGGTTCTCGTGCCCCATCCGGTCCGGGTCGCCCCCGTACCAGCTCACCGGATCGGCGTTGACGACCCGCTCCGGCGTGTCCGGCTGGGCGAAGAAGAACCAGTGGTACCAGGCGGTGGCGAACTCCGGGGTGATGCGGGACAGGTGCTCGCTGATCGGCAGGCAGTCCAGCAGGGCGGCCCGCTCGACGGCGGCGGGGTGGTCGAGCGCCAGCCGCAGCGCGACCGCGCCGCCCCGGTCGTGGCCGGCGAGCCGGAACTGCCGGTGGCCCAGCGCACCCATCACCGCGACCAGGTCACCCGCGACGGCCCGCTTGCAGTGGGCGCTGTGGTCCGGCGCGGGCGCGGGCCCGCGCGAGCGCCCGTACCCGCGCAGGTCCGGGCACACCACGGAGAACCCGCGCGCGACCAGCAGCGGCGCGACCCGGTGCCAGGTGGCCGACGTCCGCGGGTGGCCGTGCACCAGCAGGACCGGTGGCCCCTCGCCGCCGTGGCGCACGAAGATCCGCGCCTCGCCGACGTCGATCGTCTCTTCCCGGAATCCCTCGAACATCACCCGAGCGTCACATACCGGATGGGTGGCCGCGAGTCACGCGGCGTGCGCGGCGACGATCAACGGTCCGGCGTCTGGGGGAGGGTGTCCTCCTCGATCAGGTTATAGCGGTAGGGCACGAACTTCGTGTCGTGACCGGAGTACGGGTAGGGCACCTGGTGGTGCACCGTCTGCGGCGGGGTCTGCTCATAGGCCCAGTAGGCGTTGTGCGAGTCGTCCACCCACCGCTCGAAGATCACCACGTGGCCGTTCGCGCCGCCCGAGTCGGGGCCGCCGTTCATCATCACGTCGCCGGCGCGCAGCTCCTGCTTCTCGATGCGGTGCGCGATGCTCGGCAGGCTGACCGTGGTCAGCGAGCTGTCGAGCCGCCAGGCCATGGAGACGTAGCCGGAGCAGTCCGTGCGCCAGCCCTGGTACCACTGCTCCATGCTGTAGGGGACGGGCGGGGTGAGCCAGGTGCGCGCCCGGGTGATGACCTCGGACCGGGAGATCGGTTCCGCCCCGGCCACCACCCGGTCGACGGCGGCGGGGTCCGGCCCCTGGCCGCCGTGGGTGGGCTCGGCGTGGGCGGTGGGACTCGGCAAGGCGAGGGCCAGCACGCCGACCACGGCCGTCCACAGTGTCTTCATGTCGTTTCCTCCGGGCCGGGAACGCGGGTCACAGGAGGAAGTTCCCGCCCGTGACCCCGACCTCGCGCCGGCGACGGGGAATCACGCGAAAGTGGAATCCGGAGCCCATCACACCGGCAGGCCCACGCACGGCCGGTGAGGCCGCCGGGCCGGGCTGTCGCGTGCGTCCGGGCCAGGCTTGTGGCTGCGACCGACCCGGCTGCCGGGTGCGGTCGACCTTCGGCCGGCTCGGTGGCGAGAACCGGGCGCACCCCACCGGCCGACCCGGTCGCTTGCCCGGTCGTGGACAGCGCGGGCCAGTGGCGGCGTCGGGTGGTACTGGTCGCGGCTCAGCGACATCGGCCAGACCCACGGGGCCACCTCCCGTGTTCGCCGCGCTTGCGCTCGGCGGTGTCGCGGCGGCCTTGGTGGTGTTCCGGGGCGAACCGGGCCGCCGGTACTGGCGTTCTGCACGCGACTCATGGCACGGCAGGGCTGCGCAACGCCGCAGGGACCGCAGGTTCGTCCGGGTGGTCGAGGACGAGCACGCCCGCGTTGTCGCGGACCGGGCGAGCGCCCCTGAGCGGGACCGCAGGGCGCGGTAAGCCGTGGCGGCGGTGGCGGGCGCGGTGGGCGGGCTCGCGTTCGCCGTGGCCCGCCGGAGGCCGCGCGGCTGACGACCGCCCGCCCGCCGAGCGCACGATCCGGCACCCGGTCCGGGTCGGGAAGTCGGGTCACCGGTTCGGGTGCCGGCATCACACCGGAGGGTCATGCCGGCGGCTGGGCGGGATCGCCCGACCGGCGGCGGATCGGCGTTCGGGCGGCGCGCTCGGCCGGAACGGTCCACAGTGGACCCTGCGACGGTGTCGGTACCCGATCGAGCGAAGGCGCGGGGCCGGCGTTTGGGTGGTGGGGCGTCCCGGGTAAGCAGGTCACCGGGTTGAGAACCCAGCCCTCCGAGATCGGCCAACGAACTCCGCGCGGCTCCTGTGCGCGGGGGAGCGGAGGGGACTCTTGAAGATCGCACTCGTAGCGGAGCACGTCGGCGCGGACGACGTCCAGGCGTTCGGCGTCCGGGCGCACGTCTCGTGGCTGGCGGCCGGGCTGAGCCGGCGGGGCCACGAGGTGGTTGTCCACACCCGGCGGCACGACCCCGCCGCGCCGGACGTGGTGGACGTGCGCGCGGGCTACCGGGTCGTGCACTGCCCCGACCACGCGGAGGGCAGCACGCTGGGCGGTTTCGCCGAGTTCCTGACCGACCGGCTCCGCGAGCAGCGGCCGGACGTCGTGCACGCCCACCACTGGACCTCGGGGCTGGCCTCGGTGTCCGCCGTCGACGGCACCGACGTGCCCGTCGTCCAGTCGTTCCACTCGCTGGGCACGGTGGCGCGCAGGTTCGGCCGGTGGGTGCCGACGTCGGCCGAGCGGATGAACCTGGAGCGCCTGGTCGGCCGGCGGGTCGCGCACGTGGTGGCCGCGTCCCGGGCCGAGCTGCGCGAACTGGCCGCGATGGGCGTGCACCGGGGCCGGGTCACCGTGGTGCCGCACGCGGTGGACACCCGGCGCTTCCGCCCCGGCGCGGCGACCGCGCCGCGCCGGCTGGCCAAGCGCGTGGTCGCGGCCGGCGCGCTGCTGCCCTACGGCGGCCTGGGTGACGTGGTGACCGCGCTGAGCGCCCTCCCGGACACCGAGCTGGTCGTCGTGGGCCGGCCGTCGCCGGTGATGGGCCCGGACCCGACCGGCTGGCTGCGGGCGCACGCCGAGGCGTGCGGCGTCGCGGACCGGGTGCGGCTGGCGGTGCCGGCACCGCAGGCGTCCATGCCCGACCTGCTGCGCTCGGCCGACGTCGTGGTGTGCGCCCCGTGGGACGGCCTGCGCTACACGGTCGCGGTGGAGGCGATGGCGTGCGGGACGCCGGTGGTGGCCACCGAGGTCGGCGGCCTGGCCGAGACGGTGGTGGACGGCGTGACCGGCACGCTCGTGCCCCGGCGGGACGCGCGGGCCCTGGCGTCGGTGCTGCGCGGGCTGCTGGCCGACGACGCCCGCAGGTTCGCCTACGGCATCGCGGCCGTGGACCGCGCCGAGTCGTGCTACAGCGAGGACCTGGCGCTCTCGGACGTGGAGCGCGTGCACCACCTCGTCGCCGGGGCCACCCCGCCGGTCCACGCCGTGAAGGACCGGCCGTGGTCGACGCCGGTCGAGGTGGCGCTGCCGGTCATGCGGGCGACCTCGCTGGTGGAGGTGCCGGCCCGGAAGGGCGGCTGACGCACCTGCGGCGGGCGCGGGGGTGGCAGGTCGGTGGGCCGTTGCGCTCGCGTTCCGGCCGGCCGGCGGGTCGGTGGAGGAGTAGGGTCCGGTGGACGCGGTGCTGCCAAGCCCGCCGCCACCCCACCCCGCGAGACGGTCGGGAGACGTCGCAGGTGCGGCCTCCCCGTTCCCCGCAGGAGGTCGACGACCATGGCCGGCACCGCCCCCGACACCACCGCCACGACGATGACCACCGCGTTCGGCGAAGCCACCGTGGTCCGGGTGACCGGCGATCTCGACGCCGCCGTCGTCGGGGTCCTGCGCGTCCGGCTGCTCGACGCGGTCGCCGGGAGGCCGCCGGCGCTCGTGCTCGACCTGACCGGCGTGGAATTCTGCGCGGCGGCGGTCCTGCACGTCCTGCTGGACGTCACCGCGTGCGCGCGCTCGGCCGGCGTGCCGTGCGCGATCGTGGCGGACTGCCGCGCGGTGCTCAAGCCGATCGCCGTCACCGGGCTGTTCCCGCGCTTGTGGCCCCTGCCGAACCTGGCGGCGGCGCGGGAGTGGTTGGCCGGGCCGGACGTCCTCCGCATTCCCGCCCAATCGCGCCCCGACGAATTCCGCGCGACCGGGCAACCCGCCCTCGGGCGTCCTCAGTGGACGGTCGGTGACCGCAAGAAGTGAGAGCGCGGCACTTCTCGCAGGTCAGGACTGGCCTGTCGGCGTTGCCCGGTCGAGCCCGTCCGGCCGCCCGCCGTCCGGTCCGGGTTCTCCGGTCGGCGGGTCGGGCGCGGGCCCGATCTCCGGGACCTGCCGGCGCAGCACCTGTTCCAGCACGGGCCCGAGGCCCTCGCCGTTGACGATCGCCGTCCGCACGCCGCACTCGGCGTGCAGGCGGGCGAGGCGGCCGAACGCGTGGATGCCGGCGGCGGACAGGAGGTCCAGCCCGGCCAGGTCCAGCACCACCAGCCGTGGTGGCGGAGCGGACGCGGTGGCCTGGCGGATCGCGTCGATGCAGTCCATCACCGCGGCGGCGTCCAGGTCCCCGGTCAACCGCAGGAGCAGCGCCTGTCCGAACCGCTCCTCGACGACTCCGATCGGTGGCATGTGGCGAACCTCCCCCGAGAGTCAGGCCAGCGTATCGCGCCCCCGGAAGGCCCACCACCGGCCCACCGGTCGGCGGTCGCCCGCCGGGGCCGGCAGGCCCCGGTAGGTACGTCGGTGGTGCGGCCGGTCGTGCGAGGTCACCGCGCGGCGATGAGGGCCTGGGGCGCGGCCTGCTTGACGCGGGTCCGCAACCAGGCCAGTTGGCGGGAGGTGTCCTGCTCGCAGGAGGTGACCACGTCGATCAGTTCGCGGTCGCGCAGGCCCTGCGCCGCCTGCCCGACGACGGTCCACGTGATGTCGGCCAGGCTCGCCAACGTGTAGAGGTCCTGCAGGTCGCGCAGCAGGCCGACCGGGCCGCTGCGGGTCGATTCCAGGCCGGCGGCGTGCAGGCGCTCGGGTTCCGCCTCGCGGTGCTCGCCGTAGCGGCGCACGACCGGGGCCAGTGCCCCGGCCTGGCCGTCGGTCCGCGCGGCCAGGGTCTCGCACGTCAGCCGCACGTCGGGTTCCTCGCCGTGACCTCGGGCGACCTCGCGGAACGCGTCGGCGAGGGTGGTCAGGGACGTGTGCAGCAGTCCCAGGTAGGTGGCCAGGTGCACGGGTCAGCCCTCCGTCGCCGGGTGCGGCACGTTCGGCGTCCGCGCGGGTGTCGGGGGAGGGGCGGGCGGCTCGACCGGCGCGACGTCCTCCCGCACGTCGTCCTCGCCGGCCGTGGCGGGCACCGCGCGGACGCGGTGCGCCGTGCCGGCGTGCGGGGCGGAGGCCGTTGTGGTGGGCGCGGGCGCGGGGCCCTCGGCGTCGGCCAGCCTGGTCAGCCGGGCCGAGGCGAACTTGAACAGCGGCTGCTTGGACACCGGGTCCCACTCGGTGGCGGTCAGCTCGTTCGCGGCCCGCGTGTGCGGACCGCCGTCCCCGTCCCGGTCGCCGTGGTCGTCGTCCCAGTAGCCGTAGTGGAAGGGCACGAACACGACCCCGTCACGCCCGCGCCCGATCCGGGCCGGGGCCTCCACCCGCCCGCGTCGCGTCTCCACCCGGACCAGGTCGCCCTCCGCCACGTCCAGGGCGGCGGCGTCGGCGGCGGACAGCTCCACCCACGGGCGCGGGGCCGCCCGGTCCAACTGCCGGGAGCGGCCGGTCTTGGTGCGGGTGTGGAAGTGGTAGGCCGTACGGCCGGTGGTGACCACGAACGGGTACTCGTCGTCCGGCCCCTCGGGCGGCGGCGTGTACTCGGCGCCCTTGAGGAAGGCCCGCCCGTCCGGTCGCTGCGCCCTGTACTGCTCGGGCGGGGTGTTGCCGCCGGTCAGCAGGTCGTGGCCGAAGTCCTCGCACACGTCCGGGTGAGTCGGGAACACGCCGTCCGCGTACAGCCGGTCGCAGCCGTCCGGGTGCTCGTCGTCGCACGGCCACGGGATGCCGCCGGAACCGCGCAACCGGTCGTAGGACAGGCCGGTGTAGTCGCACGGCCGGCCCCGGCTGCACTCCCGCCACGCGTCGAACGCGCCCTCGGCGTCCTGCCACTTGACCAGCGGTGCGCCGTCCCGGTCCCGGAAGTCCATGCGGCGCGCGTAGTCGAGGAAGATCTCCAGGTCGGGGCGGACCTCGCCGGGCGGCTCCACGGCCTTGTCCGACAGGTGCACGGTCCGGTTGACGTTGGTGAAGGTGCCCTGCTTCTCGCCCCACAGCGCCGCCGGCAGCACGACGTCGGCGAACTCGGCGGTCTCGGTGCGGAACCCGTCCTGCACCACGACGAACAGGTCCTCGCGCGCCAGGACGCGGCGGATGCGCGCCAGCTCCGGCAGCGACACGGCGGGGTTGGTCGCGGAGATCCACAGAAACCGGATGGAGCCCTGTTCGGCGTAGCGCCAGATCTGCATGGCGTGCGTGGGCGGGGCCCAGTGCGGGATGGTCAGCGGGTCGACGTTCCACAGCGCGGCGAGCTGCTCGACGTGCGCCGGGTTGTCCCAGTTGCGGAAGCCGGGCAGGTCGCCGTCCGCGCCGGCCTCCCGGGTGTTCTGGGCGGTGGGCTGGCCGTTCATCTGCAGCACGCCGCAGCCCGGCCGACCGAGCTGACCGCGCAGCAGGTGCAGGTTGTTGACCTGGCAGGACGCGGCGGTGGCCTGGTGGGACTGGTAGAAGCCCTGGAGCACGGTGGACAGCACGCGGTCGGCGGTGCCGAAGATCCGCGCCGCCCGGCGCAGGTCGTCCGGGTCGACCCGGCAGGTGCGCGCGACGTGCTCGGGCGTGCAGGGCTGCACGGTGGCGGCCAGTTCGGCGTAGCCGAGGGTGTGCGCCGCGACGTAGTCGTGGTTCACCCAGCCGTGGGCGATCAGCTCCCGGACCAGGCCGTTCATCAGCGCCTGGTTGGTGCCGGGCAGCGGGGCCAGGTGCACGCCGCCGTGCTCCTCGGCGGCTTCGGCGACCTTGGTCCGGCGCGGGTCCACCACGACCAGCAGCGGGCGGTCCGGACCGGCCAGCCGGTCCAGCACGCGGGCCCACAGCACGGTCTGCGTCTCGGCCATGTTGTGGCCGAACAGGAACAGCGCGTCGCAGGAGTCGACGTCGGTGTAGCTGCCGGGCTGGCCGTCGGAGCCGAAGCTCTCCTTCATCGCGGCGGCGGCGGTGGCCGTGCACAGCCGGGTGTTGCCGTCCATGTGCGGCGTGCCCACGCCGGCTTTGCCGATCACGCCGAGCGTGTAGTACTCCTCCAGGAACAACTGGCCGCTGGTGTAGAAGCCGTGCGACAGGGGGCCGGTCTCCCGGAGCAGCGCTGTCGAGCGCTGCACGACCAGGTCCATGGCGGTGTCCCAGTCGGACTCGACCAGCTCGCCGCCGCGCCGCACCAGCGGGTGGGTCAGCCGGTCGGAGCGCTGCCACTGCCACGAGCCGTACAGGCCCTTCGGCCCCAGCCGCCCGTGGTTGACCACGTCGCCGGCCCGACCGCGCACCCCGACCATTCGGCCGTCCTTGACCGCGATGTCACAGCCGCAGCCGTTGCTGCACAGCACGCACGCCGACTGCACCCAGCGGTCCACGTCGGACTCCGCGACCCCTCGTTCGAGGTGCAGGTCCACCCGCACGGGCCACGGGGTGTCCCGGGCGTGCGGGGTGCGGGTGCCCCAGATGTCCGAAATGCGGTCGGCCACGAGGTTCTCTCCGTCCATCCGGGACCCGTTCCCGCTCGGCTACCCGCTCGGCGCGGTGGTCATGCGACGCGGCGGGCGCGGTCGGACGCCGGCCACACGTACGCCAGGTCCGGCGGCACGTCGGGGAACAGCGGCCCGTAGTGGGCGGGGTCCTTGCGCACCAGGGCGGAGCGGTGGCTGCGGTGCACGTGGTCGTCGCCCAGCCACGGGGGCAGCTCACCGGCGGCGGCCAGCTCCGCCTGCTCGCGCACCTCGACCTCGCCGAGGCCGGCGGTCAGGTCGGCGCGCAGGGTCGTGGCGCACGTGTCGGCGTGGCCGATGGCGCACCAGGCGGCGCAGACGTCCAACCCGTACCGCACGAGCGCCTCCTCGTACCCGGCCCACATGGCGACCGCCGGGTGGTGCCGCCAGCCGTAGCCGGGCACCAGCAACCCGCGCAGCACCTGGATCGCCTCGACCCGCTGCTTGCCCAGCCGACGGTGGTCGAGGACCCGCGCGGTGGCGACGAAGTCGGGAGAGGGGAGGAACGTCTGCACGCCCACCGGGTACCCGCTCCACCTCACCCAACCCCGGCCTGTTCGGAAGAACACCCTCGCGTCCGCGATTCCACATGTTTGCGAATCGCGCTGTGGGAAAGCTCCTACCTGTAACTGCGGCAGGCACGAGGAGGACGTCATGGCCGTGGCAAGCCGAGTGGACACCGGGCGCGCGTTCGGGAAGGTCCTGCTGCCCACGCTCGCCAAGGGTGTCATCGTGCGCCGCCCCGGCGTGATGGCGCTCGCCGAACGGGCCCAAGTGGACGCCACCGCCGTTGACACGATGCGGTCCTTCCGCACCCGCTACGGCTCCGCGCCGCTCCGCCTGCGGGTGACCGGGCGCAGCGTCGCCCTGCTCCTCGACCCGTCCGACGTGGCCCGCCTGCTCGACGGCTCGCCCGAGCCGTTCGCGTTGGCCACCCGGGAGAAGCGGGCCGCGCTGCGGCACTTCCAGCCGCACGGCGTGCTCATCTCCCGGGGTGCCCAACGGGAGCGGCGCAGGCGGGTGGTCGAGGCCGCGTTGCGGCCGGAGGGCCTCGACGTCGAGGAGGTCGTGCGGGACGAGGTGGACCTGCTCGTCCGGCACGTGCACAGCACCGGCGAGCTGACCTGGGACGGGTTCGCCCAGGGCTGGTGGCGCCTGGTGCGGCGGCTCGTGCTCGGCAGCGGGGCCCGCGCCGACGAGCGGCTGACCGACGAGCTGAAGAAGCTGCGCGGCGACGGGAACTGGGCCTACCTGCACCCGCGCCGGCGGGGCCTGCGCGAGGCGTTCGAACGGCGGTTGCGCGCGCACCTGGAGCGCCGCGAGCCGGGCAGCCTGGCGGCGACCGCGTCCGTCGACGACCTGGTGGACCAGGTGCCGCACTGGCTGTTCGCGTTCGACGCCGCCGCGATCGTCACCCTGCGGGCGCTCGCCCTCGGCGGCAGCGGTGCGGAGGGGATCCTCGAATCGGCACGGCTGTGGCCGACCACCCCGGTGATCCTCCGGGAGAGCACGATCGCCACCCGGTGGGGTGATGTGTGGCTGCCCGAGGAAACCACCTTCGTGGTGTTCACGCCGTACTTCCACCGGATGGCGGGCGACGAGTACCGCCCGGACCTGTGGCCGGCCGGCGGCCCCGCGCTGGTGCCGTTCAGCGGCGGGCCGGGCGTGTGCCCGGGGCGGGACCTGGTGCTGGTCACGGCGGGGCTGGTGCTGGACGCGCTGCGCGAGCACGTGGTGAGCCCGGTCCTGCACCCGCCCCTGCCCGCGACGCTCAACCACTTCGCCCTCCGCCTGCCCGTCCCGGCGCACGCCTGAGGAGCGGGCCCGGCGCGCGCTCGACCGGTCGCAGGCGGGCCGGGGTCAGCGGGAGGTGGTGGTGGCGACCGCCTTGCCGGAGGGCTGCCGCTTCGGGCCCCGGACGGCGGAGAGGACCGCTTCGAGCACCTGCTCGGTCGCGGCGGCGACGCGCTCGACCGAGTGCCGGACCTGGACGCGGTCCACGGCCGCCGTGCCGTACGCCTCGCGCCGGGCCTTCGCGGGCAGCAGGTCCCGCAACGCCCGTGCCAGGGAGGTGGTGTCACGTGGCGGCACGAGACTCCCCGTCACGCCGTCCACGACGGTCTCCACCAGCACGTCGGTGGCGGCGGCCACCACCGGCACGCCGCACGCCATTGCGCGCAGCGCGGTGGTCGGGTCGGGTTCGCACCGGGCCGGGCACACCACGACGTCGGCCGAGCGCAGCAGCGCCGGCAGGTCGGGGTCGGCCTCGAACCGCACCCGCTTCTCCACGCCGCAGACGTGGGCGTGGGTGGTCAGCCGCCGCCCGTCGGGCCCGTCGTCGCCGGCGGCGACGACGAGTTCGGCCTCGGGCAGCGAGCGCAGGGCGGTCACCACGTCCTGGAAGCCCCGGTCGGACCGGACTTCGCCGACCACGACCAGCCGGTGCCGCCGGTCCCGTGGCGCGGTGGGGCCGTCCGGCCGGAAGACGTCGGTGTCCACGGCGAGCGGCACCACGGTGACGTCGGCCCGCTTCACGCCCAGGCAGAGCAGGTCGGCCCGCTGCCCGGTGCCCACCGCGATCACGTGGGTGGCCTCGCGCCCGGTCAGCCGCTCTGCCCTGGTGCGCTCCGGGTCGCCGCCGGGACCCCCGACCGCGATCCCGCCGTAGGACTGGACCGTCGGCAGGCCCAGCTCGTGCGCGGCGAGCAGCGCGGGCACGCCGGCGGCGGCGCTGCGGGCGTGCACCACGTCGGGCGGGGCGAGGCGCCACTTGTCCAGCAGGCGTTCCGCCGTGCCGCGTGCCGCCGCCGGGACCTGCTCGACGTCCACGTCGTGCCCGAGTCCGGCGAGCG
This sequence comes from Actinosynnema sp. NPDC050436, assembly GCF_040655415.1. Taxonomy (NCBI): domain Bacteria; kingdom Bacillati; phylum Actinomycetota; class Actinomycetes; order Pseudonocardiales; family Pseudonocardiaceae; genus Actinosynnema; species Actinosynnema sp. NPDC050436. The sequence continues at coordinate 82,930 of NZ_JBFAJV010000001.1, read as the reverse complement.
CGGCGTCCACGAGGTCGTCGGCTTCGGTGACGACGGCGATTTTCACGCGCCCTCCCAGGCGGCTGGAACTACGCTTGATGACGTACGCGTGACCGTGGGTTCCGGCCCACCATAGCGGCCACGCGGTCGCCTGCAACCAGACCCGGCACTGCGTCACCCGTCGTCACATCGGGTGCTTGACAGGAGGTTCCGCCCGTGCCGTCCTACCGGGACGGTTCAGCGGAGGAAGTGGTCGAGGGTGACGGGCAGGTCCCGCACCCGGACGCCGGTGGCGTGGTGCGCCGCGTTCACGACGGCGGCGGCCGTGCCGACGATGCCGATCTCGCCGACGCCCTTGGTGCCCATCGGGTTGGTGTGCGGGTCGTGCTCCTCGACCCAGTGCGCCTCCACGTCAGGCACGTCCCGGTTGGTGGCGATGTGGTACTCCGCGAAGTCGTGGTTCACCACGTGCCCGAAGCGCTCGTCGAGCAGGCTCGCCTCGTGCAGCGCCATGGACAGGCCCATGGTCATGCCGCCGACGAGCTGCGAGCGGGCCAGCCGGGGGTTGACGACGCGGCCGACCGCGAACACGCCGAGCAGGCGCGGCACCCGCACCTCCCCGGTGTCCACGTGCACCCGGACCTCGGCGAACTGCGCGCCGAAGGCGTGCAGGGCGTAGTGGTCCGGCGCGGACGGCTCGGGCGCGGACGCGCGCACCTCGTCGCCCTCGGCCGGGTGCGCGCCGAACTTCTCGCGGAACTCCCGCGCGGCGGCCACCACCGCCGAACCCCACGACGTGATGCCGGACGACCCGCCGGCCACGGTCGCCTTGGGCAGCGCGGTGTCCCCGATCCGCAGGTCGACGTCGGCGAGGTCGACGCCGAGCGCGTCGGCCGCGACCTGGGCCAGCGACGTCCACGTGCCGGTGCCGAGGTCGGCGGCCCCGATGGCGACGCGGTAGCGGCCCGCGCCGTCGGTCCGGATCGCCGCCACGGACCCCGGTGAGTGGTTCACCGGGTAGGTCGAGGCCGCCACGCCCGTGCCGACCAGCCACCCCGCCTCCTGCCGCGCGCGCGGTGCCGGGTCGCGGTCCGCCCAGCCGAACCGGCGGGCGCCCTCGCGCAGGCAGGCCACCAGGTTGCGGCTGGAGAACGGCTTGCCGGAGCCGGGCTCGACCTCGGGTTCGTTGCGCACCCGGAACTCGACCGGGTCGACGCCGCACGCGGCGGCCAGCTCGTCCACGGCGACCTCCGGGCCGAACATCCCGGGGCACTCGCCGGGGGCGCGCATCCACGACGGCACCGGGACGTCGAGCGCGGCCAACCGGTGCGTGTCGGCGCGGTGCGGCGCGGCGTACATGGTGCGGCTGGGCACGGCCGTCTGCTCGGCGAACTCCTTGAACCGGGAGGTCTGGCCGACGGTGTCCACCGCGACGGCGGTCAGCCGCCCGTCCCCGGCGCAGCCCAGCCGCACCCGGGTGATCGTCGGCGTGCGGTAGCCGACCAGGGCGAACATCTGCTGACGGGTGAGCGCGAGCTTGACGGGGGTGCCGGGGACGGCGCGGGCGGCCAGGGCCGCGATGACGGTGTGGACGTGCGGCGTGCCCTTGGCCCCGAAACCGCCGCCGACGTGCGGGCAGACGACGTGGACGCGCTCCGGGGGCAGGCCGAGCGTCTTGGCGACGGCCTCCCGCGTGGTGTACACGCCTTGGGTGGACTCGTACAGCGACAGCTCGCCGTCCGACCACAGCGCCGTGGTGGCGTGGGGTTCCAACGGGTTGTTGTTGTACCAGGCCGTCGTGTACGTGTGGTCGACCACGTGCACCGCCTCGGCGAGCCCGGCCGCCACGTCGCCTTGGGCGGTGTCGGTCTCGAAGCCGCCGTTCACCTCGTCCGGCGCGTAGAGGTCGTCCCGGTCGGCGCTGAGGTGCACGTCGTGCGGGCGCTGGTCGACCTCCACGCGGACGAGCGAGGCCGCGTGCCGGGCGACCTCCGGGGTGCGGGCGACCACGACGGCCACGGCCTGCCCCCGGAAGTCCACGTCGTGCGACTGGAACGCGGCCAGCTCGCCGTCGTCGGTGTCGGCCAGGCGCGGCGCGTTGTCCGGCGAGAGCACGGCCAGCACGCCGTCCAGCGCGGTGGCCCGCTCCACGTCGATCGAGGTCACCACACCCCGGGCGACGTCGGCCTGCACCAGCCACGCGTGGGCGGGGGAGTCGACCGGCTGGTCGTTCGCGTAGGGAGCGGTGCCGGTGACCTTCGCCGGGCCGTCGACGCGTCGCGGACCGGTGCCCAGCACCCGTGGTCGCAGCAGGTCCGTCATCGCGTCTCCTCGGTCAGGTCCCGCAACGCGGCGACGATCGTGTTGCGCGCCAGCGCGACTTTGAAGGCGTTGCCCGGCAGGGGGTGCGCGTCGGCGAGTTCGGCCGCCGCCGCTTCCCGGAACGCGTCCACAGTGGCCGGACCGCCGCGCAGCACGTCCTCCGCTTTCCGCGCGCGCCACGGTTTGTGGGCCACGCCGCCGAGCGCGATCCGCACGTCGCGCACCGCCCCGTCCGCGACCTCCAGCACGGCCGCGACCGACACCAGCGCGAACGCGTATGACGCCCGGTCGCGCACCTTCCGGTACAGCGAGCGCGCATCCCGGGGCAGCGGCGGCAGATCCACCGCCGTGATCAGGTCGGCGGGTGCCAGCACGGTGTCGCGGTCCGGTTCGTCGCCCGGCAACCGGTGCAGGTCGACCACCGGGATCGTGCGCGACCCGCCCGGACCGCTCACGCGCACCTCGGCGTCCAGCGCCGCCATCGCCACCGCCATGTCCGACGGGTGCACCGCCACGCAGTGCTCCGACGCGCCGAGGACCGCGTGCCCCCTGGTGTGCCCGCCGATCGCGGAGCACCCGGTGCCCGGGACGCGCTTGTTGCACGGCGTGCCGAGGTCCTGGAAGTACGCGCACCGCGTGCGCTGGAGCAGGTTGCCGCCGGTCGTCGCCAGGGTCCGCAGCTGGCCGGACGCCCCGGACAGCAGGGCCCGCGACAGCACCGGGTAGTCCCGCCGGACCGCCGGGTGCGCGGCCAGGTCGCTGTTGCGCACGGTCGCGCCCACCCGCAGTCCGCCACCGGGCAGCTCCTCGACCTGATCCAAGGGCAGCCGGCTGATGTCGACGAGGGCCTCCGGCTCGGCGACGCCGAGCTTCATCCGGTCGACCAGGTTCGTCCCGCCCGCCAGGAACACCACCGCCGGGCGCTCCGCCACGGCGGCGACCGCGCCGTCGACGTCGACCGCCCGCCGGTACTCGAACGGGATCACCGGGCACCGTCCCGGACCGCCGCCACGATGTTCACGTACGCCCCGCAGCGGCACAGGTTGCCGCTCATCCGCTCGCGGACCTCCTCGGCCGACAGCTCGACCGGGCCGGTCAGGTCCGGCGTGACCGCGCTGGGGTGACCGGACCGGACCTCGTCCAGCACCCCGACCGCCGAGCACACCTGGCCGGGCGTGCAGAAGCCGCACTGGAACGCGTCGCGCTCCAGGAACGCCTCCTGCACGGGGTGGGGCTCGCCGCCCTCGCCCAACCCGGCCGCCGTGGTGATCCGCGCCCCGTCGTGCGCGACCGCGAACGACAGGCACGTGACCGCGCGCCTCCCGTCGAGCAGCACCGTGCACGCCCCGCACTGGCCGTGGTCGCAGCCCTTCTTCGGCGCGGTCACGCCCAACCCGTCGCGCAACGCGTCGAGCAGCGTCGTCCGGTTGTCCACCCGCAGCCGTCTGATCTGCCCGTCCACCTGGAGTTCGACGTCACCGTCCACGAGCGTCCCCTTCCGTTGCGCGTCTCGCCGGTCGTCCGGTCAGCGGTTCGGGGGAGGGGGATCGGGCAGGGTCGGCGGTGGCGGGGCGGGCGTCGGCGGGACCGGCGGCTCCGTCGCAGGAGGACGATCCGGGTCCGGTGCCGGTGGCCGTCCCGGGTCCGCCGGGCGGGACGGCTCCGGCCGGGTCGGCACGGGCCCGGTCGGCGGCTGGGTCGGCGGGGGCTGGGTCGGCGGGGGTGGCGTCTCCGGTGGCCGGGCCGGTGGGGGTGGCGTCGGCTTGGGCGGGACGGGCTCGGGTCGGGCCGGTGTCGGCGGGGTCGGCTGCTCCACGGTTCTGCTCCTGCCTGCGAGTCCACTCGGCGGCGGAATACCCCGTGGCGCGGGGTTCACGCCCGCGCGGCTGCGGCGAGGTGAAAAGGTGTCCGCGTGGACGACTCCCGCCGACACCCGCGCACCCGGCCCGCGACCGAACCCGCCCAGGTCCGCGTGGTGGCCGTGAGAGGCGAGATCGACGCGGCGTCGGCCGTCCGGCTGGGCGAGGAGCTGCTCGGCCTGCCCCCGGGCGGCCCGGTGGTGGTGGACCTCCGCGAGGTGGGGCACCTGTCGGCGGCGGGCGTGCGGGTGCTGCGCGGGCTGGCGGGCGGTGGCCGGTTGGCGGTGGTGGTGGGACCGGCGGCGGCGCTGGTGCTGCGCGCGGCGGGTGGGCACGACGTGTTCGACCTGCACCTCTCGCTGGAGGACGCGACGCGCTCGTGGTCCTGACCGTGGTGTCGCCTCGCGGTGGGCGGTGGGGGAGGATCTGCGCAGGGGCGCGGTCTGGGAGGCGGCATGGTTGGGACGGCGATGGACGGGGCGGGCGGTGGCGCAGCGGGTTCGACCGTCGCCGCCCTGCGCGGTTTCGAGCATTCGTCGGTTCCCCTGGTCGTGTTCGGTAAGCGCGGTGAGACCCTCGCGGTGAACGCCGTGGCGCGTGCGTTCCTGTCCCGGGACGTGTCCGGTCGCTCGGCGTTCGACGTGCTGGAACGTCCGCCGGTGGCCGACGGGAAGCCGTTTCGCGCGCGCGAGTGGCTCGTGCGGCTGGTGGACGCGGACGGCGTCGCGATCTCGCGCTGCCTGGACCTGGTGCTGGTGCCGGTGGCCGGCGGGGTGCTGGCGGAGCTGGTGGACGTGACCCCGACCGGGGAGGGCGACCGCCGCGCCGACAGCCCGGACTCGGCGCAGCGCGCCCTGCTGCCGCTGTCCCTGCCCGTGGTGCCCGGCGTGGAGCTGGGCGCGGGGTACCTGCCGGCGGAGCGCGAGGTGGCGGCGGGCGGTGACTGGTTCGACGCGTTCGTCGTCGGGCACGGGCGGGTGGCGCTGGTGGTGGGGGACGTCGTGGGGCACGGGGTGTCGGCGGCGGCGGTGATGGGCCAGCTGCGGGCGGTGCTGTGCGAGCGCCTGTCGGCCGGCCGCAGCCCGGCGGAGGCCCTGTCGGACCTGGACGCCTTCGCGGCGCGGGTGCCCGGTGCGCGCGTGGCCACGGCGTGCGTCGCGGTGCTGGACCCGGTGACCGGCGAGCTGGTTCACGCGACCGCCGGTCACCCACCGCCCCTGGTGCTCTCCCCTGCGGGGCACCGGTTCCTCGCACCGGCCGGAGGCGGCCCGCTGGTGACCGGCTCCCGGTACCGCGAGTCGTCGGTCGTGGTGGGCGAGGGCGGGACGGTGCTGCTGTACACCGACGGCGCGGTGGAGCGGCCGGGCCGCACGCCCGCGCAGGCGGAGGAGGAACTGGCGGAGCTGGCGGGCGCTCGCCTGGCCGGTCCGGTGGCGGGGTCGGCGGGTCGGCTGTGCGGGTACGTGGTGGACGGCCTGGTGGCGGAGTCGGGGTACTCGGACGACGTGACGGTGCTGGTGGCGCGACGGCGTCCGGTGGTGGCCGGCTGGGACGCGCGCCTGCCGTCGGTGCTGGGGTCGATCGGCGTGGTGCGGCGGGGCCTGGCGGGGTGGCTGGGCGGGCTGGGGCTCGACGCGGTGGGGGTGCTGGCGGTGCAGCACGCGGTGGGCGAGGTGGTGACCAACGCGGTGGAGCACGCGCACCCGGACTCGGCGGAGGGCGTGCACGAGTTCCGCGTCGAGGCGGAGCTGACCGCCGACGGCCGGGTCGTGGTGACCGTGGCGGACGACGGCGCGTGGCGGCGACCGGTCTCGGACCCGCACCGGGGGCTGGGCCTGGCGATGGCGGCGGACCTGGTCGACGAGCTGGTGGTGACCCGGGGACCCGGCGGGACGACCGTGCGGGTGGTCGCCGCCGCGACCAGACCCGCGCAGGTGATGGCGCTGCCCGTGCCCGCCCGGCAGGCGGAGCGAGAGCCGGAGCCGTACGTGGCGGCGTTGACGGCGGACGACGCGGAGGCGACGTTGGTGGTCCGGGGCGCGGTGGACGTGACGACCGCACCAGACCTGCGGGACACGTTGTTGAAGGTGACGGCGGCGGGTGCGGCGTCGCGGAGGGTGGACCTGGCGGGGGTGACGTTGTTGGCCAGCGCCGGGGTGAGCGCGCTGCACGAGGCCAGCGGGCGGTGCTCGGCCAACAGCCAGCGCCTGACCTGCACCGCCCCTCCGGGCAGCGTCGCGCACCACGTGCTGGACCTGGTCGCCCTGCTCGACCCGGACGAGCGGTGACCCCCGGACCCGCCGCGGCGGCGTGACCGCCGGCTCCGGTCACCACCGGTGACCGGATGCCCCGGACGGGTCGGTGATGTGTCCGCCACACTTCCCGCGCGGGCGGTTTGCCGGCCTTCGATCCGGGAAACCGTTCCGGCGGACCCCGGACAGGAGACGGACATGGCGCAGTGAACGTGGACGACCACCATCCGGCCTCCGAGGTGCAGAAGTGGGTGCTGGCGGACGGGGACAACCAGCTCGCCGAGGTGCGCCGCTGGGTGCAGCGGCTGCTGGACGACGAGGTCGACGGGGACACGCTGGGTGACGTGCTGCTGGTGGTCACCGAACTGGTGAGCAACGCCTACGACCACGGCCGGCACGCGCTGGAGGTGCGGCTGGTGCCTCCGCTGCGGCACCGCCGGCTCGTCCGGGTGGAGGTGGACGACAGCTCGTCGGAACTGCCCGTGCTGGGCCGGTCGCGGATCGCCGACACCCGGGGCATGGGACTGGTGATGGTCAACGCGCTCTGCTCGTCCTGGGGGACGTCGCCGCTGCTGGTCGGCAAGTCCGTGTGGGCGGACATCGTCGTGCCCGAGCAGCCCGGCAGGCCCGAGGGCTGAACCGCCCCGACCACCCGACTCCGCGTCCACCCCCTCGACGGGCACCGCTGCCGGCACCGTCCCCCGGGAGGGGACACCGCGCCACCCGGCCGGGTACAGTCCGGTGCCGCCTTGAGTCGACAGGGCGCGAGTACTCCGTGTCGGCTCCGGCCCCCGCCCGTCCCGCGCCTGCGCGCACGGTGGACGGCGATCGCCGGCGATGACGCGGAGACCCCCGCCGAGGCTCCCGCCCGGCGTGTCCTGCGAAGTCCCGAGGTGTGTCATGAGGTCCTTCCCCGGCGACGCCGGTCCGCCCGCCCCGTTGACGGTCCTGCTGGTCGAGGACGACCCGGGTGACGTCGTGCTGATCACGGAAGCGCTGCGCGAGCGCGGGCGCAACCCCCGCCTGCACACGGTGTCCGACGGCGCGGAGGCGGTGTCCTTCCTGTACCGGGCGGGCGAGCACTCCTCCGCGCCACGGCCCGACGTGGTCCTGCTGGACCTGAACCTGCCGAGGATGGACGGGCGGGAGGTGTTGGCGCACATCAAGTCCGACCCCGACCTGCGGTCCATCCCGGTGGTGGTGCTGACGACGTCCGACGCGACCGAGGACATCGTGCGGACCTACCAGTCGCACGCCAACGCCTACCTCACCAAGCCCGTCGACCCGGACGACTTCTCCACGCTGGTGAACCGGGTGGACGAGTTCTACCGCGACGTCGCCCGGCTGCCCCGCCAAGGCCGGTAGGCCCGACCGCCCGAATCGCGGTGCCTGGCCGCCGCGTCACCGGCCCGAGGTCGCCCCGGTCGCCGACCCGTTCCGACAGCACCGCCCCTTCTTGGTCCCTGGCCGCGTTGATTTATCGTACGCGTACCAAAGGCTGGGGGCTTATGAGTGCCCTCGACCTCGCCGAGGTGGGGGAGCGGTCCGCACCGCTGTCGGAGGGCGGTCCGGTGCCGGAACCGGGACGTGCGCGGCTGCTGCGCCCGCACGTCCCGGCCTTCGTCACTGTCGTGGCCCTGCAAGTCGTCGGCGCGCTTTCCGGGCTCGGCCACCTCCTCGACGGCGACGTGCAACTGGGCCTGCGCCTGCGGCCGGCCGCCCACCTGGGGCGCGTGCCGCTCGGCTGGTTCTCCCGGCGGCGGACGGGCGAGCCGGCCAAGGTCGTGAGCGCGGTGCACCCGTTCATCGCCCACGCCCCAGGCGGACTCGTCTCCGTGTTCGTGATGCCGGTGGCCTCGCTGGTCTACCTGCTCTCCGGCGCGGCACTGGTCGGGTCCGGCGGCCTCGCCCCGGTCGACCTCGTGCCGTTCCTGCTGCTGGGGCTCGGGCCGACCGCCCCGGTGGCCGCCCCCGGTCACGGTTTCGACGACCTTCAGGCCGCCGGGCGCGCGGTCGGCCGGATCACTGGCGTGCTGGACGAGCCGCTGCTCCCGGAACCCGCGACACCGGTCCTGCCGCAGGGCCACCGCGTCGAGCTGCGCGCGAGGTGGTCGGCGGGGTGTCGCTGTCGGTGCCGCAGGGGCAGCGGCTCGCCGTGGTCGGACCGTCGGGCGCGGGCAAGAGCACGCTGTTGCAGTTGATCGCGCGGGCGCTGCTGGAGGACGCGCCGACCGTGCTGCTGGACGAGGTGACTTCGGCGTTGGACCCGGTCAACGAGGCCGCCGCGCACGAGGGCGTCGAGCGCCTCGCGGCCGGCCGGACCGTCGTGGTGGTGGCGCACCGGCTGCGGACCGTCCGGAGCGCCGACCGGATCGCGTTCCCGGACGGCGGCCGAATCGTGGAGCAGGGCACCCACGACGAGCTGCTGCGCCGGGACGGTCGCTACGCCGGGTTCTGGGAAGCCGGCGGACACGCCCCGGCGACGCACACGTGATCCCGGGGCGGCGCGGAACAGCGCTCTCGGTGGAGGTGCCGGACAGGGCGCGTAGGGACGTCGCAGCCCCGGGGTTCGCGGCGTCGGGAGGCGCCGTGCCGGGTGGTCAGGGGGGCGGGCGGCGCGGCAGCAGGCCGTCCACCAGCGCGGTCAGCCCTTGCCGGTGGGTGTCCCGGTCGGTGATCTCCGCCCAGCGGTCGGCCACCTCGGCGAGCCGGGGGTGCGTGCCGGCCTCCAGGTCGGCGATCACCTGGTCCTGGTAGACCAGCTTGCCCGGACGGGCGCGGCGGCGTGCGCTGTTCACCCGGATGATCAGGTCGCCGACGATGTAGAACCAGACCGCGCGGTAGACGAAGACGGCCTCCTCCGGGGTGTGGCCGTAGTCCACGGCGGCCCCGACCATCACCTCCACCACCCACAGCGCCGAGGGTCCGATGAGGTCGTCGCCGGTCAGCACCTCCACGATCCACGGCCGCTCGGAGAGCATTCCGTAGAGCAGCACGGCGGCCTCCACCAGCCGTTCGCGCGGGTCGTCCGGGAACTCCGGGCGCGGCATCCGCCGGGCGTGCGCCTCCATCACGAGCAGCAGCAGCTCGTCCTTGTCGCGCACGTGGTAGTACAGCGCCATCGGCGCGCTGTCCATCTCGCGCGCCAGGCGTCGCATCGACAGCTTCTCGGAACCCTCGGCTTCCAGGATGCGGTCCGCCGCGGCGATGATCGCCTCCAGGGACAGGCGCGGTGGCCGGCCGACGCTCTTCGCCCGTGGACCCTCTACGGGCATCCGTCAACCTCCACCGCTACGAGGACCACATCCAGCGAGATGGTAGCGGCGCTGCCGGGTGCACCGCCCGGCACGCGGCGTGGCCGGTGGGTGCGCTCGGCGGCGGAACTCCGGCGAACGCGGGTCCGCCGGCCGTGCCCACCGCCTACGATCCCCGGCGTGATCACTGAACCGCCGTTGCCCGCCGACCTCCGCGCGCTGTTCGCCGGAGGTGCCGACGCGGGCCGGACGCTGTCGGTCCCGCTGCCGCCCGGACGCCCCGTGGTCCCCGGGGAGAACGGTGGCCGCGCCGCGTTCTGGCTGGGCGACGGACCCGTCCCCGAGGGGCTGTGGGCCCGGCTGCGGGCCGAGCACGCCCGGTCGGGGCTGTGGCCGCTGCTGCTGGACGCGCTGGACGACGAGGAGCCGGACTACCGGCCGTGGGGCAACGGCGAGGTGGCACCCGGCCGGATGTCCTCGCCCGCCGCCCACGACCCCGCCGCGCTGCTCGCCCGCTGGTGGGCCGAGCACACCGGGGAGGACCCCGACGACGCCCTCACGCCGGGGGAGCGGGACGCCGTGACCGCGCCCTACGGCCGGCGGTGGCCGGGGCTCGCCCCCGCGCGGCCGGTCGCGGCCGACCCCGGCCGGATCGCCGACGGCCTGGCCGAGCACATCCGGGCCGGGCACCCGACGGTGCGGCTGGGCCTGGTCGCGGCCGACCGCGCCGCCGACGCCGTGACGGCGGCCGGCTGGCTGGGACCGGCCAACTACACGCAGGACGCGGCGGAGCTGTCGGCGGTGCTGCGCAGCTGGGAGGACCGGTTCGGCGCGCGGGTCGTCGCGGTCGGCTTCGCCACCCTCCTGCTCGCGGTCGCCGCGCCACCCGCCACCCGGGAGGAAGCCGTGGCGGTGGCCGCCGAGCACTTCGCACTGTGCCCGGACAACGTCTGGCAGGACGGCGAGCCGCACACCCTCCAGGCGTACGCGGAGAGGCTGGTCGGCGACCACTCGTGGACGTTCTGGTGGGACTGAGCCCGGCGCGCTACCACCTGCGGTGCCCGGACGGGGTGCCACCCCGGGGCGGCGTGCCCGGACCCGGCCGGGCACCCTTGTCCACGGCCCCGTCACCCCCGCTGGGTCCGCAGCCACTACCGAGGACCGACACGTGACACTGCCCTACCCGCCCGACGACGACCCGGCCGCCTACCGCTACATCAACGCCGCGCTGCGCAGCCGGGACGCCGAGGCGTGGCGGCTGCTCGCCGCCGACTCCCACGTCGAGCAGACCGACCGGGTCGTGCGGGCGATGCTCGACCGGATCGCCGTCGCGCGCACGCACCGCACGGCCCAGCGCGCCAAGGCCCGCGTCCAGGCGCTCGCCGGCGAGATCTCGCAGGCCGACTACCAGCGCGACGCGGCCGAGGACGCCACCCGCGCCACCAAGACCGCCCACTTCGAGACGATGCTGCGCGAGCAGCACCGGTCGATCGCGCAGGCCGCCCGCCGGCTGCGCGGCGACGACGTCCGCGACGAGCTGACGGACCTGGTGCTCGCCCTGGGGTCCGCGATCGACGCGCACCGCGCCGCCGTGCTCGCCTCCGGCGCCGAGCCGGCCGCGTCCGACCGGGCGCTGTGGGACCGGCTGGCCGCGCTGGACGTGCCGGGCAGCGCCGGGGGCGAGGACCGCACGTCGGTGGAGGACCTGGTCCAGCGGCACGCGGCGCGGCAGGACGACCTGGGCCGCGTGCTGGCCGGCATCATCCTGGACGTGGCCGGCGACGCGACCTCGGTCCCGCGCTCCGCGCTGCTGACGGTGTGGAAGAAGACCGTCGCGCCGACCCTGGCCCCCGAGCAGAAGACCGAGTTCGCGGCCAAGGGCAAGGGCTCGCTGGCGACCGAGCGGCTCCGCAAGACGATGGGCCACCTGGAGCGCAAGGGCCTGGTCAAGCGGTCCGACTCGCCGGAGGGCCAACGCCTCGACCTGCTCGACCGCCGAGGTCTGGAGGACCTGGCCGACGGCGTGGAGCCGTAGGGACGGCCCGCCGCACCGTCACCGGCCGCTTCGCCCCCGCACCCCCGCCTTCGGCGGGGGACGCTGTTGGCGAATCCGCCCCACCGCGCTGTGCGGCGGGGCGGATTGCTGCGAAGTGGGATGTTCAGGTGCGGGGCGTCGGATTTACCCGCCACCGCCGCCACCGCGTTCACCGTCGCCCGCACGGTCTCGACCGCGAACTCCAGCCGGTTCGCCAACAGCGTCCCGTAGGGGAGCAGGGTCAGGTCAGGTCGGAGCAGGCCCGCGCGTCCGGGTCCTGGGCCGCCTTCGGCACCCAGCGGACGTTGGCGAACGACGCCTGGAACGGGCCGTCGGTGAACACCAGGAACGGGATGTTGACCTTCTCCAGGTCCAGCCCGCCCGCCGCGAAGCAGGAGACCGGGATCTTGACCGTCGACGGCCGCCCCACCGGCAGCCCGGTGAACACCCCGGTGGCGTCGACCTCCGCCACGCACGGCCACCCGCAGTGCGTGCCCAGCGCCGTCCGGTTGGTCGGCGGCCGGTGCACGACCACGTCGAACACCAGGGCGGCGTCGGCGTTGCGGTAGCCGCGCAGGTCCGCGCCGCCGGCCGGGTCCAGGAGGTAGAACTGGCCGGGCCCGGTGCCCGTCCAGGTCGCGCCCACCGCGTCACCGGGGGCGTTGACGTCCGCCGGCGCGACGGAGATGCTGCTGTGCGCTGCCGTGCGGTCGGGGCCCAGTTCGGTGCCGTCCCAGTTGTCCGGCGAGGAGATGTAGCCCCGGTACGGCGCGACGTCGCCGTCGACGAACAGCCGCAGGTCCTCGGTCGCCGTGCCGCCCCCGTCGTCGTCGCACCGGGCACCCGGCGACGTCTCGTCCAGCTGCCCGATCGTGGTGCGCTGCCACGACTTGAGCCCGTAGCCCGGCGCGAACAGCGGGTCGTAGCCCTCCTGCCCGGGGTTGAGCGGGGTCTGGCACGCGGCGCGCGGCCACGAGTAGGACAGGGTCCCGGTGAAGCCGGGGTAGGTGTGCCGCCCGCGCACCAGCAGGTCCGCGACGCCCCCGCCCTCGGTGCCGGGCAGCCACGCGGCCACGAACGCGTCCGAGCGGTTCAGCTCCTTGTTCACGTGCAGCGGCCGGCCCGACAGGTACACCGTCACGACCGGTGCCCCGCGCCCGCGCACCTTGTCCAGCACGGCCAGGTCCTGCGGGTACAGCGTGGCCGCCTCCAGCGTGCGCCTGCCGATGTCGCCGGTGCCCTCGGCGTACGGGGTCTCGCCGAGCACCGCGACCACCGCGTCGAACCCGGCCGGGTCCACGTCACCGGTCTCGCTGAACACCACGTTCCCGGCGCCCAGCACCTCGCGCAGCCCGCCGAGCACGGTGGTGCCGACGGGGAAGTCCGCGTTGGTGTTCCCGGTGCCCTGCCACGTCAGCGTCCAGCCGCCGGTCTGGTTCTGGAGGCTGTCCGCGCTCTTGCCGACCACCAGCACCTTGGCGCGCGGCTTGAGCGGCAGCACGCCGCCGTTGTTCTTCAGCAGGACCTGCGACCCGCGCACCGCCGCACGGGCGAGCTTGCGCGCTTCGAGCGCCTTCGCGGACCCGGCGTGGGCGCGGGAGGAGGGCTTCACACCGTCCAGCACGCCCGCGCGGAGCTTGACGCGCAGGATGCGGGTCACCGCGTCGTCGATGCGGGACAACGGGATGTGCCCGGCCTCGACCTGCGCGACGGTGGTGGCGATGAACTCCTTCCAGTCGGTCGGCACCACCACGACGTCGATCCCCGCGTTGATCGCCTGCGGGCAGGAGTAGTTCGAGCAGCCGGGGACCTGGCCGATGCCGTTCCAGTCGGACAGGACCAGGCCGTCGAAGCCCATCCTGCCCTTGAGGACGTCGGTGACGGCGCGCTTGCTGCCGTGCAGCTTGCCCTCGCCGATGCCGTGGTCGGCGTTGGTCCAACTGCTGTAGGAGACCATGACGGCCTGCGCACCGGCCGCCAGCGCGCCGTAGTAGCCCTGGGCGTGGGTGTTGACCATCTCGGCGACCGTGGCCGGGGTGACGCCCTGGTCCCGGCCGCGCAGCGTGCCGCCGTCGCCGATGAAGTACTTGGCCGTGGCCAGCACGTCGACCCGCCGCCGGTCCGAGCCCTGAAGGCCCTTCACGGCCTCGTAGCCGTACGCGCGGGTGATGCGGGGATCCTCGGAGTAGCCCTCGTAGGTGCGGCCCCACCGGTCGTCCTGAGGCACGGACAGGCCCGGCGCGTACGTCCAGTCCTGGCCGGTGGCGCGGAGCTGGTCCGCCGTGGCCCGGCCGATGTCGCGGACCAGGCACGGGTCGTGCGCCGCGCCCAGGCCGATGTTGTGCGGGAAGAGGGTGGCGCCGAAGGCGTTGTTGTTGCCGTGCACCGCAGTGGTGCCCCAGATCAGCGGCACGCGGGTGCGCGACGAGGTGGACGCGGCCCAGAAGGCGTCGGCGAGCGCGACCCACGTGCCGGGGGAGGCGTGCTTGTCCCCGCCCGGTGACGAGCCCGCGCCGTTGAGGACGGAGCCGATCCCGTACGAGCGCACCTCGTCGGGGGTGATCGCGGTGATCTCGGGCTGGGTCATCTGGCCGACCTTCTCGGCCAGGGTCATCGAGTTCAGGAGCGCGCGCACCCTCCGCTCGTCACCCGCGCCGGACTCGACGCGGCTGTCCACCTCCGGCCAGTCCGGCAGGACCGGTAACGACTTCTCGATCCTGGCGCACCCGTGCTCGGTGCGCGGCTCGCCCACCACCGGTCGGCCCGGGGAGGCGTGGGCCCCGGCGCTGAGGCAGCCGGCGGCGAGCACCGCCGCGAGCACGGCACCCAGGTGTCTGCGTGACATCGGAACGTCCGTTCGTCGACATGCGGCGGCATGACGGCTAGATCCTCACCAATCCACCCGACGTGGTCAAGATCGGCCGGAAGTCGTTCCAGCGCGGTCACCAGGGCGAACGGCGGCATACCGCCGGCGCTCCGGTTGCGGGAGCCCGAACGGTCCGCACCCGGTGCCCCCTCACCCGGTCGGCGGCAGGGCCGCCTGCGACCGGACCGGCGGGTGCCCGTAGGTGAGCGTGCTGTGCGAGTAGTCGAACTGGGCGTAGGCGAACGGTTCGCCGGGCAGGTGCCAGACGGCGGTGCCCCGGCGCGGCCGGACCCGGCCGGCGGTCAGCAGCCAGCCGTCGACGGGGGTGGACCAGCGGGTGCGCACCAGGCCCCCGGGCCGCAGCGCCCAGCGGTCCTCGGTGGTGAACACGCGGGGTGCGCCCCGGCCGTCGAGCTCGACCCGGCCCGTCACCGTGCGACCGAGGTCGGTCAGGGCGACGTGGTAGGCGTGCTCGCCGGCCGCCGACCACTCGACGGGCAGGGACAGCAGCATCGACGGGGCGAGCAGGAGCGCGTCGGCCAGGAACGTGGCCAGCTCGCCCGCGTCCAGCTCGGGCCCCTGCTCGTCGGTCAGGGTGAACAGGCCGAACGCGGTGGCGCGCAGCCGGCCGCGCCCTGCGCTGTAAGTGTCTTCGGCGCGCACCGGGACCACACGGCCCAGGGTGGTGCGCATCCGGAACGTGCGGGTGACCTCCGGCGCGCTGTTGCGCTGGTGGCAGCGGCACGCCGCCCACCGCCGGTCGGGGGCGGTCCGGAACCACCCGCGCAACTCCGCCTCGAACCACCGGTCGAGCGGACGGCCCACCACCCCGGCGAAGGTCAGGTGGCGTCGGACGGGGTCGGGCAGGTCGGCGATCCGGTCTTCTGCGATGACGTCGTGGTCGGTGGCGTGGTCGACCGGGAAGTCCTGGCGCTGCATGGTGTGTACCTCCGCTCCCAGCCTGGTCCGGCCGGGTCGGGGAGAGCAGAGCCGAGGGGACCGGCAGGTACGGGACCTTCGTCCCGAGGTGTGTTGGAGCGACCGCTTCGACCGGGTGGCGCGGGAGGGCCCGAGGCACATCTCCCCGGTTCCGCACACTGATAGTCCACAGTGGACTGCGAGTCGACGGCTCGCCCGGTCGGACCTCGACGCGATCGTGGTCGGGTGGCACGCTGGCTCCCGCGACGACTTCGCGTTCCGCTGTGCTCCGGGGGAGGAGAACACGTGGGAATCGGGAACTTCGGCCGTTCGGCGGTTTTCGGCGTGGTCGCGGCGCTGGTGGCCGCAACCACCCCGGCCACCGCACTGGCGGCGCCGTCCGAGCAGGTCATGCAGGTCGTGGCGCACGAGGACGACGACCTGCTGTTCATGAACCCGGACATCGACCAGTCGATCCGCAACCACGCACCCACCGTCACGGTCTTCCTGACGGCGGGCCAGATCACCGGGGACGGCGCCACCGACGAGCAGCGGGCGCGCAACCGGCAGCGCGGCATCCAGGACGCCTACGCGCGGATGGCGGGCATCCCGGACCTCGACCCGGCCGGGCAGGAGGAGTGGGCCGGTCGGGTGCTGACCGTGGCGGGCCGGACGGTCGAGCGGTACGTGCTGACCGGCCGGCCCTCCGTGCACCTGGTGTTCGTGAACCTGCACGACGGCGCGTTGGCGGCGGTGCGGGACTCCGGCGTCACCGACCACACCGTGCTGCCCGAGAACGGGCTCGTGACCCGGTCCTTCCCGTACGCGCGGGCGGACGTGGTCGCCGTGCTGGCGGGCCTGGTGGGCGTCTACCGGCCGACCGTGCTGCGGGCGCAGGACCCGTTGCCGGACCGGCGGTACACCGGCGACCACGGCGACCACGTCGCGGCGGCGAGGTTCGCCGGCGACGCGGCCCACGCGTCCGGCCTGCCGGTCCTCCAGGTGAACTACCGCGACTACAACACCGCCGACGTGCCGGTGAACCTCGACGGGCCGGCCCGTGACCGCAAGCGGGCGGTCTTCGCCCACTACCAGCGCTACGACCACGCGTTCAACCCCGGCGGCTGGCCCGACCGCATGTACTACCGGTGGGATCGCGGCACGTCGTGGGCGGGCCGCAACGCCGACGGCCGCCCCCAGGTGTTCGTGGTGCGCGCCGGGTCGGTGCACACGCACTGGCAGACGCCGCAGGGCGGGTGGGCCGGCCCGCAGGCGCTGGCCGGTGCCGGCGGACCCGTGGCGACGGCGGTCGCGGTCGGCTCCGAGGCGGACGGCCGGCTGCGGGTCTTCGCGCGGCGGCTGTCCGACCACCACCTGGTCACCACCGCCCAGGAGCGGCCGAACGGCGGGTGGTCCACCGCGTGGACCGACCTCGGCAACCCCAACGCGGGGCTGGGCAACGAGGACCAGGTCGGCGTGCCCGCCGTGGCGGCCCACGGCGACGGCCGCCTGGCGGTGTTCGCGAAGAACGGCGGCGGTGGCGTCAGCACCACCGCCCAGACCCGGCCCGGCGGCCCGTGGGGCGGCTGGGTCGACCTGTACGGGACCGACGTGCAGGACGGGGTGGCCGCCGTGACCACGCCGCAGGGCCGCATCGAGGTGTTCGCCTCGACCCGGGAGCGCGTCCTGCGCTGGTACCAGGCGCAGCCGGGCGGCGGGTTCGCCCTCGACACCGCGCTGCCGTCCCGGACGCCCGCGAGCCCGCCGTCCGCCGCCGTCTCCCGGGACGGCCGGGTCGTGGTCGCCTACCGGCTCGCCGGCACCGCCGACACCGTGGTCGTCCGCCAGGTGGCACCCGGCGGCGGCTGGCACCCGACGCCGACCGTGCTCGGCGGCCACGCGGGCGTCGGCGAACCGGCCGTGGTGTCCGCGCCACCGGGACCGGACGCCCGGATCATGCTCTTCCACCGCAACGGCGGCACGGGCGTGAGCGGCACCCGCCAGGCCGGCCCGGACGCGGGCTACCGGCCGTGGGAGGACTTCGGCGGGGTGATCGTGGACCACCCGGCGGTGACGACCACCGCCGACGGCCGGGTCGTGCTGGTCGCCATCGGCTCGGACGGCGCCCTGCACCACCGGACGCAGACCACGCGCGGCGGCGACAGCCCGTTCGGCCCCTGGACGGAGGTGGGGTAGGCCGGGTGACAAGGACGGGGTCGCTGGTGTCAGATGAACCGTGCTCCTCAGATTCGCCGTCTCGCCGCTGTGGGAGACCGTGGCGGCCCTGCGCGCGCTGACCGCGCCCGGCCGCCCGCCCGTGCACCGGCGGTGGGCCGCCTGGGCGGAGCCGCGCCTGGCCGACCTGGGCCCGGACCCGTCGCTGCTGACCGGGTTGGCGACCATGCCGGTGGTGCCCGAGTTCCTCATCCCCACGCCGGACGTCCGGTCGCTGGACATGGACACAGCGCTGCACGGGCTGCCGGAGGTCGCGCGGCCCGAGCGGGTGGCCGCCGCGCTGCCGGACGACCCGCGCGCGGGGCCGCTGCTGGACGACCGGGCCGGTGCGCTGCCGGCGGTCCTCGACCGGCTCCGGCGGGTGTACGACGCGGTGGTCGCCCCGGTGTGGCCACGGCTGGAGGGGCTGCTCCAGGGCGACATCGAGCGCCGGGGCCGGACCCTGGTGGACCGGGGCGGGCGGGCCGTGCTGGACGGGCTGCCCGGCGACGTGGGGTGGCACCCCGACGGCGCCGAGGTGCGGGGCCGGCCGGTCGTGGCGGGGGAGCGCGACCTGGTGCTGGTGCCGTCGGCGTTCACCTGGCCCGACGCCTACCTGCGCGACGGCCCGTGCCGGCTGGCCCTGTGCTACCCGGCGCACGGCTTCGGCTCGCTGTGGGACCGCCCGGCCGCGCCGGCGCGGGACGGCCTGGCGCAGCTCGTCGGGCCCACCCGGGCGCGGCTGCTGGTGGCGCTGGGGCGACCCGGCACCGTGTCGGAGCTGGCGGCGCGGCTGGGCATCACGGTCGGGGCGGTCTCCCAGCACCTGGGCGTCCTGCGGGCCGCCGGGCTGGCCGTGGGGCGCAGGGAGGGCCGGCACCTCGTCTCCCTGCGCACGGACCTCGGCTCGGCGCTGGTCGAGCGCGCGACCGGGGGGTGAGCGGCAGGCCGGCTACCGCCCCAGCTCGGCGGTCAGCTCGGCGGTGGACAGGACCCGGCCGAAGAAGGTGCGGATGGAGCGCAGGGTGGCTTCCTGGGCCGCGTCGGAGAGGGCACCGGTCGCGTCGGAGACGAACGCCACGCGGTAGTCGTGCATGTAGGCGCTGCGGGCGGTCGACTCGCAGCACGCCTCGGTCAGCGTGCCGATGATGATCACCGTGTCGACCCGGCGCAGGCCCCGGATGGTGTTCAGCACGCTGTGCAGCGGGGTGTTGTGGAACGCGTCGTAGCGGTGCTTGCGGATGACCATCTCGTCCGGGCGGGGTGCCAGCTCGTCGACGATCGCCGCGCCGTGCGCGCCGTCGCGCATCCCGGTCTGCCGGAGGCGCGGGATGTAGGCGGTCTCCAACGGGGAGACGTCGAAGCTGTCGTAGAGGATGTGCTGCGTGTACACGACCGGCACACCTGCGTCACGGCAGGTGCCGATGACGTCCTCCATGGTGGCCAGGCGCTCGCGCGCCATCGGCACGGCCATCGGGTAGCCCTCGCGCACGAAGTCGTTCTGCATGTCGATGACCAGCAGCGCGCAGGACTCCGGGTCGACGGTCCAGGGTGAGGTCGTCATGGTGCTCCTTCGCGGCGGTCGGACGTGCGGGGACGCCAACACCCGGTCCCGGCAGCCGGAACGGGGTTCGGCGGGTGCCCGGTCCGGTAGCTTCGCGTGATGCGAGGAATGTGCGTTTGTGTCGTCGTCGGGAGGGGACCAACGCGATGAGCACAGCAGAACTCACGCCGGACGAGGTGGCGCGGGAGGCGGCGCGGGCCGGCCTGCCCGCGCCGGTCGCGCAGCTCGACGGGCTCACCGTCACCGCGAACCACGTCCGGCGGGTGGTGGAAATCCTGCGCGAGCTGGATTTCGGCGACACCCCGCCGGCCATCGCCTACCACGCGCAGGACCCGCACGGCACCGACGACGGTCAGGAGCGGGCTCGTGGAGCCTTATGAGCTGACGATCGCCGCCGCCGCGAAGGAGATCGCCGCCCGGCAGCTCTCGCCGGTCGAGCTGACCCGGTCGCACCTCGGGCGGATCGAGGCCACCGACGGGCACCTGGGCGCGTACGTCCTGGTCGTGGCGGACGCCGCGCTCGACGCCGCCGCGTCGGCGGAGCGGGAGATCGTCGCAGGCCGGTCACGCGGACCGCTGCACGGCATCCCGATGGCGCTCAAAGACCTCATCGACGTCGCCGGCCTGCCGACCACGGCCAGTTCCCGCGTGCGCGAGGGGCACCGGGCCGCGCACGACAGCACCGTCGCGCAACGGCTGTCCCGGGCGGGCTCGGTCCTGCTCGGCAAGACGCACACCCACGAGTTCGCCTACGGCCTGACCACGCCCCAGACCCGCAACGCGCGGGCCGCCGACCGGGTGGCGGGCGGCTCCAGCGGCGGGTCGGCGGTGGCCGTCGCCGCCGGCCTGGCCACGTTCTCCCTGGGCACCGACACGGGCGGCTCGATCCGGGTCCCCTCGGCGCTCAACGGCGTGGTGGGCCTCAAACCCACCTACGGCCTGGTGCCCCGGCACGGCGTGACCTCCCTGTCCTGGTCCCTGGACCACGTCGGCCCCATCACCCGCACCGTCGAGGACGCCGGGCTCGTGCTCGCCGCGCTCGTCGGGCACGACCCGCGCGACCCGGCCTCGCCGGCCGCGCCCGGCCTGGCCGCCGAGCTGCGCGCCGAACCGGACGGCGACCTCACCGGGCTGCGCGTCGGCGTCCCGCGCGACTACTACTCCGAGCGGGTCGACCCCGAGGTGGCCGACGCGGTCGGTCGGGCCGTCACGCGGCTGGCCGGGCTCGGCGCCGTCCTGGTGGACGTGGACATCCCGCTGGCCCGGTACGTCCAAGCCGCCCACTGGGGCCTGATGGTGCCCGAGGCCACCGCTTACCACGAGCAGTGGCTGCGCTCGACGCCCGAGCTGTACTCGCCGGGAGTCCGCCTGCTGCTGGAGGCCGGGGAGTTGCTCTCGGCCGTCGACTACCTGCGCGCCCAGCGCGCCCGTACATTGATGCGCAGGGCGTGGGCGAGGCTGTTCGACGACGTCGACCTGGTCGCCGCGCCGACCGTGACGTGCACCGCCGTCCGCGCCGACCAGCCGACCGTGACGTGGCCGGACGGGTCGGTGGAGGACGTGGCGGCGACCTACGTCCGGTTCTCGTCCCCGGCGAACGTCGTCGGCGTGCCGGCGCTGTCCCTGCCGGTCGGCGTGGACGGTGCCGGGCTGCCCATCGGGATGCAGCTCATCGGCCGACCGCTCGGCGAGGCGACGGTGCTGAAGGTCGGCCGCGCCTACGAGGCCGTGCGAGGGGCGGGGTGGCGCGGTGACCGCGTGGAGCGGGCGGACGACTTCGCGTTGCGGTGAGGGGTGAGCACCGGCTGTCGGGCCGCGCCGGCTGTCGGGCCGCCCGCACCTCGCCGTTCCGCTGGGAGCGGAACGGCGAGGTGCGGGCGGTGGTCGGGTGCCAGGATGACCGCATGGCGGAGATCCTCCCCTTCGACCGCAACCGCACGCCCGCTCCCGGGCCCGACCGCGAGCCCGCCCGTGGCCGCGCGTCCGGCCGCGTGTCCGGGCGGGAAAGCGGGTCCGGTCGCGGGACCGGCTCCGCGCTCGGAACCGGGTCCGGTCGCGGGACCGGGTCCGGTCGCGGGACCGCATCCGGGCGGGAACGCGAACCCTCGCCGGGGCCGCTGTGGCGCGAGGCGCTGGGCCGCAGCCTGCGCACCGCGCGGGAGGAGCAGGGCGGCCGGCTCGTGGACGTCGCGGAGCGCGCCGGGATCTCGCCTCAGTACCTGTCGGAGATCGAGCGCGGGCGCAAGGAGCCGTCGAGCGAGATGATCGCCGCCGTGACCGGTGCACTCGGCGTCGACCTGGCCGACCTGCTCGTCGGCATCGCGGGCGGCATCCGGCGGACCCGCGTCGCCCCGCCTGCCCTCCACCACCGCCGCCCCGCCGGCCCCGTCCTCCTGGCCGCCTGAGCCGCCCGATCCTCCGCCCCGCCCCCGGACCTGCCGCCACCCGAACCGCCTGCCGCCCGGACCGCCGTCCCCGATCTCCCGTCGTCCGGCCCGGTGTTCAGGCCCGCTGTTCCAGGACGTGGTCCGCGAGCCCGTAGGCGACCGCGCCCGCCGCGTCGAACACCCGGTCGCGGTCGGTGTCGTGGCGCAGTTCCGCCACGTCGTGGCCGGTGTGCGCGGAGAGGATCTCCTCCAGCTGGGTGCGCACCCGGACGACCTCGTCGGCCTGGAGGATGAGGTCCGGGATCGTGCCGCGCCCCTGCGCCGCCGGCTGGTGCAGCACCACCCGGGCGTGCGGCAGCACGTACCGGTGCCCCGCGCGGCCCGCGGCCAGCAGCACCGCGCCGGCCGCGACCGCCTGCCCGATGCACGTCGTCACGACCGGGGCCTTGATGTAGCGCATGGTGTCGTACAGCGCCAGCATCGCGGACGGGTCGCCGCCCTCGCAGTTGATGTACAGGTTGATCTCGCGGTCCGCGTTGTCCGCCTCCAGGTGCAGCAGCTGGGCGATCAGCGCGTTCGCCACGCCGGAGTCGATCGCCGTGCCGAGGTAGACCACCCGCTCGGACAGCAGGTGCGAGTAGACGTCCATGATCCGCTCGCCGCCCGCGTCCCGGACGATCACGTTGGGGATGGTGTAGGTGCTCACGCGCGTGCTCCCGTCGTCTTGCCCAGTCCCAGTTCGTGCCTGCGCACGGGCACCACCTGGCCCAGCTCCCGGACCACGTGGTCGATGAAGCCGTACTCCAGCGCCTGGTCGGTGGTGAACCAGCGGTCGTGCAGGGAGTCGGCGAACACCTGCTCGACGGGCTGACCGGTGTCCTGCGCGATCAGCGCGAGCACGGTGTCGCGGGTGTGCCGCAGGTCGTCGGCCTGCACCTCCACCTCGACGGCGGAACCGCCGATGCCGGCCGAACCCTGGTGCATCAGGATGCGGGCGTGCGGCAGCGCGAACCGCTTGCCGGGCGTGCCGGCGGACAGCAGGAACTGGCCGGCGCTGCACGCCAGGCCGAGCGCGAGCGTGGCCACGTCGCACGGGACGAGCCGCATCACGTCGCGGATCGCCAGCATGGCGGGCACCGAGCCGCCCGGCGAGTGGATCCACAGCGCGATGTCCCGCTCGGGGTCCTCGCCCGCCAGGGACAGCATCTGCGTGGCGAGCACCGTGCCGTTGTCGTCGTCCAGCCCGCCGTCGAGGACCAGCACCCGTTGAGCGAGGAACCGCTCCCGCAGCCGGTGGTCGAACAGCTGCTGCCTCTCGTTGTTCGTCATGCCCCGACGATGCCGCGTCGGCGGCGCGGCCCGCCGCCGTTGCTGCTGTGAGCGGATCAGCCCACGGCGGACGGACGCGTCCGTCCACTGTGCCGCGCGGTGTCCGTCCACTGTGCTCTGCGGCCGGCCGTTACCGCGTTTTGCGTTCGGGACCGGATTCGAAACCCCACCACGCCTTCGGATGACGGCGCGGGGCCGTTCGAGCACGTCCGCGCGTGACGGCTGGTCGTCGTGGTCACGCGATCGCGTGAGCGCCGTCGCCGATGCGGTGAGTGCGCTTCCGCTCCCTCAGGTCCGGGGCGACCCTGGGGAGGTCACCGGTGGCACCGCGTTGAAATCCGAAGGCATTTTCACGTCTACCGTCGTGAGGAGTCTCGAAGGTGAGAACCGTGTCAACCGCAGTGGGAGCGGCGATTGCCGTGTCGCTTCTCGTGGCCGGGCCGCTGCCCGCGCTCGCGGGAGCACCCCACCACCCGGTCACATCGCAGCAATCGCCCGACAAGGACGCCGTCAGCATGGCCGGCCAGTTCTCCGCGACCTTGACCGCGCAACCCCGGTACCGCCTCGGTGAGCCGATCGCGCTCACGTTCGACCTGCACAACGCGACCGGCCGGGACCACTCCGTGCTGGAGTGGAACACCCCGCTGGAGAACCCCGACCAGGAGGTCTTGGACTACCTGCGCGTCAGCCGCGACGGCGGCGAGCTGGGCTACGCGGGCCGCGTGATCAAGCGCGGCGACCCGGAACCCTCGGACTACCGGCTGATCCGGGCCGGGGAGACGCTGCGGTCCACGATCGACGTGTCGACCTCGTTCGAGATCACCGAGCCGGGCACCTACACGGCGACCCTGGACACCCACCTGCGGGACGTGATCGACCGCTCCGCAGACGCGCCTGCGGCCCGTGCCCTCGGCCAGTTCACCCGGGTCGACCTGGGCACCGCGTCGGTGACCTTCGAGGTGGTGGCCGGGGGCACGCCGCGCCTGCCCCTCTCGGCCGCCCTCCAGCCCGGCGACCAGACGGCGGACCGCCCGCACCTCGCCGACTCGCCCAAGGACCCGAAGTTCGTCGGCGGCACCGCGTCCCGGCGGGAGGCCACGGAGAAGGCGCACAAGAACGCGTACAAGTACGCCGACAAGTCGGTCGGCGCGCTGCCCAACCCCGCGCCCAACCCGGCACCGAACCGCTACATCACCTGGTTCGGCAAGTACCAGAAGGACCGGTACGCGTTGGCCCGGAGCCACTTCGTCAAGATCCGCGAGCACATGGAGGACACGGTGATCACCTACGACCTGGAGCCCGCGGGCTGCAAGTCGTCGGTCTACGCCTACGTCTACCCGAACCAGCCGACCAAGATCTACCTCTGCGGGCAGTTCTGGAAGGCACCGGGCACCGGCACCGACTCCAAGGCCGGGACCATCGTGCACGAGCAGAGCCACTTCACCGTCAACGGCGGCACCGACGACTACAAGTACGGCCAGGACGCGTGCAAGAAGCTGGCCAAGGACGACCCGGACAAGGCCGTGATGAACGCGGACAACCACGAGTACTTCGCGGAGTCCATCTCGATCTGACCCGCCGCACCACCCGGGACGACCAGGAACGACCGCGCCGGTCGGGAGCAGCCTCCCGGCCGGCGCGGTCGTGCACGGCGGTCGAGGACACCGGGTCGGTGGTCGTGGACCGGCCCGGTGTGTCGCGGCCCGAAGCTGCGGGCCTCCACCCCGGTAGTCGGGCCGTTCGGCCCACGAGTTCCCGGCGGGATGTGAATACGATCCGGAATCGTGGCCCACACCGATGACGACGTGACGCGCTGGGCGCTGGCCGCCCGCGCCGGCGACCGTGACGCGCTGGAGCGGTTCGTGCGCGCGACCCAGCGGGACGTGTGGCGCTTCGTGGCGCACCTGGCCGACGTGCGGGTCGCCGACGACCTCGCGCAGGAGACCTACGCGCGCGCCCTGACCAGCCTGCCCCGGTTCGCGGGGCGCTCGTCGGCCCGCACCTGGCTGCTGGTGATCGCCCGCCGGGTGGTGGTCGACCAGATCCGGCTGGCGCGCTCGCGGCCCCGGCTGTCGCGCGCCGAGGACTGGGTGGGCGCGGCCGACCGCCGCCGCGTCGACTCCGGGTTCGAGGGCGCGGTCGAGCTGACGATGCTGCTCGACGCCCTCGACCCGGACCGCCGGGAGGCCCTGGTGCTCACCCAGGTGCTGGGCCTGTCCTACGCCGAGGCGGCCGAGGTCGTGGCGTGCCCGGTGGGCACCATCCGGTCCCGGGTCGCCCGCGCGCGGGAGGACCTGGTCCGCGCGACCGGGCGGGGTGCGTCCGAAGTGGGCTGAAGTCCCGGGAACCAACCCGGTGGGGTGAACGACCTGTGGGGGAGCGCGCCTCCCGCGCGCACCCCGACCGGAGAGGTGCCCGTGACCGCGCTGTCCGTGCAGTTCGAGGACGTGCACTGCCGATACGGCCGACACCCGGCGGTGGCGGCGGTCGACCTGCACGTGCCGCCCGGCCGACGGGTGGCGCTGATCGGCACCAACGGGTCGGGCAAGTCGACGCTGCTGCGCGCCGTGCTCGGGTTCCAGCCGCTCGCGGAGGGGATCATCGAGGTCGGCGGCGACCGGGCGGTCAGCGCGGCGCAGTGGCGGGTGCGCCGCCGCCAGGTGGCGTGGATACCGCAACTGCGCTCGACGGGCCGGTTCCCGCTGCTGCTGCGCGAGCTGCTCGCCAGCAGCGGCGCCGCCGAGGCGGCCGGGGCCGTCGCCGACCGGCTGGGGCTGGGCGGGCTGGGCGGGCGCGGCGTGCACACGCTGTCCGGCGGGCAGTTGCAGCGGGCGTGGCTCGCGCGGGCCGCCGGCTGCGTCGCGGCGGGCGCGGGCGTGCTGCTGGCCGACGAGCCGACCGCCGCGCTGGACTTCGCGGGTCAGGCCGAGGCGGCGGACGTGCTGGCCGGGCTGCCGGTGACGGTGCTGGTCGCCACGCACGACCGGGCCGTGGTCGACGCGTGCGACCGGGTGGTCGAGATGGCCGCCGGGCGGCTGCGGGACGTCGCGTGAGCGCGCAGTGGGCCGAGCTGCTGGGGCTCGTGCCGGTGCAGCGCGCCGGGCTCGGGCTGCTGCTGGGCGCGGTCGCCCTGCCCCCGGTCGGGGTGCTCATCGTCGGGCTGGACATCTACCCGGTGCGGTTCGCCATCATGCACGTCGCACTGCTGGGCAGCGCGATCGGCCTGCTCACCGGCACCGACCCGCTGCTGTGGGCGCTGCTGCTGTGCGCGGTCGCGGGCGGCGGGTTGGCACCGTTCGCCACCACGCCCGGCGGCCTGTCGGGCGCGATGGGCCTGTTGATGAGCCTGGCGATCGCGGTGGCGCTGCTGGTGCTGTCCATCTCCGGGGTGAACGCCAACGGGGCGTTCGAGCTGCTGTGGGGTTCGATCCTGTCCACGCGCGTGGTGGACCTCGTGGTGCTCGCCGTGCTGGCGGCGACGATCCCGGCCTTGTTCTGGTGGCGTCGGCGGGACCTGTCGCTGCTGCTGCACGACCGCGAGCTGGCCGCGTCCTCCGGTGTCCGCACCGGCCCGTTGACCGCCGCGCTGCTGGTGGTGATCGCGGTGTCGATCGCCGGGGCGATCAAGCTGACCGGGGCGCTGCTGGTGGACGCGCTCACGCTGCTCCCGGCCCTGGCGGCGCGGCGGATCGGGCGCGGCCTGACCGGCATGGTCGTCGCCTCGATCGCGATCGGCCTGGTGGTGGCGGTCGCCGGCCTGCTGCTCGCCCTGGCGCTGGACCAGCCGCCCGGCCCGGTGCTCGTCCTGCTGGCCGGCGTGATCGCGCTGCTCGCCCAGCTTGCCCCGACCCGGTCGACCACGACGCCGGCACCGGGGAAGACGACCCGGAAGACGACGCGGGGTACCGCACCGAAGACGACCCGGAAGACGAGCCGGGGTACCGCACCGGAGGCGGCCCCGGAGAAGCCGACCCGGACGTGGTCGGCACCGACAAGGAGAACCTGACCGTGAAGACGAGACACCTCGGGGTCGCGCTGCTCGGCGCGCTGCTGGCGCTCACGGCGTGCGGGTCGCCCGCCGCCGAACCGGCCGCACCCGCCGGCAAGAAGGTCGTCGCGGCGACCGCCTGGGAGGGCGCGCTGGCCAAGGCGGCGGGTGCGACCGACGTCGCGGTGATCGTCCCGGCGTCGACCGCGCACGCCGCCGACTACGACCCGAAGCCCTCCGACCTGGTGGCGGTCGGCAAGGCGGACCTGGTCCTGTACGCGGAGTTCGAGGGTTTCGCGGGCAAGCTCAAGGACGCCGCCGGCGGGAACGCGAAGGTCGAGGCCGTCACGCTGGACAACACCCCGGACGTGGTGAAGTCGGAGGTGCGCCGCCTCGCGGGCCTGCTGGGCACGGCACCCGCCGCCGAGGAGTGGGTGACGAAGTTCGACGCGACCCTGTCCGGCGCGGCGGGCACCGTGAAGGCCGCGTGGCGCGACGGCAAGGCGCCCAAGGTGGTCAGCCAGGCGTTCGTCGCCTACATGGCGGCGATCACCGGCGCGGAGGTCGTGGGCACCTACGGGCCCGGACCGGTGACGCCCGCCCAGCTCGCCGACCTGGCCGCCAAGCAGCCGGACCTGGTGCTGGACAACGCCCACATGTCCACCGGCACGGTGCTGCCGGACTCACCGGCCAAGCAGGTGAAGGTGGTCAACTACCCGGGCGCGGACCTCGACCTCCTCGGCGTCTTCACCACCAACGCCGAGGAGATCGCCAAGGCCCTCGAGAGCTGACACCGCCGACCCGCCGGCGTCGGCACGGGCCAGGTCGGCACGGGCCGGCCCTAGCCGGCGGAGAGGCGTTCGGCGGCGTGCGCCTGGACGGCGCGGCGGTCCACCTTGCCCGCCGCGCCCAGGGGGAGTTCGTCGAACCGGACCACGCGCTCGGGGAACTTGCGCGGTTCCAGGCCCCGGTCCGCCAGGTGGGCGGTCAGCTCCTCCAGCGCCAGGTCGCGGTCCGCCACGACGCAGGCGCACAACCGCTCGCCCAGCACGGGGTCCGGCACCGGGACGCACACCACGTCCCGCACCGCCGGGTGCGTCACCAGCAGGCCCTCCACCTCCGCCGGGCTGATGTTGAGCCCGCCCCGGATCACGACGTCCTTGCGCCGGCCCACCACGTGCAGGTAGCCGTCGGCGTCGACCAGGCCGAGGTCGCCGGTCCGCACCCCGCCGTCGGGCAGCCGGTAGCGCTGGTCCAGCTCCGGTGCGCCGACGTAGCACATCGGGGTCATCGGGCCGAGCGAGGTGATCTCCCCGACCTGGCCGCGCGGCACCTCGCGCAGCTCGTCGTCCACGATCCGGATCTTCGCGACGTCCGGGTTCGGCCGGCCTGCGGTGGCGGCGCGGTGCGGCGGGTCGTCCACCGCCGTGTGGCAGTTGACCCCGTCCGCCGACCCGTAGACGTTGACCACGGCACAGCCCAGCGCGTCGCGCACCCGTGCGGCGGTGGTGGCGTCGAGCGCGGCTCCGCCCAGGGCGACCACGCGCAAGCTCGTGGTGTCGTAGCGGGAAAGCGCGGCGTGGTCGGCGATCATCCGGAACATCGTCGGCACGGCCAGCACGTGCGTCGGCCGGGCGCTCTCGATCATCGCCAGCGCCGCTTCGGCGCTGAACCCCGGCATCAGCACCAGCGTACCGCCGTGCACCGCCAACGTGACCGACGTGCCGTTGCTGCCGTAGGACGACGCCAGCGGCACCATGACGAAGTTGCGCAGCACCGGCACGTCGCCGATTAGCGCGCCGATGAACCGCCCACGGCCGCCGACGAGCGCGTTGTGCGAGTACAGCACCATCTTGGGCTCCGCCTCGGAGCCCGAGGTGACCAGGATGCGGGCCGGGCCGTCGGGGTCGGGTGCCGAGGGCACGAACCGGGTCGGGTCGGAGCGCAGCAGCGCCGACAGCGGCACGCACCCGGCGGGCGTCGGCCCGTCGCCGGCCGCCACGACCGTGCGCAACTGGGGCAGGTCGCCCGCCATTGCCCGGGTGGTGCGGGCGCACGGGTAGTCGCCGTGCGCGGTCGCGGTCACGGCGGCGACCGCGCCGGACCGGCTGAGCAGGCTCCACGCCTCCCGGTCGCCCCGGCCCACCGGGTAGGGCAGGACGATCGCGCCGAGCGCGGCGACGGCCAGGTCGACCGCGCAGGCGAGCCGCCCGTTGGGCAGCTGCACCCCGACGACGTCGCCCGGTTCGACGCCCAACCCGGCCAGCCCGACGGCCAGGCAGCGCACCAGGACGTCGAGTTCGGCGTAGGTGGTGGTGCCGCCGGGGTCGACCACGGCGGCGCGCGCCGGGTGGGTGGTGACCTGCTCGTGGAACAGCGAGTACAGGTCGCGGTCCCGGTAGCGGCCGGTGGCCGCCCAGGACCGGCGCACCTCGGCCGGGACCAGGTCGACCAGGTGGCGGACGTGCGGAGCTGCGGCCAGGGTCATCTGAACCTCCACGGAGAGCCGAGCACGGGACAGCCGCGGTCGTCGCGGCCCAGGACGGCGGCGAAGCGGGGGTCGTTCGGCAGCGCCGCGAGGTCGTCGGTCACCGGGACGCCGCAGACCAGGCCGTCGACGGGTGCCCGGAACCCGGCCGGGCGGCGGGCGGGCGCGGTCCGGCCCAGCAGCGCCGCCGCGCCCAGCAGGCTGCTCTCCACGGCGACGCCGCGACCGGTCGCCCGGCGGGTGAGCAGCCCGGCCAGCACCGCCTCCGCGCCGACCAGGCCGCCGAGCACGTCCACCAGCGTCATCAGCGACGGGGCCGGGGCCTCGTCGGCGGCGCGGACCAGGTCGGCCAGGCCGGTGCGGGCCTGGACCATGAAGTCGGTGCCCACCGGCAGGTCGGCGTCGGTCGCGCCGCCCCAGCCGGACGTGTAGGCGTGCACCAGGCCGGCGGGCAGGTCGGCGGCGGCCAGCCCCCACCGCTCCGCGTTGCCCGGGGCCCAGTTGTGCAGGAAGACGTCGGCCGGCGCGAGCGCCGCGCGCAGGCGTCGGCGGTCGGCGGGGTCCTTGAGGTCGACCTCGACGGACTCCTTGTTCCGGTTGAGCGCCAGCCAGCGCGCGGACACCCCGCCGCTGGTGGGCGGCATCCCGCGCAACGGGTCGCCGCCCGGCGGCTCCACCCGGACCACCCGCGCGCCCAGCAGCCCCAGCAGGTGCGCGGCCAACGGGGCCTGGATGCGCCGGCCCGCCTCCCACACGACCAGGCCGTCCAAGCCGGTCGGGGACACCCGCCACGGGTCCGGCGTGGCGAACTCGTTCCCCAGCAACGGGTCCGGTGCTGCGCCTGTGGTGTGCGTGCCCGTGGTGTGAGTGCCCGTTGTGGGCGTCAGCCGCCAGGGGACGACGTCGGCCGGGAGGTCGGCTGCCGGTCGCACCGCGCAGGTGCTCGCGCCGCTCGCCGCGCCGGCGGCCGTGATCCGGGCGAAGGGGGCGGCGCGGGCGGCGGCGTGCAGGGCGTCGGGGAGCGGGGCGGTCGCGGTGGCGTAGCGGAACTGGTAGGGCCGCCAGCCCGCGCCGACGGCGGCGCGGTCGGCGTCGAGCGCTGTCCAGAACGCCGCCCACACCTCGGGGACCAGCGCCTCCACCTCGAACCGCACGCCGTCGGCACTGGTGAACGGCGGACCGCCGGGGGTGAGGTCGACCGCCTCGCCCTCGGCCGCGCCGGCGGCGGCGAGGTACTGGGACACGGTCAGCAGGGCCGCCTCGGCGACGCTGGTCCGGACCTCGTGCTCGCCGTCCGGGTGGCGCAGCACGCTCGCCAGCAGCCCGGTCGTGGCGAGCACGCCGGCGGCCGTGCCGCAGTAGTCGACGGCCGGGCCGCGCGGTGCGCCCGAGCGTCGGCCGTGCACGTGCATCACCCCGCACGCGGCCTGCGCGGTGGCTTCGTCGCGCAGGCCCGGCACGTCGACCGGCCCCGCCCAGTCGACCACCACCGAATGCCGCCCGGTCGGCAGGCTGAGGACCGCGTGCGCAGCCGTGTCGTCGAAGGGGCCGCCGCGACCTGTGCCAAGCAGGTCTTCGCGGTCGTGCTGAAGGCTGCTGCGTTGAGAGCCTCCGATGCGGCCGTGGTCGTCTCCGGCCGTGACCTCTGCGCCGAGGGCCGCCAAGTGCTCGCGGAGCACCTGCGCGGCGGCGCTCGATCCCGACACGGCCGCTGTCGCGCCGTCGAGCGCGGCGAAGCACGCCGTTTTGCGTCCCGTCATGACAGACAGGTCGCACCAACCTCTGTTCGGGTTCCCGCGATGGTGTGATGTGAGACGTGAAACGTGACAGCGAGTTGCGCCGAGCACTGCGGGAGTTCGTGGACGCGGTCGTGGTCCCGGCCGAAGCCGAACTGGAGGCGGGCACGCTCGACCTGCGCGACGAGGCCAGGGCGGCGGGCCTCTGGGCGCTCCCGCTGCCCGCCGCGCTGGGCGGCGGCGGGCTGCCGCTGGCCGACTACCTGGCGCTCGCCGAGGACGAGGGGCGCAGCGACCACGGGCCCGCCGTGCTGGGGTCGTCCAGCCTGCTCACGGTCCGGATGCTGACCGCGCACGCTCATCCCGCGCTGCGCGAGGCCGTGCTGTCACCCCTGGTCGCCGGCGCGATCTCGGTCGCCTACGCGATGACCGAACCGGGAGTAGCGGGATCGGACCCGACGAGCCTGCGCACCACAGCGGACCAGGGGACGGACGGCTGGTGGACGGTCCGGGGCCGCAAGTGGTTCACCACCGGAGGCGGCGACGCGGACCTGGTGCTCGTGGTCGTCCGGACGGGTGACGGCTGCTCGGTCGTGGCGGTGCCGACCGACCTCCCGGGCTTCCGGGTGGTGCGGGAGCTGGACGTGCTCGGGGTCGGCGGCCAGCACGAGATCGAGTGCGACGGGGTTCGCGTGCCGCCCACCCACCTGGTCGGCGAGCCCGGCCAGGGCTTGAGGCTCGCCGCCGAGCGCCTGGCGCTGGGCCGCACGCTGCGCGCGTTGCGCTGGGTGGGCCAGGCGCAGCGCTGCCTGGACCTGCTCGCCGCCCGGGCGTCCACGAGGGTGCTGGGCGACGGCGTGCTGGCCGACCGGCAACTGGTGCAGCGCTTGGCGTTCGAGGCCGAACTGGCGGTCCGCGCCGCCCGCCTCCTCACTCGTGAAGCCGCCACCGCAGTAGCCGCCGGCGAACGAGCACCGGTAGAAGTAAGCCTCGCCAAAACCGCCGCCGCGCGAGCACTGGGCGAAGCAGCCGACGCGGCAGTGCAGGTACACGGCGCAGAAGGACTAACCGCCGAGTCGGGCCTACCGCGTTTGCTGCGAGTAGCCCGCTCGGCCCGAATCCTCGACGGCGCAGAGGAATGGCACATCTCCACAACAGGCCGTCGTCTACTTCGCGGTCGAGGTTGACCGGGTCGGGGGCTCGACTGGTGCGGTCGAGACGGCTCCTCGCAAGCAACCATCACCAGCACCCGAGTGCCCGCCGACCACCCCCGCGTGCGCGGGGAAAACGTACGGCTTGACCTTGACGCCGTAGCCGCTGAGGGACCACCCCCGCGTGCGCGGGGAAACCACGCACGGGCCGGTTGACGCGCGGTACACCGAGGACCACCCCCGCGTGCGCGGGGAAAACGCTGACGAGGAACCCGGCGAGGTGCGGCGCGGGGGACCACCCCCGCGTGCGCGGGGAAACCTGGGCTGCGGCGCGGAGAAGGTCGCCGATCTGGGACCACCCCCGCGTGCGCGGGGAAAACACTTGCTGAGCTGGGAGTCTACCCGTCAGTACTCTGGTTTTGATTCGGTTTGTCCCGGTCTCGAAATAGAGGTTGGGGGTGCACAACAGGTCATTGATCCGCGAACTCAGCCATCAACGCACCCGCACTTCCGCTCCCATCGGCAGCAGTCAGCGTGCACCGGATCCAAGCGCGGCATGGCTGACCGGACGGCTAAAGCGTGCGGTCACCAGTGGTCGGGGTTGGCTAGGCCGAGGAGCAGGGCTGCGCCCAAGGCCATGAAGAAGTCGCCCCACACCACCCTCAACCCGGTTCGCCCGTCGTACTCGGCGGTGCCCCGGGCGGCCTCGCGCAGGAGTCGCTCGCCGGTTGCCCGGGTACGGACATTGTCGGACTTCAGCAGCGCCACCGCCGCGATGGCGGTCGCCGACGCATCCGGGTCCGGCGCGGTCCACTGGTCGGCCAGAGTGCGGAACCGCCGATCGAAGCCGTCGAACCGACGATCACCATCCACACAGGACAGTAGCAACCACGCAGAGCCCCGCCGCCACGCGACTTCTCCGCAACCCAGGTGGGTTTCCAGGTGTCGACGCGCAACCTCGTCGTACCCGTGCGCGGCGAGCAACGGCACCACGCCCGCCGCGCCGTCCGGTCGGATCGGTGGGCCATCGGGCGCCAGGGCCGTACCCCAGGGGATCGCGCCGATCCGCTCGTCATAACACTCAGCCAACCGCCGTGCAACGTCCGAAGTGGACGGCTCCGGGGCGTGCAAGCCCGATCGCTCGCCACCGCTGCCGTACCAGAAGACCATGCCCCGGCAGACCGTGTCCGCCTCCGCCCACACGTCCAGCCGCCGCCGGACCGGCACCGGGTCGCCGACGCCGGTCGCCGACGCGCGCAAAGCCAGCAACCCCGCCCAGAAGCCGCCCGTCCACGAGCCGCGTGCCGTCGTCGTCCACGAACCGCCGTCCGCGAACAGCGGGAACCTGGTCCCCACCTCCCGCTCCACCTCGGTGACCCGGTCGCACGCCCTGTCCAGCAGCTCCCGCACCCAGTCGGTCACGTGCCCACCGCCGTGCGCCTGGCCATCCAGACCGCCACCGCCGCCGACACCAGGAACGCCACCCCGACCACGCCCCACAGCCACGGGTAGCCCGCGTGCTGCACCACCAGACCCGTCACCGGCGGCCCCAGGGCGAACCCGCCGAAGAAGCCCGAGGACGCGACCGCCGCCGCGCGGCCGGCGGCCCGCTGCGGCACCGCGCGCATCACCGCGACCATCGACACCGCGTTGCCCGACACCGCGAACACGCCGATCCCGACCGCTCCCACCCACACCAGCCAGGACGCCCACTCCGCCGCGAGCACCAACCCGACCGACCCGGCCGCGCCCAGCGCGAGCCGGGGCAGCACCGAGGCCGGGTCGGCGGCCCGTCCCGCCGCACCGCTCCACACCACCCGGCCGGCGATGCCCAGCACGCCCATCACCGCGATCAGCCACGCCGCCACCGGGGCCGCCAAACCCAACCGGTCCACGCCGTAGAGCGCGAAGTACGTGTTCACCGACGCCAGCCCGAACCCCAGCGCCAGCGAGAACCCGG
The DNA here is from genome assembly GCF_040655415.1 of Actinosynnema sp. NPDC050436. NCBI lineage: Bacteria > Bacillati > Actinomycetota > Actinomycetes > Pseudonocardiales > Pseudonocardiaceae > Actinosynnema > Actinosynnema sp. NPDC050436. The sequence goes on along the minus strand of NZ_JBFAJV010000001.1, from coordinate 48,628 downwards.
CCAGCGCCGCCACCCGGTCCCCGACACCGCCGACCGGCCCGCGCGCCGCGCCCGGGGCGGCCCCGACCGGCAGCCGCGCCGACACCAGCGCGCCGACCAGGCACAGCGCCGCCAGCACGGCGACGCCCCAGCGCCAGTCGACCACCGATGCCACGCCGGCCAGCGGGACCCCGGCGACGAACGCGCCCAACTGCACGCCGGACTGCTTCCACCCGGTCACCGCGCCGCGCTCGGCCGGCCCGACCGAGGCCATGATCAGCTTGTTGGTCGCCGGGTTGGCCAGCGCCTGCGGCACCCCGCCCAGCGCCACGCCGGCCGCCACCCACCACGGCGAACGGGCCACCGCGAGCACCGCCAGCGCGCCCGCGCTGAGCGCGAACAGCCCGACCAGGCTGCGCCTCGGCCCGATCCGGTCGACCAGCGCCCCCACCGGCAGCGACAGCAGCGCGGCCACCCCGAACCCGGCCGCGACCAGCACCCCGAGCTGCCACCGCGCGACCCCGGACTCGGTGACCAGCACCGGACCCAGCGCGCCCAGCACGAACAACTGGAGCATCGACACGGCCATCGCCGCCGTCGACAGGACCGTCACCCTCGTCGTCACCGCGACATCACACCACCCGTGCCCGGATCGGTCTCCGCGCCGAGCGCGAACCCGACCCATCCCGCGCCCAGACCCGTCACCTCAGCGCGAACAGCAGCACGGCCACGCCGCCGTTGAGCACCGCGTGCCCCACGACCGCGACCCGGGACGCGACCCGGTCCGCCACGCCCCGCGTGCACGCCTCGCGCAGCCACCAGCCGGCGACCAGCAACGACCCCAGCCCCAGCACCGACGCCGGGAAGGACACCGGCCACCCCGGGTCGTCGCGCCCGTGCGCGCCCACCCCGACCGCGACCAGCGCCCACACCAGCGCGAACCCGCCCACCGCGTGCGAGGCCGGCACGGCGGCCACCCGCAGGTCGGGCTCACCGCCGCCGACGGCCACCAGCCCGCGCGCGGTGAACCACGCCCCGGCGCACGCCACCAGCGCCACCTGCGGCCACACCGGCAGCCACGACCCCCACGGCCACACCACGGCGATCAGGGCACCGCACGTCACCGCGTGCGCGCAGCCGTCGACCCGGTGCACGACCGCCCGACCGGTGGTCAGGCCGCACAGGTGCGCCAGCCCGACCGACCCGATCGCGGCAGTCACGACCCAGCGCGCCACCACACTCTCGACCATCCGCGTCCGTTCGCCGTCACCGGGCCGGTCGGCCCACCCCAGTGGTCGTGCGGGTGGGCCTCCCGGTTCCCGCAGCGCGCGGAATTCCCCGGACCGGTCAGGAGCGGAACTTCTCCCACCGGGGCGCCAGCACGAACAGCAGGGCGCACACCGCCACGATCCGCGCCGAGATGACCAGCCCCGCGACGCCGCTCATGGCCGCGGCGAGCAGCCAGACGCCCACCGCGATGGCGACCAGGGCGGCTCCCCACCGCTGCCACAGCCACAGGGCGGCCAGGGCGATCGCCTCGGACACCAGGGCGATGATGCCCAGGACCATGGGGATGGTCAGGTTCTGCCCGTGGTCCAGATCCTTCGAGGCGACGACGAGCGCCGCCACCAGCCCCACCAGCACCGCCGCGCTGTAGAGGACGAGCCAGATCGTCAGGACCACCCCCCGCCCCGCCGGTTGCACGCCGCTCTTGCTCTCCGCCGTCACGTCCACACGCTCCCCACCTGGCACCGACACAGCGAGCGTTCGACGGATCCGGGGCGGCGCAGGATCCCCGACGCCGCCACGTTCCCCGGGACGGAGCAACGGGCGCGGTGCCCGTACGGGCAGTCCTCGCGGAAGAAAGGGCAACGGCGGGCCCCCGGACGTGGACGCCCGACCGCCGGTGGTGGTCGGATCCTCATGTTTCGCAGGTCCGCCGTGAATGAGCCCCTGGCGCTCGGCCGGTGCGGGACCGCGTCCGGTCACTCGCGGCATTCGACGTTGGGAGTGCAGATGTCCGCCTTGACACGTCGGCGTTTTCTGGAGGCCGTCGGCCTGGCCGGTGGTGCCGGCGCGATGTTCCACACGATGGGCGCGCTCGGGCTGGTGCCCGAAGCGGACGCGACGCCGTTCACCCCTCCCCGGGAGGGTGACCTGGTGCCGGGCAGCCGGGGGCGGCGCGTCGTCGTGCTGGGCGCCGGGATCGCGGGGCTGGCCACGGCCTACGAGCTCGGCAAGGCCGGCTACGACTGCGTGCTGCTGGAAGCGGGGGAGCGGCCCGGCGGTCGCGTGTGGACGGTGCGCGGCGGCGACCGCGCGCGCGACCTCGACGGGCACGTGCAGACGGCCGGGTTCTCGCGCGGCCACTACTTCAACGCCGGGGCCGCGCGGATCGCGCAGTCCATGGTCACCCTGGACTACTGCCGCGAGCTGGGCGTCCCGATCGAGCCGTTCGCCAACCAGAACGCCGACGCGCACATGTTCGACTCGAACGTCGAGGAGCGCGCGACGACGATGCGCGCGGTCAAGGCCGACACCTTCGGCTACGTCTCCGAACTGCTGGCCAAGGCCACCGACCGGGGCGCGCTGGACGCCGAGCTGACCGGCGCGGACCGGGAGCGGCTGCTGGCGTTCCTGGAGACCTTCGGCGGCATCGGGGGCAAGGCGGACGGGTTCGCCTACCGGGGCGGCGACCGGCGCGGTTTCTCGGTGCTGCCGGGGGCGGGCACCGAGGCCGGCACGCCGCTGGGGCCGCCGGAGGCGCTGTCCCGGGTGTTCTCCCGCAACCTCGGCCGCGCCTTCTTCTTCGAGCTGGACCACCAGTACGCGATGATGATGTTCCAGGTGGTCGGCGGCATGGACCGCATCCCGGAGGCGCTGGCGTCGGCCGTGGGCCGGTCGCGCATCCGGTGCCGGTCGGAGGTCCGCTCGGTCACCAACCGCGAAGACGGCGTCGAGGTCGCCTACCGCGACGCGCAGGGCGTGACCAAAGTGGTGCACGGCGACTTCTGCGTCGCCTCGCTCCCGCCGCACATCATGGCGCGGATACCGCACAACCTCGGCCCGGAGGTGACGGCGGCGCTGTCCACCCCGGTGCCGTACGCGGTGGGCAAGCTCGGCCTGGAGTACGGCCGCCGCTGGTGGGAGCAGGACCTGCGGCTCTACGGCGGCATCACCCGGACCGACCTGGACCTCAACCAGATCTGGTTCCCGTCCGCCGGCCTGCACGGCGAGCGCGGCGTGATCCTGGGCTACTACAACTTCGACACCCAGGCGACCACCTACGACCGGTTGGCCCCCGAGGACCGGGTCCGCCGGGCGCTCGATCTGGGCGCGCGGATCTACGGCGACGTGTACCGGCAGGACGTGCGGTCGTCGTTCTCGGTGGCGTGGTCGCGGACGCCGTGGAGCGAGGGCGGCTGGGTGAACTGGGCGTCGCGCGACACGCCCGAGTACCGGTTGCTGACGAAACCGGCCGGCCGCGTGTACTTCGCCGGCGACTGGCTCACGCATTGGATCTCCTGGCAGAACGGCGCTTTCCTGTCCGCGCGCGCGGTCGTCGGCGCGATCCACAGCCGCGTCGCGGCGGGCTGACGGCGACCCGGTCCGGGGCGGACCGGTGGTCGCACGGGCACATCGGCGCAACACCACGAGGGGTAATGGGGGTAGTCGGATGGATACGGGAAGATCACGTCCGCGCCGGGCGCGGACATCGGCGCTGCTGGTGACGGCGGTGGTGACGGCCGCGTCCCTGGTCGCGCCACCCGCCGGCGCGCAGCCGGCAGCGGGGCAGCCGGCAGCGGGGCAGCCGGCACCGCCGTCGGTGGTCGGGCGGCACACCATCACGCTCGTCACCGGTGACCGGGTCGAGCTGAGCACCTTGTCGGACGGGCGGCAGGGCGCGGCGTTCTCGGCCGCGCCCGGCCGCGAGTCGGTCGGATACACCTCCCGGTCCGTCGACGGCCGGTTCCTGGTGGTGCCGGACGACGTCGCGCCGCTGGTGGCCGCCGACCGGGTGGACGAGGGCCTGTTCGACCTCACCGCGCTGGTTGCCGAGGGGTACGACGACCAGCGCAGCCCGCAGTTGCCGCTGATCGTCCAGTACGACCCGGCGTCGGTGCGGGCCGAGGCGGTGTCCGCCCCGACCGGTGCGACGGACCGGTTCGTGCTGGAGAGCATCAACGCCCGGTCGGTGTCGCAGGACCGGGCGCGGGCCACGGCGTTCTGGTCGGAGGTCACCGCCTCGGGCGCGGTGCGCAAGGTGTGGCTGAACCGCAAGTTCCGGACCGTGCTGGACCACAGCGTGCCGCAGGTCGGTGCGCCGCAGGCGTGGGCGGGCGGGTTCGACGGGACCGGCGTCACCGTCGCCGTCGTGGACACCGGCATCGACCGCGCGCACCCGGACCTGGACGGCGGGAAGGTGGTGGCGGAGGCCAACTTCTCCGCCGACCCGGACACCACCGACCGCAACGGGCACGGCACGCACGTCGCCTCGACCGTGGCGGGCACCGGCGAGGCCACCCCGGTGGTGCGCAAGGGCGTCGCGCCCGGTGCGAGCCTGCTCAACGCCAAAGCCCTCGACAAGGACGGCGAGGGCGGTGCCGACGGGGTGATCAACGCCCTGGAATGGGCCGTCGAGCAGGGCGCGGACGTGGTCAACATGAGCCTGGGCGGGCTGTTCCCCGCCGAGGGGCCCGACCCGATCTCGCTGGCCGTCGACTCGGTCAGCCGGTCGAGCGGCGCGCTCGTGGTGGTCGCCGCCGGGAACCTGGGCGAGCAGGGCGAACGGACGATCACCAGCCCGGGGTACGCCGACGAGGCGCTCACCGTCGGCGCGGTCGACCGGGAGGACGAGCTCGCGGAGTTCTCCAGCCAGGGGCCGCGACGCGGCGACCTCGCCGTCAAACCGGACCTGACCGCGCCCGGCGTGGACATCGCGGCGGCCCGCGCCGACGGCACCGCGCGCGGCCCGATCGTGGACGACCGCTACCAGCGGCTGTCCGGCACGTCGATGGCCACCCCGCACGTCGCCGGGGCAGCGGCGATCCTGGCCCAGCAGCACCCCGGCTACACCGGCACCGCGCTCAAGGACGCCCTGATCTCCACCGCGCGGACCGGCCCCGGCCACAGCGCCTACCAGGTCGGCGGCGGGCGGCTGGACGTGGCGCGGGCGCACGGCCAACGGGTGCACGCCGCACCGGGGACGCTCAACCTGGGCTACCTGTCGTGGCCGCACCCCGGCCCGGTGACCAGGACCGTGACCTACACCAACGCCACGGCCGCCGAGGTGACGCTGCGGCTGTCGCTGGAGCTGACCCACCAGGACGGGAGCACCCCGCCCGCAGGCATGGTCACCGTCGACCGGGCGCAGGTGGCGGTACCCGCGAACGGCACCGCGTCCGTCACCCTGACGCTCGACCCCGCAGCGGGGGCCAGTGGCCGCTTCGGCGGCTACCTGCACGCGGTCGGCGGCGACATCGCCGTGCACACGTCGATCGGCACGTACGTGGAGCGGGAACTGCACGAGGTCGCGGTCACCGCCATCCCGCACAGCGGCACCCTGGACTGGAGCAGCCGGGTCGTCCTGTGGAGCCCGGCCGGCGGCCACGTCGAGCAGTACGTGTCGGCCGGCTCGCCGACCGCGACCTTCCGCGTCCCGCCTGGCACCTACACCGCCGTGGGCTTCCTGGAGACCGCAGACGCCTCCGGGGAGAAGGTCGTGGAGACGACGTTCGTCAGCGACCCGGAGTTCGAGGTGTCCGGCGCGACGTCGCTGACCCTGGACGGCCGGACGGCGAACGAGATCGTGGTGAACACCGAGCTGCCCACCGCGACGTCCGCAGTGACCCTCTCCTACTACCGCGCGCTCGGCGGCCGGTCCGACCACATGACCGCGTCCAAGACGCACGCCGTCCGGGCGTTCGCCGCGCCCACCGAGACGGTCACCGAGGGCGAGTTCGAGTTCTTCAGCAAGTGGGACCTCACCACACCGCCGGACGGCCAGGGCACGCCCCCGTCCTACGAGTACGACCTGCTGCTGCCGGAGAAGCAGCGCGTGCCGGCGTCGTTGACCTACCGCGCCGACCGGGGCAACACCGCGATCCTCGACACCTGGTACCTGGCCGACGAACCGGGCACCGAGGGCCGGGACATGCGTTACGCCTTCCGCCCGTACAGCAGCAGGGTTGTGGACCGGCAGCGGGACGTGCCCCGGCCCCTGCACCGGACCTACTTCGTGTCCGCCGCCGACGACACCTCGTGGCAGCACCAGGTGTGGTCCGGCCCGGCCGCCGAAGGCCGGTTCACCGGGCCGGTCACGACCTACCGGCCGGGGACGGCGCAGCGCGAGGAGTGGCTGCGCCGACCGGCCCGGCCGGGCGCGGTGCCGTCCGCCGCGCCGTCCACGCGCACCGACGACACGTTCCGGTTCTCGGTGGCCCCGTACGCCGACCCCGAGGGCAACGGCAACAGCACGGATTTCGACGACGTGCACCTGGCCGAGCTGGAGGCCGACGGCGTGCCGCTGTTCCGGCTGGACCGCCACCCGACCCCGGACAACGCGGTGCCCGCCGTGCCGACGCCGGCCACGTACCGGCTGACCTACCGGAACGAGCGCACGAAACCGTGGTGGAACTACTCCACGCGCACCGAGACCACGTGGACGTTCCGCTCCAGCCGGCCGCAACCGGGCCGCACGGACCGCGTCCCGCTGGTGCAGGCGGACTACCGACCGGCCCTGGACGACTACAACCGCGCGCCGGCGGGCTCGTACGGCTTCCCGGTCCACGTGGGCCACGTGCCCGGCGTGGCGGGTCCGCCGATCACCGAGGTCCGAGGCCGGGCGTCGACCGACGACGGCCGCACGTGGACCCCGATGCCGTTGCTGGACCTGGGCGGCGGGAACTACGTGGCCCAGGTGGTGAACCCGCCGTCCGGCGCGGTGTCACTGCACCTGACGGCGACGGACGGGGACGGCAACGCCCTCGACCAGACCATCATCAGGGCGTACGGCGTCGCCGGCTCGTGATGGCGCTCCGGGGGCGGGGTCGCGTTGTGCGGCCCCGCCCCCGGGCGTGCCGTTCATCGTCCTCCCGGGCTCACGCGCCGCCGCGAAGCAGCCGCACGCTGCGCACGACGATGTCCGCTGAGCCGCCGTTGTGCAGGCGGAAGTCCATCCCGTTCGCCTGCGCGCCGCGCAGCGCCGCGTCCGACACGGTGAAGATCGCCGTCTTCAACGCCCCGGAGCCGGTGTTCGTGACGGTCGGCGTCGAGGCGATCGCGGCGTTCGCGGTGCTGTACTGCAAGCGCCACTTCGCCGTCCCGGTGTCGCGGTAGGTGACGGCGATCCGGAAGTCGCGGGCGGTGCTCGGTGTGAACCGGTTGTCCACGTCGAAGTAGATGTAGTCGTTGCCGCTCGCGTGGTCGGTGCGCCGGGCGAAGTAGGTCACCGCCGGCTGCGTCGACCCGCCCTCGCCCACCTTGCAGAAGCCGTACTGGTCCGGGGCCCACGTGTGCTGGTCGGTCGGCGTGGTGCGCCCGCCGCCCTCGACGTCCCGTTGCAGGAGGAACTTCTCGTAGTTGTGGTAGCGGCGGGTCCCGTTGTAGCAGCCGTCGTAGAACATCTGGAGGGTGGCCCAAGCGTCCGGCGACTCGTTCACCGGGTAGCCCGCGCTCTGCCGGAAGTAGTTGCGCAGGGCCGCGAACTCCGGGCGCGCCGCGTCGTTGGCGGACGTGCGCAGCTCACGCGGGAAGATCGCCCAGTTGTGGCCCTTCCGCAGCATGTTCAGCACCGCCAGGCGGTAGTAGTCGTAGTTGCCGAACACGCCGGCGAGGTTCGCGATCTCGAACTCGTTGCCGTAGAACGTCAACCCGCTGCGGCCGATCTCGCGCGCCGTCTTCGCCGTCAGGTAGTAGTGGGACTGGCCCGGCTGCGCGCCGACCGGTGTCGGCTGGACGACCGTGGTGTCCTGCCCGATCAGCGGCTGCTTCAGCTGCGCGGTCACGCTTTCGCCGTTGCCCTCGCGCAGTTGGGTGCCCACCGTCCGCAGCGCGTACTCGGACACCCACTTGGGCGCGGTGGGGTCGACCTGCTCGTCGGGCAGGGTCCATTCGCCGGCGCTGGTCCAGACGACCTTGTCCGCGCCGACGGCGGCTGCCCAGGTGTCGATGATGTCCTTGGCGTAGCTCTTGAGGATCGCCGGGGTGAGGCCCTTCTTGACCGCGTCGAGGTAGACGGCCTTGGGCATCCAGAACTCACCGGCGTTGAACGTCGTCGCGTACGCGTACTTGACGCGCGCGTCCGTCCGGTAGCGGCTGAACATGGTCTTGATGAACTTGAGCACTTCCGCGCGCGGGCACGGTTCCCACAGCGCCAGGCCCCACCGCTGCGAGCCGTTGAAGATCTGGCTCACGGTGCGGCACTTGTCGAGGACCCACTGCGGCGCGTGCCACTTCCCCTCGTCGTCGACCGTGCCGAGGATCGTCCAGATGAGCGCGGTCTTCCCGGCCGCGCCGAGCTGGTCCAGGCTGTAGGAGTAGGAGCTGGTGACGCGCTCGATGCGGTCCCAGTCGTAGACCCCTTCCGCCGGGTTGAGGTCCCGCCAGTACGCGCCCACCCAGTGCAGGTCGGTGGTCGGGCTCCAGGTGACCGCCGGCCCCCAGATCTGGTTGAGGCCGCCGTACGGGCTCTTGGCGGGGTAGCGCGCCGGCAGCGCCCAGTACTCGCCGTTGCGTACCTCGACGCTCGGGGGCGCGGGCGCGGCGGGTGCCGTCGTCCAGGTCTGGTTGGGGTTGCCCGTGCAGCCGAAGAGGACGGCGAACGCGCCGTCCGCCGTGCCGCTGCGCTGGACGTCGAGGCAGCGGTTGCTGGACACGTGCACGAAGTGGGAGGTGCCGGCCGTGGTGGCGTTCTGCCTCTTCCACAACTGCGCGGCCGAGCTGTCGCAGGTCCGCTGTTCCAGGCCGGTGTTGTCGGACGTGCCGCCACCGACCGGTTGAACGCACTTGCCGCTGTTCTGCGCAACGAGCCGGACCTGCGAGTTCCCGGCGTCGCGCAACGTCCAGTTCTGGTTGAACGCGCCGGTGCACTCCCACTGCTCGATCAACGCGCCGTCCTGCACCGCCTGCGGGCCGCCGCGCACGTCCAGGCACTTGCCGGAGTGCTGTGCGACGACCGTCGCAGCCTCGGCGGGCGCGGCTGAGCCGAGCGGCCCGCCCGGTACTGCGATCGACCCGGTCAAGACGGCCAGTGCCGCAACCGGGGCGAGCAGTAATCGTCGTGTCATGAGGGGGTTCCTCCTCGCCGGACCTGCGATGCGGTCCCGGCCGGGGCGGCGGGGACCGCCACCCGACTACCCGAGGGGGAGATCCACTACGCGGTCGACCCGTTGACCGGCAACGCTTTCCTCCCGGTGGACGGCAGCGGGCGGGTCGGCCGGATTGCGGGTCGCGCAGACCGGGTGGATCGCGCCGACCGGGGCGGTGGCGCAGGTCGGGCCAGGGTCAGTCCCGGCCCGCCGTCCACGCCTGCCACAGCCGGGCGTAGTGCCCGCCCGCCGCGACGAGGTCGTGGTGCGTGCCCTGCTCCACCACGCGGCCCCGGTCCAGCACCACGACCAGGTCCGCCGACGCGGCCTGGGTGAGCCGGTGCGCCACGACGATCGCCGTCCGGTCGCGCAGCACCCGCTCGGCCGCCTTCTCCAGCAGCCGCGCGCCGCTGCTGCCCGCCTCTGCGGTCGCCTCGTCCAGGATCGCCACCAGCGGGTCGAGCAGCAGCAGCCGGGCCAGGGCGAGCTGCTGCGCCTGCACCACGGTCAGGTCGTGGCCGCCGTCGCCGACCACCGTGCCCAACCCGGCCGGCAGCGCCCGCGCCCAGTCCGCCGCGCCGACGGCGTCCAGCGCCGCCCACAGCTCCGGCTCGCCCGCCCCGGGCCGGACCAGGCGCAGGTCCTCGGCCAGGGTGCCCGCGAACACGTGCACCTCCTGCGTCACCAGGGCGACCGCCGTGCGCCGGGTCTCCGGGTCCACGTCCTCCAGCGCCACGCCGCCGATCCGCACCGCGCCGCCGGTCGGCTCGTGCACGCCCGCCAGCAGCTTGGCCAGCGTGGTCTTCCCGCCGCCGCTGCCGCCCACCAGGGCCACCGTCGCCCCGGTCGGCACGTCCAGCTCGACGCCGTGCAGCACGTCCCGGCCGGGCAGGTAGGCGTAGCGCAGGCCCACCGCCTTCACCGACCCGTCGGACGGCCGGTCGCCGCGCCCCGGGCGCGTGCCGGGCGGCAGGTCCACCACGCCGACCAGCCGGGCCAGGCTCGCCACCGCCGACTGGAGGGTGTCCAGCAGGAACAGCACGCCGTTGATCGGCGTGAACAGGTTGGCGAAGTACAGGGCCGCCGCGCTCGCCGCGCCGATCGTCGCCACCCCGCCGCGCACCAGCAGGAAGCCCGCGACCAGCACCGCGCTCAGGCCGACCACCTCGGCCAGGTTGAGCCGGCCGAAGAACCGGGTCTGCACCCGGGTCACCGCCACGGCCATCGCCACGCTTCGGTCCACCCGCCGGCCGACCCGCCCGACGTGGTCGGCGCCCAGCCGGAACGCCCGCACGGTCACCGCGCCGCTCAGCGAGTCCAGCAACTGCTGCTGCTCGCCGCCGGCCGCCTCCCGCCGGGCCGCGTAGAGCGGCGCGGAGCGGCGCAGGTACCAGCGCGAGGTCCACGCCTGGATCGGCACCGCGAGCAGCGCCGCCGCGCCGAACCGCCAGTCCAGCGCGGCCAGCCCGACCACGGTCAGCGCGATCACCAGGGCCGACTGGGCGAACTCCGGGATCGCCTCCCGGACCGCCGAGCCGACCAGCGCGACGTCCTCGGTGATGCGGGAGGTCAGGTCGCCCGACCCGCCCTGCTCGATGCGCTCCAGCGGCAGGTCCAGGGCGTGCGCGACGAAGTCCTCCCGCAGCGCCGCGAGCACCTGTTCGCCCAGCCGGGCCGTGGACCGCAGCCCCGCGTACGCCAGGCCGCCCTGGACCAGCGCGACCGCCGCGAGCTGCGCCACCGGCACCACGACCGAGCCGCCGGCCACCGCCAGGTCGACCACGCGGCCGAGCAGGGGCGCGGTGACCGTGCTCGCCCCGGCCGCGCCGAGCAGGCACCCGACCGAGGTCAGGGCCGCCCACCGGTGGGTGCGGACCAGCCGCAACAGCACGGCGCGGGTCCGCTTCGGCGTGGCGACGGGCAGCAGCGCGGTCACGACAGGACCAGCTCTCGGTAGGACTCGTTGGCGCTCAGCAGCTCCGCGTGCCCGCCGGACGCGACGACCGACCCGCGCTCGACGTAGACGACCCGGTCGGCCACCGCGAGCAGTGCCGGGCTGCTGCACAGGACGATCGTGGTCCGCCCGGCGCGCACCTCCCGCACCCCGGCCGCGATGGCGGCCTCGGTGACCGCGTCCACGGCGGTGGTCGGGTCGTGCAGCACGAGGACCGGGGGGTCGGCGTGCAGCGCGCGGGCGAGCGCGACGCGCTGCCGCTGCCCGCCCGACAGCGAGCGCCCGCGCTCGGTCACCGCCGTGGCGAGCCCGTCGGGCAGCGCGGCGGCCATCCGGTCCACCTGGGCGGCCCGCACGGCGACGCCCGGGTCACCGCCGCCGCCCGCCAGGACGTTGTCCTCCACCGTGCCCTCGAACAGGTCCGCGTCGTGCGGGGAGACCAGCACCGCCGCGCGCAGCACGTCCGGCGCGACGTCGGTCAGCGGCGTCCCGTCGAGGGTGAGCCGCCCGGCGTCCGGGTCGGCCTCGCGGCCGAGGAACCGGCGCAGCGCCGTCGCCTCGGCCGGGTCGGCGGTCACCACGCACACCCACTCGCCCGCCGCCACGGACAGGTCCAGCCCGGCCAGCCGGCCGCCGGTCACCGCCGCCAGCTCGACCCGGCCGGTCACCCCACCGGGCAGGTCGCCGCCGCCGGTCACGGCCGGTGCCGCGTCCAGCACCCGGGCGATCCGGGCGGCCGACGCGCGCCCGGCGGCCACCGACGCGGTGATCTCGCCCAGCGTCCCCAGCGGCCCCAGCAGGAACTGCGCCAGCCCCACGGCCGACACCAGGTGCCCGGCGGTGATCTCGCCGGAGGCCGCGAGCCCGCCGCCGACCAGCGCCACGACCGCCAGGAACACGCCGTTCACCGCGACGACCGCGCCCGAGTACCCGGCCTCGGCCCGGCTGGTGTGCAGGGTCGCGGCCAGCGACGCCCGGCTCACCGCCCGGTACCGGGTGACGCCCGCGCCCTCCGCGCCCAGCCCCTTGACCACCCGCACGCCGCGCACCAGGTCCGTCCCGACGCCCGCCGCCCGCGCGGCCTGCTCCTGCTGCGCGGCGGCCCGCCGCTCCAGCGGGCTGCTCAGCGCCCGCACCAGCAGCATCACCGGGGGCGTCCCGAGCAGGATCAGCAGTCCCAGCGGGATCGACACCAGCAGCAGCGCGACCCCGGCCACCGCCACGCCCACCACGGCCGCGATGCCGTGCGGCAGCAGGTAGTTGACCATCGCGGTGCGCCGCACGTCCGCCGTGGCGATGCTGACCAGCGCGCCCGGCGGCAGGCCGGCGTCCGCGCCGCCCCGGCTGTCCAGCACCCGGCCGGCCAGCGCCAGCCGCAGCGCCCGGTCCGCGCGCACCCCCGCCAGCAGCCCGACCCGCGCGCCGAAGCGGTAGCACGACGACAGCACCAGGAAGTCCACCGCGAGCACGGCCAGCCAGAACGCCAGCGCGCCCGGGTCGCCCGTGGTGATCGCTTGGTCCAGCACCACGCCGATCAGCAGCGGCACCATCGCCTCGCCGGCCTGGTGGCCGGTGAACAGCGCGGAGGTCGCCGCGATGCGCCCGCGCTGTCCGCGCACCGACCCGCGCAGCACCCCGCCGTCCGGCGAACCGGATCGACCCACCCCAGCCTCCCCCGGTCGACCGGGCACCCCTGCCCAGGTGTGCCTACCCTAACCTCGGCCGCCGGGGGTGGTCGTCGCGGGACAGCGGTGGGGTCAGCGGTGGTGCGGGCCCGGGCGGCGCTTGCGGGCGGCGCGCGTGGTGGCCGCGCCGGCGGCGATGAGCGCGAGGCCGAGCCACAGCAGGTCGGTCAGCCGGTCGTCGGTGCCGGTCGCGGCGAGCGCCTGCCCGTCCGGGTGGTGTCCGGCTGCCACGACCGGTGCCGCAGCGGGTGCCGCTGCCACCTGCCGGGCGGGCGGCGCGGTGCCCTGCGGGGCGGCTGCCGCTGCGGTCACGCGCTCGACGGAGGGCGGCTGGACCGACGTCCCGGACACCGTGGGGGAGGCCGTGGTGGCCGTGGTGTTCGTCGTGGCGGCCGTGGTGGTGAGCTGGGTCGTCGTCGCGGTGGTGGCGTTGGGCGGGGTGGGGCCGCCCTGCACGACCGTGGTCGTGGTCGTGGTGGGTCGGACGGCCGTCGTCGTGGTGATCGGCGGGTCGCCCCGGTCGGAGTCCGCGCCCGCCGGCGTGATTGCCGGCGCTTCCTCGGCCGGGAGGTCCTGGTCCGAAGAGGACATGTCCGGGTGGGACACACTTTGGGGAACTTGGTTCGTCAGCAGCAGGAAGGGGTTGTCCAGTGGGGACGGGGCGTCCCAAGCCGGTCTGGCCGGGAACGGACCGAGGTCGGCCGGGGCCGGTTCGGCGCTGGTGGTCCCGGTGCACGACATCATGCCCACGGCGACGGCAGCGGCGGCGAGGGCGAACGTGCGGGCGGCGGAGCGGTCGGGGTCGTTGCTCATGCCCCCTGCGTAGAGGTCGGCGGCGGATCGCGCTCTGCGGAACCTCCTTGTTGCCCCGGGGAGGTGAAATTCCGCCACGTGCCGTGAGCACCGCCGGGAGGTGGGCCGCGACGACCGGCGCGGCCCACCTCCGGGTCAGTACGCGACGGCCTTGCCGGCGTACTGCGGCGCGGGGCGGTTGGGCGAGGCCGCCGGGTAGGAGATGCGGTCCGCCACGCCGTCCGAGGTGTACCGGGCGGCCGGGTTGGCGGCGAGCTGGTCCAACCACGACGTGGAGCCGAAGGCCGCTTCCTCGCCGGTCGCGTCCTGGGAGCGGATGCGCGGCACGTTGAGCGGGTCGAACCCGGTCGAGTACGGCGACGGTGCCGGGTTGGAGCCCACCAGCAGCACGCACGCGTGCTCGTAGGACGTGCCGTCGAACGACCCGCGCAGGGCCAGCGACGCCGTCCCCGGCACCGCGCCGAACGGCAGGGCGAGGCTGGACACCGCGTACCCCGGCACCGCCCGCTGGATCTCGCGCAGGCCCGACACGATCGCCTCCTGCACCTGCTCGTCGCCGGCGGCGGACAGGTTCGTGTGCTGCTGGGTGTGGTTGCCCACCTCGAAGTCGTGGTCCCGCAGCCACGCCAGCACGCCCGCGCCGTCCGCCGTGCCGAACGGGGCGGCGTTGACGTACAGGCTCGCCACCGGCCGGAAGCCCGGGTGGCGCGCGGCGACGTCGAGCAGGACGGCGATCGCCGTGCCCGGTGCCGGGCCGCCGTCCGGGCCGAGCGCGAACTGGGTCGGGTCGCCGTCGTCGAACGTCAGCACCACCGGGTGACGCCCGGCCGGGACGTCGAGGCGGCCGGTGGCGTACTCGGTCGCCGTCACCGGCACGTAGCCCTCGGCCGCCAGCCGCTCCAGCTCCGCCCGGAAGCCGTCCGGGGTGCGGTCGTAGACCGACGTCGGCTGCGCCGTCAGCCGGTGGTACATCAGCACCGGCACCTGGCCCAGCTCGTCGGCCCCGACCGACGCCGGGTCCGGTGCGGACGAGGGCTGCGCCGAGGAGGACTGGGCGGCGGGTGCGGCGGGTGCCGGCGGTGTCGAGGAGGGCGGCTCGGGCGCGGACTGGGCACCGCACGCGCAACAGGCGGCGGCGACGAGGGCGACGGCGAGCGGACTCCTGCGGGTGGGCACGGGTGCGTCGTTCACACACCGATACTGGCGTGCCCGCGCTCCCGGCGACGGCGCACGCAGAACATACCCACCATCGGATGATGTTGCGTTTGGAGGGCGACGCGGCGGGCTAGTCGCTGCTTGACTGTGCCGGACCCGGAGAGCCGAGGAGTTGCCGGTGTCACAGAAACCAGCCACGACCAAACGGGTCCTGGTGCCTCTCGTCGCAGTCGCGGTACTGCTGTTGGTGGCCGGGACCGTCACCACGATCGTCTACAGCCGCGACGTCAGCCTCGCCGTCGCCGACCTGGCCGACGGCACCTCCATCACCCCGGCCGGCGTCGCGCGGGTCGCCGTCACCACCGCCGACCCCGCCGACCTCGGCGAGGTCTCCGTCCAGGTGGACGGCCGGCCGGTGGAGGTCAAGCGGGACGGCGGCCGGATGACGTTGGCCGGCGTCGACCTGGCCGAGGGGCCGCACACCCTGTCCGCCCGCGCGCCCAACCCGCTGCCGTGGCTGCCCGACGAGACCGTCGAGCGGACCTTCACCGTGGACGGCACGCCGCCCGCCGTGGTGGTCGAGCCCGCCGAGGCGACCTCGCCGCGCGGCCCGCTGACCGTGCGCGGCACCGTCGAGGGCGCGGACAAGGTCCGGCTCGGCGACCGCGAGGTGGAGGTGCGCGACGGCCGGTTCGAGGCGTCGCTCGACGCCGTGCCCACCCGGTTGCAGGTCCGCGCCGACGACCGCGCCGGCAACACCGCGCAGCAGGACGTCGCGGTCCGGGTCACCCACCCGGGGATGCGCGCGGTGCACCTGAGCGCCACCGCGTGGGCGACCCCGGAGCTGCGCGACCCGGTGCTGGCGCTGGCCCGCGAGCACCGGATCGACACCGTGCAGCTCGACATCAAGGACGAGAGCGGCGAGATCGGGTACGACTCGCAGGTGCCGCTGGCCCGCCAGGTCGGCGCGAACAAGGGCTACTACGACGCCCGCGCCGCGCTGGACCAGCTGCACGGCATGGGGCTGCGGGTGGTGGGCCGGGTGGTCGCCTTCCGCGACCCGGTGCTGGGCCGCGCGTCCTGGGAGTCCGGCGCGCGCGACCGGGTCACCCAGGACACCTCCGGTGCGGCCTGGTCGGCGCACTACGGCGAGTACGCGTTCACCAACTTCGCCAACCCCGAGGTGCGCGACTACAACATCGCCATCGCCAAGGAGGCCGCCCAGCTCGGCTTCGACGACATCCTCTACGACTACGTGCGCCGGCCGGACGGCCCGCTGTCCCGGATGGCGTTCCCCGGCCTGGCCGTCACGCCCGAGCAGTCCATCGTGGAGTTCCTGCGCGACACCCGGGCCGCGATCCGCCCGCTGGGCGCGTACCTCGGCGCGTCGGTGTTCGGCATCGCCGCGCATAGCCCCACCGACGTGGCGCAGGACATCCCGGCCATGTCGCCGCACGTCGACTACGTCGCGCCGATGGTCTACCCGTCGCACTGGGGCCCCGGCGAGTACGGCGTGGGCAACCCCAACGCCCAGCCGTACGAGATCGTGCGGGCGTCGGTGGCGAACTTCGTGGACATGACCAAGGGCACCGGGACGGTCGTGATCCCGTGGCTCCAGGCGTTCTCGCTCGGGCACCACTACGGCCCCGGCGAGATCCAGGCGCAGGTCGCGGCGAGCCGGGACGCGGGAGCCCCGTCCTTCCTGCTGTGGAACGCGGCGTGCGGCTACGGGGACTCGGGCCTGGAGCCGGCATGAAGGTGGTGCCCGTCGCGTACCTGACGGGGCTGAGCCTCGCCGTCACCGCCGTGCTCGCGCTGGAGTTCGGCGCGACGCCCCGGCCGGCGGCGGTCCGGTGGCCCGCGTCGGGCGTGCCGGCGGTCACGGCGGTGGCGGCACCGACCACGCCTCCGCCGCCGGGCCGGTCGGCCGAGCTGCCGGACGGGCTGCCCTTCCCGCAGCACGGCACCGGCACCTGGCGGGTGGTCCCCGGGACGTTCGGGACCGCCGGCACCCCGTACGCGGTGGAGGTGGAGGAGGGCGCGGCGCTGCCGCGCGACGGCGACAACTTCGCGGCCGTGGTGGACTACGCGCTCGCCCACCCGCGCGGGTGGGCGCGGACGGGTGCCGCGTTCCGCCGGGTCGACGGGACCGTCGAGCCCGAGCTGCGCGTCCGGCTCACCTCGCAGGAGACGGCGCGGCGGCTGTGCGGCTTCGAGCTGCCCTACGACGTCTCGTGCCGCATCGGGCCCGAGGTGTACGTCAGCGCGGCGCGGTGGTTCCGGGGCGCGCACGCGTACGGCGGCGAGCTGCGGTCGTACCGGCTGTACGTGGTCAACCACGAGGTCGGCCACTTCCTCGGCCACGGGCACGAGCCGTGCCCGGCGGACGGGGCGCCCGCGCCGGTGATGATGCAGCAGACGCTGAGCACCGACAACGACGAGCTGGCCGCCCTCACGTCCGGGGTGGACCAGGGCGTGGCGATCGCCGCCAACGGCAACTCGTGCACCGCCAACCCGTGGCCGTCCCCCTGACCGCGAGTGCGGCTCCGCCCGGCAGGAAGCGGGCGCGGGGAACCGGTGGTCGAGCCGGACCGCTCCGCCGGGCGGATGCTCTTGGGGAAGTCAGTCGAGCAGGGGCCGTTCGAGCACCGGGTCGACCGGTTCCCTCGGCTCCGGGGCCGGGGTGGTCGGCGCGAGCGGCGGCCCGGTCGGGTGCTGGAGGTTGATCAGGACCGGGTGGCCCCCGGTGTCGAACTCGATCACGCCGGACCGGCCGGAGGTGAGCGCCCGGTCGATCTCGGCGAGGATCTCCAGCAGCACGAGCTGGGCGTGCTCCAGGGTGTCGGCGTGGGTGATCACGTACTCGTGGCTCCGGCCGCGCTGGCCGTCCGCGTCGCCGTGGAGCTGGACGACCACGCCGTACGGCCGGGGCGGGTCGGGGGTGAGCAGCAGGGCGGCGCCGATCCGCAGCAGCAGGTCGGCGCGCACCAGACCCCGGTCGTAGGTCGGGAGCCACACCTGGGGGGTCCCGGTCGGCATCGTGGTCATGACCCCAATGTAAGAGCGCCGCCGCCATACCGAGCCGCGCGCGATCCGCAAACTCCCGGATCGGGTGAGGTACCCGCCCCGGCTCGTCGGCTGCCTCCCGGCGAGGGCGGTCCGGGGCGTGGCCTAGCGTTGCGGCCCATGAGCGGCGACGTCGTGACCTGTTCCGTGGACGGTTCCGTGCGGGCTCACGTGTTCCCGGGCGGGCACGTGGTGGACTTCCCCGTCGAGGCGGGTGTGCGGCCGGTCCGGCACGCCGCCGCGCGGGACCTCGGCCGGGCCGCGTACGTGACCGGCGACGAGCTGGTCGCCGTGGACCGGACCGGCGCGGTGCTGTGGCGGTACGGGTTCGGTCCGGTCGTGCGGGCGCGGTACTCCGCCGAAGGGGCGTGTGCGTTCTCCCCGGACGGCGGGTCGGTGTGGCTCTACCTGCCGGACGCGATGGCCGGGCGCGGGGACGGCGGCGACCGGTGGCTGGTCCTGGACGCGGCGACCGGCGAGGTGCGCGCGCAGGCCGCGCTGGACTCCGAGGGGCACGGCGGGCGGCACTTCCCGCACCCGGACGGCGTGCACGTGCTGCTCGACGTCGGCGAGGGCCAGGACGGCGTCCGGGTCTACCGGGGCCGCCTCGACGGCACCGCCCCCGGCGGCTCCCTCGACCTGCACGCCTACCCGTGGGGTGACCGCATCCTGCTGGGCGTCGCCCCGGACGGCCACCGGTTCCTGACCGCCGACCACGCCCAGGAGGACGTCGCCCTGCACACCTTCCCGGACGGCGAGGTGGTGGCGCGGCTCGCGGTGGACGACTTCGGCCACGACCCCGGGGAGGTGTTCGTGGAGTGGAGCGGCGGCTTCCTCGACGCGGCCACCGCCGTGGTCGCGCTCGTCGGGGAGACCGACGGCGAGGACTGGACCCGGTACCACCTGGTCGACGTCGAGGGCGGGCAGCCGCTCGGCGTCCTCGACACCCCGCCGGACGGTTCCGAGGGCATCCGGCCGCTGGGCGACGGGTCGTGGCTCACCTTCGACCCGGCCGGCCGGCCGACGCACCACCGGGAGGCCGTCCGGTGACACCACGACCAGCGCGCGGGAAGCCGGTGCGGCGGCCGGGCTTCCCCCGGTCGGAACCGGTCACCCGGGTGCGCTCGCGGTTCGTCGGGGCGGTGCGGCCGGGCCCGACCGACGAGTTCCGCCGGGCCGTCGCCCGGCGCGGGCGGTCGTGCTGCACGCCAACGAGTTCACCGACTACTCCTGCGCACCCGGCCCGCTGACCGACCCGCCCGGGGTGAGCGGCCGGCAGCGCCGCGACGAGCTGATGCGCCACGCCGGGCCGACCCGTTCCACTGCACCCCGCTGCACGGCCGGCACAGCGGCCGGACGTCCGCCCGGGGACACTTCGGGCACACGCCGGCTGGACCACTGCCCTCCGTCCGAGCCCCCGGTGCGAGTGGCCCTCCAGGCCGGCACCCGGGAGTGGGTGGTGCCGTGGTCCGGGGACCGGTCGGGCGAAATCCGGATGACCTCGACCGCCGGCCCGACTACCGTGGCCGCCGTGATGCACCAGCAGCTGTTCTTCGTCTGAGGGACGACGCCTCCACCGGTACCGCGCGTTTCGCGGCACCGGAGTTCGTCCTCTCCGTGCATCACCTCTCGTTGGAGGCAGTTCCCCATGTCGTCGCACCTCTCGCACGCCCCGGTCCGGGCCGCGCACGTCCGCGCGTCCGACGTCCACCTCTCCTTCGGCGGGCGGCCCGTGCTCGTCGGGGTCGACCTCGTCGCCGCCGGCGGCGACCGCGTCGCCCTGGTGGGGGAGAACGGGCGCGGCAAGACCACCCTGCTCCGCGTGCTCGCCGGCGAGCTGCCGGCCGATCGCGGCGACGTGCGGCGCGCGGGCTCGCTGGGCGTCGCGGACCAGCAGATCCCGCTCGACCTCGACGCCACCGTCGGCGACCTGGTCGACCTCGAACTGACGTCGGCGCACGGCGCGCTGGCCCGCCTGGAGCGCGCCGGCGACGAGCTGGCCGCCGGCCGTCCCGGCGCGGACGACGCCTACGCCGCCGCGCTCGCGGAGGTCGACGCGCTCGACGCGTGGGACGCCGACCGGCGCGTGCAGGTCTCGCTGGCCGCGCTGGGCGCGGTCACCGACCGCGCGCGCCCGCTGGGCACCCTCTCGGTCGGGCAGCGCCACCGGGTGCGGCTGGCGTGCCTGCTCGGGGCCGGGCACCAGGTGCTGCTGCTCGACGAGCCGACCAACCACCTCGACGCCGCCGGCCTCGCCCACCTCACCGAGCGGCTGCGCGCCCACCCCGGCGTGGTCGTGCTGGTCAGCCACGACCGGGCGCTGCTCGCCGACGTGGCCACGGCGGTGGTCGACCTCGACCCGTCCAGCGACGGCCGGCCGCGCGTGTTCGGCGGCGGCTACCACGCCTACGTCGAGGGCCGGCGGGCCGAGCGCGCCCGGTGGGAGGCCCTGCACGCCGAGCAGGTCGCCGAGCGGCAGCGCCTGGCCGACGACCTGTCCGCCGCGCAGAACCGGCTGCGGGACAACTGGCGGCCCGACAAGGGCCACGGCAAGCACACCCGGGCCACCCGCGCGCCCGGCCTGGTCCGCGCCGTGCACCGCCGCCAGGAGGACCTGGACGCGCACGTGGTGGAGGTGCCGCCGCCGCCGACCGCGTTCACCGCGCCCGACCTGCCCGAACTCCGGGGCACGACGCTGCTGCGGGCGCAGGGCGTGACCGTGGCGGGACGGCTCGCCCGGCCGGTCGACCTGGCTTTGGAGTCCGGGGCCCGGCTGGTCGTCACCGGCCCCAACGGCGCGGGCAAGTCGACCCTGCTGGCGGTGCTGGCGGGCGGCCTGGAGCCGACCACGGGCGGCGTCACCCGGGCCCGCCCGGCGCGGGTGGGGTGGCTCGGCCAGGAGTCCGAGCCGCCGGGCCGGCGCACGGCCGTGGACCTGCACGAGGAGCGCCGCGCCCGCTCGCCGCTGCCGACGCCGCGCCTCGCGGACGTGGGCCTGCTCGACCCCCACGACCTGCACCGGCCGGTGTCGGAGCTGTCGGTGGGTGCCCGCCGGCGGCTGGACCTCGCGCTGGTGCTGGCGGGGCAGCCGCACGTGCTGCTGCTGGACGAGCCGACCAACCACCTGTCGGCCGCGCTGGTGGACGAGCTGACCACGGCCCTGGCGACGACCCCGGCGGCGGTGGTGATCGCCACCCACGACCGGCA
The DNA here is from genome assembly GCF_040655415.1 of Actinosynnema sp. NPDC050436. Lineage (NCBI taxonomy): Bacteria > Bacillati > Actinomycetota > Actinomycetes > Pseudonocardiales > Pseudonocardiaceae > Actinosynnema > Actinosynnema sp. NPDC050436. The sequence continues at coordinate 27,461 of NZ_JBFAJV010000001.1, read as the reverse complement.
GCTCTTGCGCGACACCCGCGCCTGGCCGCACCTCGCGCTGTGACCACCGGGAGCCCCCGCCGGGGCATGATGAGGTGGTGAGAGTGGTCGTGCTGTCCGACACCCACGCGCCGCGCAGGTGGAAGGGGTGCCCGCCGAAGGTGGCCGAGCACCTGCGCGGTGCCGACCTCATCCTGCACGCGGGCGACGTGTGCGTGCCCGGCGTGCTGGACGAGCTGTCGGCCTACGCCCCGGTGCACGCGGTGTGCGGCAACAACGACGGCCCGGACGTCGTCGCGTGGGGTGCCCCGGAGACGGTGGAGCTGGAGATCGCGGGGCTGCGGGTGGCGATGGTCCACGACAGCGGCCAGAAGACCGGCCGGGCCGCCCGGATGCGCCGGCGGTTCCCGGACGCGGACCTGGTGGTGTTCGGGCACTCGCACATCCCGCTGGACGTCACCGAGGCGGGCGTGCGCATCTTCAACCCGGGCTCCCCGACCGACCGCCGCCGCCAACCGCACGGCACGATCGGCCTGCTCACCATCGAGGACGGGCAGGTGCTGGAGGCCGCGATCGTGCCGGTCGACTGACCTGGCGGTGTCCTGTGGTCGCCGCTCTCGTCCTCTTCACGGTCGACGGCGTCACCCGGTCCGCGTAACCTGCCGTGGTGCATCTGCGTGCTTGGCCGGTCCTGGTCGCCTGCCTGTTGACGGTCACCGCGTGCAGCGCCAGCGAGGCGGCGGCCCCGCCTTCCTCCCAGGTCCGGACCTCGACCTCCTCGGTCGCGCCTCCGTCGTCACCGCCGTCGTCCGACGCACCGCCGGTCACGAGCACGGCCTCCGCAGCGCCTCCGGTGGCGACGTCGGAGGCGAAGGGCGAGCAGTGCCCGCTGCCGGAGTCGGGCTTCGACTGCGACCTGCAACGCCGCGTCGCGCAGGTGCGGCGGTACGTCGCGGGCCGGCCGGGCGACGTCGGGATCGTCCTGCGCGACCGGGAGACCGGCGCGGTGTGGCGCAACGAGCACGCTGGCGACATGGTGTGGACGGCGTCGACCATCAAGCTCGCCATGACCGTCGACCTGCTCCGCCGCGACCGCGCGGGCGAGGTCGCGCTGACCGACGAGGACCACGCGCTGATCACCGCGATGCTGCACGACTCCGACGACGACGCGGCCGACGCGCTGTGGGAGCGCTACGCGGGTCAGGACCGGCGGGCGTTCAACGCCGCGTTCCCGTCCTACGGCCTGACCTCGCTGGTGCCGGCGGACCCGTCCCGGCCGTACTGGGGCTTCCAGAAGTGCACGACCGACGACCTGGACCGGCTGATCGGCCACGTGCTGTCCCGCCTGCCCGCCGCCGACCGGTCCTACGTGGTCGGCGAGATGCGCGCGGTGGGCCCGGACCAGCAGTGGGGCGTGTGGGGCGCCGGGCCGTCGGCGCGACCGGGCACCAAGGACGGCTGGTCGGAGGAGGCCGGCGGCTGGGTGATGAACACGGTGGGGTTCGTCGGGCCGGGTGAGCGGTTCACCGTCGCCGTGATGAACGACCTGGGCGGCGAGGGCGGGTACGCCGAGGGCCGCGCGACCGACACCGAGGTGGCCCGCATCCTGTTCGGCGACCGCTTCTAGGAACGCCGACCCGGGCGGGGTGCCGCCCGGAGCGGGTCACCGGGGGCGGCGGGCGAGGTCCCGGGCGGCGTGCGGCCAGGTTTCGTGGCGGAAGGTGAAGCCGGCGTCCAGCAGGCGCGTGGGCACGACCCGTCGGCTCTTCAGCAGCAGTTCGGTGTCCGAGCGGATCGCCCACGCGCCCAGCTCCGCCATCCACCTGGTCGCCGGCAGGCCGAACGGCACCCCGCACGCGGCGCGCAGCTCGCGCATGAAGTCCCGCTGCGGCAGGGGGTGCGGGGCGGCGAGGTTCACCGGGCCCGCCACGTCGTGGGTGAGCAGGAACTCGACGGCCCGGACGAAGTCCTCCGCGTGCAGCCACGACACGTACTGCGCCCCGCCCGCGACGGGACCGCCGAGCCCCAGCCGGGCCAGGGTGCGCAGCACCGTGAACGCGCCTCCCGGCTCGGCGCTCATCACGATCGCCGTGCGCAAGGCCGTTTTCCGGGTCGCCGGGGTGTCGACCTCGGCCTGGGCCTCCTCCCAGCGGCGGGCGATCTCGACGCTGTACGCCCAGTAGTCGGGCACGCCGGGCTCGTCGCCGCCGATCAGGCCGGTCGGTTCGTCGTTGGGCGCGTCGAAGCGGTGGGCGTAGACGGTCGCGGTGCTCATCTGGAGCCAGACCTTCGGCGGCCGTTCGGCGGCGGCGATCGCCCGGCCGACCGCCCGCGTCGAGTCGACCCGGGACGCCATCATCTCGCGCAGGTTGTCGGTGGTGTACCGGCAGCTCACGCTCCGGCCGGCGAGGTTGACCACGGCGTCCGCGCCGTCGACCTCGGCGGTCCACGGGCCGGGGGTCCGGCCGTCCCACCGCACGCCACTGCGCCGGCCGAGCACGACCACGTCGTGCCCGGCGGCCGAGAGCGCCCGCGTGAGGAACCGCCCGATGTGCCCCGAGCCGCCGGGTACCACGATCTTCATGACCGACCCCCTGGTTTTGAACGTGTTCAAAAATGAGGGTACACCGGGACGGTGATCGCGGTGCCGGCCTCACCGCAGGGCGGAGAGCAGCAGCGCCCGGTGCTCGCGGACCAGCTCGCGGTCGGCGGTCGCCCAGGCGACGGCGTTGCGGGCGTGCGCGCGGCGGGCGGCGGGGGAGGCCGGGTCGGCGAGGGTGGCCGTCGCCCTCTCCACGACCCGCGTCTGCCGGTCGACCACCGCCGCCACCAGCGCCTCCGGCTCGACCTCGCCGTAGCCGTCGCGCAACTCCGCCAGGTGGGCGGCCTGGTCGGCGACCGGCACGTTGCCGACCGCTTGGACGCACCACGTCCACGCCAGGTACGCCAGGTCGTCCAGCCGGCTGCCCGGGGCGCACGTCGTCCAGTCGATGAACGCCACCGGCAGCCCGTCCCGGAAGATCGCGTTGAACGGGCCGGGGTCGCCGTGCGCGACGCACTCCGCGCCGCCGGCCAGGGGGTGGCCGGCGGTGGCGTCGTGCAGCCGGCGGAGCATCGTCCCGGCGAGCGCGTACGCCCCGGCCGCGCGCTGCGACGGGTGGTCGGTCGTCCGGCCGGGCAGGTAGGTCAGCACGTCCCGGCCCGCGTCGTCGGTGCCCAGGTACCGGGGCGCGTGCGGGTAGCCCACGGCCTCCAGGTGGCGCAGCACCTCGGCGGCGAAGTCCGCCCGGGGCCCTCGGCTGCGGCGCACCGTGTCGCCCACGCGGACGACCTCCTCGGTGTCGTTCCCACCGGTCAGCGGTTCTTCTTCCACGGGGCGCAGACCCTACCCGGGCCGGTGGCACGGGTGTGGGCCGAAGCGGGCACCGGACCAGAACGCGAGCACGTCGCGGTTGAACCGCGAGGGGCGCTCCCGTTCGCGCAGTGGCCGACCTGCCGGTAGACCAGCGTGTCCACCTCGGGCAGGTGGGCGGTGACCATCCGCACGACCGGCGGCGGCAGGTAGAGGTCCGAGTCGCCGGTGACGATCAGGGTGCGCACGGACAGCGTCGCCGGCCGGGCCCAGTCGATCGGTGCGGACAGCCCCTGGCCCTCGATCGGCCGGCCGGCGACCGCGCGGAGATTCCCTTCCACGCTGCGGTCCCCGCCTCGTTCGCGGCGCAGTAGAACGGGCTCGGCTCCCGGGAGTCGTGCGGCAGGTCGCCGAAACCCGGCGGGCGCAGCAGCGCGGTCACCCGCAGGTGCTCGGGGTCGGAGATGCCCAGGTAGCTGCTCACGACGACCAGGCTGAGCAGCCTGCGCGGGTGCGGCAGCGCGTAGTCCGTCGCGTAGAAGCCGCCCAGCGCTGCGCCGAGCAGGTGGAACCACCGCAGGCCGAGGTGGTCGACCAGGGCGCCCAGGTCGGCTGCGCCCACCCCGGGGTTGCCCGGCTCCGGCGGGGTCGAGTTGTGGTGGCCGCGTCGGGAGTAGGCGATCACGCGGTAGCCGGCGCGGGCGAACACGGGCTACCGGTACGGCCACGACAGGACGCTGCCGCTGCCGGGGTGCAGGAGGACGACGGCCGGGCCGCGCCCGCCGGTGTCCCAGAACCACAGCCGTCCGCCCGGCACGTCCGGGGAGGACTCCCGGGCGGGCACCTGGTCCGGGATCGGCTCGGGCGTCAGGGGCGCGCACCGGTCGTCGGGTTCGGTCGGGTCGGTCATGTGCCGGGCTCCCGGGTTCGGTGGGCAGGGCGTTCGCCCCGTGTGGTAGCCGGTGGGCGGCCTCGGGTGCGATGCCGTTCCGGTGCCCGGGACGGCGCTGTCGTCCTGAGGTCGGGAGTGGACGCCGGGGTAGCGTGCGGCCGTGGAGCTGTCGATCGAGCGGGCGACCCGCGAGGACGCGGACGAGGTGCTGCGGCTGCGCCGGGGTGCGGAGGACTGGCTGGCCGGGCGGAACATCGAGCAGTGGCGGCCCGGCGGGTTGTCGGTCGCCGAGGTGGGGCCGCAGATCGACGCCGGCCAGTGGTACGTGGCGCGGTCGGGCGACGCGGTGTGCGGGGCGTTCCGGCTGCTGTGGTCCGACGAGCCGGTGTGGCGCGCGGAGAACGCCTTCGCGGCCTACGTGCACGGCCTGGTGACCGACCGCCGGTACGCCGGCGCCGGGCTCGGCGGCCGGCTGCTCGCCTGGGTCGCCGAGCACGGGCGGCGGGCGGGGGCCGCGCTGCTGCGCCTGGACTGCGTCAAGCACAACGAGCGGCTCCGCCGCTACTACGCCGACCTGGGCTTCCGCGAGGTGGGGGAGCGGACCTACGGCGGCGGCACCTGGGTCAACGTCCTGCTGGAGAAGGCGATCTGACCGGCCGTGCGGTGCGCTCGCGGCGGCCGGACCGCGCGCGCACCGCACGGCCGAGGGCTCCGCGCGCGGAACCTGCACGGCCTTCACTATTCCTTCAGTGATCACCAAAGATCACCCACTCGACCGCCGTCAGCGCAGGCGCTTGATCTCGCCCCGGGCGCGGTAGAACGAGCCGCCGGCCGAGGAGAGCACCTCGGACACCAGGTAGCGGGCTCCGGGGACGCGGATGTTCTTGGGGAACTGCACGCCCCACGTCCGGTCGTAGCCCTCCGACACGACGTGCACCCGGATCCGGCCGCCCTCCTGGACGCACTCGACCACGACGCCCTCACCGGGTGCGACGCCCGTGACCACCTCCACCTCGGCGGTCGCCTCGACGCGGTCGATCGCGCCGGCCTTGATGTCCTGGCGCGGCGGCAGCTGCCCCTGCTCGGCGGCGTGCACGGCGGCCGGGCTCGCGTCCAGGCAGGCCAGCGACCCGTCCGTGGTCACCAGGTACAGCCGCTCGTCGCGGTACTGCATGGAGAACGCCGAGCCGCAGCCCGTGGCCAGCTTCCACAGCCGGGTGCCGTCGGCGGCGAAGCAGTACACCGAGGACTGGTTGTCGCCCGCGAAGACGAACTCGCCGTCCGGCGAGGTCGCGCAGGAGAACACGGCCGCGTCGCAGCGGTAGTGGCCGGTCTCGCGGCCGTCGGCCTTGGCGAACCGGTGCACCCGGCCGCGACTGGTGCCGGCGAACACCTCGGCGCGCTCCTGCCAGCCGAACAGCACCTCGCCGACGGTGTCGGCGTGCCACGCCCGGTGGCCCCGGCCGGTGTAGTGGGTGACGCCCCGGGAGTGGCCGTGGAACACGCCCTCCGGCGAGCAGCGGACCATCCAGGCGCTGTCGCCGCCGGCCGTGGACGACCACTGGAACTCGTCCTCGTGGTCCACCACGGTGACCTTGCCCTGCCGGTCGGACACGCCCAGCACGCCGTCGTGGATGTCGAGCCAGTAGATGTCGACGTCGTCGGCGATCTCGTAGGCCACCCGGGGCACCTTCGCGCCGAGGTCGTAGACCTGGCCGTCGTCGCAGCCCGCGTAGATCCAGAAGTCGTCGGCCACGATGCACTTGACCGAGTCGGGCAGGCCGAACCGCCCGGTGACCCGGCCGTCGTGGGTGAGGGTGTAGACGTCGCCGTTCTCGTTGCCGACCCAGGCGCGGTCCTCGCCGATGAAGATGCCGAAGGCCGGGGCCCCGGACGCGAACCGCCAGAGCACGGGTGCCTGGTGGGCGGTCGAGCGGGTGCTGACGATCTGCCGCCGGCTGACCGAGCGGCGTTGGCGCACCCCCCTGACGGCGGGGGCGTAGCCCTTGCGCACCTTCTCGCCGATCTTCTTCTCGGCGGCCTTGAGCGCCTTGGCGTGGTCGGCGAAGGACGCGCTCCTCACCTGCCCCTGTTCGCCGATGCGGCCGTAGGTGATGGTGACCTCGGTGTCGTCGACCCGCACTTCGTAGAACTTGTGCGCGCCGCCGCCGGATTCGGACAGCTCCAGGTAGGTCGTGCCGGACATGCGTTCGTTCCCCCTCGTGGCGTCAACTGCGCGCACCGTATCGAGGGACACCGACAATTCCGCGCGCGCTCCCGGTCGGCGGGGGTGGCGCGGGGTGTCAGGGGAGGATGGAGTCGACGTAGCCGCCGTCGACGCGGACGGCCGCGCCGGTCGTGGCGGAGGACTGCGGGGAGCTGAGGTAGACGACCAGGTTGGCGATCTCCTCCGGTTCGATCAGCCGGCCGAGCAGGGACTGCGGGCGGTGCAGGCGCATGAACTCGCGCTGCGCCCGTTCCCAGGGCAGGTCGCGGTCCACCAGTTGGTAGACGAAGTCCTCGACGCCCCCGGTGTGCGTGGGGCCGGCGATCACGCTGTTGACCGTCACGCCGGTCCCGGCGGCTTCCTTGGCGAACCCGCGCGAGACGCCCAGCAGCGCCGTCTTGGACACCCCGTAGTGGATCATCTCGGCGGGGATCACCACGGCCGAGTCGCTGGCGATGTACTGCACCCGGCCCCAGCCGCGCTCCTTCATGCCGGACAGGTAGGCGCGGGTCAGCCGGATCGCGGAGAGGACGTTGACCTCGAAGTAGCGCTGCCACTCGTCGTCGGCGATCTCCAGCGCGGGTTGCGCGCCGAACACGCCGACGTTGTTGACCAGCACGTCCACCTCGGGCAGCGAGGCCCGCAGCCGGTCCGCGCCCTCGGCGGTGGAGACGTCGCCGGGTGCTCCGACCAGGTCCGCGCCCGGGACCTCGGCGCGGATGCGCTCGACGGCCCCGGCCACCGCGTCGGGCCTGCGCCCGTTGACCGCCGTCCGGGCCCCGGCGCGGGCCAGGGCGGTGGCGATGGCCTCGCCGATGCCCTGGGTGGAACCCGTGACCAGGGCGGTCCGGCCGGTGAGGTCGAGGTGCATCCGGGTCTCCCTGCGTCGGCGTCGGGCTGTCGTCCCCCACCGAACCACGGGCCGCGCGCCGCCGCCACGGACGCCGGCCGGGTGCGGGTGCTGTGCCGGGGAGAACGGCGTTCGATCACCGATCGTATTCACCGCGGCGACCGTTTCACTCTTTAGTGATATTTTGGCGGTGGGTGCCCCGTGTTATGATAATTCCACTCGCAATCGCGGGAATTCGTTCGACTCCGAAAAACCTGCCGAGAAGTGCTGTCGGTGTCGTCTGCGGCTGTTCCCCCGATCCCGAGGACGATGTCCCATGACGAACGACCACCTGCCGGTCGGGCTGCCCTCCGTCCTCGTCGTCGGGGCCGGCATCGCCGGGCTGGCCGCCGCGCGGACCCTGCACGACCTCGGCTACCCGGTCACCGTCCTGGAGGCCCGCGACCGCGTCGGCGGGCGCATCTGGACCGACCGGGACGGGGTCGACCTGGGCGCGCACTGGATCCACGGCACCGACGGCAACCCGGTCACGGAGCTGGTGGAGAGCCTGGACATCCCGTACAGCTACGTCGGCGGGGACAGCGCGTACACCGGGGGCTTCGACCGGCTGCGGCTGGTCGGCGTGGACGGGCAGGTGCTCGGGCACGCCCTGAAGAACCACGTGCTCGAACTCGCCGACAGCGTGCTGCACGAACTCGAACAACGCGCCGAACTCGCCCGGAAACGGGAACTCCCGGACATCTCGCTGGCCGAAGCGGTCGACGCGATCATCGCCGCGCGCGATTTCAGCGACGAGCACGAGCGGGGTATCCGCTACCACTTGAACGTGATCCTGCGGGAGGACGTCGCCGAGGACGCGAGCAAGCTCTCGCACAAGTACTGGGAGGACGGTTACCTGGTCTACGGCTACGGCGACAGCATCCTGCGGGACGGCTACCAGTCCGTCGTGGCGGCCCTCGCCGAGGGGCTCTACGTGCAGTTGGAGCACGTGGTGACCCGGATCGACAGCAGCGGGAGCGGGCAGCCCGTCCGGGTGGTGACCGATCGCGGCGACTTCCAGGCCGACAAGGTGCTCGTCACGCTGCCGCTGGGCGTGCTCAAGAGCGGGGTGGTCACCTTCGAGCCGCCGTTGCCCGAGGCGAAGCGGGCGGCCGTCGCGCGGCTCGGTTTCGGCACGCTCAACAAGGTCGCGTTGCACTACCGCGCGCCGTTCTGGCCGCCGGACCAGTACGTGTTCGGATACCTGTGCCGGGACACCGACCGCTACCCGACGGTCGTGATCAGCATGTGGAAGTCGCACGGCCGGGCGACCCTGGTGATGCTGCTCGGCGCGTCGCTGGGCCGGGATCTGGAGACCTGGTCGGACGAGGAGGTCGAGGGCTACGCAACGACCGTCGTCCGGGACATGTTCGGCCCCGACGCGCCCGCGCCCGAGCACCTCACGCGCACGGCGTGGTCGGCCGACCCGTTCGCGCGCGGGTCCTACGCCTGCATCGGTGTCGACGGCTCGCCCCGCGACCTGCGGACGCTCGCCGAGCCGGTCGGCGGGAACCTGTTCTTCGCCGGGGAGGCGACGAACAGCTACCACTGGGGCTGCGTGCACAGCGCCTACGAGTCGGGCCTGCGCGAGGCCGCGCGGATCAGCGGCAACCCCGCGCTCTACACGCCGCCCACGGCCGAGATCTCCCGGCGGCAGCGGCGCGACATCGACCGGATGAAGCGGTTCGCCGGGATGCGCATGGGGCACCTGGGCGAGGACGCGGTGCGGGAGCGCGTCACCTGCCTGCGGGAGAGCGTCGACCCGTACGGCGTGCGCGTCTTCGCGTCGCTGGAGGGCACCGAGCTGGACGCGCTCGCGTCGATGTTCGACGAGGTCGACTTCTCCGCCGGTGACGTCCTGTGCCGGGAGGACGACGCCGCGCACGGTGTCTACCTGATCTCCGGCGGTGAGGTCGAGGTCGACTTCGGGGGCATCTACGAGCGCGCGGCGCTGGGCGCCGGCGCGCTGCTGGGCGGTCACGACCTGTTCTTCACCGCGCGCACCACGACGGTGACCGCGCTGGGCGAGGTGCGGGCGTACTTCCTGGACCACTACCGCTACAAGACGTTCCTCTACGCGTTCCCGGACGTCATGATGCTGATGATCGAGAACCTCGTGGCGCGGTGGGAACAGCTGGAGAGCACGCTGGGCGGAACGACCCTGCCCGGTGCGCAACGGCTGCACCGCGCGCAGCGCCCGCACGGCGGCCTCTAGCAACGCTCCGGCAGGGGTCGGTCGCGGCGCGTCGTCGCCGGGCCGGTCGGGTGGCTGCCGGTCCCGCCGGGGAGCGAGGTCCCCGGTCGTGTCGTCCTCGGGTGCGCCGCGCGCCTGCCCCGCCGGTGCCCCCTCGGGCGCGCGGGAGGACGCGCGCGCGAGGGCGGTCCCGTTGCGGCACCGGTCTTTGCGCACCCGTTGACAGTGTGGCTAAACGGATTTAGCCTTCCCGAAATCTGCAAGGTGGAGGCGACATGAGCGAGTCCACTTCCGACACCGCGTTGCTCTCGATCGAGGACCTCCGGGTCACCTTCCACGGCCAACGGGAGGTGCCCGCCGTGCGCGGCGTCTCGTTCTCCCTGTCCGCCAGGGAATCCGTGGCCGTGCTGGGCGAGTCCGGGTGCGGCAAGACGGCCACCGCCCGCGCGGTGATGGGCCTGCTCGACCCGGGCGCCGAGGTGGCCGGCCGGATCGTCTACCGGGGCGAGGACGTGCTCGCCCTGCCCGCCAAGCGCCGCCGCGCCCTGTGCGGCAGCAAGATCGCCATGGTCTTCCAGGACGCGCAGACCGCGCTGAACCCGTCGTTCACCGTCGGCGACCAGATCGCCGAGATGTTCCGGGTGCACGGCGGCGCGTCCAGGAAGGCGGCCCGCGAGCAGGCGGCGGACCTCATCGCCAAGGTCGGCATACCCGACGCGCGGCGGCGGGCGGGGGAGTACCCGCACCAGCTCTCCGGCGGGATGCGCCAGCGGGTGGTGATCGCGATGGCCGTCGCGCTCGGCCCCGAGCTGCTGCTCGCCGACGAGCCGACCACGGCGCTCGACGTGACCGTGCAGGCGCAGATCATCGAGCTGCTCCAGGAACTGCGCCGCGAGTACCGGACCGCGCTCGTGCTCATCACGCACGACCTCGCCGTCGCCGCGCAGGTCGCGTCGCGCGGCGCGGTCATGTACGCCGGTCAGGTGGTCGAGACCGGCCCGCTGGAACGGCTCTACCGCGCGCCCCGCCACCCCTACACGATCTCGCTGCTGGAGTCGGTGCCGAGGGTGGAGCGGCGGGTCGAGGAACTCGGCTCGATCCCGGGCTCCCCGCCGGACCCTGCCGCGCTGCCCACCGGGTGCGCGTTCGCGGCGCGCTGCCGGTTCGCCGTCGACCGCTGCCGGGTGGAGCAGCCGGTGCTGCGCGCCCTGCCGGACGGCTCCCTGGTGTCGTGCCACCGCGCGGAGGAGGTGGCCGGTGGCTGAGCCGCTGCTGCGCGCCGAGAACGTCGTCAAGCACTACCGGGTCCGGAGTGGACGGACGCGCGCCACGGTCCGCGCGGTGCACGACGTCAGCTTCGAGCTGGCCCGGGGCGAGACGCTGGCCCTGGTCGGCGAGTCCGGCTGCGGCAAGTCGACGTTGGCCAGGACGCTGGTGTGCCTGGAACAGCCGACGTCCGGTCGGGTGCTGCTCGACGACCTCGACCTGGCCGGGATGCCCGAGCGCCGCCGCCGGCGCACCCGCAAGCGGATCCAGATGGTGTTCCAGGACCCGTTCGCCTCGCTCAACCCGAGGATGAGCGTCGGCGACCTCGTCGGCGAGGCCTACGAGGTGCACGGCCTGCCCGACGGCGTCGAGTCCGCGCGCGCCGCCGTGGCCGAATTGCTCGCGCGGGTCGGCCTGGACCCCGCCCTCGCGGGCCACCACCCGCGCCAGCTCTCCGGCGGGCAGCGGCAGCGGGTCGCCATCGCGCGGGCCCTCGCCCCGCACCCGGCGGTGCTGATCTGCGACGAGCCCACGTCGGCGCTCGACGTCTCGGTGCAGGCCCAGATCATCGCGCTGCTGCGGCGGTTGCAGGCCGAACTCGGCATCGCCTACGTCTTCATCAGCCACGACCTGGCCGTGGTGCGCCAGATCGCGGACCGGGTCGCGGTCATGTACCTCGGCCGGATCGTCGAGTCGGGTACCGCGCAGGACGTCTTCGAGTCCCCGGCGCACCCCTACACCCGAGCCCTGCTCGCCTCGATCCCCACGTTGACCCCGGGCACACCGACCCGGCTCGACGGCGAGGCGCCCAGCCCGGTGAACCCACCGGAGGGGTGCCACTTCCGCCCGCGCTGCCCGCACGCCCGCCCGGAGTGCGGCACCGCCCTGCCCGACCTGGCCGCCGTCGCGCCGGGCCACTCGGCAGCCTGCCTCTTCCCCCAGATCCGCCGCTCGCACATCCCCTCGGAGGGACAACCGTGACCGGTCACCACCACCACTTCTCCAGACGGGGATTCCTGCGCGCGGCCGGAGGGGCCGCCCTGCTGGTCCCGTTCGCCTCCGCCTGCGGCGACACCCGGACCACCCGGTCCGGCGCGGGCGGCACGCTGCGCTACGCGCTGTCGGCCGAGCCGAAGGGGCTCGACCCGGCCACCACCGGCGAGTCCAACTCCGGCATCGTGATCCACAACGTCTACGACCGGCTGCTGGAGCTGACCGGGGACGGCAAGGACGTCTCCGCGGGGCTCGCGGAGCGGTGGGAGGTCACGCCCGACGGCATCGGCCACACCTTCCACCTGCGCCAGGGCGTCAAGTTCTCCGACGGCAGCACGCTCGACGCCGCCGCCGTGGTCGCCTCGCTGCGCCGCACGATGGAGGTCGGGCAGGGCGCGAGCGACCTGCTGGTCGACCACGTGCAGCCGGGCAACATCGTCGCCAAGGACGCCGGGACCGTCGTCATCACGCTGGACGCGCCGTTCTCACCGTTCCTGCGCACGCTCGCGCTGGACGCGGTCGGCTCGGTGGTCAACCCGGCCGTGGTGGCGGCGAACAAGACCCAGGCCGACCCGACGGCGGCGAAGTACCTGGCGCGGAACATGGCCGGCAGCGGCGCGTTCCAGTTCGTCCGCTGGACGCCCAACCAGGTCATCGAGCTGAAGGCGTCGGACAGCCACTGGCGCGGCCGGCCGAAGCTGGCCGGGGTGCTGTTCAACTCGCCGGTCGAACCGTCGACCGCCGCGCTGCAACTGGAACGCGGCGACCTCGACGTGGTCGGCAACCTGCCCGCCAACCTGATCGAGCGGCTCGCGCAGCGCGACGACGTCACCATCACCGCCACGCCGCTGCTCGACATCACCTACTGGATCTTCCAGACCGAGCAGGCGCCCTTCGACGACGTCCGCGTGCGGCAGGCCATCTGCTACGCGATCGACCACGACGCGATCATGGCCAACGTCGTGAAGGAGAGCGGCATCCCGCTGCGCGGCCCGATCCCGGGCAGCCTGGTGGACGGCTACGCCGACAACAAGGACGTCGTGGTCTACAAGCGCGACGTCGCCAAGGCCAGGGAGCTGCTCGCGGCGGCGGGCCACGCCAACGGGTTGAAGATCGACAGCACCTACGTGCCGGGGTACGGCACGCTCAAGCAGATCGCCGAGGTGATGCAGGCCAACCTCAAGGAGGTCGGCATCGAGTGCGCGATCGGCGAGCTGCCGCTGTCGACCATCATCGACAAGGTCGGCAAGGGCGAGCTGCCGTTCTTCTCCTGGAAGTCCACGCTGAACTACGCGAGCCCGGACGCGCTGCTGTACGGCAAGCTGCACGGCGGCGCGTCCCGCTCCGTGGAGGGCAACCTCGCGCACTACCGCAACGCCGAGGTCGACGCGCTGCTGGACCGGGCACGGGGGTCGGCCGACCGCGCCGCGCAGGACGCGGACTGGCTCGCGGCGTCCGCCCGGATCAGCCAGGACGCGCCGTGGCTGCCGCTCTACCAGGACGTCGACCGGCGCGCGGTGCGCAAGGACGTCACCAACTACAAGGAGTCCGCGCTGACGCGGCCGGACCTGTTCACCGTCGGGAAGGGTTGAGATGCCAGAGGACAACAGCATCATCGAGGTCGAGTCGTGGACGATCCGGGACGGCGTCGACCCGGCCGAGTACCACGAGGGGATGCGCACCTGGTTCCGCTGGGTCGCCGACCACCGGGAGGAGCTGTTCCCCGAGTGGAAGGGCGCGTCCTACTACCACGAGGTCGACCAGCCCACGCTCGCGCCGACCGGCCGGTACACGATGTTGTTCGAGTACCACTCCGAGGAGGAGCGCCGCGCCTACAAGGAGCGGCGCAAGGACTGGTCCGGGCCGTACGCCGAGTACAAGAAGGTGGACCCGTACGAGCCGTTCCTCGACAACGTCACGCTGAACTTCTGGGAGCCGGTCGAGCGCGGCCTGTGGCTCCCGGGGCGACCGAGGTCTTAGCCCATGGGCCGGTTCGTGGTGCTCCGGGTCCTGGTCGCCGTGCCGCTGGTGCTCGCGGTCTCCGTGATCACGTTCCTGCTCACCCACCTCGTGCCGGGCGACCCGGCGCGGGTGCTGGCCGGGCTGAACGCGAGCGAGGAGGCCGTGCAGCGCATCCGCGAGCAGGCGGGGCTGGACCAGCCGCTGGTCGCCCAGTTCTGGCTGTACCTGCTGCGGCTGGTGCGCGGTGACCTCGGCGAGTCGCTGACCAACCAGCAGCCGGTGCTGACCAACCTGCTCGACACGCTGCCCGCGACCGTCGAGCTGACCGTGGCGTCGCTGGTCGTCGCCCTGGCCCTGGGCATCCCGCTCGGCGTGCTCGCGGCCACCCGGCGAGGCGGGGTGCTCGACCACCTCGCCCGGCTGCTCAGCCTCGCCGGGGTCGCGGTCCCGGTCTTCTGGGTCGGCATCGTGCTCGTCGTGGTCTTCTACGCGCAGCTCGGCTGGCTGCCCAGCGAGGGGCAGGCCGACGTGGCGTCCGGGGCCGAGGCGATCACCGGGTTCGCCTCGCTGGACGCGGTCCTGCGCGGCGACGGCGCGGGGCTGCTCGACGTGCTGCACCACCTGGTGCTGCCCGCGACCACGCTGGCGCTGCCGACGCTGGCCCGCGTCATGCGGACCACCCGGGCGTCGATGCTGGAGGCGCTGGCGGAACCGTACGTGGCGACCGCGCGGGCGAAGGGCGTGCCGGAGTTCCGGGTCGTGTACGTGCACGCCCTGCGCAACGCGATGATGCCGGTGGTCACCGTGACCGGGCTCGCGTTCGGCTACCTGCTGGGCGGTTCCGTGCTGGTGGAGAAGATCTTCAAGTGGCCGGGCGTCGGCCGCTACGCCTACGAGTCGATCACCGTGCTGGACTACAACTCCGTGATGGGGGTGACGCTCGTGGCGACGGTGGCGTTCCTCGTGGTCAACCTGCTGGTCGACGTGCTGCACGCGGTGCTCGACCCGAAGGTGAGGCTGTCGTGACGGCCGTGCTGCCCCGGCGGATCCGCCGCCGGACGGGCCTGGCCGGGTGGCCGGCGTCCACCGCGGTCGCCCTGGCGGTGCTGGGGGTGACCGTCGTGATGGCGGTCGTCCCCGGCGTGCTGGCCCCCTACGACCCCAACGCCATCGACCTCGGCGCGAGCCTGCTGCCGCCCTCGGCCGACCACTGGTTCGGCACCGACAACAACGGCCGGGACCTGCTCAGCCGGATCGTGCACGGCGCGGGCATCTCGCTGGCGATCGGCGTCTCGGTGGTGCTGTTCTCGACGGTGGTGGGCGGCGGGCTCGGCCTGGTCGCGGGCTTCCGGGGCGGCTGGGTGGACGAGGTGGTCATGCGGGTCACCGACGTCTTCCTGTCCGTGCCCTACATCCTGCTGCCGATGGTGGTGGTCGTCGCGTTGCAGCCCAGCCTGGTCAACACCACCATCGCGCTGGCGGTGGTGTGGTGGCCCTCCTACGCGCGGCTGATGCGCGGGCAGGTGGTGTCGGTCCGGCGGCGGCCCTACGTCGACAGCGCGGTCGTGCTGGGCGTGCCCACCCGGCGCATCCTGCTCCGGCACGTGCTGCCCAACGCGATCGGGCCGGTCGTCGTGCTGGCCACCACGGACGTGGGGTTCGTGATCCTGGCCAGCGCCGGGCTCGGGTTCCTCGGCCTGGGCGCCCGGCCGCCGACACCGGAGTGGGGGGTGATGACCAGCGACGGGCTCGGGTTCATGCTCGACGCCTGGTGGTACTCGCTGTTCCCGGGTCTGGCCATCGCGCTCGTGGTGCTCGCGTTCACCGTCCTCGGCGACGACGTCGGGGACCGGCTCTCCCGGGTTTCCGGTGGGAAGAAGCGAAAGGTGCGTCAGAAGTGGTCGTCACCAGCATCCGACTGACCCAGTTCGTCGGCGGACCGGCCGAGCTGGTCGACTTGGCCGTCGCGGCCGAGGAGGCCGGGTTCGACCAGGTGTGGTTCGCCAGTGACCCGTTCATGCTGCACACCTGGTCGCTGTGCACGGCCGCCGCGCTGCGCACGACGCGCGTGCACGTCGGCGCGCTCGGCGTGAACCCGGTGACCGTCGACCCGTCGGAGATCGCGGCCCACCTCGGCACGCTCGACCTGCTCTCCGGCGGTCGGGCGCTGGTCGGCATCGGCGCGCACACCGACGGGATGGTGCCCAGGCTCGGCCTGGACGGCAAGTCCACCCCGGCCCGCACGGCGGAGGCGGTCCGGCTGGTCCGCGCGCTGATCGCGGGGGAGGAGGCGCCGACCGACGGCGAGCACTTCCGGTGGGCGCCGGGGTGCGCGCTCGGGTTCACCCCGCACCGCAGGCGGATCCCGCTGCACGTCACCGCGTACGGCGAGGAGTTCCTGACCGCCGCCGGCGGCTACGGCGACGGCGTGCTGCCGATCCTGTTCCCGCCGGAGACCGCGCCGGAGGTGGTCGGCTGGGTGCGCGCGGGCGCGGGGGCGGCGGGCCGCGACCCGTCCGAAGTGGACGTGGCGGGCTGCGTCTGGGTGTCGGTGGCCGACGACCCGGCCGAGGCGGGCGACCTGATCCGGCCGACGATCGCGTTCTTCGGGCCGTACCTGTCGGAGCGGGAGTTGGCCGTGGCGGGCCTCGGCCCGGACGACTTCGCGCCGGTCACGGCGGCGATGCGGGACGGCGGCGTCGAGGCGGCGGCCCGGCTGGTCACCGACGACATGCTGCGCCTGGCCGTGGTCGGCACCCCGGACGAGGTGGCCGCCCGGCTGGCCGGGCTGGTCGACGCGGGCGTCACCCAGCTCAGCATCGGCGGACCGCTCGGCCCCGACCCGGCGGCGGCGATCCGCCTGCTGGGCGAGCGGGTGCTCCCGGCGCTGGGTTGACTACAGTTCCGCCGGACCGACTACGACAGGGAGTGCACACGCCGTGATGGGTGAACGGATCCGGGAGCTGCGCGCGGCGCGGTCGATGACGGCGACCGAGCTGGCCAAGGCGGCCGACGTGTCGGTCGGGTTGATCAGCCAGGTCGAGCGCGGGATCACCGACCCCAGCCTGGAGACGGTCCGGCGGATCGCGCGGGCGCTGGACACCCCGGTGTTCAACCTCTTCCAGGACACCGACCTGGAGCGGGTCGCGGTGGTGCGCAAGGACCGCCGCATGGACATCCGGTCGCCGCAGGGCGGGCTGGTCTACCAGCGGGTGTCGGCGGGCTCGGGCAAGATCGAGGTGCTGGAGGGCCTGCTCGAAGCGGGCGCGGCGTCCTCCGAGACCGGCTGGAGCCACCCGTCCGACGAGTGCGTCGTGGTGCTCACCGGGCGGCTGGTGCTGGAGGTGGACGGCGAGCGGTACGAGCTGAAGCCCGGTGACAGCGGCAGCTTCGACTCCCGCCTGCCGCACCGGTACCTCAACGAGACCACCAAGCCGGTGCGCTTCCTGCTGTCGGTGACGCCGCCCAGCTACTGATCCCCGGTCACCCGTCGCACCCCGCCACCCCCGGCCGCGCTCCGGGGGTGGTAGGGGCCGTCTTCAGCGTGCCTAAAAAGCTTCAGGCAGGTCGTCACCCGCGACGCCTTGACGCCGTGTGGAAAGGCTACTTACCATCGTTTAGTCACACTAAAAATGTTGAGGTGTCATGTCAGTGAAACTCACCAGCCGCCAGTTCCGGGAGTGCTTCCCCGTCCTGGCCGACACCGTGCACCTGGCCAGTTGCAGCCAGGGGGCGCTGTCCGGCGAACTGCTGACCGCACTGTCCGAGATGACCTTCACCATGCGCGAGCACGCCGCGCCGTGGGACCTCTGGATGGCCGAGGTCGACCAGGCGCGGCAGCGGTTCGCCGCGCTGATCAACGCCCGGCCCGACGAGGTCGCCGTGGTGCACTGCGCCTCGGACGGCGCCTACCAGGTCGCGTCCACAAAGGACTGGTCCGCGCGGCCGGGCGTCGTGACCACCGACATGGAGTTCCCCTCCGTGGGGCACGTCTGGCTCGCCCAGGCGGCGCGCGGCGCGCGCGTCACGCACGTGCCCGAGCGCGGCGCCGCCGTGGACACCGACGAGCTGCTGGCCGCGATCGACGAGCGCACCGGTCTGGTGTCGGTGCCGATCGCGTCCTACCGCAACGGGGCGCGGCTGCCGGTCCGCGAGGCCGTCGACAAGGCGCACGAGGTCGGCGCGCGGGTGTTCGTCGACGCCTACCAGGCCGCCGGGGTGCTCCCGGTGGACGTCCGCGCGCTCGACTGCGACTACCTCGTCTCCGGCGCGCTCAAGTACCTGCTCGGGCTGCCCGGCGTCGCGTTCCTCTACGCCCGGGGCGGCCTCGCCGACGACCTGCCGCCGCAGCTCACCGGCTGGTTCGGCCGGGTCGACCCGTTCCGGTTCGACCCCCGCACGGTCGACTACCCGACCGAGGCCCGCCGGTTCGAGACCGGCACCCCCGGCATCCCGTCCGTCTACGCCGCCAACGCCGGGATGCGGCTGCTGTCCCGGGTCGACCTGCACGACGTGCAGCGGCACGTGGGCGAGCTGGCGGCCCTGGCCACCGAGCGGCTGCGCGCCGCCGGCGAGCAGGTCTGGGCACCTCGCGACCCCGCGCACGCCGGGCCCCAGGTGGCGTTGGTCGACCAGGACCCGAACGCCCTGGCCGCCTGGCTGTCCACCCGCCGCATCGCCGCCGCACCGCGCGGTCCGGTGCTGCGCCTGGCTTTCCACTACTTCAACGACGAGTCCGATGTGGACGCGGTGTGCTCGGCGATCGCCGACCACCGCGCGAACGGCTGAGGAGCCACCGTGCTGCACATCCGCAAGTCCTCCCGCGCGAGCTGGCGCGGTCCGGCGTCCACCGGGAGCGGGACGCTCGACCTCGGCAGGCGCGGCGCGTCCCTGCCGTTCAGCCTGCGCAGCAGGGTCGGCGACGAGCCCGCCACCAACCCCGAGGAGCTGCTCGGCTCCGCGCTGGCCGGCTGCTTCTCGATGTCGCTGGCCAACCTGGCCGAGGAGGCCGGCACGCCGCTCGACGCGGTCGACGCGGTCGCCGTCGTCCACCTGGTGCAGACGCCCGAGGGCTTCCGCATCCCCACCGTCGAGCTGTCCTGCACGGTGCGCGCCCCGGGCGTCGCGGAGGACGCCGTGCGCGCGATGGCGGAGCAGGCCGAGCGCACCTGTCCGGTAAGGCTGCTCTACAACGCCGATGTCACCCTGAGAGTCGAGGTCGAATCGTGAGCGAGGTCTTCCACTACGAGCAGGTCCGACCGTCCCGCGCGGACGGTGACACGGTGGACGTCCGCGAGACCCACCGCGACGACGCGAACGGGCTGCGGCAGGCGGTCTACCACGCGCGCGCCGGCCGCTCGAAGCCGCGCTCGCCCGGCGCGGACCGGCTGGAGGCGCTGTTCGTGCTCTCCGGCACCGGCACCCTGCACGTGGACGGGGAGAGCCACGAGCTGCGCCCCGAACTCGCGCTGCTCGTCGTCGGCGAGTCGTCCTACGAGATCGCCACCGACGACGAGGTCGTGCTCGTGTCGGTGACGGCGCGGCAGCGGCCCGACGTGGCGTGCGCCGCGCCCCGGCCGTGGATCGACCTCGCCGACCAGGTCAAGCAGGACGCGGTGAGCGACCGCGAGTTCCAGACCCTGTTCGACCCCGACAGCGGGTGCTCGGGTGTCACCCAGTTCGTCGGCTACATCCCGACCCTGCGCACGCCCATGCACTTCCACCCGTACAGCGAGATGGTGTTCGTGCTGTCCGGGACCGGCCAGGTCGAGATCGCGGGCGTGACCTCGGAAATCGGCGCGGGCTCGTGCTTCTACCTCCCGGCCGGCGTCCACCACCTCGTGGAGAACCTCGGCGAGGACGGCTACCTGCGCCTGCTCGGGGTGTTCGAGCCCGCCGGCAGCCCGTCGGAGAACAGCCCCGCGTGACCCGTCGCCCGGCGCGGCGACCAGTACCCTTCGCGCCGAAGTGCCGTTCGACGCCCTGGCGCGGACCGCCGCCGGCGGGGTGCCGCGCCCCACAGCCCCTGAGAGGGGAGAGGCCCATGTCGGTTCTGTCCGACCTGCTCGGCGCGCTCGGTTCGGGGAGGGTCGAGGTCGTCGACCTGACCGCCCCGCTGCACCCCGGCACCCCGCTGCTGCAACTGCCCGCGCCGTTCGCCAACACCATCCCGTTCCGGCTGGAGGAGATCAGCCGCTACGACGACCGGGGACCCGCCTGGTACTGGAACGACATCCACACCGGCGAGCACACCGGCACCCACTTCGACGCCCCGGTGCACTGGGCCACCGCCCGGGACGGCGAGGACGTGTCGCAGGTCGACCCGGCGAAGTTCGTCGCGCCCGCCGCCGTGCTGGACTTCGCCGGGCACGCCGCGCAGGACCCGGACTTCCTGCTGGAGATCGCGCACGTGCGGCAGTGGCAGGACGAGCACGGCCCGCTGCCGGAGGGCGGCTGGCTGCTCTACCGGACCGGCTGGGACGCGCGCGGCGAGAGCCAGGAGGACTTCGTCAACGGCGGGCACAGCCCCGGCATCTCGCCGGAGTGCGCCCGCTGGCTGGCCGAGGAGACGCCGGTCATCGGCGTCGGCGTGGAGACCGTGGGCACGGACGCGGGTGCGGCGCACTCGTTCGAGCCCGCCTTCCCCTGCCACTCCTACCTGCTGGGCGCGGGCAAGTACGGCCTGACCCAGCTGCGCAACCTCGCGCTGCTGCCGCCGACCGGCGCCGTGGTGCTCACCGGGCCGCTGCCGATCGTCGGCGGCTCGGGCAGCCCCACCCGGGTGCTGGCGCTGGTCGAGCGGTGACCGTCGCGGACGCCGTCGGCCGCGCGCTGGCCGACCTCGGTGCCGACCACGTCTTCGGCGTGGTCGGCAGCGGGAACTTCCACGTCACCAACGCCCTGGTCGCCGGCGGCGCGCGGTACGTCGCCGCCCGGCACGAGGGCGGCGCGGCCACCATGGCGGACGCCTACGCGCGGACCAGCGGCCGGCTCGGGGTGCTGTCGGTGCACCAGGGTTGCGGCCTGACCAACGCGATGACGGGCATCACCGAGGCCGCCAAGAGCCGGACGCCGCTGGTGGTGCTCGCCGCCGAGGTGACCTCGCCGCGCTCGAACTTCTTCGTGGACCAGACCGCCCTGGCCACGGCGGTCGGCGCGGTCAGCGAGCGGGTCACGTCCGCGTCGACCGCCGTGGACACCGTGGTGCGGGCGGTCCGGCGCGCGACGCACGAGCGGCGGACCGTCGTGCTCAACCTGCCGCTGGACCGGCAGTCCGAGCCCGCCCCTTCGGCCTCCTCTGCGCTCGACCGTTCAGTGCTCGATCCTCCCGTGCTCGATCCTCCCGCTGGGGTGGACGCGCTCGCCGAGGCCATCGCCTCGGCCCGCCGGCCGGTGTTCATCGCGGGCCGGGGCGCCCGGCACGCCCGCGCCGGGCTCGAACGGCTCGCCGCGCGGTGCGGTGCGCTGCTGGCGACCTCGGCCGTGGCCAACGGGCTGTTCGCCGGCAACCCGTGGTCGCTGGGCATCTCCGGCGGGTTCGCCAGCCCGCTCGCCGCCGAGCTGATCGCCGGCGCGGACCTCGTGGTCGGCTGGGGGTGCGCGCTGAACGGGTGGACCCTGCGGCACGGCGCGCTGGTCGGGCCCGGTGCCACCGTCGCCCAGGTGGACCTGGACGCCGACGCGCTGGGCGCGCACCGCCCCGTCGACGTGGGCGTGGTCGGCGACGTGCGGGCCGTCGCCGACGCAGTGCGGGTGGACGGGACGCCCGGCTACCGCTCGCCCGAGCTGGCGTCGCGGATCGCCGCCGCGGTCCGCTGGCGCGACGTCCCGTTCGCCGACGGGTCCGGAGCGGACCGGATCGACCCGCGCGCGCTGTCGGTCCGGCTGGACGACCTGCTGCCCGCCGAGCGGGTGCTCGGCGTGGACTCCGGCAACTTCATGGGCTACCCGAGCGCGTACCTGTCGGTGCCCGACGAGCGCGGCTTCTGCTTCACCCAGGCGTTCCAGTCGATCGGCCTCGGCCTGGCCACCACCATCGGCGCGGCGCTGGCCCGGCCCGACCGGCTGCCCGTCGCGGCGCTGGGCGACGGCGGCGGCCTGATGGGCGTGGCCGAGCTGGAGACCGTCGTCCGGCTCGGCCTGCCGATGGTCGTCGTGGTGTACAACGACAGCGGCTACGGCGCCGAGGTCCACCACTTCGGCCCGGCCGGGCACCCGCTGGACACCGTGCGGTTCCCCGACACCGACTTCGCCGCCCTCGGCCGGGGGTTCGGCTGCGCCGCGCTGACCGTGCGCCGCCGCGACGACCTCGCGGGCCTGACCCGGTGGCTGGACGGCCCGCGCGACACCCCGCTGCTGATCGACGCCAAGGTCACCACCGACCGCGCCGCGTGGTGGCTGGAGGAGGCGTTCCGGGGGCACTGACCCCGAGCGGTCAGGCGGGGTTGGTGGCCGTGACCAGCACCCGCCTGAGCCGGGGCAGGGAGCCGAGGGCGGACCGGGCCTCCTCGCGCATCAGCGCCAACCCGGCGTCGTCGGACGGTCCGGCCGCGAGCGCCGCCTCGTAGGCGGCCCGGCGGCGCTGCTCCCAGCCGGGCCGCTCGACCACCTCGACGTCGGCGAGACCACCGCGCCGCAGCAGCTCCCCGCACCGCAGGCCGGCGAACCGGGCGGGCACGGCTGAGTCGCCGAGGTCCCGGGACTCCCAGCAGGTCAGCGCCAGCCGCCCGCCGGGCCGCAGCACCCGCCGCAGCTCGCGGACGACCGGGTCGTGGTCCTCGGAGAACTGGAAGGCGTCGACGCACACCACCGCGTCGGCCACGCCGTCGTCCAGCCCGGTGCCCGCCAGGTCGCCGACCGCGAACCGCGCGTCCAGGCCCGGCCCGAACAGCGCGCGCCGCCGGGTCGCGGCGGCCACCGCGACCGGGGACGCGTCGACCCCGCGCAGCCGGGCACCGAGCCGCCGCGCCACCCACAGCCCCGGCCCGCCGCGCCCGCACGCCAGGTCGACCAGCAGCCCGCCGGGACCGACCCGCACCGCCGCCGCGACCTCCGCCAACCCGGCGGCCGGCACGAACGAGAACGGCT
This sequence comes from Actinosynnema sp. NPDC050436, assembly GCF_040655415.1. Lineage (NCBI taxonomy): Bacteria > Bacillati > Actinomycetota > Actinomycetes > Pseudonocardiales > Pseudonocardiaceae > Actinosynnema > Actinosynnema sp. NPDC050436. Next base: position 4,620 of record NZ_JBFAJV010000001.1, on the reverse strand, counting down.
CGACCTCTCCCGGCAGCTCCGCGTCGACCACGGACGGGAACACCTTCCGCAGCCACTCCGACTGCTCGACGACCGAGAACGCGTCGTCGAACGTGTCCGGCAGATCGCTCATCCCCCCACCGTAGGCCGCCGGGCGCGGGCGAGGTGCCCGTTCGGGCGAGAACCGGTCACCGCAGGAGCATGGTGGTCGGTTCCACCCCGCACAGCGAGCGGCCGTAGTGCTCCATCCCGGTCGACGGCACCATGAGCGCGTGCGTGGCCAGGGCGTTGATGTCCCGCGACACCTGGTGCAGGGGGAACCGGGTCGCGATGCCCGACGCGCCCGAGGCCAGCCGCAGCAGCTCGACCGCCTCGGTGCTCAGCTTCGACGCGTACACCGTCAGCCCCCACACCTCGGCCAGCACCTCGGGCCCGCTCACCGCACCGGCCGCGACCCGCTCGTCCAGCAGCGAGCAGGCCCGCTCGGCGAGCAGCCGCGCGGAGTCGATCTTCATCCGCGCCTCCGCCACGTGCAGGTGGGTGATCGCGGCGTCGCGGTGGTGGCTGTAGCCGGTGTAGGCGACCTGGCCCCGGTCGGGCAGGCGTTCCAGGTAGAACTCGTAGGCGTGCTCCGCCATGCCCACGAACGGCGCCACGGCGCTGGTGAGCAGGTAGGTGATCGGCGGGTGCCGGTGGTAGGACGAGTCGGCGTTGCGCGCGCTGCGGTGCTCCTGGTCGAGCAGCCGCGCGGTCGGGATCGCGCACCGGTCCGCCACGAACACGTCCTGGCCCGACACCGAGTGGCTGCCGGTGCCCTCCAGGCCGCTCACGTGCCAGTCGTCCTCGATGGTCAGCGCGCCCCGGGGGAACACGAAGTGGGTCAGCTCGCCACCCTCCACCAGGGCCGGCTGCACCAGGAAGGACGCGTCCAGGCAGCCGCTGTTGAACGGCCAGCGCCCGGAGACCAGGTACCCGCCGTCGACGGCCACCGCCCGGCCGGGCAGCGCGAGCGTGCCGCAGTGGAACGCGTCCGGGTCGGCGTAGACCTCGTCCTGCACGTCGTCGGGGAACTTGGTCAGCAGGAAGCCGACGTCGGTGTAGATCGCCGAGACCCACGCGGTGGAACCGCACCCCCGCGCCACCTCGACCAGGGCGTCGAACTTGGTCCGCAGGTCGCACGCGGTCCCGCCCGCGTGCAGGGGCAGCCCCGCCCGGTACAGGCCGGTCTCGCGCAACGCCTCCAGGTTCTCCAGCGGCACCCGGTGCTCGGCGGTGCACCGCGTCGCGTTGGCCCGCAACGCCGGGACCAGCGCGCGCACCCGCTCGATGAGATCAGCCATCTGCCCTCCCGCGCCGGCACCCCGGACGTCCGCCGGATTCACTGTGCCACAACGGATAATCGGTCACGGAGGTGTCCGGGCCACGGCACCCGAACGGTCCCGGCGTGCTCACCGCACGTACCGCGGACGACGGCACCCGCTGGGCCGATCGGGTCGCCCACCGCCCGGCCGGCGGTGCGACGGGTCCGGGTGCCCGCACCGAAGACGGCGGGTTCGCCCGGTGCCGACCGGCCCGCCGTCGTCAGGACCCGGTCTTGCGCAGCCAGATGCTGCCGGGGGACTGGTCGACGGCGTGGGGGAGGTGCGTGCGGACGAAATCGCGTTCCGCCGTCCACAGCCACGACGCGAACAGCAGCACCTCGAACGCCGAGTTGTAGGACAGGAACGCCCGCAGCAGGTAGTTCTCCGTCCAGCCCCGCCCTTCCTCCAGCCACCCCACCGGGTACTCGAACGGCCAGAAGATGTCGTGGACGTGCACCACCACCCCCGGCGCGAGGCGGGGCAGCACCTCGAAGAAGAGGTGGTTGACGTCGCTGCCCGCCTTGCTCACGTGCGTCGAGTCGATGAACAGGACGTCGCCGTCCCCGAGGTCGTCGTACACGTCGAGCGGCACGTCCTGCACGGGGCTGCGCAGCAGCTCCCACCGCCGGTCGGACTGGTCGAGCAGGCCGAGCAGGCGGTCCGGGTAGGGCTCGACGAACAGGAAGGAGCACCCGGGCGCGTGGCGGTCGGCGGCGTCCAGCGCGATCGCCGAGGAGAAGCCCGAGCCGACCTCGACCACCCGGCGGGGGCGCAGGTGGGCGAGCACCGAGTAGCAGAGCGCGGCGTCGGCGAAGCCGAACATCTCGTTGTCGGGTCGGTAGCGCCAGTCCGGGTGCCGACCGGTGGGCACGTCGGCCCAGCGCGGTGCGAGGTCGGCGGCCAGTTCCCGCTGCGCCTGCTCGCGCAGGTCGATCCCGGGCAGCGACCGGGCGGCCCGGTCGACGCCGACGGCCCGCGCGACGTCGTGCCGCCCTGGCACCGGCGAGTAGAAGTGGCCGGCCGGCACGTACAGCGGCTCACCGAGCGCCGACCACGCACCCCGGACCGCCTTGATCACCGCGCGCGCCTGGTCCACCGCACGCCCCCTTCCGCGTCGCCGAGTTCGGTGCCGCAATCCTGCCGAGCGCCCGCGCGAACCGGACCGCAATTCCCCGCCCGCACGATCCGTTCCGGCCGCGCCGCTGGTCGCAACGCCCTGCGGGGCCGGGAATCCGGCGCATTCCACCTCGACGCCGAACCGCGCCGAGCACGCCGTGCCGACAACCGGTCGATCACCCGTTGGTGCCGGCGGGCGTTCGTCGGCGGGCACTCCGCGTTGGTGCGGTCACCGCGTGCCGCGCGCCGGAGTACGACGCACCGGAACGGGGGAATTCGCAGTCAAGTGAATTCCCTCGGGAGTGGTGTGGCACATCACAATGGCGGTCGGTCGGCGTGGGCAATTCCGTGCGCGGACGGGTGCGTGAGTCGCCGGGAGACGTGCGCGAACCGGTGTCGCCCGGCGGGGTGACACACCCACGAGTGTTGTCCGGGATCGTCGGGGAATGACCGAACATCGTTGCCTGACAGTTGTCGGTCAACTACTCGACCGCGACCTCGTGACCCTCGTCACCTGCGCGTATGTTCCAGCGGTAACGTACGGTACCTGTCCGGTCGGCTCTGCGCGGTCCTCTGCGGCGAATGCGCCGCGCGGTCCGGTGATATGGTCGGCTCGTTTACTTGGGTAGTTCGTAGCCGGCTCGCGGTAATTCGGTTGTGCGCGGCGGAGTCGGCTCGGGGAGGGTGCAGATTCAATGAGGCGGTCTAAGGCGGTACCGGCGTTCGCGCTGCTCGCGTGCGCCACGCTGCTGGTCGGGGCGTGCGGCAGCGGCAACGACGGGTCGGCGGGCCAGGGCCCGATGCAGAACTCCGACCCCGGCAAGATCGGTGGTCAGGACGAGCTGTTCAAGCGTCCCAAGGTCGACGACATCGGTGACATCGCCATCACCGTCGACGAGGGCTTCCACGACTACAACAACAACCTCGGGGCGTCCAACAACTTCGCCAACACCACCGTGTTGTCGAACGTGCAGCCTTCGCCTTACATCACCGACCTGATCGACGGCAAGTTCGTCATCAAGATCGACGGCGACCTGATGGAGTCGATCAAGGTCACCTCGACCGACCCGCAGGTCATCGAGTGGAAGGTCAACAAGGCGGCGGTGTGGTCGGACGGCAAGCCGATCGACTGCGACGACTTCTACCTCAAGTGGCTGGCCGCGACCAGCAAGGCGACGGTGAAGGGCGAGGACGGCTCGGAGGCCACGATCTTCGACACCTCGCCCACGGGCTACGAGAACATCGAGAAGCTCGAGTGCTCGGACGACGACAAGACGATCACCACGTCGTTCTTCAAGGACAAGCCGTTCGCGGACTACCGCGCGCTGTTCTCCCAGCCGGGCGGTGACAGCCTCCTGCCCGCGCACGTGCTGGAGGAGAAGACCGGCGTCGCGGACATCACCAAGGTGCTGCCGGCGCAGAACGACGAGACCGTCAAGAAGGTCGCCGAGTTCTACACGAAGGGCTGGCTGGGCTTCGACGCGTCGGTGGCGCTGTCGGGCGGGCCGTACCTGATCGAGTCCTCTGACCTGAAGGACCAGACGGTCGTCGTGCGCAACCCGAAGTGGTGGGGCGAGAAGCCGTCCGCCGCGAAGGTCGTGCTGAAGACCAACACCGACGCGCAGTCGGCTGCCCAGCAGTTGCAGAACAAGGAAGTCGTCGTGATCGCGCCGCAGGCCGAGGCGGCGGTGGCGCAGCAGTTGCGCGGCGACAGCGCGTTCGCCGTGTACGCGGCCGGTGGCCAGACCTACGAGCACGTCGACTTCAACATGGCGCGTCCGCTGTTCAAGAACAACAAGGAACTGCGCCTGGCGGTCGCCCAGTGCTTCGACCGCGACGACCTGGTCGAGAAGCTGGTCAAGGACGTGGACGAGAACGCGAAGCCGCTGGGCTCGTTCACGTTCATGCCCAACGAGGTGGGCTACGAGGACCACTACACGGACCTGGGCAAGGGTGACGTCGCGGCGTCGAAGAAGACCCTGGAGGACGCCGGCTGGAAGCAGGGCGGCGACGGCATCTTCACCAAGGGCGAGTACCGCGCGTCCTTCAAGCTGGGCCACAAGACGGTGCAGCGCCGTGCGGACACCGTCCGCATCCTGCAGGACAAGTGCCGCCAGGCCGGCATCGAGATCGTCGACGACCAGGCCGCCGACTTCAACGACAA